>UQLR01000015.1 GCA_900541975.1 uncultured Oscillospiraceae bacterium | reverse complement strand
GTTGGCAGAGCACTTGACTTTTAATCAAGGTGTCCGGAGTTCGAATCTCCGATGGATCACCATTTGTAATTTACACTGGCGGCAATGCCGGCCGAAGGGGGCGTGCGCAGGCAGAAAAAAGGCCTGCGCAGGCAGAAAAAAGGCCTGCGCAGCGCGCCGTATAAAAGCTTTATGCTTTGTGTCATAATATTACGGGTTGGCGGAAAGCCTTTCCAATTAATGGGCTATAGCCAAGCGGTAAGGCAACGGACTTTGACTCCGTCACTCGCTGGTTCGAATCCAGCTAGCCCAGCCAAAGCACCGCGGCGCCTGCCGCGGGGAAATATGGAGGCATGGCTCAGCTGGTTAGAGCGTTGCGTTCACATCGCAAAGGTCGTGGGTTCGAGTCCCTCTGCCTCCACCAAATTGTTTTATACCTTAGCGCACAGCCTTTGTACGTTAAGGTTTGCTTTTCGTATCAAAACCAAAGTAACGCTGTACAGGGTGCACAGCGTTGATTTTGGTTCCGTTTTTTAAGAGGTTTTATGCGGACATAGTTCACTGGTAGAACATCAGCTTCCCAAGCTGAGGAAGCGGGTTCGATTCCCGTTGTCCGCTCCATTTATCGAAAGGCGTCGAATCAAGTTAGGTTCGACGCCTTTCGACTGGTTGTACAAACTGCATTTGTAAATAATTTGTGAACATTTAAAAATAGTTGCCTATTTTTGTGCAACCTTTGCTTGTTTTCAGCCTATTAGTGAAAGGACTTTTTGTTCTTATCATTCAATAGGAGATGTGTTATAATGACAGAAGAAAACTACAAGTATCATACAAGTCCATTTTTGCTGCGAAACCAATTCAAAGGCAAGGGAAAATTGCAAGTTCCAATTATCCCGAGGTTTCAATCAAAAGAAGATGATTTTACCGATTTAAGGCTGATCGGCTTTGACAAAGCCAAGCTTGAAAGCGATAATCACCTCAACCGCATGGTGCATTTCTTTCTTTACGATTACAAATTTGAACGTGTATGGAAGAACCCTGACGCAGACTTAGAGAAACTAAAACGCTACCGGGCGGTATTGTCGCCGGATTTTAGTATGTACACTGAAATGGCACCGGTTATGCAGCTTTTCAATACCTTTCGTAACCGCTGGTGTGGAGCATATTACGCTTCAAAAGGGATAAGGGTTATCCCCTCCGTCAGTTGGGGAGAAGAAAACACCTTTGAGTTTTGTTTTGACGGGATTGAGAAAGGGTCTACAGTCGCAGTTTCAACCTACATGGTGTCGGCACACAATAATCACAGCGATCAAAAAGAGTTTTTTCTAAAAGGCTACAATGAAATGCTGCGGCAAATTGAGCCGGAACGAATTATTTGCTACAATGAGCCGTTTCCTGAAATGCAAGGGAATATTGTATTTGTTGATTATGAACTGAGTTCATGGCGGTATATGAATGATGATCCATACGTTCCGTCTAAATACGCAAAATATATCTGCGGAGCAGAGCCGTGGCCGGAAGATTGTGATATCATTATAAAATCGACTGGGCATATACTATCCGATTACGAGATAAAAGGCATGGGGAGTGCTTATGGTGGGAAGTGGCGGCCGAGTAGGCCCGAAGATGAAAGATTTTTGGGTGAGCCCGGAGATATTAATAAAAGCAGAACAGATGGAAAAAGAGGCGGATATGATAGAGAAACAAAAATTGGTGAAGATGGCAGAGCAACAAAAGAGCGGCACCATACAGATCATGATAATCCAAGGGCTCATACAGACCCACATGACCATGATATAGATTGGAGTAACGGATATCCAAAACCCGGACCGCCAATTAACTATCCAGATGGCGCACCGGAATTTAAAGCATATGAGGTGAAATTTATGTCAAAGATTATAGAAAAAAACAGTTTGGAAGATAATCGATTTAAAACGATTAGTGATTTTAAGTGGTGTGTAAACAGTGGCGGAGAAATTGAATTTGAATATAATGACAGAGTATTTGGAATTTTCCCTAAATTAAAACGCACATCCGAGTCCGGGATGCAAATGTTAATTTGCGAAAAATTTGTAGACAACCAGCAAAAAACAGAAAAATGGTGTAAAGATGTCGATGAAGTTTTAGAATATATGATTGACGGCGAACGACTGCGCGATATTATAACAAAGGTTGAGGTAACCGATAGAACGATTTAACCCACTTTAAGTGAGCCGCATCTATTTTGTTCCCTAAAGACAGCAGGCAAAGCCTGCGCACACATCGCGCACCTCACTAGGTGGGGTGCGTTTTGTTTTTCGCCCGCGCTCATGCCGGACATCTTTTTAGTAACCCAAACCCACGTCGTCGCGAACGATACATAGTTCGCGACGACTTTTTCTATTTTGAAATACATTTTGGTGTTATCCCCAGATAAGCGGGGCGATAGCTCTTGAAAACCAAAATGGATAATATAAAAAGAACATACCTGAAAAGCTTAGAAGTATATACCAGATTAAATCCCATTTACTGTCGATCGGCTTTTTTAAACGCCTTCCGCAGCATAAAGAAAATACTTTCCAAATACTATAACCAATGAAAGCGCCCATGGTATTTGCGATTACGTCGTTTATATCGGAAGTCCGGGTAGTAATCAATTGTGATAATTCTATTAACAATGAAAAACCTGCGCCCAATAAGACCGTTTTATAAATTTTGCGAAAGTTTTTCCAAATAAAAGGGGCGAGAAAACCAAAAGGAACAAGCATTAAAATATTTAAATAAAAACTTCTTTCAATTGTGTCAAAAGGAATAAGATTTATTTTTGCTTGGATAATAGATTCGTTTATTCCGCCTTGTGGTGCATATAGGATGTCGCTAAGTCCACCTACACCGGTCAGGTCATATATTTGCCAGATATATAAAACAAAAATCCATACGAATAACCAAGAAAGTTTATTTTTGTTTTTTCTTTTTACCATAAAATAGATCACACACGGTAATACAGCGCACAATATGCTGTAAATGGTACCTTGATTAAAATGCAGCACAATACGTTTCTCCCCGGTTTTCACAATATTTAAAGCCTGCCCGGCCGCTCTGCTTCCATAAAGTTAATTGTTATGGTTTTTAAATAGTATAATCGGTAAATTGTTTTAATACTATAATTGACGCCGCTATATTTGGAAACATCTGCTTGAGAACCCAGACTGCATAGCAAAAACTCTTTTTCGTGTTTTTGACAAAGCACGGCCAAATTAGAATCATCAGACAATCTGATTTTTTATATTTCTAAAGGTTTCAGCTCTCATAATCCATGGGATGAAAAGTGTTCCAAATATATCAGTAAATTTGCTGTGAAAAACTGTTCTCATTCTATCACTTTAAAGATGTATAATTAGTTTTTTATCGAAATATAGCTGTAAAAAATATTGTACAGAAACACAGTTTTGAAAAGATGCATGTCCAAATAAAATGGCTGCAACAATGAAATTGCGTATGGCTTTGCCGTATGTTTTTCAGAGGTGCAAACCAAAGAATAGAATAAAAATACATTTCACGCAGAAAAAGCGACATTTCACGCAAGAGATGCACTTTTTCTGTTTTTTTTATTTATAGTGGTAACAAAAGGCATAGGACAGAATAAATCAGGGAAGGCGATGGGTTATGAAGTGGTTTCACAGAAAAAAGAAAAACCAAAGCCTGCATTTTGAAGACGCCGCCCGCTTTAATTGGGCGTTGGATACCAATCAGAAACTCCGGGACGGGATAGCGGAACTGGCTGAGCAGTTTCCCCGCCTGACGGAGGAGGAATACATTCAAAGGGTGTTGGAACTGTTTCAGAGAGCCGGACTGGAGCTGACCGGAGAAGAATTAAAAATGCTGCTGGCGCTCAGGCGGGAGACTGACCGCATACTGCTGCGAAAAAACCAGAAAGGAGAATAAACACAGATGAAGAAAAGACAAATGCCACTGCGGGACGGGTACGGCGATAACGACAAACGCGTTCTCCGTGCTTTTGTGAAAAGCCGTTGTGTTTGCCATTGCAGGAAGTGTGATTCCGCAATTCTTTATGCCTTTCCGCTGTATTTCCTGTCTGTAGTCGGAGCTGGCTCCAACCGTCAGCCAATCGGGAATTCTGGATTAAAAATCTTGAAGAAGGAGTGGCCAGCGTGAATTACACCAAATTAAGAATATCGGCAGCTCTCATCTGCATTGCAAGCCTGTTGAGCCTGCTACTTGGCAGCTGTGCCGGAGAACAACAGAAACAGATCACCAATATCCGTCAACTGGATGGAAAAAGCATTGGGGTAATGACCGGCTCCATTTTTGACCAATATACAGATCAATTTATTCATGATGCGAAAAAAGAATATTACAGCACCTACGCAGATATGGCCATGGCAGTCCAGCAGGGAAAAATTTCCGCATTTTTAATGGATGAACCCATGGCGCGGGTACTTTGCCAGGAAAATGAGGGAATTACCTATCTTGCGGACTATCTGACCGAAGACGGTTACGCCTTTGCGTTTCCAAAAGATGAAGATGGCGCCCGGCTGCGGGATCAAATAAACGAATTTTTGGCAAAATGTAAAGCGGATGGTACGCTGGATGAAATTGAAACAATCTGGTTTGGCGCAGATGAAAATCTGAAAACCGTTGCGGATTGGACAGAATTGCCTGCCCAAAACGGTACCGTAGACTTTGCCGCAAAAATTGGCAGCGCCCCGTTTGCCTACGTAAAAAATAACCGGACGGTAGGCTATGATGTGGATATTATCATTCGTTTCTGCCAGGAATACGGTTATGGACTTAATATACATAATACGGAAGTGACGTCCTTTATTTCCGGCATTGAAACCGGGAAATACGACCTGGGCGCCGCCGGCTTTACAATGACGGAGGAACGGGCGGAAAGTATGTATTTTTCCGATCCGGATTATACCGGCGGCATTGTGGCCGTTGTGGCAGGGAGCGGCCAGAGCCAGGCTCGTTTTCAAACGCTGCAGGATTTTGCCGGAACTGAAGTTGGGGCGGTTACAGGCACAATTCATGACCAGATTTTGGGGAATATAGTCAGCGGCGTTCATTACAACTATTATGACGACTTTTCTTCCCAACTACTGGCCCTGCAGACGGGGGCCCTGGATGCGATTGTGACAGATAAGCCCATTGCCCAGCTGGCTGTCGCCCGGCAGCCCGATCTTGCAATTTTTCCGGAAACAGTGGCGCCAGACAGCTATGGCCTTGCTCTGGAAAAAAACAGCCCGTTAACAGACCGGGTCAGCTCCATTATAAAGCAATATGAGGCAGATGGAACGCTGGAAGCTTTACAGAAAAAATGGTTCAGTGCAGATGAAAGTCAAAAGGTAATTCATATAGGGGAGTATGATACGCCCAACGGTACTCTGCGTTATTTCCATGATTCTACACTGGAACCTATGAGCTATGTAGGCGGAAACGGCCAGTCTCTGGGCTATGAGGTGGAGCTGGTTTACCTGATTGCCAAAGAGCTGGGAATGGAGCTGGAAATTACGCAGGGAGCTTTTAACGCTCTGGTCCCTATGCTGACCAGCGGTAGAGTGGATATTGCCTCCGGCTCTATCAGTATTACAGAGGAACGGCAGGAAAGTATTGATTTTGCTGCCGCCCATTACACCGGCGGCACGGTGATGCTAGTTCGAAGCGAAGATATGGGCGTGACGGTAGAAGCGGAGAATACGAACTTTTGGAACGAAATCTCCGGCAGCTTTTATAAAAATTTTATTCAGGAAAACCGGTGGGAAATGATTCTTTCCGGGTTGGGCGTTACCTTTGTGATCTCCATTTTTTCGGCGTTGTTTGGTACGGCGCTGGGTTTTGGGCTATGTCTTATACGCCGCAGCCGCAGCCGGACAGCTGCTGGAATCACAGCGGCTTTTATCCGTCTGATCCAAGGGATTCCGGTGCTGGTGCTGCTGATGGTCCTATTCTATGTAATATTTGCCAGCACTACAATAGACGGTATTTTTGTGGCCATTATTGCCTTTTCCATTAATTTTGCAGTGTATGTGTCTGAAATGATCCGCACCGGAATTAACGCTGTGGATGCAGGACAATGGGAGGCGGCCGCCGCAATCGGTTTTGGCAGGGTGAAAACCTTTACCAAAATTATTGCGCCCCAGGCAGCACGATATATCCTGCCTGTTTACAAGGGTGAGTTTATCTCTATGGTGAAAATGACCTCTGTGGTTGGATATATTGCAGTGCAAGATCTGACCAAAGTGACCGACATCATCCGCAGCCGTACTTTTGAGGCCTTTTTCCCACTGATTGTGACGGCAATCATCTACTTTTTGCTGGCATGGGGGCTGACTCTGCTGCTGGGAATAGTGGAAAAGAAAATGGATCCCAAACGCCACAAAAAAAAGATAAAGGAAATGGTTACGGGTCTGGAAGCAAAGGCAGACCCACAAACGGAAAGAACCGCCATACAGGAAAAAGAACCGGTTATTAGTATATCGCACCTGAAAAAAGTCTATTCCAATGTAACGCCCCTCAACGACGTCAACGCGGAAATCTATAAAGGAGAGGTTATCTCTATTATTGGTCCCTCCGGTACGGGAAAAAGCACCCTGCTGCGCTGCCTTAATCGGCTGGAAACACCGACAAACGGGCAAATTTGTGTGCTTGGAACAGAGGTCACCAGCGCCAAAGCGGCGCAATTAAATGCTGTGCGCCGTCGTATGGGAATGGTATTTCAAAATTTTAATCTTTTTGCGCATCTAACCGTGATTGAAAACATTATGCTCGGGCCGACGGAGCTTCTGGGCTGTACGCGGCAACAGGCATATACACAGGGCATGCAGCTGCTTGGGAGCGTGGGGTTGGCAGAGAAGGCGCTGAACTACCCGGATGAACTGTCCGGTGGGCAAAAACAACGCGTCGCCATTGCCCGGACCTTGGGTATGCAACCGGAAATTGTGCTGTTCGACGAACCTACCAGCGCATTGGATCCCACAATGGTAGGCGAAGTACTTTCAGTTATTCGCAATTTAGCCAAACAAGGTTTGACCATGCTGATTGTTACACACGAAATGAAATTTGCAAGGGATGTTTCCTCTAGGGTTTTCTATATGGATGAAGGCATTATTTATGAGGAAGGTACACCGCAGCAGGTATTTGAAAAACCAGAAACCGACCGGTGCCGCGCTTTTGTCAAGCGTTTGAAAACGTTCCATTATGAAATACACGCAAGCACGTTTGATTTTATTGGCGCCGCGACCGAAATAAACAATTTTGCTCGTAAGCAGCTGCTGGGAGCGCAGCAGTCCTTGAAATACCAGCAGATATTTGAGGAATTATGTGTTGCTGCTATTTTGCCGAACCTTCCGGACGGCGGCGGCTGGACGCTGTTCTTCGATGCCGCCTGCCATGAAGACGGCAGTGCGTGTGAAGCCGTTATTCGCTGGCGGGGCGTTCCCTTTGATCCTCTCACACAGGGGGACGAACTAAGTATCAAACTGGCTGTTGCCAGGACCAAAGAAAGTTTCTATGGTTATGATGGCGGCGTTAATACCATAACAATCATTTTTTAAAAAAGAAAGAGGTAAACAAAATGACCCGAACAGGTATGAAAAAAACCGGTGTACTGCTGCTGGCGGTGGCGTTATCTACTACAATCTTATTATCCGGCTGTGTTCAAAAAGCAGAAAAAATGACCGAAACGGTCTATAACGTGTATTTTGGTTTAAATGATGCGGATACCGGTAAACAGGAAATCGCCATGGAAGATGCATCGGCCTATATCCGGAGCGTTATTGAAAGCTACGGTTACGGGTATACCGAGCACCGTGCGTATGGCGCATACACAGAAGACGGTGTAAGCAGAGGGAACGATACACTGGTCTATATGCTTATTTTTGTGGACGAAGAAAAGGTCCGAGAAATATCCGACCAGGTTATCGGGCACTTGAATCTGGCGTCTGTTCTCTGTCAGAAGGAAGAAATGGAATATGCGTTCTTTGTCGGCGAAGAAAAACAAAACGGAAGGAAGGCAGGACGCGCTTAACCATAAAGAAAAGAATTTTTGGAGGTCTTAGTATGAACATTGAAAAAACAGTGGAAGGCTCTACCCTGCACATTTTTCTGAGCGGACGCCTTGACACCACCACAGCGCCCCAGCTGGAAGCGGAGCTTAAACAGTCTGTCAACAGTGTGCAGGAGCTGAATTTGGATTTTCAAGCGCTGGAGTACCTCTCTTCTGCCGGCCTTCGGGTTATTTTGTCTGCCCAGAAGGTGATGAACAGGCAGGGGAAAATGGTGATTCGCCATGTAAACGAAACCATTATGGAGGTATTCGAAATTACCGGTTTTATTGATATTCTCACCATTGAGTAAGAGGCGTTTGACGCTTCTGTTGCCGTACCTGCCTTTATTACAAAGAAATTTGTACAGGAAGAATTATTATGAAATGCCAAAGCAGGAGGATGCTAAGATGTTCCCAAAAGGGTATGGAAAAGCAAAATTTTATCAGCGCTCCGGATAGCTGTAAAAAATCGGTTATACTGCCAGAGGTGGTATGACCACCCGGATTGTGTGAAAAAGGGGGTGGGAAATTCGTAAAAAGTCCAAAATATAAGGAAAAAAGAACGGTAAAAAATAAAACATACATAAGGAGGATTACAAAATGGGGCAAAAAAAATTTGGTGGGATAAGAAGACGGCTGCTGGCAATTGGCATGGTATTTGCCGTATGTGCGCAGATCATGTTACTTTCCGTAACAACTGCAGCGGCCAAGGAGATACCCTATAGTTATGCAAAATCCTACACGGATGAAGAGACGGGGATAGTCTATTTTGACATCTGCAATGGGAACGCGCAAAATCGCCCCACGGCAGAGAAAGACGTGATGAAGGCTTCCATTCAATATGGCAATACGCTGCAAAACTGGTCAAAGGTGGCGTATGACATCATTGGAAGCGACAACAATAATTACTCTCCTTACGGCAGCGACTCCTTCAGTAAATGCTGGGGAAACAGCAAGCCAACGTATTTTGATATGGTCAGCGAGCTGTGCAAAACCGACGAAGGAATAATCAAAGGTTCACGAAAAAAAGACAGCAGCTATCGGACCGGGCTTCAGGTGGGTTATTCCCTTTCGGATGCAAAAGACGCCATGTATAACATACCTGTTTATTTAAGAAACGGAAAGATTAATGCGTCAAATATTCAAAAATACAGTAATGTTCCAATATTGGACGATGACAGCAACAGGCTGGTTCTGTATGATTTTGTGGGCAACCTGGAAAAATACGGCGGCACACATAAATATCATTATAATGTTTTTGGCCTGGTTTTTTATGATTTGGAATTTTGCCCGATCAAGGATGAAGACGCCGTTTATTTTTCAACACCCATGCAGGAAATGCTGCAAAGTACCAGCGAAGAAGTAGCAAGCTGCGACGGCTTTAGACTGGCGACGAACACAAGTCAGGGAATCGCCGTTACCACTTTGAGCAATGACTCCGGCCAGGAGATGACAATGGAGGTTGGCAATGAAGTAACGTATTCCCAAGCGCTTAGCAATAGTTTTGAAGAGACCAGCGGAGCAACCTATGGGCAGGAAATTGGTGCAATGATCCATTTTGGGAATGATTCAAGTAAGGTGCAGGGTGAATTATCTTTAGGTTTCAGCTTTGAAGAAATGTACGAAAAAGCCTATGGCTCGGCAGAAGAGAATGGAAAAGAGGAAACGTCCACTTCCTCTATCAGCTATCCTGTGCCGGCATATTCTACTGTTTCTGTCAGCAAAAATGTATCTGAAAAAAATATTTCCATTGATTATAAGCAGGCGGTCGCTGTAAAATATAAAACTGCTGTTGTGGCGATCCGCGGGGGATTTTACGATGACAACGCTGCGATGTTGGATGTGAAAGGTTACGAGCAAGCGACGTTTTCTACTGTTTTTGGTGCGGTTAATCAGAACAATGAGCCAAACGGAACGACAGATGATTCTATTGCTGCGTTGAAAAATCGGTATGACACATATAAAAAAGACGGCAACAATAACATTGAAAAGAAAGCATATACTCTTCAAACAAAGAAAAAAGCTGGTGAGAGCAGTACAGAAACACGTTCCAGGGTGCTGAACTGGGCTGAGATTAAGAAACAATCGTATGGAATAGAATCACTCATCGACAATTTGAATAATAAATGCCATACGATGAGCACCGTTGGCGCAACGATGACAGGAAAAGAGATTGTCACAGAATACCATAGCTCTGACCCCGTGGTCACCAACCCATTAAAAAGTATAAAGGTTTATAAAGATTCGCTGTTGAAAAGAGCCGTTACTACAGAAAATATAACAGTGGGAAAGGATTTGGCCTTTTCCGGGTATACGCTGCAGGGCTTTTTTGAGGATGGCGCGACACAATATCCGGATTTTGATGCCACGAAAGGGCATTGGATTCTGACTGACGCAAAAGGAAATGAAATAGAGAGCTCGGATGTGGCGGAACTGGTCGTCGACGGCGGAAATAACCAGAGGCTGAAAGCCAAAGAAGCAGGTACGGTATATGTTAAATATGTGATTTCAGAGGATGAGGAAGACGGTTATTATTATTTTGATGCACCGTCTGCCAGTGCGAAGCAGATTAAAAACAGCGATTTAAAGTCCACTCCGTTTATTCGCGTTTCCATCCACAATAATGATGCGGAAACTTTCGCGGCGTCTATGTTTTCCGGAGATAACCCCGGGTGGATTGCGGCCATTGTTGTGGTTGTCCTGATTATTGCCGGTGTGATATTTGTCATAATTAAAAGAAGAAGGGCGGCTGCCAAAAATACAGGTTTAAAGGGCGAGTGATATGCTGACATTTGAGATGATGCTTTTATGCGCCGCACTGCTGCTGGTACCGGTTTTCCTTGCATTCCAAAACGTGCTGCGGCAGCGGGACAGTATGCTTTTACAAATGCTACTGGGATATACCGTGTGTTATTTTATGAAAAATTTTTATGCGCTTTTAAACCGGGCAGTCAATGGGATTGAAAATGATGGCTTGGAGATGGACCTGATTGCCATGCTGGGCGCCATTTGTTTTCTGGTTGCCGCCGAATTTTGTCTTTACCGTTTGCCTGAGAGCTGCAAAAACCAAAAGAGCGCTTTAAAAAAAAGGCTGCAGGTATTTTTACTTGTGGGAGCTGTAGCAATGGTGATTGAAGCGATTGCAGGCGTGTTGGGAAACCAAATTTTATTTATAGCTTGTTATCTGGTATCTGTCTTTTGTATTTATGCGGTTACAATCCAGACAAGAAGCAAAGTAGAAGGCGCAAAGAAGCTTTAAGACAAAATGAGGTACATTTATGATAGAAATAGAACATATTTTTATTGCACTGGCTTCACCATTATTTGTTTTTTGTTTTGTTATGGAAAAGGAGGAACGACGCCATTTGCTTTCATTGTTGGCGGGGTTTGGCGCGGCGCTCCTTGCCGGATACATCAATTCCTGTTTTACGATGCTTTTCCAAATGACGGGAAGCGAGGCTGTACAGAATCTTACGCCCATTGTGGAGGAACTGTTAAAAATGTTTCCTGTTTTATTTTTTGCAGAAGCATTTGCACAAAACAGAAAACAGGTGATAACCGTTGCCGTAGAAATCGGGCTTGGCTTTGCTGTTTTGGAAAATTGCAGTTACTTGGTTACATATGGCTCGGAGAGCCTGCTTTTTTCCATTGTCCGTGGTTTGGCTACCGGAGTTCTGCACCCGTTGTGCACCATGATTGCCGGAATTGGCGTTTGTTTGCTTTATAAAAGGAAAAAATTTGCCACCGTCAGTTTTTTCGGTTTCCTTTGTACAGCCATAATGGTTCACGGCACTTTCAATCTTCTAATAGAAGCAGAGGAAAGAGCGTACCGGTTTTGGGGCTGTCTGATTCCTCTGCTGTTGACAGGAATATGTATTCTGTGCTACAAAATTTACAGAAAGCGGAATCTAAAACAGGAACCGGAATGATTCACTGTAAGGCTCTATGACAACAGCGCTTTCTGGCGGAATTGTTGAAAAGGAAGAAAGCCGTACAAAAAAGGAGGGGTGTAAAGCGGCCATAGACCGAGAATAGATGAATTCTGCAATATAACGGATATTGGATCCTATAGAGCCTGGGAATAAAATTATCTTAAAAAATTAGAAAGGAATCAAACATGAAATCAAAAGAAATTAAGCTGTCAAACAATCTGTCCTGCGCTGTGGAGGCGCTGCAGGAGGTGGAGCATGCTTCTGCGCAGGCGGGATTTGATCGGGAACAAACCAATATGCTGCGTTTACTGACAGAGGAAATGATTTCTATGACCACAGACATACTGGCCAACTGCAAGGGCGCTTTGTGGATGGAATGGGAAGGAGCTGCCTGCCAATTGCACCTGACTGCCACGGCTCCCATAGAGGAGGAAGCAAAGGCCGCCTTTATAGCGGCTTCCAAAGCAAAAGTAAACGCACCCGTGAAGGGACTGAAGAACAAGATCAGCGCCCTGCTGGCGGGGATGCTCAGCAGAGAGGATCACCCTAAATTTTATATGTCTATGAGTACCGGGTTTATGGAAGGCATGCCCACCGGAATGCCTTCCATACGGAATATGGCGCCGGTATGGTCGCTGACAGAGTATGAAAAGAGCCAGTCTAAAGAGCAAAAACAGGCGGAGATGGAGGGTGTGGAGAAATCCATTCTGATTGGATTGGCGGACGACATTGTAGTCTCAATGAAAAACCATTGGGTAGAGCTGGTGGTTAAAAAACAATTTTCTCCTCCTGTACAGGCCGCCATGCCAAAATTCACCGGATTGTCGCATGTGTGCATCTTTGTAGACGACATGATGGAGGCGGTGGACTACTATCAAAAGCTGCTGGGCGTTGTGCCAGACCACTATTTATCCCACTGGAAGAATGAAGGCTTTTTTAAGGCCGGCGGCTTTATTCATGAGGCGGCGCAGGGAGATGTTTCCATTGCCTTTGTCAATGTTCCAGGGACAAAACTGACACTGGAGCTGATGCAGTATCATTATCCGGAGGGGCGAAAAGAACCGGTGTTGTTTGCCGCCAACGACGTCAGTGGAGCCCGGCACGTGGCGCTGAAAATTACCAATATTGAAGAGGCGTTTTTACATATTAAAGCTATGCCTGATACGCAATTGATCAATCAGACGGAGGATTACCGTGTATTTCAGATCAGCGAAACCAGCCCTTCTGAAGTGCACTTTTTTGACCAGAACATGCAAAGCGATGCGCGGAATGTACAGACGGCTAAAATTCTAAGCGGTGTGCGATATTTTTATTTTATTGACAAATATGGGCTGCAATGGGAATTTGAGCAGGGACATACCGATATTGGAGACTGATAACTCTCCCGGTCTCTGGGTAACCGGCAACCGTATAAGAAACAAACGTTGTAAACAGATATTCTAAATGACAGAGTGTTTTCAACTAGGTTGATCATGAAAAAGGGGTGGCAGGCCAGTGCGTACCGGCAAAGATCAAACTATTTTTCAGGTGAATGAGAAAAACGCCAACCGTTATACGGCTTTTTGCCTTGCGGTGGCGGCTGGTGTGGCGTTATTCATGTGGGCGCTGAATATCTTTGGCTTTTTTATTGTAGATAAACTACTGATGAACCTGGCTATGCCCACCGGTGTTTTGCTGTTTTTATTGCCTTCTCTGCTGGTACGGGTGTGGAAACGCAGACAATGGATGCTCAAATATGTTATCATGGGCTGTTTTCTGTTGGGGATCGGCACACTGTCCTCCACCTTGACCATTCAGCTGGTGCTGGCCTGGGCCTGTCCTGTTATTGTATCCTGCCACTATTATTCCCCCCGCTTCACCCATTTCACGCTGGCAGGTGTGCTGCTGTGCATGCTTTGTGCGGTATATATTGGCCTGTACTACGGTGTATGGGACGCCAACATGATGCGCAGCAGCGAAGTGCTGGAGGGAATTACCATGCGGGCGGCGTTTATTTCGGATGCAATAGCAGCGGGGGATAATCTTTTACTGCGGGTATTTAATTTTTATTACATTCCCCGGGCAGCTATTCTGGTAGTAGTGTATCTGATCGGTATTACCCTGTCCAAGCGTACACATAATCTGTTGCGCCGACAGGAAGCAGACAACCGGGAAAAGCAGCGTATAGGTGCGGAACTGCATGTGGCCACTCAGATTCAGGCGTCCATGTTACCCTGTATTTTTCCTGCGTTCCCGGAGCGAAAGGAATTTGATATCTATGCCGCCATGAACCCTGCCAGAGAGGTGGGAGGAGACTTTTATGACTTCTTTCTGACAGATGCGGATCATCTGGCGCTGGTTATGGCAGATGTGTCGGGAAAGGGTATACCGGCGGCATTGTTTATGGTTATTGCAAAAACATTGCTGAAAAACGCAGCGCAGAGCGGCTTGTCACCCCGGGCAGTACTGGAAACGGTGAACAACCAGCTGTGTGAAAACAACGAAGCGGAAATGTTTGTTACGGTCTGGCTGGGGATTTATGAAATCTCCACAGGCAGGCTGAAAGTTGCAAATGCCGGACACGAGTTTCCGGCGATCAAACGGGCAAACGGAGAGTTTGCCCTGTATAAAGAAAAATCTGGTTTTGTACTGGCGGGAATGGAAAATGCCCGCTATCGGGAATATAACCTGGAACTGCACAAGGGAGACATGCTGTTTATCTATACCGATGGGGTAGCCGAGGCTACCGATGCGGCCAATACCTTATATGGCACTGGACGGATGCTGGCTGCTTTAAATCGTGCTTCGGACGGAACGCCAAAGGAGCTTTTACATGCGGTTAAGGATGACGTCGACCGGTTTGTAGGAGAAGCACCTCAATTTGATGATATTACCATGTTGGCTCTGCAAATTAAGGGATGAGGTGGGAGAGATGAAAAACTTAACGTTACCTGCAACACTGGAGAAGCTGGAAACCGTTCAGGCTTTTATCTCCGCCGAGCTGGAAGCGGCAGATTGTCCCATGAAGGCTGCAATGCAGAATCAGGTGGCAGTGGAAGAGATTTATGTCAACATGGCTCGTTACGCCTATCATCCGAAAATGGGAGAGGCTTGTACAGTGGGCAACGCCCCTTTGCAGGTGACCATTCAGTTTCTGGATCACGGCAAGCCCTCTGCTCCGCTTTCCAGAGAGGAGGCAGACACCACCTTGTCCGCCGAGGAACGGGAGATCGGAGGACTGGGCATTCCTATCGAAAAAAAGCATGGATGCTGTGTCCTATAAATATCACAACGGGATTAACATTCTTACCATCAAAAGAGGATGGTAAGCCCGCATGTAAATGATAAATTTAAGCTGTTTGTGAATGGCACGGCTGTATGCCGGCCAGAATGCAAGATGTCATTTGGCAGGGCGATCATTGCCGTTTAGGTGCAAAAGCTGTGTTTACAGCCCGATAATAGAAGACGAAAGGGTGATGGATACAAATGCTCACGTTTGTTTGTGCAATTGTTCTTCTCATCGGTGGGTATTTTCTGTATGGGAAGCTCACAGAAAAAATATTTCGTCCGGATGACCGGCCAACACCGGCTGTAGATCACCCCGACGGGGTAGACTACGTTCCCATGAAAACCTGGCGGATATTTCTTATACAATTATTAAATATAGCAGGTACAGGCCCTATCTTTGGTGCGCTAATGGGCGCAGTATTTGGACCTGTGGTATTTTTATGGATTGTGTTCGGCTCCATTCTGGGCGGCGCGGTGCACGACTATATGAGCGGTATGATTTCTGTGCGTTTAAACGGCGCGTCTGTGTCGGAAATGGTAGGGAAATATCTGGGGAAAATTGCAAAACAGATCATGCGCGTGTTTTCGGTGGTTCTTTTAATCCTGGTTGGTACGGTGTTTACCACCAGTCCGGCGGCATTGCTTGCCCGGTTGACGCCAGATTGGATGAATACAACCTTTTGGATCGTAGTCATTTTGCTCTATTATTTTCTGGCGACTTTGCTTCCAATTGATAAGCTGATTGGCAAACTGTACCCTATCTTCGGCGCGGTGCTGCTGGCAATGGCGATAGGCATTATTGGCGGACTGATAGCCGGGGGCTATCAGCTCCCTGAAATGACGTTTGAAAATCTGCATCCGGAAGGACAGCCGGTCTGGCCGTTTATGTTCATTACTGTGGCCTGTGGTGCGGTATCCGGATTTCATGCAACCCAGTCACCCATGATGGCGCGTTGCCTGAAGCAGGAAAAAGACGGGCGCAAGGTGTTTTACGGTGCAATGATTGCAGAGAGCGTCATTGCGCTTGTTTGGGCAGCGGCGGGCGTTGCTTTTTACGGGGCCACGGGCGGCTTGCAAAACGCTTTGGCGGAGCTGGGGCAGTCCGGCGTGGTATACGATATTTCCGTGTCACTGCTGGGTATTGCAGGAGGCGCGCTGGCGATTGTCGGCGTTGTAGCCTGTCCGGTTTCTTCGGGTGACACGGCTTTTCGCAGCGCCCGGCTGACAATTGCAGACTGGTTTAAAATTGACCAGTCAAAGATGAGAAAAAGGCTGGTTATTACCATTCCATTGCTCGCAGCAGGCGCGATATTGACGCAGCTGGACTTTGATGTAATTTGGCGCTATTTTTCCTGGAGCAACCAAACGCTGGCCATGATTACCCTGTGGGCGGCCGCCATATATCTGGCAAGAAACGCAAAAAAATGGTGGTATTCTGTGATATGCGCAATACCCGCCGCTTTTATGTCCGGCGTGTCCAGTACCTATATCCTGATGGCCGAGGAAGGTTTCCGGCTTTCTCAAGATATTTCTTATCCTATAGGTATTGCGTTTGCCTTGGTCTGCACGGTGTTGTATGTGGTTAAAGCCGGTGAAAGAAAAAATCAGCGGCTGCGTGCCCACAGATGAGAAGGAGCTCTCATAATGAAAAAATTAGTTGCCTTGCTTACAGCGGCGGTTTTGCTGTTTTCCATAGCGGGCTGCACTTCAAATAACGATCCGGCGCCTGATGCAGCCTCCCCTGTAAAAGGAAAAAAAGTGGCCTATATTATGCAGATGGCGCCGTCGGACATTTTTCAGATGTGGTCTGATTCCGCACAGAAAACCGCCGAGAGTCTTGGCATGGAATTCAAAGCTTTTTTCTGTAACGGCTCAGACGCCCGGTGGCAGGAGACAATTTCCCAATGCGCTGCCGACGGCTACGACGGTTTACTGCTCAGCCATGGTGGGCAGGATTACACATATGCCTTTCTTACAGAGCTTTTACAGCAATATCCCGATCTGAAAATCGTCGCCTTTGACACTCTTTTTCAAGACAGCAACGGGCAGACGCAGAAAATAGAGGGCACTACGCAGTTTTTTCAGCAGGATGCCCGGCTTGCAGAGCTGCTGCTGGATTATATCTGCAATACCCTGTATCCTGATAAAGTAGCAGCGGGAGAGCCGGTCGATATTCTGAAAGTTTGGGTAGGGCCGGGCTTTCTTTCTTCCTTTGACCACCGGCAGGAAGGATATGAGAAATATGAGCAGCAGGGACTTATACGGACGGTCGAAACCATTGGCCCTTCCAATTATGAGCATGCCGAAGCATCCATGAGTGATGTTACCGCTGCTGTGCTGGCTGAATACGAAGAAGGTAAAATTGACGCCGTCTGGTGCTGTTACGATCTGTACGCCAGCGGTGTATATACAGCCCTGACAGAGGGAGGCTATGATATTCCCATGGTGAGTGTGGATATCTGCGATGCAGATATTGACAAGATGGCCATGAAGGACTCTCCCTGGAAGGCTTGTGCTACTACCAATTGGAGCTATAACGGCGAGTTTGGGATGCGAGTGTTGGCTTTGGAGCTGGCAGAAGAATATGACAAGATTGTCGATCCTTTGACCGGGAAAGTCAGCAATTGGCTGGAATTGCCCGCCAATCTGGTTACACAGGAAATGGTTTCCGTAGGCGGTATCAATGTGACAAATCTCGATAAGGTAGCCGGAGCGCAGTACAGCGATCGCTCCTGGATGCCGACAACCAGTTGGATGGCGGCGCTTTTGGGAGATTAATATCAGTGCAGCAGGATTTTCTCGCCCGTTAAGAAGGTTTTATCAAAAGATGTTTGTCCTCCCCTTGCCGGTTCATTTAAGAGGGCAGGCGTGGTGTTTGGACCTCCGCCTCCAGCGTGCTTAATTGCTTTTTTCAAATAACGGAAAACAGCCTGCAAACCTATATAAGGTTTGCAGGCTGTTTTTTGTATAAAGGTTTAGTCAAAAGGCGGCGTTAAGAAAAGAAGTGTGCTTCAAGCATGGCGCAGAGCGTGTGATAGATGGGTAAATGCAGTTCCTGTATATCTGCGGTGCTTTTGCCGGGACAGGTGATTGCTACATCGCAGATTTTTGAAAGACTGCTTTTATGCGGTCCGGTAAGGGCAATCGTTCGAATCCCAAGTTGCTGCGCAAGCTTTGCTGCATACACAATGTTTGTGGAATTGCCGGAGGTGCTGATCAGTAGGCAAACGTCTCCTTTTTTTCCGTAGCCCAATACCTGCTGGGCGTAAACATATTGTGGATCTACATCATTACAAAAAGCGGTTGCAAGCGCGTTGCCGCCCGAAAGCGCAATCGCGGGAAGCGCCCCTTGCAGGGGGATTTCTGCGTTTGCGTGCAGCTTAAATGCCCGGACAGCACGATCGTGCAAATCTCCCGTCAGCGTGCGGGGAAGATAAAATCCTTTCATAAGTTCGCCTGCAATGTGATCTGCATCCGCTGCGCTCCCGCCGTTTCCGCATATAAGAAGTTTCCCTTCTTGTGCAAAGCTTTGCCGCAAAAGGAAAAAGGCGTCTTTTATATTGGAAGCCAACGGTTTAAAAAGAGGATAGCGTGCAAACAGGTGTGAAAACTGTTGAGATACGCCTTCCTTAAACGGAACACGTGCAACAGGCAGCAGACCCATTGCATAGCAGGCAGATAAAATACTGGAAAAATCTCCAATCTGCTCGCCCGTGTCAGCCGGACAAATTTCACATATCTCTCGAGCGCTGGAAATTGCTTCCCGCTGTATAATTTTTTCCATAGATGGGCGTAAAAATTTTTCGCATCTGGTAAAAATACTGCCGATTACAATGCGTGAAGGGTTAAAAAGGTCTATTAATATAGATAAAACACTGCCAAGCTTTTCACCGACTATTTCCCATAAGGCTAAAGCATCCGGATCGTTTTGCGCGGCATAAGCGCCTAAAAGCCTGGCGCTGTATGCCGTGGGTAAACGGTGCCCATCCTGTACCCAGCGCGGTGGAAAGCCCTGTTGCAGACGCTGCTGCGTATAAGCGCCCATCAGCTTTGCAATGCCTTGCCCACCGCAAAAACCCTCCGCTGACCCAGCCTTTCCAAATCCAACGGGCCCTTCCTTTGCAAGCCTCACATGCCCAACCTCTCCGGCAAGGTCATTTGTGCCGGTTATCAGTCTTCCGTGTGAAATAACACCGCATCCAAATCCTGTTCCCATAGTAAGGAACAGCATGTGTTCGCAGCCCTTTCCAGCGCCCAGCAACCATTCTGCCAGCGCGCCTGCGTTGGCGTCATTTTGTAAAAAGGCAGGAACGCCAAATTTTTCCTGCAATAAAGCTGTAATAGGAATGTTGTCCCAACCCGGAAGATTTGGCGGAGATAAAATTACCCCTCTTTTACTGTCAAGAGGACCGCCGCAACTGATGCCAATGGCTGTAACCTGTGAAAAGCGCATAGCGTTTTTCTTAACAATTTTCTCCATATTTTCCAAAATGCGTGCCCAAAGCTGCTCAAACCCCTCTTCTGCAAGAGATGCAAATGAAAGACGGTCCATAATTTGAATTTCCAATCCTACAGTTGCAAGGATAACAGCGCATTTTGTGCCGCCAATGTCCAATCCTACTATATAGTGCATAAAATCACACTCCTTTTGATTTCCTTATTTATTAGTATATAGAGAAAAGAAACTTTTTTCAAGTGTAATGCGCATATATTTTTTAAAAGAAAAGAAAAAGCTGAAAATTAGCTATAAATTATTGAAAAAACGCGCATTTTTTTAAAATAGAAAAATTATTTTTAAAAAATACGCGTAAAAGTATTGACTTTGCGAATTTTACGCGTATAATATAGATAAAAGATAGAAAAGAGGATTGCCAATGAAGCATATTACGGTAGTGGGGTCGCATACATCTGCGTATTTAATGCACTGCCCGCGATTGCCTACTAGGGGCGAATTTATAATGGGGGATTACTTTTCCGAAACCCTTGACGGCGGAAAAGGTTCCAACCAGGCGCTGGCGTTGGCAAGGTTCGGGGCGTTAGTCGATTTTGTGGGAGTTATTGGTGATGATGCAGCTGGCCGGAAATTTCAAGACTATTTTAAAGAAAACGGTGTAAACCTGCAGTATGTAGCAGTGATCCCCGGAGGGAAGACCGCAATGGGTCTTGCATTTATAGATCCGCAGGGGCAAATTATTGGAGCAACCGACCCAGGCGTTTTGCCGGATATGTGTCGTATGCATGTAGATGCGGCAAAGGCCAGCATAGAAAGCTGCTCTGTTTTGTTGACGCAATTGGAAATACCGGCTGATGCAGCGCTTTATGCATGCCAGCTTGCAAAAGAGGCGGGAAAAATTGCCATACTTAACCCGGCGCCGGCGGATCAGTTGCGGCTTGAGCAAATTCGCTGTATAGATATTTTAACGCCAAACGAGCCGGAATCCAAATTGCTTTTGGGGATTGATCCGCAAACGCCTATGACGTATGAAGCGCTTGCGCAGGCATATGTTGAACGCGCCCTGCCCTGGAGTACAGTTATAACGCTGGGCGGAGATGGCGCGATGGTCATTGAACAAAGCGGCGGCGTTCACCGGGTTTCTTGCCCAAAGGTTAAAGTAGTAGACACTTCGGGGGCGGGGGATTGCTTTAACGCGGCGGTCGCCTATTGCCTGGCGCAGGGGAAGAGCCTTCTGGCGTCTGTTAAATTTGCCGTCAGGGCGGCGTCTGTTTCTGTGACCAGGGCGCAGGTTTGGCCTTCTTATCCTACTTTACAGGAATTGTTGTAACACATTTTCCAGTTTATATAATTTTATTATATCATTGTGCAAAGGAGGAAAAGTCGTGGAAAAGTGTAAAACCGAATATACCTGGAACGAAATGTTGTTGGTTCCGGTTGAAGAGCTACCGGAACGTTCCAGGGTGCCGATCAAAATATTTGACCAGGCTTCCGATATGTTTTATGATCTGGCGCGCAGGGTAGTTGATGCGGTCAAAAGTAACAATGCAAAGGGGCTTAAAACGCGTATTGCATGGCCGGTGGGACCCAAGAAAAATTATCCGTTGATGGTTGAAATGACAAAGCAGGAAAATGTTTCCTGGAAAAATACCATTCACTATCAGGTAGACGAATGGCTTGACTGGCAGGGAAGAAAGCTTCCGGCAAATCATCCGTTTAATCTGGAAAGCTGGCTTAAACGGGAGTTCTTTGATAAACTGCCGCAGGAGCTGCGCCCGGAAGAAAAGAATATGCATTTTCACAATCCACTGTGTATTGACCACATGGACCGTATGATTGAAGAAAATGGTGGCATTGATATTTTAATAGGAGGCTTTGGTTTTACAGGGCATATCGCCTATAATGAGCCGGTGCCAAGCCGCTGGTATGAGGTTTCGGCTGAGCAGTATAAACAGGGCTGTTCACGGATTGTATATACCAATGATGAAACCTTTATCATGCATTCTTATCGGTCGACGGGCGGCAATACAAGGCAGATTCCTCCGTGTGGAATCACAATTGGATTTAAACAGATATTATCTGCAAAGAAGATTTATCTTGTATCTGATGGAGCAGATTGGAAGAAAACCATTTTACGTATTATGTGTTTTCATGAACCCACTGCCAAATATCCTTGCACGTTTGTACAGGAGCACCCGGATACATTGATTATGGTAGACAAGCGAACGGCGGAATGTCCGTCTATGGATTTTATAGGTTGAGTTTTTCAGATTAAAGGGAGGATGTGTATCTATGGCAAAGGTTGTTATTATCGGAGCAGGCAGCATGGCGTTTACACCAACATTGGTGGCTACTTTTATTGCAGACCCTTATTACCGCGGCGGTGAAATTGCCCTGGTAGACATTCATGAAGAGCGTTTGACAATCATGCATAATCTTTTGCTCCGCCTGAACAAGGAAAAGGATCTGGATATTAACTTTACAGCGCATACCAGCAGGGAAACAGCTTTTCCCGGCGCTGATATAATCATTATGTGTTTTGCTGTGGGTTCGCATGAGGCGTTTTTAAAGGATAATGAAATTCCTACAAAATACGGTTATGTACAATCCGACGGCGAAACACTCGGGCCTGGTGGTATATCCAGGGCTTTGCGGCATGTTCCCGTGGCGGTGGAAATTGCAAAAGATGCAGAGCGTCTTTGCCCAAATGCACGCATTTATAATTACACAAACCCAATGTCACCCATGACGCAGGCGGTATATAAATACACCAATATGAAGTGTACGGGTCTGTGCATAGGCGGGGAGTTGACCAAGGGCTTTGCACTGGAAGTTTTGGGGGAAAAAGATAACGGCGATATCAGCTTTATTGCAGCTGGCATGAACCACGGCCATTTCCTGTTGCAACTGCGCAGGGGGTGCGAAGATCTCTATCCAAAGCTGCGTGCAAAATGCCGCGATATGTTTAAGGGCAAGACCTTTAACGAAGTAACTGCGGCAATGGATGAAATATCCAAGAAGATGCCTGAAAATTCTGCACACTTTAATGAACTTTCCCTGTGCGTAGCCATGTGTGCAAAGATAGGCTATTTCCCGGGCCCGGGCGACGGCCATATTGGCGAGTTTTACCCGCAATGGTTTACGTCTACGCCGGATCAGAGAAAACGGCATGATATGGATCAGGTGTATATCCGCAAACTTTTGGCCACATATAAACCGTTTGCAGAGAAGATTAGGGCTATGTCGGAGTATAAAATGCCTTTGGATTATGATATGTTTAAGGTTGGGAAAACGTGGGAAGAAAGCCAGCTTAACGATATTGAAATTGCCATGCGTACCAACACGCCGAAAATTTTCCATATCAATATTCCCAATAAGGGCTATATTGCAGATATTCCGGACGATGTCGTGGTTGAGATACCAGTATTGGTCGATGGCGGCGGTTACCATCCTATCGGCGTAGGGCATCTTCCCAGAGAAATCGCCCCTTGTATTGTCCGCCATGCGCTTAGTCAGGATCTTTTAGTAGAAGCCGCTATGGAAGGCGATTTCGACAAAGTGATGGCTGTATTTGCAAATGATCCCAACTGCTATGACCTTGAACTTGGTGAACAATGTATGCGTGAATTGATTGAAGCAAATATTGAGCATTTACCGCAGTTCCAAAAATAAATAAAAATGTATAAACGCTCATATTGAAAAATTATTGCGCGTTATGTGTGAATATAGTATAATTGAATAGCACAATATTAGTAAAAGGAGCGTTTTATACATGCGAGTTTCTGTTGATGTCATAGTAAAAAGAGAACAAAAGATTTTAGAAATGCTGCAGCAGCAGCAAAAGCTGTCGATTGATGAAATTTCTGAAATGTTTGGGATCACCCCCTCCAGTGTGCGCAGACAACTGCAGGACATGGAGGAAAAAGGAATGGTTACCCGTACCTATAAGGGTGTGATGCTTGCCCCAGACTGGCAGTTTGATGAAGATGTGCGGTCCAGACGCTATTTGCAAATATCGGAGAAAAAAGCCATAGCAAAAAAAGCGCTGGAGTATATCCGGGAGAGAGATGTAATTTTGCTGGGCAACGGAACAACCATACTTGAGGTTGCAAAGCAGCTGAAAAACCGCGTCAATTTAATTGTAACAACAACTTCCGTACCGGTTGCAGCGGAGTTGTATAACAATCCTGGGTTGGAAGTGCAAATGGTTGGCGGGATTGTAAGGCCCTATACCGGGTCCATCGTGGGGCCGCAATCTCTGCGGTTTTTAGAAGGCATCCATTTCAATAAAGCGTTTATCGGGGCAGACTCCATATCTTTGGAAAACGGGATTTCGACTCCAAATCAGATCGAAGTGGACATTGACCGTTTTGTCATTGAACATTCGCAAAAAGTTTTTGTATTGGCAGACCATTCTAAATTTGACAAGGTCACGCTTGCGCATGTTACAGATTTGGGAAAAGTCGACTATATCATAACGGATGAAGGCAATGACTCCCGGTGCGTGGAGGAGCTTAAAAGGCGAGGTTATCCGCAAATTATAGAAGCAAAAGCAGAATTGCCGCGCCGCTAAAATGCTGATAAACCGGGAACTTTGCAGAAAAAGAAAGGAGTATTAAAAAGTCATGAAAAGAAACAAGATTATTGCAGTTTTGCTATCCGCACTATTGCTTGTAGCTGTGTTTGCCGGCTGCAATAACGGCGGAGGAGGCACATCGTCCGACCAGACTTCCGGGCAGTCGTCCGGCGGAGGGGAAGATGAGGAAATCACGCTGACATTGTGGCATGTCGCTACAGATGAAGGGCAACATAAGCTGCTTACCGACGCAATTGCACGCTTTAATGAAGAATATCCCAACGTAACGATTGAAGATGTTCCGGTAGCCTCCGATGCGTATGAAACCAAGCTTGCACCGGCTATGGCCTCTGACAATCCACCGGATGTGTTTATTACATGGGGCGGCGGCAAACTCTTTACCTATGCGGATGCTGAAAAGGTAATTGATCTGACCCCGTATATGGAGGAAGACAATTACAAGGACCGTTTCCTGGAAGGCGCTCTTAGCCAGGCGACTTATCAGGACAAAATTTGGGGTGTTCCGGTTGAAAACACAACGGTAGGCGTGTTCTTCTATGATAAAGAGCTGTTTAAGAAATACAATGTAGAAGTTCCGGAAACCTACGACGAATTGATGGAAGCATGCGAAACCTTTAAAAATGCAGGTATTTCTCCATTTGCATTGGGCAATAAGTTTAAGTGGCCCGGCCAGCAGTATTACATGTGGTTGGCGCTTCGTCTTGGCGGCTCTGAAGATTTTATTGCCGCAGCTGAAGATGCAGGTGGTGCATTTAACTCTGAATCCTTTGTGCAGGCGTACGAAATGCTGCAGGATATGATAGAGAAGGGCTATTTCAACAATGGGTACAATACGCTTGATACAGATGCAGGCCAGCCCAAGCAGTTACTGTATTCCGGACAGGCCGCCATGTATATGAACGGTACCTGGGAAGTACAATTGATCCAACAGGAAAATCCTGAATTCTATGAGCGTATGGGTATCTTTACCTTCCCGACAATTGAGGGCGGTAAAGGCAACGATGTAGACGTTATTGGTACCTTGGGCGACAACTTCTACAGCATTTCCAATGCATGTGAAAATCCGGACATTGCTTTTAAGCTGATTCAGTATTTTATTGACGACCAGTCTGTAGAAGAAAGAATTGCGGCGGGTAAGATTCCTCCCTTGAAGGATATTACTGTAACGGATCCGATTAATCAGGAAATTCTTGATTTGGTAAGTAACGCGGAATATGTACAACTTTGGTATGACCAGTACTTTACTGCGGAAGTTGCAAATGCGTTCCTGGATGCAAACCAGGCGGCGTATGCTTTGGAGATGACTCCGGAGGAAGCAGCAACTGTATTACAGGATAAATACCAGGAGTATTTAAATGAATAAAGCTTAGTCCGATCATGAACCTGTGCCAGCGAAATCTTTATTCTACTTTCGCTGGCACAGCGCTTTAATCACCGAAGTAGCCAGTTTTCCATCAAAGAAAGCTTGGAAAAAGGAGGCGGCTGTGTTGCCCAAAGCACAATCATCTGCTCGAACATTGAAAAAACGACGGGCAGATAAAGAAAAAATCATTGTAAATTGCTTGTTTTTGCTGCCGGCAGCAGTGCTCATTGGGGTTTATATTGTATATCCGATTTGTAACTCTTTTTATATCAGCATGTTTGACTGGAACGGTTTGGATGCAGTCAAAAAGTTTGTCGGTCTGGATAACTGGATCAACCTGATTCAGGATCCCAAATTTGCAACGGCATTTTTAAATAATATTTATGTTGTAATTGGTTCCATTGCTATTCAGCTGCCGCTGGGTATGGTTATTGCCATTTTGCTTACGGAAACAAAGCTGTTTTCCAAATTTTTTAAAACGGCCTTTTTCCTTCCTATGCTGATGTCGTCCGTTGCTATAGGTATTTTGTTTACTTATATGCTGGATCCGAATTTTGGCGTAGTAGCGGCCATTGCAAAGCAGTTAGGGATGGTTTCGCCTGATCTATTGGGTTCACAATCAACCGCGTTGTTTACGGTAATCTTGGTTATTTGTTGGCAGTATACGCCATTTTATATGGTATTGTTTGTTTCCGCACTGTCTACAATTCCTGAGGATGTGAAAGAGTATGCCCAGATAGACGGGTGCAATCGTTTCAGATATTATATCCATATAGCGATTCCAATGTTAAAAAATAATATTTTTACGGCCATGGTTCTTTCATTGATTGGTTCGTTAAAATACTTTGATCTGATCTATGTTCTAACAAATGGCGGGCCGAGCGGCTCAACAGAGCTTATGGCCACCTATATGTATAAGACGGCCTTTACCAGCAGCAATATGGGGTACGGCACAACAATTGCAATGGCGCTGTTTATCATTGTCATGGTGTTTTCTGCGCTTACCAACTGGCTGCCGCGCCGGATCAGTAATAAGCGAGGTGCACTTAAATGAAACGAAAAAGATTTCGTCTATCGTCTTTGTTTAAAGGGCTTTGCCTGCTTATTGTCCTGGCAGTATGTGTCATTCCCTTTCTTTTTATGATTATAACCAGTTTGAAAAGCAGCCAGGATTTATATTCTATTCCGGTATACCAGTTACCAGAAGTATTTCATTTTGAAAATTATGCAGAGGTTTTATCCGGGAACTTTTTTCAGTATTTACTGAATTCTTTGATCGTTGTGGCAATCAGCGTTGTATTGGTGCTTCTTGTATCTGCCATGGCGTCCTTTTCCCTGATACGTGTGGGATTTAAAGGCGCTTCCGGCGCACTGGGCCTGATTATAGCGGGGATGGCTATCCCGGTCCACGTTGCCATTGTTCCTCTTTTCCTGATGAGCGTGGAAACCAATGTATACGATACGTTGTTTGCGCTAATTGGGCCATATGTTGCATTTGCAATTCCTATGTCTATCTTTATATTAAGCGACTTTATGC
The DNA here is from genome assembly GCA_900541975.1 of uncultured Oscillospiraceae bacterium. Lineage (GTDB taxonomy): Bacteria > Bacillota > Clostridia > Oscillospirales > Acutalibacteraceae > Scatavimonas > Scatavimonas merdigallinarum. The sequence continues at coordinate 34,856 of UQLR01000015.1, read as the reverse complement.
GTACGGTTCCCAAGGAAATGGAGGAAGCTGCAAGAATAGACGGTTGTCCTTTATATAAAATATTTTTTAAGATTTTTCTGCCCTTGACAAGCCCGGCGCTTGTTACGCTGGCAATATACAATGCAGTGCAATTATGGGGCGAGTTTTTGTTCGCACTGGTATTGACACAAGACATTGCAAGCCGTACCCTGCCGCTTGGTATTTGGGAATTTAAGGGTGTACACCAGGCGAATATTCCCATGATCATGACATTCTTGACGTTGTCATCTTTGCCACTGTTTATTGTATATATTGCAGGGCAGGAGAGAATGATTAAAGGCATGATGGTAGGATCCGTCAAAGAGTGAGGAGGCCGTTATGTGCAGAATTTGGGAAGATAAAGGCGGCGTCAGTATAAAACGGGAACCATGCGTGCATATGGAAAACAAGCGCATGCGGATTTGTGTATTGCCATATGATGGCGGCCGAATTGTCAGCCTGTATGATAAAAAATATGGGTTTGAGCAGATTTGGACCAATCAGCGGACCCAAAATCTAACACGGTATTATGCGGCGAATTATGATGATCTGTCTGCTTCCGGTATTGAAGAAGCGTTCCCTACCGTGCAGCCTTGTGTGTACGAGGGCGTAGAACTTCCTTTCTTCGGGGAAGTTTGGTCTGCTCCCTGGGAGTATGAGCTTTTGACCTTTGGACATGCCGTTGCTATACGGCTTTGGTGTAGTTCGTCTGTATTTCCGGCGAAAATAACCAAGACCTTTATGCTGGAGCAGGACAGTACAACGCTTACAACCGAGTATATTGTCGAAAATATTGGTCCGGGTGCTTTTCCGTATATCTTTGGCGTACATCCGTCTGTCTGTATTACAGAAGACACACAGATTTTGGTTCCGCAAGGACGATATAAAACGGGTTTTTTATATCCACCGTCTCTCACGCAGGAAAAAACGTTTGATTGGCCTTGCCTTGAAAAAATGGATCTTTCGCATGCGTATACCTTTTCAAATAATTTGTGTGTGAATTTTTATACGGAATCTGTGCAGCAGGGGAGCTATGGCTTTTTCCATAAAAGCAGGGGCTGCGGGATGGAAATTCGTTTTTCACCGGAAGATTTTCCATGCTTGAGTCTTTGGTTGATTTACGGCGGCTGGCGGGGGCATTACTGCGTGATGTCAGAAGCCTTTACATGCTGGCCCGCTGTTTTAACAGAGGCCATTAAGCTTAAAATGCATCAAACGCTGCAACCTTCCCGGAAAAAAACGTATGTTGTTTATTACGATTTGCTTGGATAGTTGTTTTCATAAAGTTTTCTCCTTATATGATAGGTTTTTATCCTCTGAAAAGCAGCTTCCCCCCGGTTTTATACCGGGGGGAAGCTGCTTTTGGTGTTTTTAATATTGATTTTTCTGGATAAAACAGGTATTCTAAAATTATGTTCGGCACCGATTATAAAAAAGAAAAGAGGAAACGACTTGCATATTTTATTCGTTAACTGCTGTATCAGCCAAAAAGAAAAGCCGCGCACGTTGTCACTATGCCGCGCATTTATCAAAGCATATACAAAGCAAAACCCAAAAGATGTGCTAAAAGAGCTTTTTCTGCCGGATACGGCGATAAGTTTTTTTTAATGTGCAGCGGTTAAATTTGCGGGATGAGCTGCTTGCAAAAGGGCAGACCCAGGCATCCATGTTTGCGCTTGCAAACCAATTTGCAGCTGCTGATAAAATTATAATCGGCGCGCCCTACTGGGATCTTTCTTTTCCGGCACTTTTAAAAATTTATTTTGAAAATATTAGCGTCAATGGAATTACTTTTTGTTATACTGAGCAAGGTATACGAGGGCTGTGCCGCGCGCAAAAGCTTATATATATTACAACATGCGGTGGATTGATTGGGGAAAACAATACGGGTGAGCAGTATATTCGTGGGTTATGTGAAATGTTCGGCATAAAGGAGTTTTCTGTGCTCACCGCGCAGGGTTTGGATATAGAAGGAGCGGCTGTAAGGCGGATTCTTGCGCAGGCAGAAGCAGAGGCGCAAAAAGCGGCTGAGATCTGGTGAAAAAGTTTTTAAGTCTTTTTTATTGGAAAAAACTCTAATTTAAGCGTTCTTTTCTCGGTTATTCTCTTTATTTGCTTTACAGTTTGATAGCAAACAAAAATTTTTGATAGCAACAATTTTAATGGAATAATCCCAGCAGTGCTGGGATTTGTGACTTGAAATGCTAGCCTTGCTAGCATTTCTTTATCCTGCAACCAAGTAGCCTTCTTAAAATTGATTAATTTGAATGTTTTTCAGAAACAATCTAAGACTGAAATAAAGCAAAGAAGTGGGTCAATTTTTCAGATTACATACGGTAATTGCATTTTTATTTTTTACCATTATTGCTATCTCCAATTTTATTCTTGATTTTCTGATTTAGCTTGTTTCGCCAATCTTCCGTATAGGTTTTTGTATTTTTCAAAAGCTCATCAACAAATCCTGCAACATCTTCTCCGGTCACTTCTAAAACGGATTTTCCTTCAGCCACCCCCTCTTCAAAAAGGTCTATTAACCCATACTGAACTTCCATCATATCGTATCCGGCGCCTGATACGAACTGCCACATATGAGACTGGATTTCCTTGAATACATACTGGTAATCCTTCGGCAAGGCATTCACCCGTACCATCTGCTGTTTATATTCCCGTTTGCTCTTTATCATTTTGCTGATATTAAAATAATCATCAAAAAATTTATTCATATTATCTGTTCCCCTTTAATTCATTGATTTTAGATGCCAAAAACTCCCATTTCTCCCAAAACAGCCGCAATTCTTTTCGCCCTGCATCATTGAGGGAATAAAATTTTCTCGGCGGACCAAGTTCTGAGCGTTTCTTTTCAATGTTGACCAGCTTATTTTTTTCCAGTCTGACTAAAATGGTATAAACCGTTCCCTCTACAACATCTGTAAAACCTAATGTGTTCAGTTGGCGTGTAATCTCATATCCGTAAGTATCTTCCCGATTGATAATTTCAAGAATACAGCCCTCTAAAATTCCTTTCAGCATTTCCGTTATATTTTTCAAATTGTATCACCTCGCTACTCTGTAACGCTTGTAATATGTACTACTTATTACTGATATATAATACTACTTAGTAGTGAATTTGTCAATATTATTTTATTTGATTTTGTCTAGAAAATTTTTAAGCGGCAAAGATTTCTCTCTGCCGCCGCTTTAGAAATTTGAGTTGGGACAAATTGTCCACCCCCTTGCATTTTTGGGGTGTGTAAATATAAATTACACTCGCCTAAAACAAATCCTTATTAAACATAATTTTACAAAAACTTATTTTTATTTACTATATCTAATCTCTAAGCAAATATCAATCTGTATAATAACCGAAAAATAAATGTGTGTATACTAAAAATAATACAAAAAAAGCGCCCACAGGCTGCCAACCGTTTGGCGACGGTTAGCAACCATGCGCCATAAGAGTACAACAACTACTCTCATGACTTGTGAACGCCTTACACGCTGTGCATATAATATACAGCGTTGGGGATACATTTGTCAAGCGCCTGTATTCTTATGATGGTTTGTGCAAGCCATAAGGGTACAGGCATTTTCTTTGTAGAAAATCAAATAGGTAGCCGGATTTTAGATACAAAGACACCGGATAACAGCTATGCCAAGACCGCAGCTATTGCGCGAGCGAGCCAACCCCCACGGTTGCTACCTTTCGCGCTGGGTAAGAGCTGTACTCTGATTAATACGTCCCACCATCAGGCTTTTATAGCGGCATATACCGGCACAGGTAAACAAAAAATCTGCGACTACATCAAAAGAAATCTGCGCCCGTTGCTCTAAAAACGGGTAACGGGCGTTTATAATAGAAGTACGTGCCGGTACTTCTATTATAAACGTGGCGCGCCAGAAGGGACTCGAACCCCTGACCTCTTGATTCGTAGTTATGTCCCTGGAAGAATCAAGAGTTTTTTAACATAAAATCAATGTGACTAAGATGTCTACCGTTAATTATTTGCATCTGTGCTGCAATATGTACATACTTTTGTGTCATGGCAACTGTACTATGTCCCATTATAATACGTAATGCTTCCAAATTTCCTGTATCGAGCAAATAGTTAGTTGCAAATGTATGTCGCAGCATATGGGGATATAATCTGTCAATACCAGTCTTTTGTCGCAAACGTTGAAAGATCATTTTTATGGTATTGCCGGTAATTGCCGTGCCATCTTTTTTTATTAATAAGTACTCGGATGAATGCCGTGTCATTTGCATATATTTTTGAATTAGAGTAATTGTTAACTGTCCTAATCTGACATACCTTTCTTTTGATCCTTTTCCATGCACACACAGCGTTTCATTTTCGAGGTACATATCACTTTTTTTAATTTTTGGTATTTCTCCTCTGCGCAATCCACAATCGATTAAAAGCAAAAATATAATTTTGTTTCTTAATGATAGCTCTGAAGCATCAGTAAATTTAGCCAAAACTTTCTGTATCTCTACATCTAACAAAGGAAAGATAGCTATCTGTTCTGCTTTAACCAGCTCAAGTTTATTTATGTTTATATTAATGAAATTTTCTCTTTGCAACCATCGTAATAACGCTTTAGTTGCTCTACTGTAAGTCTGAATACTTATTTTTTTGACGGAATACGTTTCTAATAACCATTTTTGATATTTCATAAAGGTGTGATCCTGAATTTCTTTTACATTTCGATTTCCAAAGTATTGATAAAATAAATTCAGGTTACGCGAGTAATAAATGATCGTATCCTTACTTCGACCAATTGCTTTTTTTGTAAATATAAATCTTTCTATTGCATCTTTCAATAACATAATGCACCTCCTAAATAAAAATAATGTAATAAAGATTATATTAGTAAATATACCGGAAAAACAAGACTTATGTAAAAAATCTTATAAATTTGAGGCAAATTGTCCACCACTTTAAAAGAAAAAATGGCAGCTGCGCGTTTTGCGAAGCTGTTTTTTTATTAAAAAAAGAAAGGAAAGACAAACAATGAGAAAGACAACAATAATTGCCGTAGCAAACCAAAAGGGGGGTGTGGGAAAAACAACGACTGTACTAAATTTGGGGGCGGGCTTATCCAAACATAGCCGAAATGTACTGCTTGTTGATTTAGATCCACAAAACCATCTGTCACGCTATTGTGGTTACTCCCCGGATGGAAAACCAACTATCAGTGAGCTAATTCATCAGGAGGTATCAAAAATTGTTGGCAATCCCTATGAGAATTTTATCCGACGTAACAAATCAGAACAAATTGATTATATACCATCCAACAATATGTTGGCTGGAATGCTTGGAATTTTAGGTATGGACAGCGACAGCGCGGGAATAATTGGTCGTATTTTCAAAAAAAGTTATTTTAAAAAATATGACTATATCTTGTTTGATTGTCAGCCGTCACTTGATTTGCTTGTCACAAACGCATTAAAGTGTTGTGACAAATTATTAATTCCGGTGCAAGCGGAACTGTGGTCTTACGAAGGAGTGAAGCAAATGCTCCAGATGTTTCAAAGAGTAAAGGGCGGCGATATTACACCCTATTTACTTGGTATGCTTGTTACCATGTACCGAAAAAATACGACTATGAGTAAATCGGTTTTTGAAACATTAAAAGAAAGTTACAAAAACCTTGTATTTGATACGCCTATATCATTTCGGGCAGAAGTTGGAAATAGTGCAGTTACACACAATTGTCCCGTTCACAGCAAAAAGTCTGTTGTTGGAGCTGAATATATGCAAATTGTTAATACGATATTAGGAGGTGATGCATAATGGCATTATTTAATTTAGGGAAGCAATCTATCCCCACGCCTGAAGAATCTTTTAACTCACTTCTCGGTATTGAGGAAAAAACAAAGATCACTGAAATCTCTATAGATTTACTTGATGAAATCAAAGATCAGCCGTTTAAACTCAATCCTGATAAAGTGGAACAGATTGCACAAAGCGTAGATCGAGTCGGCGTGCTGGAGCCAGTCATTGTCCGTCCAAAGAAAAACGGGCGTTATGATATTATTGCCGGACGGCATCGGGCAAGAGCTGCAAAGCTTTGTAATCTGTCTACAGTACCCTGTATTACAAAAGATGTATCAAAAGATATTGCATCATTAATTCTGTTGTCTACTAACACAGATCGTAACAATGAGTATGCACCCAGCGAGCTTGCTGCCGCCTATAAACAACAAGCAGAGCTGCTACGCAAGCTCGGTAGCAATACGCCAAGTATTGCAAAAATTGCGGAAAATAATAATACAAATCGGAAAAAAATACAACGTTATATCCGATTGACTTATTTAATTCCATCGCTGTTAAAACTGGTAGATAAAAAGGATATACCTTTTATGGCTGGTGTAAGCCTATCCTATTTAAGTGCAGATGCGCAACAGCAGCTTTTTGGTGCAATGCTCACCCATGGTTATGTAATATCAATCGACACAGCCGACCGCATTAAAAGGGTTTATGAAGACACGGGAAAACTGCTGCCGGAAGCAATAGATAATATTTTTAATCCAAATGAAGATACAGCAAAATCAGAAAGAGCTGGGACAAATTGTCCACCCCTTAAAGCAGAGAAAAAAGAAGCTGTTGATAAAATGTCAGAGAGTAAACAAAAAGAAAATTTGCATATTTCGCCAGCTACAGAAAAATCTGAACCAGATCCCCCCCTTGATTTTGGGATGGATCTTAATATTATAAAAGAAGCAATAAAACATTATTATGACATCCCGTCCGTCTACATATTTTATTTGTTTTCCGTGCCTACAACAAAACAGGCAATAAAAAATATACTAAAGCCTGTTCATGGATTTTCTAGCAGCACGGTGATTTTTTCGGACAATTCGAGCGGATCTGTCCATGCATATAGTACATACCTAGAAATTATGTACAAAAGAAAAAAATCAAAAAAAATTCCCTATGCCTATATTGACGGCTGTATTAGAAATATGATTAAGACAGGTGAATGGATCGAAAGCAAAGAAGCAATTGCCCTGCTGTTAGAGCAATTTAAAAAACTAGGAGGTTAGAAAAAATGAAAATTACAGAAGTAAAACTTCGAATTCCGGAGAAAAAATATTTAAGACTTCGGGCAATTGCCTCTATTACAATTGATAATGAATTAATTATCAATGATATTAGGCTAATTTCTGAAGGCAGTAAATATTTTATTGATTTTCCAAGAAGCGCCTATGCACAGATGGCACAGTTACAAACCATTGCACCATTATCGTATCAAACCCGTGAAAAGTTTTTAGATGCAATTCTAAAAAAATATAAAGAGCAAATACAAAAGGTTGGATGATACAAAAAGGGTGGGACAATTTGTCCCACCCTTTTTGTATGATATAGAATTGAACCTACACAATTTTGCGTTCCAAAGGGTTCGATAACAATGGAGTTTAACGTTAATTTTTTAGAATTGCTTATCTTTTTTAAGCAATAGATTACGATTAAAAGAGCTTAAAGAAAGGATAGTATACCAATGTTTTATTTTATTCTTGGTCTATTTACAGGCAGCATAATTGGGGTTATTAGTATATGCCGAGTTCAATTTAACAGAAAGGAGAAAAAGGAAAATGAATAAAGTCATCTTAATTGGTAGACTAACTGCTGATCCAGAATTAAAGACAACGCCGTCCGGTATATCTGTTACCAGCTTCAGTATAGCGGTAAGTCGCACCTATGCAAAGCCTGATGAAGAGCGCCAGGTGGATTTCATCCATATTGTTTGCTGGAGGCAGAGGGCAGAATTTGTCTGCAAATATTTCATTAAAGGGCAGCTTATTGCTTTAGAGGGTTCTATTCAGACGCGCAAGTACCTAGATAAACAAGAAAAAAAGCGTGTAGCATTTGAAGTTGTTGCCGACCATGTGTATTTTACTGGCGATCGGCGGCAAAATCAAAAAGAATTGTTTGCCACTGCTGTTAAAAAAGATACATACGATCCTAATCTTCCAGACGAGCTTATAATGTCTGATCTTACGGACGATGACCTTCCCTTTTAAACTTCCAGACTCAATGATTTAACAGCTACGAATATAATATAAAGGAAAAAGATAGGAGGACAAATAATGAAAATCACATATGAAATGCTTGTAGAAAAAGACGCGTGTAAAGAGGGCTTGGAATGGTTTAAGACAACTTTTCCGAACGGTTGCGAATTAAACGACGAAACCATTAACAATCTATGTAGTAGCGAATATAAATCAGATTATATTTGGTGGTTTTATAACAACGTACAGCAAGACGCACGCTTATATCGATTGTGTGGTGTTAACTGGTCTAGCGGTGTTAACTGGTCTGACGGTGTTAACAGGTCTAACGGTGTTAACAGGTCTGACGGTGTTGACTGGTCTAACGGTGTTAACAGGTCTGACGGCGTTAACGGGTCTAACGGTGTTAACAGGTCTGACGGTGTTGACTGGTCTGCCGGTATTAACGAGTCTTTTGGTGTTATAAATTCATACGGTGTAGATCACGCTTTATTTCTTGCTGACAAGCCAAGAGAGTATACCATATTCGGATCAAAAGTTTCCAAAGGTAGGTTTTCTGCCGTACAAAATACTCTACTCGAAAAATTAAATGGATGGCGGCCTGTTTTTAACAATATTAAGGTGCTTTGGCTGGCTAATGGCTCTGACTGGAAACTTACTCCGATACAAAATGCAGAAGAACTATCCAAACAAGAAGCTTGGTCAGGAATGCCAAAGGAAGCAATAGATTATGTTGCGTCCCTTCCGGAATTTGACGCAGACATGTTTTTTAAAATTACAGGCATTACAATTAAAAATTTTTAAAGAAAGGAAAGTGTATCTATGTTTTCTTTTTTTCTTGGACTGGTTATAGGCTGCGTAATTGGGGTTGTTAGTATGTGCGTGGTACAAATCAACCAAAAAGATGAAAAACAGGAATAAGAAAGACAATTACACAAAGGGGATAACTTTTTATGCTGACTAAAAAAGAAATTTTACATAAATATTTTGAAGGCTATCCAGTCGAAGCAATTGTCAGTCAGATTATACAGGAAGAAAAGCAAAAACCGCAAAATCTTCCAAAACTGACAAAAGAAGAAATACAAGAGTACGTTGAAACAACTATTTGCAACATGAACTGGTAAAGGAGCGTATTGTTTTATAAAGAATTTTAAAAAGGAGTGAACAAATATTATGAGAGAGGTTGAAGAAAAGAGAAATACTCTGCATAAAGAAGATTTGATGACCCTCAATAAAGACCATGAGAAGATGACCGTGCTAGTGGTGGAGCCTCAAAAAGAGCCCTATGTAAAGGAGATCAACCCCGGAATCCATTCTTTGCGGTCAGAGGTAAGTGGCACGATCGAGGCTGTATATCCTTTTGCGGATCCGGTAGCTCTAATCTGTAACGACGAGGGAAAAAACATTGGAATGAACTTGAATAGAGGCCTTTTTGATGAAAATGGACGCCTTTACGATATCATAGCCGGCACCTTTCTGGTTGTAGGTTTGGGAGAGGATGACTTTACCTCTCTGTCGCCGGATATGGTACAAAAGTATATGGAGCACTTTAAGCAGCCACAACAGTTTATCAGACTAAACGGTGAGATCATAGCTTTACCTATGGAGATGGAAAAGGAAAAGATGGGAAAGGATATTATCCAAGAAAAATCTGTAAAGATAGAACAACAGGATCTCCATAATATGGCTTTAGAGAAGGTAGAGAACTTCAGGATGAAATGCCTTAAAGAAAATCATCCAAAACCAATAGACTGGAGCATACGGGTTTGCGAAGCACATTTTGCTGTGTGTTATGGCTATAAAAGCAGAAAGGATTGGATAGAAAAGCTTGAAACTCATAAAGACTTGCCGGAAATAAAAACATTGTCAAAACTTGAAAAATTTAGACAAGTAAACCAGCACACCCCTCCAAAAGAGTTTGACAATGTTGTGCGCCAATGTCAAAATATTATTGCAAAAGCAGCCGGTTATCAAAGCCGTGAACAATGGTATGAAAAAATGTTTACGCAAGCAGGCAGCGAGCAATCTGTACAAAGCCAACCGGCACAGGATGCAACTGTACAGTATCCCGGAATAAAAATGGGAATGTAATAGCGGATTATTTAATCCTTTTGTATGTAAATTTATGTCTACATTTATAATTTTGATTGACATACATAGCTAAAGTATATAAAATTGGAGGTGAGAAAGATGGTGTAGTCAGGATCTTACACTATAATTCGGGGGTGGGACAAATTGTCCCACCCATTAAAACAGTAAAATCCCTATTAGTTTGATTAAGGAGGCTGACCCCATGAAAAAATATATGATATTAACGCTCTGCGCCGGAATGATATTCTCTGCAGCAAGCCTTACAGGCTGTAATGAAAGTGCGCAAACGGCCAAAACAACATCGCAATCATCTGCGGTATCGACGGTATCAACCGAAGAGGAAACAGAGGCAACGAAACCCATAGAAGCAGCCACAGCCGATGAAAAAGCCGTGATCAAAGAAAAAGGTCTGAAGGTAGACGAAGACGGCAACGTGGTTGACAGCAACGGCAAGACGCTGGAAACCACAAAAGACGGAACTGTGAAGGTGCAGACAGACGACGGCTCAGTCGTAGAAATTTCGACCGCCACGATTAAAAAAGAAACAAGCGCTGCAGCTGGCAGCACCGGCAGTGCGGCAGCTAATAAGACGTCTTCTGCCCAGACAAAAACAGAGAACAAAAGCAACAGCACAACCTCCAAGCCGGCCGCATCCAACTCCGGCAGCTCAAAGGTAAACAATACAAGTTCGTCCACAACCTCCAAGCCGGCGAATCAAAACAGCAGCACAAGCTCTAAGCCGGCAGCTGGCAGCGCATCTTCGGGTAATACGTCTTCTACCACAAAAAAGTGGCATGAAGCGCAGTATGAATACATTCAACATCCAGCTGAAACAAAACAGGTCTGGGTTGTAGACCAGGAAGCCTACACCTACGAAAAGCCGGTTTATGAAGAGGTTGGCCGAACCTTTTGTAATACATGTGGTGAAGATATTACAGAAAATCGTGTTGAACATGGAAGAAACCATATGCTTAAAGGAGAAAATTCCAGTTACCATGACGAATGGGTAGAAATGCAGGTTGGAACAGAGACCGTCACCGTGCCGGAAAAAGGGCATTGGGAAACCCAAGTGGTAAAAGAGGCATGGACAGAAAAGAAATTGATCCGCGAAGCCGGATACTATTAATTTTTTCTTTTTTTAGTTTATCTTTATGATTTTTTTTGCAGAAACAGCCGGAAATTTTCCGGCTGTTTTTTATATACCGCAGCGAAGGCCCGGCAAAAACTGCCGGGCCTTTATGCTGCAAAAGAAAGGATACCATCATGTTCTTTTGTGAATGCGCGCACTGTTACAGGGCGCAGAATTGTAAATACAAAAACCAGTACAAAAGGCTGCCCCGGGAATATTTTCCCGGGGCATTAAGTTTATGTCCGCTTTTACAGAAAGGAGAGAAGGAAAATTGCAAAGATACACCGTCAACCTTTCCCGGCTGCACTGCCGGGGGCAACCTGTTTTAGCTCCAAAATAAAACTTTAAACAAACGAAAGGAATGGTCTTAATGAAGATACTGAAAAAAATAAATAGAAAAAGAAGTCCCTTATGTGCCTTTGTAAACGAGGAGCTTATAGCTATTGCCGAAGAAAAAGATGGAATGTATTGCTTTTTAAAACCTTTACCGGAAGATGCTTACTTTCAGTTTGTTCTTATGGACAATGATAAATATGAGGAGGAGAGTTTGGAAACAGAAAATACTTAACAACATAAAAACAGGGAAGGAGAAATTTGGATGAAGAAAAGGAACGTGATAAAAAAAGCGTTTGTGCTTGCGCTTGCGTTTGTTCTTCTGTCGTCTGTATGGCTGCCTGCATCGGCTGCCACAGAAAAGACAAAGGTTGTATTAACGCATTGCAACCTGCTGGGATATCAAGACGGAATCAAATATTCACCGCAAAGGTATGTTGTGCCGGTACAGATCAGCAAAAGTCTTGCGAAAAATAATGCAACTGATTTTCATTTCTATAACAGCTTAAAGCGCGGCGACATCCATATTTATAAACTGTCTGCAACAGACAAAACCCCCTTGCCTAATGTCATCTTAAATATATACGACAGCGAAGGATCTATTTTATATTTCAAACAAGATACGGCAGGAAATTATGTTTTAAGCAACAGCAAAAACGGAAAAACAGATGTTATTACCGACAGTGCGGGAGCCGCCAGTATTACAAACCTGATATATGGGGATTATTATGTTCGCGAAAGAAAGGCGGTCGCCGGCTACCATTTGTTAGCAGAGGACGTAAAAATCACGCTGCAGTCTGCAACTGTGGAAAAAGAAATTTATAACACCCCCAAAACCGAATTACCTAATGCCGGGAGTAACGAACACCTCTTATGGATTTTATCAGGCTTTGGATTTTTTGCGGTTGGAATGCTTATAGCAAATAAAAGGAAGGAGAAAATAAAAAAATGATAAAAAAAAATTCTATTAAAAAAGAATTATCTTTTTTTATCGTATTTACTATGATTTTCGTCATGTCTGCAATTTCTGTGCAGGCCGTAAGCCCGTTTCATATTGATACGAGCAAAACGGGATCCATCGAATTTTATAAATATGAAATGGAGGACACATCGGAAGCAACTACCCCAGGCGACGGCACAGTACAGGCAATTCCGGATGGTGCAAAGCCTCTGCCGGACGTTGAATTTACAGCGTATAAAGTTGCTGATCTGGACGAGTATTACACATCTGCCGGAAAGCCTCTTCCGACCCCGGCAGAAGCAAAAGCAATGGTTACATCTGCATCCCCGCGCAGATCTGCATACACAAATGAGGATGGATATATTAAACTGTCTGATCTTGCCCTGGGCATCTATTATGTGGAAGAAACCTACAGCCCGTCGCAGGTTCGGACAAAGACCGCGCCTTTTGTTGTGTCCGTCCCCAGCACTAATGCAGGCGGTACGAAATGGCTGTATGACATATCGGTACAGCCAAAAAATGAAACAAAATATGCCGATGTTACCGTGGAAAAAACAGACAATGCCACCGGTGCCGCACTTGGTGGATTTAGCTTTACGCTCGAAGAAAAAATTGTTGCAAAGGACGGCACATATGCATGGCAGTCTGTAGGTGATACATATGTAACAGGTGAGCAGGGAAAATTTACGGTTGAGCATCTGGCGACAGACCGGGATTTTAGATTTCGAGAAGTGTCTGCAACAGACAAGCAATATATTGTAGACAGCACGGTGTATTACGATTTTACAGTAAATGCTGACGGCACAGTTACTTATAACGATGAGACGGCAATTGATAACACGATCACAATTACAAACGAAACGCCAACAGTACATAAGGCTGTATCTACCGACAAAACCAGTTGGGGGCAGGATGTTACACAGGATATAAATAAATCCGTATATTGGAAAATAGATGCCGATATACCTAAGGTTATTGCAAAATTAGAAACATATAAGATCATTGATACGCTCTGCGCCGGCGCGGATTTTAACAGTTTAGAAGTATTCGCTGATGATATGACCGTTGCTACATCTGATTATAAGGTAACAACGGAAAAAACAGACGCAAACGAGACGGTCATTACCATTGATATTACCAATAAAAACGCGTTGGACGGTGCTTCTAATCTGTCTGTCATCCTGAACACTACGCTTAATACAAACGCTGTGATCGGCGGAGATAACCCGAATACAGCAAATTTGATCTATACGAACGATGTTGACACATCCAGCACATACACAAAAAATACAGAAACACCGGAAGCGCATACAGGCGGCTATACGTTTTTAAAAACCGATCAGAACGATAACCCGCTTGCAAATGCGGAATTTGAAGTTTACCGTTCCTTAGAGGACGCAGAATCCGGAACAAATGCCATTTTGTTTGAGCAAGGGGAAGATGGAAAGTACTATATGTCAACGGCAGCAGCTGCGGACGCTACGGTAACTTCAAACGAAGATGGTTTTATCTCTCTTATGGGACTGTCTTATGGGGAAAATGGACTTACTTCTGCAGAAGGGAAAACGACCTATTATGTCGTGGAAACAAAATCCCCAGCAGGGTATACCCTGCTGCAAACACCGTTTGAAATTGAAGTAGACCATTCCACGCACAATTACACAGACGGGGTAAACGTAAAAGTGATTAATACACAACAGGCGGTATTTCCGGTTACAGGATCAACGGCGGCGGCAATGTGTATCTTTGGAGCTGGTACATTAATAAGCCTTGGCGTCATCCTATTTTTCAGCAAAAGAGAGAAGAAAACATGCGAAGAAAAGTAATCGCCGGGGCACTGATCCTTGTAGGAATTATTCTTTTTAGCGTACCGTTTCTGTTTTCCCAAACAACACAGCAAGATCATAACACCACCATAGAGCATTACGACAATGTTATATCCGATTTGTCGGATACGGAAAAGGCCGACGACATAGCCGCAGCTGAAAATTATAATCAAATCATTTCGACGGGGACAGAAACCGTTTCCAATGAAAACTATTATAATTTGTTGTCTTATGGCGATGGTGGGGAGATTGGCTATATCTCCATCCCAAAGGTTGGGATAGACCTACCAATCTATCATGGTACAACAGAGGAAATTCTTGCAAAGGGAGCTGGACACATGGAGAACACCTCCCTGCCCATTGGAGGGGAAAATACACACAGTGTAATTGTTGGACATACCGGACTAACCTACCGCATGTTTGATGGTTTACATGATCTTGTTGAGGGAGATATGTTTTATATCACCGTTCAGGATCAAACGCTGGAATATCGTATATCCGGCATATATACGGTTCTGTCGAATGCAACAGACTACACAGCAATTGTCCCCGGAAAAGATTTAGTGACGTTAGTTACATGTTTTCCCTTTGGTATAAACAGTCACAGATTACTCGTGCAAGGGGAACGGGTAAATTAACGTTTATTTTGTTTATTTGGAGGGGAGATGATAAGGAAGAATGTTTTAACGTAAAAAAATATATAACAACATAAAAACAAAAAAGGAGAAATTTGGATGAAAAAAAGGAATGTGATAAAAAAAGCGTTTGCCTTTGTGCTTACAATTGTCCTGCTGTCGTCTGTATGGCTGCCTGCATCGGCCGCCACAGAGAAGACAAAGGTTGTATTAACGCTTGGTGATCTGCTGGAATACCAGGATGGGGTCAACTGGTCAACGCATATGATGTATGCCGACGGAAAAATGGCCTATTGTGTCAATCCCAAGCTACCAGCGCCAGAAGGGACGTTTGTCACAACGGAAAACAACTGTGTGGAGCTGACAACTTCCTTTAAAAATTACCGGCTGCTCGTTAATGCGCTATATTATGGCTATGGCGGCGCCGGCTTCAACAAAAATGTGCCTGTCTTCCAAACCAGCAACCATACATACGCCGGCACCACCATGAGCAGCTTTATGGGCAATTTGCGGGAAAAATACTGGCTGACGGCAAGAGGGTCGGAGCTGCACTATCTGATGACCCACCGCGTTCTGGCCTATATTTACGGTGACACAGACTGGGACTACGCGCTGCCGCAGGACTGGCAGTCGGCAATTCTGGAGATTGTCACCGCCCTGCGCAAAGCCCCGGCCGCACCAAATACAACCAGGCTGTATATTCTGGACACTGGCCGTTCGGCATACCAGAAGGTGATCCTGGCAAAAGACCTGATTAAGCTGCAGCTGCAGAAAGAATCGGCAAACAGGGAGCTGACCGACGGCAACAGTTGTTACAGCCTTGCCGGGGCGAAATACAATATTTATCTGGACAAAGCCTGCACAGATTATTTTGGGTATATCACCACAAATGCCTCGGGCTTTGGGAAATATGGCGCCGGAACAAACGGGGCGGATGTCCCTTTACAAACGTATTATGCAAAAGAGGTAACCGCACCGCCCGGCTATGCGCTGGACAATCAGGTATATACCTTCAAGTCTTCGGGGAAATCGGTCGGGAATATCCCGATCTACTCGTTTACCTGTGAAGACAAGCCGCAGAACGACCCGGT
The DNA here is from genome assembly GCA_900541975.1 of uncultured Oscillospiraceae bacterium. Lineage (GTDB taxonomy): Bacteria > Bacillota > Clostridia > Oscillospirales > Acutalibacteraceae > Scatavimonas > Scatavimonas merdigallinarum. The sequence goes on along the minus strand of UQLR01000015.1, from coordinate 18,758 downwards.
TTTTATTCTATTAAAAAAGGTCGATCAAAACGGAAAGGGGTTGCCGGGCGCGGAGTTTACCATCCGCTATTACTCCGGGCTTTACAGCACCCAAAGCGAGCTGGCTGGCAAAACGCCGGAACGCTCATGGGTTCTGAAGACAAATGATGTTGGTTACACCAGATTAAGTAAAGACTATCTTGTTTCCGGCGATGAGTTTTATTATTCAACCAGTAATTTTGTTACTTTACCGCTTGGGACCATAGCCATACAGGAGACGAAAGCCCCGGAAGGCTATATCATCGACAGTACGCCTGTGATCCGGCAGATCACAAGCGAAGGCGAGGCGGAGAGCGTATTTACCTATAACGCGCCGGAAATTTCCAACGACCCCGATCCGGGCACGATCAAGATCATTAAAAAAAGCGACGACGGCGTAGTAGCCGGAATGCGGTTTGTTGTAAAAAACAACAGCACAGGCGAAAAAGAAACGCTCACAACTGGAGCTGACGGTACAATTGCAGATCACTACTATGCTGGCAGCTACACGATCACAGAACTTACAGACGAAACAAAGTATTTTGCCCCGCCGCCGCAGACAGTTACCGTTACGGCAGGGGAAACGGCAACCGTCCATTTTTACAATAAGCTGCTGACAACGGATCTAACGATCCGAAAAACGTCTACAGACGGCAAAGTGGCGGATATCCCATTTACTATCCGGGATACCGTTACAGGTTCAGTTTATGCCAGGCAAACGGATGACAACGGCTACATCACCGTAAAAGGATTAACAATTGGCCGGAAGTACGGCATTACGGAACTTGTGCCGGAAGGGTACAAGCCGCAGCAGTCGCAGACGATTACGCTGCGGCAAAACGCGGCCAACCTGGTGACCTTCCACAACATCCGCCAGACCGGAGAGCTGGTTATTCAAAAAACCTCATCCGACGGCCGACTGGACGGTTTTTCTTTTACCGTGCAAAACACCGAAACGCTCGAATGGCTTACGCCGCAGTGGGGGCACGAAACGGACAAAACCGGCCGTGTAAAATTTAGCAATGTGCCCACTGGAAAATATGAAGTGACAGAAGTGGGCCTGTGGTACAACTACTATACCAACCCGAATCATAAAAAGATTGTAACGGTGCAAAACGGATCGGTCACAACGGTAAGCTTTCACAACGAGCAGATAACCCGTCCGCTTAAAATTATCAAAACGTCCCCGGACGGCAACATTGCCGGGATTGATTTTGAAATAACCGGCTATTTTGACCCGTTTAACAGGATTAAGGAAACAAGAACCTATACAACCGGGGCTGACGGCACAGTTACAATAAATCTTCCCACGTCGTATTGGGAAGATGAATATACAATCACAGAAATTGTGCCGGAAGGATATGAACCGCAGGAGCCGCAGACCTTTACATTACCCCCTGAAGGGGACGATCCGGTTATTGTACGGTTTAACAATATCCCAAAGCCGGATATAAAAATCATTAAAACTTCGGACGACGGCGTTGTTGCCAACATCCCGTTTATTCTGACCTATATAGATAACGGCTACACCGTGACTGAACGGAAAGTGACAGACAGTAAGGGTGTTGTTCTTTTTGAAGACGTAGAAGCTGGTGTAAGCTATACCATTACGGAAGAGGTGCCGGAGGGCTATGCGGAGCAGTCTGCAAAAACGGTAACACCCAAACAGGGGGAAACGGTTGAGGTTTCATTCCACAATAAAGTGCGTTCCCAACTTAAAATCATCAAAACGTCGTCAGACGGCATGATAGAAGACTTTTATTTTGCCGTCTATTCAAACAGTACGCTGATTGGCCGGTATTCCACAGATGAAAACGGCGAAATCTATCTGAAAAATTTACCGGCATACTCAAATGGAAAGCTCATCACATACAGCGTGAAAGAGCTTGGTATTAAAAATGCCGATGGAACATATACCATCCCGGAAAGGTATGTCGTGCCGGCGCAGATCAGCAAAAACCTTGCAAAAAATATTGTAACAGAATTTCATTTTCACAATAGTCTGAAGCGCGGAAATGTAGAGGTTACAAAAACGGCAGAAGACGGTTTTGTAGAAAATAAGGAATTTAAACTGACCGGCACATCTCTTTCGGGAGAAGAAATTGAGATGACCGCGAAGACGAATGCCCAAGGAAAGGCGGTCTTTAGTAATGTGCTTATTGGCGATAATTACACTTTACAGGAAGTAGGAACAGAAGATAAGTATATTGTTCCTACAGCGCAAAGCGTGAGCGTGGAATGGAATAAGACGACCGAAGTCAGCTTTGAAAATATTTTAAAGAGAGGGTCTTTGCGAGTTGTAAAAACATCAGAAGATGGAATTTTAGAAGGTTTTAAATTTCATTTATACGGAACCTCTCTTTCTGGTGTGGAAATCAGCGAATATGCTATAACAAATGAAAATGGTATTGCCATCTTCAATGATGTGCTCATTGGTGACTATACGCTTGAAGAAGTGGAAGTTCCATCACGCTATGTTATTCCAGAGCCGCAAAAGGTGTCTATTCGATATATCCCTTCTAATTTAGATTTGGATGTTGCTACTTTAACAGCTGCACTCACATCTAGTCCACTTATAAGTGAACAGCCATTTGTGCAGATTGCCCAACCGGAAGAATCAGAGTTTTCTGTCTCGGTGGTAGCAATTAATAATCAGCTGAAAAAGGGTACACTGGAATTTATTAAAACTGATCGGGAAACAGGATTGCCGCTTGCTGATTGTGGAATCCGAATTAAGGACACAAATGGCAATGTTGTTGTTGAAGGGTATACCGATAAAAACGGCATTTTTAAATACACTCTCAAATACGGCAAATACACCTACGAAGAATTTGATGCGCCAGATGGATATATCATCGATACCACTCTGCACGAATTTGAAATCACGGAAAACGGTCAGATTGTAAAGGCTGAAATGACAAACGAAAAGAAACCTGCAGATATAACAGTAACGCCGAATGGTGAAAACATTTCTACGGATTTGTCCGGTGATACTATGTCCACTGGAGATAGTTTTCCTGTACTTATTTTGTTTTTAGCGGCTATATCTGCGCTTGTCATAATTGTTTTTGTAATTCGTTTTGTAACCCATCAATGCAGAAAATGAAATGAAGACAGAAAAGAAGAAATATAAACCCTACATAATTTTGGCTGTAATCCTACTAGTGGTTTTAATTGGCTTTTCAGTTTTTGAAAAATTGATTAGAAATCCAGATCCGAAAGATTTGTTTCTTTCTCCTGAAATTTCGGATACAAATAGACCTACATCCACATATGCTACAGAGCCTGTAACAGAAACAACTACAGAACCTACCGAATCTTCTACGCAGACACCGGAAAACTCTACGGAAACGGAAAGACAAACAGAATCCAAACAGCCAGATAAAATAAGTAGCACTATGGAGAATAGTTCAAAAACAGAATCATCCGATACTCAGGAAAACAGTTATCCAGCCAATTCACAAGCACCCTATGAGCCGCCAGTTTTGAGCAGTGCACCTGAAATCACAGCACCCCCTACATCTAGCAGCCAAATAGAGGCCAATGCTCCGTCTGCAACCGTAGAAGACGTATATATATCCCCTTCTACAGTTGCTTTAGGTATTGGTGATACCTATACCGTACAAGTTATATACCCGCCTGGCCTTGCTGCACAAGGCATTGACTGGAAGTTGGATAATAACCGTATTTTGTCGTTTGTATCTGCCGATGTAACCACTGTTACGGTCAAAGGCTTAGCAGCCGGAACGACTTATTTACACGCAGCGTTAAAGAACTATAACAAAACGATCAGCTGTACGGTTATTGTACAATAAATCAAAATAATAAGAGAGGTAATAAAAATGAAAAAACATACAACCATTTGCAAATTTTCTATATCCACGATCCTGGCAATTATTTTATGTGTCTGCTTTATTGTGCCCGTTTACGCTATAGATTTAGAAGCTCCGCTCAGAAATCTCGCGAATAATGAACTGATCCCACAAATAAAAGCAGTTGTAGGTGTGGTTTTGGGTGTTGCTTCCGTACTGCTTGTTGCACTGTTAATCTTTAAACTTGTAACATTATATACTGCATACAGACGCGGCGAAGAATTTCACATTCTCCCTATTGTTTTAATTGTTGTGGGAATTATTGTAGCCGGCACAGGAACTGCCTGGATGTGGGGGATTATAGGAGGATAAGGTGATTTAATTTGGCAGAAATGTTTTTAAATGACGGTGTGCAATGGGTTATTGCCGGACTGATGAGTGTCATAAAATTTATAATTGAGTATTTTTCCAATACAACGTCGCAACTTTTTAATTATGGATTAGTTACTTCCCTGCTTGCTTTTTTTCAGTTGTTTGGCACAGCACTTTTTGCCGCGTCCACTGTTTTTGCCATATTGGAAACCTGTGTCAGTTATCAAAGTGGGCAAAATGTAGATGTACATTCATTATTAATTAATATATTTAAAGGATTTGCTCTAACAAGTCTTTTTACCATAATGCCACCACTTGTTTTTCAGGCTACAAGTGATCTGCAAGTAGAAATTATAAATTTAATTATATGGAATAGCGCAGAAGAACTTAATATAACCACACTGGATGGTTTTATGGAACAATTTGTAGCAGCTTTCTTTAACGATTTGAGTGCCATGGATATTTTGTGGCAATTACCGATGATCCTTGTTTTTTTATATGTAATCGTCAAAATTTTCTTTGGTAACTTAAAACGTTCTGGAATCCTATTATGTTTAATTTTTATTGGATCATTTCACATTTTTAATTTGCCTCGCGGATATAACGACGGTTTTCTAAGTTGGGTAAAGCAGATTATCGGCCTATGCTTTACTCATTTTGCGCAAAATATCCTTTTTATCGTTGGGATTTTGCTATTAAGCAACAGATCGCTTTTAGTTTTGGGTTTAGGTGTTTGCCTGTCTGCAACTGAGGTTCCACGGATTGCGCAACACTTTGGACTGGAAACAAGTGTGCGTGGTAATGTGTCTACTGCAATTTATACGGCAAGCTCTGCGACCGCTCTAATCCGTAGTTTCACAAGGTAACCCTGTAAGGGTGGGACAAATTGTCCCACCCTTTTGTTTGATAAAGGAGTGTTTAATTTGGAACAAAAATACTATTATCCGGATAATTTGATTGCGCAGCCGGTTTTTCTTGTATGGATTCCACGTGATTTGATTGTAATTGGAATATCTGCATTATTTGGCTTTATAATTTGGCTGACATCCGGTCTTTTAATTCCGTTTCTCTTTTGCGCGGTCTATGCATTTTTTACAGTACGCACTGGAGATATTTTTATATATGAGTACATGATTCGACTTTTTAAGTTTGCAGTAACAGATCAGACGATTTTTAGATGGAGCATGGAGTGATAAATAGATGAGCTTTTTTGATAACTCTAACAAGAAAAAACAAAACACTTTAAATGTAATGGGAATTACGTCTGTCTTGGACGATTATCTTCTTGGAATTAACCAGGCAAAATATATTTTTTTTGTTGTTAAACCTCTAAATATTTCCGTGCTATCAAATGAAATTGTAACATCAAAAATTATTGGTTTAACGACTACACTGAAAACCATAGAAAATATAGAAATTCTATGTATCAACAGTTCGCAATCTTACGAAAAAAATAAGGAGTTTTTAAAACAACGTTTGGAAAAGGAAACTAAACCGGCTATCAAAAAATTGTTGATACAGGATATGCAATTTTTAGACCAAATTCGAATTAGCATGTCTACCAGTCGGGAATTTCTTCTTTGCCTTCGGTTTGCAAACAATACAGGTATGGATGCAATTAGTATGGTGGTTAAGCGAACTATACAAACATCAACAGAAGGAGGCCTCACAACTACACTTGCCACGAAAAACGATCTAAAGCGCCTTTTATCTATCTACTACGAACAAAACGTATTTGACGATACTACACCAGACGTAGAAGGCCAACAGTATTGTGAGGAGGTATAAAAATGCGAAAAAGGAAATCAGAAAAAACAGCTGTACAAAAAGAATTAAAGACTTTTTTGGAGTTGATAGCTCCGTCTGTAATGGATTTTCGGCATCCAAACTACTTTGTTATCGGCAATACATTTCGTTGTGTTTGGGCAATTCGTTCTTATCCAACGATTACAACCGATCAGGCAATATTAAGAGAACTTGGTGAAAAAGATGGCGTGACCCTACATATTTATACACAGACAATTGGTACATTGGAAACAAATGATATATTTAAAAAAGCAGAACGTAGAAACCGACATCAGCGTTTTTCTTCTAAAAACATGCAGGCGGCTAGGGAAGCAGAAGACAATATTAACGATCTTTCAGATCTGATCAGCAAAATGCATCGTAGTAAGGAACCTTTGATTTATTGCGCTGTTTACATCGAACTTATTGCATCAACGCTTGAGTCGCTTGAAATGCTTAAAGGAAATGTAATTGCCTGTTTAAACCGATATAAACTGCTCTATGATTCTCTCTGGTTGCAGCAAAAACAGGGATTTCACAGTGTAAAACCTTGTGGGCAAAATACTTTTGGAAAGCAGTTTGAACGTGTATTGCCTGTGTCTTCCGTTGCGAATCTTTTTCCATTTTCTTATTCTGGCAAAACAGATCCTAAAGGCATTTATATTGGCAGGGATGCAAATGGCAGTAATATTATTACAGATTTTGATCAACGTAGCCAAGATAAAACAAATGGGCATATACTTATTTTGGGTAATTCAGGCGAAGGTAAATCTTATCTGACAAAGCTACTGCTAACCAATTTGTGTGAAATGGGAAAACGTCTATATATTATTGATCCAGAGCACGAATATATGGATCTTTGTAAAACATTGGGCGGTACAACTATGGATATGATGTCAGGAGAATATATGATTAACGTACTGGAGCCGCGCCTATGGGCAAGCAAAGAGGATGCGGAAGATAGTCCAAATGAAGAACCGGCCGCATTTAGAAAAAGCACCCGTTTAAACCAGCATATTGCCTTCCTCCGAGATTTTTTTGCATCATATAAAGACTTTACATCAGCAGAACTAGATACGCTGGAAATCATGCTGGCAAAGCTATATAAAGAATTCAATATTACTGATAGCACAGATTTTGATAATCTGTCCTCCATGGATTATCCAATTTTAAGTGATTTGCACAATCTTTTACTTCGGGAACTAAAGGATCTCGAGTACAATAAAAAGAAAGAAAAAACCTTATATACTCCTGAGATTCTGCGTTCTTTAACGCTTGGACTAAACAGTATTTGCGATGGAGCTGAAAGCGTATTTTTCAGCGGACATACAAATATTCCGACAGCAGATTTTATTGTGTTCGGCGTTAAAAATATGCTGTCAACCAACCAAAATTTAAAAAATGCAATGTACTTTAATATCTTATCCTATATGGCAAATAAATTTTTAACAGAGGGCAATACAGTAGCCAGTACAGATGAATTTCATGAGATATTAAAAAATCCGACCGCACTATCCTATCTGCGCAGCTTTTTAAAACGTGGCCGAAAGAAAAATAGCAATATGATTTTGACAAGTCAGAATCCAAACGATTTTTTTCTGCCTGATATTGTTGAACTAACAAAACCACTTTTGTCTATTCCCACACACAAATTTTTGTTTTTTCCAGGCAACTGTGACGAACAGGAATATATTCGCGTAATGGGGTTAACGCCATCTGAATACGACATTATCCGTTTTCCAAACAAAGGACATTGCTTGTATTTATGTGGCAATGAACGTTATCATCACCATATTATTGCCCCGGAATATAAAAGCAAGTTATTTGGCACAGCAGGAGGTGTTTAATATGGCCATAGCAGGTACTGCCGCTTATACCGCAGTAAAAGTTTTTTTGACAAGTGATCAGGGACAATCAATAATTAAGAAAATAGCGGTGTTTTTGCTATGCCTGTTATTTTTTGCTACTTCTTTTTGTGCTGCTGGATTTACGCAAGAAGTTTCAGGAGATTTGTCCAAAGAGTTTTCAAAAATTATCACTGAAACTTATGCTCCAAAGCTTGCAGAAAAGTCAAAGTATCCAGATGTAAAGCTGATGTGTGCTATTTACATAGAAATCTTTGAACCAATTACGCCAAGTAACCAGGAAAGGCAGGATACATTAAATAAAATTGTATCCTGCTTTTTTTATACGGTAGAAACAAAATATACTGAAAAAGTAAAAGATGAAAAAACAGGCAAGGTTACTACGGTAACCAAAATAAAAACAGAATATATGGCTGTAGAAGATGATAATACAGCTATTGCCAATGTAGACCAGGCTTTTAGTAATATTACAATTGATTCGGAGCAAAAAAACAGAATTATTTCAATTAAGGAAGATTTATTTAATGTAGTTTTGCTATATGGCGCCAGTAGCGATCTTGCAGAATATGCATTACAATTTGTAGGCGAAAGCCATACACGTTTTACGACTTACAAAAGTAAAAACGGATCTGGCTTTGGAGACGAATGGTGTGCGATGTTTGTGTCCTACTGTACCGATCAGTTAGGTTATATTGACGCGGGTGTTATTGACTGGTACGTTGGGTGCAGCACAGAATATAAAATATTGGAAAGTCGCGGTCAGTTTCGGTTAGCAAACTCTGGATATATACCGCAATCCGGCGATATTATCTTTTTTGGTACATTGGGACTGGAATACCCTTCCTATCATACGGGAATTGTAACGTCCTGCGATGGAAGTACGGTGTATACAGTGGAGGGTAATACTTCTGGCAGTGCTTGGTACAATACAAAGGTTGCCGAACATTCTTATAGCATAAATTCAAACTGTATTCTTGGGTATTTCCCAACAAATGAGTACGTGAGAGGGAATAAAGCAGAGGAAAAAACACCAGTAGCATAGCAGCTGCTTGAGAGAAAGGGTGGGACAATTTATCCCACCCTTAATTGAAGGGAGATAAAGTATGGCAAATTTTTGTAACAAACAAAAGCTTAAAAATAAAGAGGTCGCAGACAATCAAAAATTGAAAAGTAGTGTGTATTTAAAAAAAGAAACTTACAAAAAGGTAGATAATATCCTATCATTGACAGATATATCTTCTCGTAACGCCGCTATAGAAATAGCGGTGGATTTTTATTTTGCGTATATTACAGGGGAGTTAAACCAAGATTATCTGTGCAGCGTTTACGGTCAAAAAATGGAAGGACAGTTACGTCTTTTAGGGGACAGATTAGGACGTTTGCAGTACAAAATAGCCGTTGAACTAGATATTTTAACTAGGATCTTGTCTAACGATCTTGACATATCCAAAGAACAGTATGACAAACTGCGAAAAATATCCGTTGATACTGTGAAAAAGCAAAATGGAAATATCAATATATTTGAGGCTGTACAGCGCAACAAAAAGTAAAGTAGCTTTTATAAAAGAAAGGCGGCAGACATATGGCAAAGGGTGCAAGAATTGTTTTAAACTCAAAATACTTTCGTGTTGCACAACCAGGGGAAAAACCAAACGGAAAAACAATCCTTTCAAAAGCTGCAGTTACCAATCTAATAGAGTATATAGCTACCCGAGAAGGTGTTTCTTTAAATTACACTTTTAGTGAAGAGGTTGCACCGCGTGCTGCAACACATAAACAAAAAGAAACAATTGAAGGCTTGTTGGAACTGATTCCAGAGGGCAAAGATACACTGGAATACAATGACTACATAGAAAATCCCACTATAAAAAATGCTTCTGAGTTGATTAGTAGAGTTGGAGAAATGGGAATGGAAGATACGCTTGATGTTGACAGCGCAAGTAATCTTATAGAATATGTTGCAATGCGTCCGGGTGCTGTCCGCGTGGGAGAGCACGGACTATTTTCCTCTGAAAACTCTTTAAATTTAGAAGAGGCGAAGAAAGAGGTATCAGAACATAAGGGGCGTATCTGGTCACATGTCATATCTCTCCGTAGGGAAGATGCTGATGTGCTTGGATACAATACGCAATGCCCTTGGCGCAATTTAGTGATTTCCCAGCTTGATACCATTGCACACGCACACCATATATCTGTTAATAATTTGCGTTGGTATGCCGGTATGCACGATACCAGCCACCATCCACATATACATCTGGAAGTATTTAGCAACGATGAAACGGAAGGATATCTATCTTCAAAGGGAATAGAAAAAATGAAATCTGCTTTTGCGCATGAAATCTTTGAGGTTGAGCTGGGACAAGTTGAGCAGGAGAAAACAAAGCATCGTGATCAATTAAAATTGAAATTTAATGAACTTTTTAATCAAATCGAAAACAATCCTCTTTTACAATACGACGAAAAAATACTACAACGGCTTGCGGAAAAGCTTTTAGATCTTTCAAAAGAATTGCCGGACAAAGGCAGAAAATATTATAAATTTATGCCGAAGAATATAAAAGAAAAAGTAGACAATTTATTAGAAGAAACTATAAACAATTCTCCAGCACTAAAAGAGATGTATAACACCTGGTGCGAAAAGCAGGTTGAAATTGAAAAAATATATAAAAATGAACCAGAACAGGCTATCTCTATACTTTCCCGGCCAGAATTTAAGTCGTTAAAAAACAGTATTTTAAGAAGCGCATACGCGTTACGCTACGCCGAAAATGGACAAAGAAGTGTTGAAAGTCAAGGAGATACTATACGGATCGCAACCTCTGAAAAAGATATACAATCTATTATGGATTGGAGCTTGTTAGAACTACAGGAGGAAGCCGAACATCATAATCTAAATGCCTGTTACCAACTTGCAAAAAAATATCAGACGGGTGATGGCATAAAAATGGATTTATATAAAGCTGCTATGTGGTACTCTATTGCAGCTGATAACGGCCATTCAATGGCCGCTTATAAATTAGGACAAATCTATCTTTCTAATACAAATGATAATATTATTACAAAGAACGAAGAATTAGGGCAGGAATATTGCCATAAAGCTTATTTAAGATTTTATCATGAGTTACAAGATCCTCGAGTTTTTGAAAAAATCGAAAATAATAAGTTAGTTGCGCTTGATGAAGGAATAGAAAGTCCGTATGGGGCTTATTTACAATGCGTAATTGGTGATATGTACTTAAAGGGCGAAGGGGTTGAGAAAGATTATAAAAAGGCTTTTTCATGGTTTGAGCTTTCTGCAGCAAACGGCTATATAAACGCCTACTATAAATTAGGAAATCTATATTACCACGGGCAAGGAACAAAACAAGATTTGCAACAGGCAATGAATTGCTATCGCAAAGCAAAAGGAAATCCTTATGCAGAATATAAACTTGGAATTATGTATCAACGTGGAGAAGGAACACAGCAAAATTTTGAAAGAGCTGCGGCCCATTTTGTAGAAGCATCATCACAAAATAATCCTTATGCACACTATAAACTTGCCAATCTCATAGAAGACGAAAAACTTCAATCTGTAGAAAAAGATCCAGAAGTAACAAACATTTTATATGAAAAGTCATTGGACTTATTTAAAAAATTAAACCAGAAGAATGCTTCTGACGTGCTGGAATACCGGATCGGACAGATGTACCTTTCCGGAAAGGGGACGGAGATAAATCTTCCGGAAGCTGAAAAGTGGCTGGGGTTATCCGCAGCTGAAGGAAATTTCTTTGCCGCCTATAAGGTGGCAACCTTATCAGAGGACGGTACATTTCAGGAAAGATCTGCAGAGGATTTGTATTCTCTGTATCAGACAGCTCTCCATGGCTTTCAAAATATTTATGATAGTCAGCCGAACAGCGTACTTTCGTACCGGATCGGACAAATGTACCTTTCCGGGAAAGGGACAGAGATAAATCTTCCGGAAGCTGAAAAATGGCTGGGACTATCCGCAGCTGAAGGAAATCCCTTTGCCATCTACCAGATAGCAACTTTATCAGAGAATGGTACATTTCAGGAAAGATCCGTAGAAGATTTGTACTCGCTGTATCAGACGGCTCTCCAGGGCTTTCAAAATATTTATGGTGAAAGCCAGAATGAAGGTCAGCCGGACAGCACACTTTCATACCGGATCGGACAGATGTACCTTTCCGGGAAAGGGACAGAGATAAATCTTCCGGAAGCTGAAAGGTGGTTGGGGTTATCCGCAGCTGAAGAAAATCCATACGCGCAATATTCTCTTGCTATGTTATATAAAACGCATTATTTTTTATCAAATGATAATCCTACGGTGTATTTTCTTTTTCAAAAATCCCTACAAAATTTTCAGGCTTCTTTCTCAGAAAGTCCAAATGGATCTTTTGCATTTAAAATTGCAGGGTTTTATCAATATGGATATGGAACACCAGTCGATATAACTCTTGCTGTTAATTGGTATAAAATAGCTTTGGATTTGGGAAATTTGGAGGCGGAAGAAGCATTAAAAAATATTAAAGTTGCTAAAATGGAAGGTTTGTTTTTTGCACTGTCAGGATTTGCATACCATACAGCAAGAATTTTTCGAGAGCAAATGCGACAAACAGAAAAACAATCCACAGACAGAAAAATAAAAAGCGCAATTAAGAAAAAAAGGATTCAGCAAGGACACAATCCAAATGAACAATATTACGAATAAGGAGGAAATTTTCTATGTCAAAATATATTCCATTTACAGATGAGGAAATTTATATAGCTGCACATAAAGATATAAAAGCTGTTCTTGAAAGTATGGGAGAAACAGTTAAACCAAGCGGGACGGAATGGTTGTGGGAACGACATGATAGTCTAAAATTTAGAGGTCATGTCTGGTATCAGCATAGCACAAACGAAAAGGGGACAACCATTGACCTTCTTTGCCAATTTTTTAATATGTCTTTTCCTGATGCTGTCATTACACTTTTAAATGGAAATGTTCAAGTGAATTGCGCTTTTACTAAAAAGGAAATTAAGAACGCAAGCAAAAAAAATGCAAAAAAGAAAAAGCTGATCCCTCCACCACGAAATGAAAATAATAAAAGAGCGTTCGCCTATTTAACGCAAACTCGTAAAATTGATAATCAAGTTGTCAACTTTTTTATAAGAAAAGGTATTTTATATGAAAGTGCGCACACACATAACGTAGTCTTTGCTGGCTGTGATAAATACGGAGTAATCCGGCACTGCACACAAAAGGGTACTTTAACAGAACATCCCTTTACAGGGGAAGTTTTTGGATCTAATAAAGCTTATTCTTTCTGCCATATTGGGAAAAGCGATACCATGTTTATCTTTGAAGCTGCAATCGATATGCTATCTTATATTACATTGTTTATGTTAGATCGAGAGTGGTATAAAGACACGTTTGTAGCTATAAATGGATTAAGTCGTTTGGCGATCGATCGAGTACTACAAGATTATCCGTATATTAAAAATCTTGTTTTCTGCTATGACAATGATAAAGATGGAAAAGACTTTAACGGCAATCCTAAAAATCACGGTCAAATAGCAGCGCATAAGCACAGTGTGTTTTATCAAAAAAAGGGATACCAAGTAAAAATAGACACACCAGAGCTAAAAGACTGGAATAAAGTTGTAGAGGAGCAAAATAAATGAATACTGGAATGATTATTCTATTATGTGTATCTGCTGTTGTCATTCTAATTTTGCTGATTTTTAATATGAACTCTGGAAATCTAAATAGGATTAAAGCAAAAAAAGTAGGTGATGGACAACATGGAACGGCACGTTGGGCTACACCAAAAGAAATTTCTGATGCTTTTAGGGTTGTTTCTTTTCGGCCTGATCAGTGGCGTGTAGGCAAACATATGCCTACTGTAGATGGCCTGATTATTGATAAAATTCAGCGCGGAGGAAAAATCTATGCACGTGTGGACACAACAGATAGTCACACACTTATTTTAAGTACCACAGGTGGCGGAAAAACAACTTACTTTTTATATCCAAATATGGAATATGCGTGTGCTGCAGGAATGAGTTTTCTTGTAACCGATACAAAAGGGGATGTTTTCCGCGATTATGCCACGATTGCACAAAAATATTACGGTTACCATCCGTATGTCATTGATTTGCGTCAACCTATGCAAAGTGACAGTTATAATTTAATACACTTAGTCAATAAATATTATGATCTATATAATTCAACCAACAACATTACATATCAAGCAAAAGCCGAACGCTATGCGAAAATTACCGCAAAAACAATTGTCCGACTGAAAGGGTTTGATGGTGGAGGTCAAAATGCCTTTTTCTATGATTCGGCTGAAGGTGTTATTGCTGCTGTAATTTTGTTAATTGCAGAGTTTTGTACTGCAGGGCAAAGACATATTGTAAGTGTCTTTAAAATTGTTCAAGAGCTTATGCAGGTTGATCCAACAACAGCTAAAAATAAAGAAAGCATCCCGCAGACATATTTACAGGTATTGCTTAATAAATTACCGGCCAACCATAAAGCAAAGTGGCTGGCTGGAGCTGCTGCAAATTCTCCTTTGCAATCTATGGCAAGTGTAATGAGTACCGCTATGAGCCGACTGTTATCCTTTATTGATAGCGAATTAGAACAAATTATATGTTTTAATTCAAATATAGACGCAGAGCGCTTTTGTACGGAAAAGACAGCAATCTTTATTGTCTTTCCGGAAAACGATGCTCCAAAACATTTTATTGTGTCATTGTTTATAAAACAGCTTTATAATGAAGTAATTGAATGGGCGAATAACAGTATTAATAATAAGCTGGATAAGCGAGTGTACTTTTTTTTAGATGAATATGGAACTATGACAAAATTTGAAGACGCCGAAATGATGTTTTCCGCAGGACGATCTCGAGGTATTTTTCAAGTACCCATGATTCAATCCTTATCACAACTTGAAAAAAATTACGGGAAAGATGGAGCGGAAATTATCGAAGATTGCTGTCAAAATATTTTATTTGGTGGTTTATCTCCGTTGTGTAGTTCTGCAGAAAAATTATCACAATCGCTTGGTAATCAAACAATTATGTCCGGCTCTATTTCTCATAATTTTAACCATAGTAGATTATCATCCGGTACAAGCTATCAGATGATAAAAAGACCGCTTATGACAGCCGATGAATTAAAAAATATGGAAAAAGGTAAGTGGATACTTGAAAAAACAGGATTTCATCCCATGCAGACGACTATGGATCGGTTTGAGAGATGGAAAATACAGATGGACGATCCCTATACTTTAAAAACATCAGCTGTTCAGACAGTTTATTATGCAACGCGTGCAGAATTGTTTGAGAATGTTCAAAAAAAATACGGTTATACCTATACCAGTATTTATGAAAAGAAAAAAGAACTTTCCAATGAATATTTATACTAAATTATTTACGCAACAAAAAAGATCCGTTGAGTTTCAACGGATCTTTTTTGTAGTTAGGGGAAGACAATATGAGTGATAAAAATTTGTTAAAACTGGAAGGTGTGCGAGCAAAAGGGTACGGCATTGTTGGTAAAGCAGTACTGCTCGATACGGAACTTTCAATTGTATCCAAAGCAATCTATTGTTATCTTGCGTCATATACAGGCGCAGGGAGCACAATTTTTCCAAGCAGAGATAAAATTCTTCATGATTTAAACTTGTCTAAAAACGGATACTATAGGCACTATAATGCATTAATCGAACACGGGTATATAAAAATAGAAAAAATGCGTGGATATAAAAACCGGAACATATATATTTTGGTTGAAAATCCTGCAAAAATAAAAACTGATTTGCCTGTAGGTACAAATAAAAATGAAAGTAAACTCAAAATGGCAGGAATTTATATCCATGGGTATGGCTTTATTCCCAAAATGATTATGACAGACACACGACTTTCAATTAAAGCAAAAGGGTTAATAGCATATTTCTATGTTCTTGCTTCTTGCGGAAATATATGTTTTCCAAACCGAAGAAATATCCAGTTCCATCTTGGGATTGGCCAAAGGGCGTATTATAATGCACTTCATCAGCTGATTGAACTGGACTACATTTCCATGACACAACGTAAAGATAAAAACGGTAAATTTTCCGTTAATGATTACATGTTAAATAATATGCCTGATCCATGTTCTAAAAACAGTATTTTATCGTGTGAACAAAATGAATCTCTCCCAAACGAGCCGTGCATGCAAAATGAGGACAACACTGAAAAACCGTGTGTGCAAAATGAGGACAATATAGCACAACCGTGTATGCATTTACGGGACATGCAAAATGAGGACAATATTAACAATACCTATGTAAACAATAAGAAATATATTTCTACATCCTATCTCTCTTCTATAGGAGTTAGGCCAGAAATGGTTGGAAAGGATAAAGATGTTCCTTATTGGGGTTGGGAAAAAGATATACCTTATTGGGAAACGGAATTAGAGAGAGAAAAAACTGCTAAAGCAATCTATATACTTGCAGAAACAGATGAAGTATTATCTGATCTAAGCGGTAGCAAACGATTTAAGAACATCTATCACTTTATTGTTACCAATTTAATAAGTCTTGCCGTTACCAAAGAACAAAAGATAAAAAATGAAACCGTAACAGCTTCTAAAGTTATATGGCAATTACACCAATGTCTATCGGAAGATTTTTCCGGTTACAACCTGAAAGACTTCTTATACCATCTCACGGAAAACTACATACGAGCTGACACTATCTATGCGATTAAGTATCCGCAAAAATATATTAAGACCTTCCTATGGAATGCTTTGATTAGCTATCCTCTAGAATAAAAATAAAACGAAAGGAAATTGGATATGAGTAGAAACAGTATAAAAATGCAAATTATTGGTACACCAATAAAAATTCAAAAGGGTAATTTAGTGTTTATTAACCGTCATTTCAGGCAGGTAATAAAACTTGATTATGAAGATGCGGCAAAACTTTATATTAATCCAGACAGCCTACTTGTATGTAATGGCCACGTTAAACCCACAAAAAAGTTTGAAACATTAAAGCTTATTAACATATACGATGGGCGGGTAATATTACCAAGTGAATGGTTGCAGCAGCATCAATTACAACCAAAAAACTATATTTTTCAATTTTTAACATCTGAAGGAGTTTTAATTTTACCTAAACAACAAAAGTGCATTTTTTAATTATGATAGCTTTTTTGATTCATATAAGAAGCTCCAATTTAAGCGTTCTTTTTTCGGTTATTTGCTTTATTTGCTTTACAGTTTGATAGCAAACAAAAATTTTTAATAGCAATAATTTTAATTGAATAATCCCAGCACTGCTGGGATTTGTGTTTCGAAATGCTAGCTTTGCTAGCATTTCTTTATCCTGCAAACAGTATTATCCTTAAGATTGCTCAATTTAAATGTTTTTTAGAAAATAATTTAAGCTCAAATAAAACAAAGAAGTGGGACAAATTGTCCCACCTCTTTGCTCGCTGCAAGATTATCCTGGTATATTGATATGTTTAAGTTTGTAAGTAAGTTTATGAGTTTGAAAAAACCTGCACGGCAAAATCATCCACTGCGCCAAAACAAAGAATCTACCATGCTTCGCGGATGAAAAAAGCTTATACGAAAGCCCCCTAAAGCAGAGAAAAAAATAAGCACAAAATAAGAGCAACACGCTTTTGTTGTCCTTATAATTCCACCCTAACCACTACACTATTTATCTCCGTAATGAGAACCACATTCTGCGATTTCTAAAACATCATCACCGATACGGAACACAATGCGGTTTTTCTCATCAATACGGACACTCCAAAAGCCCAAAAGATTTCCTCTGAGCGGTTCAGGCTTACCTATGCACTGATACCCATTACGGTCAATATCCGTTAGAAGCCGATTGATTTTCTTGAGTGTTTTCTTGTCTTGTGTCTGCCAATATACATATTCTTCCCACGCTTTATCATGCCATATCTTTTTCATCACTCCACCTCGATAAGCTCATGTTCGTGGGTGTTTCTTCCCGCTTTCATGTCGGCAATACGTCTTTCAAGCTCGGCAATGTTTTCCTCGCTATAAAACGGATCAGCGGATACCTCAAAAGGAATACGTCTTTCTCTGCCGACTTTTTTGGCAAAAATCGTAAAAGCAGCACTCATAGAAAGACCCATATCAGAGCAAGCCTGTTCCATGCTTTTTTTTACATCAGCGTCTAATTTGAAATTTACATTTACTGCTTGTGCCATGTTCAACACTCCTTTCATACTCCTATTATATTCATATTAAAGAAAAATACAAGTATTTTTCTTTAATTTTTTTTTAATTTTTCTTTAATTTTTTTTTAATTTTTTTTACCAATCCGTGTGCTTGCTGCAAGCTGCGTGATAGATCAAAGTTCCAACAACCGCAAAAAGCAAGAACCAGCTCAACCTTGACACTCCCCATAGCTAAAGCAAGGGAATTCTTGTTTCCTCCACTACTGCATTGGCTCATACCTTACGGTATTTAATGACTTACACAGTGTCCACAAGCTAGATTATACTGTTTCCGTATGCCCTACGGTGCAGTCTTATATATGTTTATGCCGCTAAACTGTTGCACTTATAGTATAATTCACCCTTATACGAAAGCCCCTTCCCCCATATAGTTTTAAAATTGAGCTGGGACAAATTGTCCACCCCTTGCATTTTAAATATGTGAATAAAAATCACATATTAAGCAATTTTGCCCAAAACAAATCTTTATTAAACATAATTTTACAAAAACTTATTTTAGTTTACTATATCTGATTTTTATTAAAATATCAATCTGTATAATAGCAGAAAAGAATAAATATATTTTGTGCATTTGCAATACTTGACAAGAAAAATAAATGTGTGTATACTAAAAAGTAACATAAAGAAAAAAGCGCCCACAGGCTGC
>UQLR01000014.1 GCA_900541975.1 uncultured Oscillospiraceae bacterium | reverse complement strand
ACGATTTCAGATATTTGCAGCATGATTGCGTCCTCCTCAAAGATATGTTTTATTTTCTGTGCGTGACAGCTTACACACCACGGGTGGAAAAGCAAGGCTTTTTTCATGCTTTCTTCAAATTATATATGCTCTTTGGAGCTTGTTTCCTTCGAGAAAGCGAAGTATAATAAGTGCCGGAGATAATATAGATTATATGACTTTTAGGGAAGCAGACGAAAAATGGGGGATTTCTCCTCCACAGATCAATTATTATTGTTCTGCGGGCCGTATTCCCGGAGCAGAAAAAATGGGAAGAGTTTGGCTAATACCAGATGATGCGGAGAAACCTGTTGATGGCAGGACAAAACAAGGGAGGGCTTTGAAACATGAATAGTGTTTTGCTTATAGACGACGACAAGGAACTTTGTGCCTTGATGAAAAAATGCGTGGAACAGGAAAATTTGTCTGCGGTGGTGGCGCATGGCGGCTTAGAGGGCCTACGGCTACTGGAAGAAAACAAAGGTACTTGTTCCCTGGTTGTTCTGGATGTAATGATGCCGGATATAAACGGCTTTCAGGTATTACAGAAAATCCGGGAGAAGCATAATGTGCCGGTGCTGATGCTGACTGCCAAAAGCGACGAGGAAGATAAGGTTTCCGGCCTGCGGCTGGGGGCCGACGATTACCTGACAAAGCCTTTCAGCATTAACGAGCTGATGGCCCGCGTCAATTCTCTAATTCGGCGCTATACCACCTTAAATCCCGTGGCCGGGAACGAGGCCGCCACAATGCTGCTGAAAGGTATGGTGATTGATAAAGTCAATCGGACGGTGACTGTCCAAAATCTCCCGGTAGAACTGACCGGCAAGGAATTTGATCTGCTTCTGTTCCTGGCGTCTAATAAAGGCCGGGTGTTTACCAAAAAGCAGATTTACACGCAGGTATGGGCGGAGGAATATGCTTTTGACGACAGCAACATCATGTCCTTTATCAGTAAATTAAGGAAGAAAATCGAGCCAAATCCAGAGCAGCCGTTTTACATTCAGACTGTCCGGGGCGTGGGGTATCGCTTCAACAAGGAGGCGTGAGTATGGAAATCAACCTTTACCTGCTGCTGGCCTTAATCGCCGCCCTGCTGGTGATCGGCTGCCTTTCGGCAAAACTTCACCGCTTCCGGGGCCAGCTTTCCCTTATCAAAGATGCCCTGGCGGATATAAAGAGCGGAAACCTAAACCGCCGTGTACTGGCGCGGGAAAGCGATTTGACAAAGCAAATCTGTTATGACATCAATGAGATTGCTATGGACAGCCAATCCAGGCTTATCCAGCAAAAGCAATCTGAGCAGGCATATAAGCGGCTCATGACAAGCCTTTCCCATGATGTGAAAACCCCGCTTGCCTCTCTGGTGGGCTATTTAGAGGCTGTGGAAAGCAAAATGGTAACAGGGGTCGAGCGGGAAGAATATATTCGGGTGGCAACGGAAAAAGCCCATCACCTGAAAAACTTTGTGACGGCTTTGTTTGAATGGGTGAAGCTGGACGCCGGGGAGCAGATTTTTCATTTTGAGCTTTGCGATTTGAACGAGCTTTCCCGCAATATTATGGCTGATTGGGTGCCGTTGTTGGAAAACCATGATTTATCTTATGAGATAGCAATACCAGAAACGGAATACATGACGAGGCTTGACCCCACCGCCTATACCCGTATTCTCAATAACCTGTTGCAAAATATCCTGGCGCACAGCAACGCAAGGCAGATGTCCCTGACCGTAACTGAAACGGAGCAGCAGGCAAAAATCATGGTGGCCGATAATGGGAAAGGAATTTCCGCCGCTGATCTTCCCCACATCTTTGAGCGGATGTACCAATGCGACCACTCCCGATCTGCCAGAGGGAATGGGCTGGGCCTCTCCATTGCAAAGGAATTGGTGAGTGTCCATAAAGGAACCATCACGGCAGCCAGTGTTCCCGGTGCCGGTACAACTTTTACCATTACAATTCCGAAAGCCCTGTGACCGCGCAGGGCTTTCCTTGCGTTCAAAGCAAGGTAAAAACAAGATTTCGGCAAGGTTATGGCAAGGTTTGCGGCTTATAATGGGAACCATGAAAGGAGGAAACCGCATGACGATCATTGCAACTGAAATCCAGAAATGGAAACGGAATAAGATTGTCTGGTGTATTTTGGCCCTGACGCTACTGTTTGGGGTGTTTGCGATTGAGAGGGCTTGCAGCATTTCAAGGAGCAACCCCATAATGGACAGCTTTGGCGACTTCTACACACTGGCGTTTAAGAACCTGTCCAGCCTGTTCCTGCCGATTGTGTTAGGAATGTTCGCCACAACCTTGTTTTTTGACGAACACAAGAACGACACGCTGAAAGAACTGCTTATCATCCCTGTCACAAAAGCACAGTTATACTTTTCAAAAGTTGCTGTGGTGATCCTGATGTCCGTCGGACTGTGCCTGATTACCTTTCTTTTGTGTGTTGTCGGTGGGCTGATTGCCGGGGGCTTTCCCGATTTGAACGCAGAAACACTTATGGACGCTGCCCTTTTGTATTTGGCGGGCGGGATTTTAATCCCCATAGCCATGCTTCCGATTGTGTTTCTTGCCACGCTGTCGAAAGGATATATCCTGCCTATCGGCATGGCGCTGCTTTATCTGGTTCCCGTAGTCATTGCCCCGGCCTACCTTACGGGAATACACCCGCTTGCAAGCGTGATGGGAATTTACCCCCACATTTCCGAAGCAGCCGCAGCCATGGTAGAAAGCCTTATGCAAGGCATTTTGCCGGATATTTCACCGCTTGTTTGTATCGGTTCGCTGCTCCTGATTGGTGCCGCATTTGCCACCGCATCCGTAGTAACTCTAAAAAAACAATCTTACTGAAAGGAAAGACCTATGAAACGATTGACTTGTTTATTACTCGGTATTCTGTTTGTGTGTTCTCTTTGCGCCTGCCAGCAGGCCGCTCCATCTTCCAGCGAGGCCCCCGACCAGCAGACCATTACGGAAGAAGCAACGGAATACTTTAACCAAATGCTGGATGGAGATTTTGAAACTTTCTTCCATGCGCTGCCGCAGGGCGTACAGGACAATACTTCTGCGCAGGCGATACAGAAAACATGGGAGGAAGAAGCCGACAAACTGGGCGGGCTGCCGGAGGACGTAGCTCCGAATGTGTCCTGCTATGTGCCGGAACACTCCGATCAAATCCGTGTTGAATTTGTCATTCCCTGTGAAAAGGGCGATTTCAAAGTGTTCATCAACTATTCGCCGGATGGCAGCCTTTACAACTATGTCATTTGGAAAAATGAAGCAGAATAAGAAAGCGAGGTATTTTTATGCGTAACTTTGTGATTGAAACGAAAAAGCTGACGAAGATTTACGGTGAGCAAACCGCCGTCAACTCTGTGGATATTCATGTAAAGCCAGGCCGGATTTACGGACTTTTGGGACGAAACGGAGCCGGTAAAACCACAATTATGAAAATGATTTTGGGCCTTACGCCGATCACTTCCGGGGAAGTGGATGTGTTCGGGCGGAATATTAAAGGCCATGAGAAGCGTATATATCCCCGTATTGGGGCCATCATCGAAACCCCCGGCTTTTACCCCAACCTGACGGGTACGGAGAACCTTGAAATTTTTGCGAAACTGCGTGGGACACCCCGCCCCAATGCGGTTAAGAATGCGCTGGAAGTCGTGGGGCTTCCTTATCGGGACAAAAAACTGTTCAGTAAATATTCCCTCGGCATGAAGCAGCGCCTCGGCATTGCCAATGCTATCCTGCACGACCCGGAACTTCTGATTTTGGACGAGCCGACCAACGGGCTTGACCCTATCGGCATTGCCGAAGTGCGAAACTTTATCAAGGAGTTGAGCGTGGAACGCGGAAAAACCATTTTGATTTCCAGCCACATTCTTTCTGAAATCGCGCTCCTGGCAGACGATATTGGTATCATCGACCATGGCGTGCTGCTGGAAGAAAGCAGCATGGAGGATTTGGAAAAGAAAAATCGGAAATACATCCAACTTCAGGTGTCGGATGTCCCCAAAGCCTCTTTGATTTTAGAGCGGCAGTTCCATGTGACTGATTATGCGGTGCAGGACGAACATAATCTGCGGCTTTATGATACCGCACTGGATATGGCAGCAATCAACAAGGCCCTTGTGGTGCAGGACGTAGCTGTTATCAGCTCCCAAATCTGCAATGATACCCTTGAGGACTATTTCAAAAGGATTACAGGGGGTGAGGGAATTGCTTAATCTGGTTCAAACAGAATTTTTGAAGCTGCGGCGCAAGAAAATGGTTTGGTTCATGCTATTGGCTGCGTTTATTATGCCGTTTTTCTCTTTTGTCTACTTCAATTACTTTAAGGCAAGCGGTGTTGACCCGGTGGCATTTTATAAGCTGTCCACTTTTGGATATACTCCCTTTATCATTCTACCCTTTGTACTGGGAGTATTTTGTACGGTGCTGATGCACGATGAAAACCGCTACGATATGCTGAAACAGCTTTGGATTATCCCGATCAGTAAAATGGGCTATTTTTTCAGCAAATTTATTGTTGCGCTGATCTATTCCACTATTTTTATGCTCATTTCAGCGGCGGCATCGGTTTTGTTCAGTGCTTTGCCTGGATTTGTTACGTTTGAGTGGCAGAGTGTTTGCTTTTTGGTGGAAAGGTGTTTGGAGATTGCTGTGTTGACCGCTTTTGCCATTATGCCAATCTTAGCTGTTGCCGCTGCACAAAAGGGTTACATTTTCCCTGTTTGTATGACGCTGCTTTATGTCTTTCTCGGCTTTTTTATAACGTCCATTAGTATGTACCTACATCCTGTATCCAGCACTTCCGTTATCATTGCGAGAGGCGGAAATATTCAGGGACTTGCCTTTGCTGACAACATCCATGTTCCTCTGGCACTGTTGTGTATCTTTATTTGGGATGTGCTGTCCGTGTTGTTTGCCATTTTTTCGCTACGCAAAAGAAAGTGAGGTGATCCGATGCGAAAAATGCTTTGGGCGGAGTGGAAAAAACTTCGCCGTTCCAGTATTATCTTGATTACCATTTTTGCAACGGTCTTGATTGCTTTCATTGTGTTAGTGGCAGGACGGGAAACAACAGTTGATGGTTTTTATTTGAGTGATGCAGGCTGGTACATGACAATAGTACAGCCGTGGGCGACCATGTTCGTTCTTCCCGCCATCATAGCAATGCTGGGAAGTTATATGATCTGCCGGGAAGAACAAGACGACACATTAAAATCGCTGTTGTTAATTCCTGTCAATGAAACAGTATTAACCGCAGCAAAAATGATTGTAACATTTATTCTTAGTGTTTTGATTTACCTGCTGCTTTTTGCCATTACTCTTGCCATAGAGCTGATTTTACATGGTTCTGAATTGTCTATTGGTATGGTATTGTCCTTTTTTAAGAGTTATCTGTTAGAGGGCATTGGCGTTTTTTTGGCGGTATCACCGATTATTGCCTTAGTATCCTATACAAAAAAGAGCTATTGGCTGGCTTTGCTGCTGGCGGAAATTTACGCTTTTGCCGGGCTATTTATGAGCATGTCCAGCCTGACGAAAACATTTTATCCTATTACCGCATTATTGGGTGTAGCTGGTTATTATGAAACAACAACTGCTAATCTGATTGGAAGTATCTTCGTTTTGTTGCTATGCGGTTGTCTTGCTGTGTTCATTTTAGTATGCCACCGGCGCAGCAGAAAGGAGGAAAGATTTCATGGCAAATAAACTTTATAGGTCAAGAGATAACCGTTGGATTGCGGGTGTTTGTGGCGGTCTTGCAGAATTTTTTGGCCTCTCTCCCAAGGTTGTGCGTATTATCTGTGCATTGATGATTATGGTATATGGAAGCGGTCTGATAATTTACATCATATTGGCACTTTTCATTCCCAAAGAGCCAAAGCGTTAAATGGACTTTGGCTGTCTAACAAAAGAGGTATAGAATGAAAAAACGAACATTCATTATACTTTTAATCGTTGTCCTGCTGGTTATTTCAATGCAGCACCACAGAGAAACCCATCCTGCTTCTGACGATTCAAAAGGCATGGTGGAACGATTGACGGAATGGGCTGATAAACTCGGCTGGTACTAAAAATAGGTTGATAACAAAATCTGCCGGACGACGGCAAAAGAAAAAAAGCCGTCGTTCAGCAGCCAATACTCACGCCCTTATGAAATTGCGGCGGCTTTGACAAAATCAAGGCCGCCGCTCTTTTTGCCCTCAAACTGACGATGCCCTGACGCTGGCGAGATCGGCGGCTTTAGGAGGGCGCCGCCATGAAACAAGATCCTCATATTTTTTATTCAAGTGTTTAAGGTTTTTTGGAATCCTTAAAATTATTTTGTGCCCTGTCTTTGGAACGTGTTATTCTGCTGCTGTCAATACTATTTTTAAGATTGACAAATGAGTGAGGAACTGCTATTCTTAAAGAAAACCGACTGGCGGTTTGTTTTAAGGAGGGAAATATGAAACAGGAAGAAAAATCCTTGCTTTCTAAAGGGAAAATCATTGATGCAGCTATGAAACTGTTTTTAGAAAAAGGGTATGAAAATACTACTATGCAAGACATTGTACAGGTCAGTGGGATGTCAAAAGGGGCGATTTATCATCATTTTAAGAGCAAGCAGGAGATTGTCGCTTATCTATCCAATTATGAAAAAGAATTTTTTACCAAACGGCTTAAAGAGTTGGTGACACAAGCAGGGATGACGGCACAGCAAAAAATCAGCCGGATGATTGCTTATCTTTTTTCTAATGATACGCTCTCAACACTTACAAAAGAAAAGTGGGCGGAAAAGGTTCCCTTTGCATTGTTGGATACTTTGAGAAATTCTCTGAATGTTCTCTCCGGCTATTTGGAAGAAATCTTGCGGCAAGGAATTGCGAACAAGGAATTTGACTGCAAGTATCCGAAGGAGCTGGCTGGTGTGCTGGTACTTCTGGTTGATATTTGGCTCGATCCGGCGATTGCTGAAAGCGACTATCAAGAAATGTGTAAAAAGGTTGATTTTATCGCTCTGCTGGCTGCCAAATTTGATACGCCAATTTTCAATGAGGAATTGACCGTGCGGGTAAAGGAGGGGCTACGGCGTTATTATGAGTGATTTAAAAAGGAACATCCTAATGGTAAACCTTCCATTCTCCGGCCACACAAACCCCACATTGGGCTTGGCAAAGGTATTGGTGGATTTCGGGCATCATGTGTCCTATATCAATGCGCCGGATTTCAAAGAAAAAATCGAAAGAACCGGTGCTACATTCATTCCCTACGACAATTACCCGGAAACCCTCTCTCCTTCTCAAAAGGAAATCAAAAGCTGGTCTGCCGCTTATCAGACTGTCCAGCGTGTAGGAGCAGATTTTGACTGCCTGATTTATGAAATGCTCTTTCTTCCGGGAAAGGCTTTGGCGGATCAGTTGGGTATCCCGGCGTTTCGCCTGTTCTCAACCTTTACGCTGAACGAAAAAGTGCTGAAGGATTTTGGGAGAACCGGTGGCTGGTATATGACTGCCATATTTCGCTATCCAAGGCTATGCCGACTATTTTCTAAGATGATAAAAAGGAAATTCGGCTTACGTTATGGGGATATTGTAAAGGAAATGGTACACAATGGGCCGGATTTGAATTTCACCTATACGATTAGGGATTTTCAGATTTATCCTGACGAATTTCCATCTGCCCGCTATAAGTATGTAGGTCCGGCGATTGGAGATCGCGCGGAGCCGGATTTCGATTTTTCCAAAATAACAAAGCCCCTCATTTATATTTCCCTCGGAACTCTGCTGAATACTTCCGCAGCGTTCTTTCGGAAATGTATTGAAGCGTTCCGCGATGAGCCTGTTTCCGTGATTATTTCTATCGGAAAAACGGTCAAGAAAGAACAACTTGGAGAAATACCGGATAACATCTTTGTCTATCCTTTTGTGCCGCAGTTAAAAATACTGAAAAGGGCCTCTCTTTTTATTACTCACGGCGGGATGAATAGTGTGAATGAGGCACTGTATTACGCAACGCCAATGCTGGTTATCCCTGTCGGCAACGACCAGCCGCGGGTGGCGCAGCAGATTGAAGATTTACATTTGGGGAAATATCTTAAAAGAAAAGAACTAACTCCTGCTATACTCCAGGATAATGCACTGAAAATTTTGCGGGATATGAGTTATAAGGAGAGTATCCTTTCATTTGCGGAAAAATCACAGGAAGCGGGCGGAAACACTGAAATTGCAAGAATGATTTTGGAGGCGCTTTCTCAAAAAGGAGATTCGCTTACAAGAGAGTAAATATCCGCTTATTAAACTCAAAGCAAAGCATTTCATACTGTTTCCATATTGCTTTGGTATAATAATGTGAGGAGGTGTAAAAATGGCTGTTTTATTGATTGTGGAAGATGATACTGCCACCAACGAGGCAATCTGTGAATATATGAGATCCGCAGGGCATATTACCTTGTCGGCCCTTGATGGGGAACAGGGTTTGCAGATTGCAAGGGAGAAATCGGTTGATTTAGTGGTTCTGGATATTATGCTGCCGAAGCGAACCGGTTTGGAGGTATTAAAAGAATTGCGCCAAATAAGCAACATTCCTATCTTAATGCTTACCGCCCTTGACGATGAGCCTACTCAGGCGGCCAGCTTTGATGAACAGGCGGATGATTATATCACAAAGCCCTTTTCCATGCTTTTGCTGGGAAAACGGGTGACAGCCCTGCTGCGGCGGTGTGGGAAAAGTCCGGAACTGAAACAAATCCAGATGGGCGATATTACAGTGGATTTTGGCGGCTATACTGCTTCCGGGCCGGGCGGCCCTATTGACCTGACACCAAAGGAGATCGACCTGCTGAAATTGCTGATAGAGCATAAAGGTCTGGTGCTTACACGGTCGCAGATCTTGGACGAGTTGTGGGGATATGATTACCCCATCATTGACCGCACTATTGATACCTACATCAAAAATTTACGGAAAAAGCTGAGTCTTGACCGGATTGTAACGGTAAAAGGCGTTGGCTACAAATATGAGGAACACCTATGAAAAACTTAAAGCTATTTACTAAAATCTTTTTATACACCTTTCTGGTAATGCTGTTTGTCACCGTGATGGCTCATGTTTTTCTCTATGTGCTTGCGCCGCAAATGACCGTAAGCACCAACCGTTTTGTGGAAGGGGCCATTATCGAGAGTGCTGTGAATACCGGAATCTTGATAAAATCCGCTATCGGAAAAGCACTGCCGGTATCCCTGCTTTGCTGCGCCATCATATCCGCCGGGTGTTCCCTGTTGTTTTCCAGAGCCATGACGAGGCCGATCAAGCAGATTGCGGAAACAACGGAAAAGATGGAAAAGCTGGATAAGGCTGCAATCTGCGTGGTGCATACGAAGGACGAGATTGGCGAGCTGGCCGCCCGCGTAAATAAGCTGTATGCCAGCCTGCTTTCCACCATTGAAAATCTGGAAGAAGAAAAGCAAAACGTCCGTGAGGCGGAACGGTCAAAAATTGATTTCCTGCGGGCCGCCTCCCATGAGCTGAAAACGCCGGTGACGGCCCTGAACGCGATTTTGGAAAACATGATCTTAGGCATTGGAAAATACAAAGACCGGGATCGCTGTCTGTTGGAATGTAAGGAGATTACCGGGCAGCTATCCTTTATGATCAAAGAAATTTTAGATACCTCCCGGCTGGATTTTACACAGGAGAAACAGGACGCGGAAACCTTTGACCTGTCGGAGCGCCTTCCGGCGATCTGCGAGCCTTATCAGTTGATTGCGAAGGCAAAGGGACTCGACTTTTCTTTCAGCATACAGGGAAAGTGCCCTGTCCACACGTCAAAGAAAGGCCTTGAAAAAATCCTGTCCAATCTGCTCTCCAACGCGGTTTCCTACACAAAGCCGGGATGCAAGATCACCGTTCTATTGACCGCCCGGCAGATAAAAATAGAAAACGAGTGTACGCCCATCCCGCCGGATAAGCTGGCACATGTATTTGAGCCGTTCTACCGTCCGGACTTTGCCCGTGACCGTAAAGATGGCGGGAATGGGCTGGGATTATATATTGTAGATACGCTTTCAAAGGCCCTTGGGCTGCCCTATCAATTTGAGGCAACTAAAAACCCACCGGGAATGTGCTTTATCCTTTATCTCCCATAAAGCGATTGCTTTTTTATCCGTTTCATACTGGTTCCATATTGGGGTGCTATGCTGTCAGCGTTGCAACACTTATCCTATATGAAACGGAGGTCATTCTATGAACTTTATGAATCGAGCGTGGCTGTACATCGTCCGCAAGAGGGGCAAGAGTATCCTTCTTTTTGTCATCTTGCTGGTGATGGCAACCTTTGTACTGACCGCTCTGGCGCTGGGGAACGCTTCGAAAGCCGCCCAGCAGGAGCTGCGGCAAAGCCTTGGCGGGAGTTTTCTCATTGGCTTTGACTACACGGAAAACAATCCCTATTTGAAGGTGGAAAGCGTGGAGGGCGGAACCCTGATATATTCCACCCAGCAGATCAGCCCGGAGCTGGTAGAACAAATCCGGGGAATTGAGGGGATCAAGGAGTGTAGCGCCACCGTGGAGAGTCTGGCGGCGTTCCCCTCTCTGGAACTATTTACCGGCAATATCCCCATTGAGGAAGAATTTCGCGCATCCTCAAAGATTTTAAGCACATGGAAAAGCGAGGAGCTTACCCGGTTTACTTCCGGGCAGCTTACGCTGACGCAGGGGCGGCATATCCTGCCGGACGACAAAAACAAGGGGCTAATCAGCAAGGATTTGGCTGAGAAAAACGGCCTGAAAATTGGTGACAAAATCCAAACGGACAAAGGCGTGGAGATTGAGATTGTGGGCCTGTTTTCTCCAAAAGAAATCGAAGGTATCAACGATCAGGTAACAACCTACGATAAAATACAAAATCTCATTATTACTGATCTCGCCACTTTAGTGGCTTATGAAAACGGCCCTGCAATCCAGGGATTTAATGAGCTGACCGTATCAGTAGACGATCCGCAGAACATGGAGGAAATTATTTCTAAAGTAAAGGGTATCTCCGGTGTGGACTGGAAGGGATTCTCTTTTCTGCTTGACAACGAGGACTATGAGAACGCCGCGTCCTCCTTAGAACAATTATCGGAGCTGGTAGCCACTATTTTGATTGTCGCGCTGATTGTAAGCATTGCCATCCTTTCGCTCATTCTTACCATGTGGGCCAGAACCCGAATCCACGAAACCGGCGTGCTGCTTTCTGTTGGGATCAGCAAGCTGTCGATTTTAGGACAGTATATTGCCGAGGTTTTACTCATAGCAGTGCTGGCGTTTTCCCTTTCTTATTTCTCTGCCAGCGCCATTGCAGGCCAGA
This sequence comes from uncultured Oscillospiraceae bacterium, assembly GCA_900541975.1. GTDB lineage: Bacteria > Bacillota > Clostridia > Oscillospirales > Acutalibacteraceae > Scatavimonas > Scatavimonas merdigallinarum. The sequence continues at coordinate 61,057 of UQLR01000014.1, read as the reverse complement.
TGGGAAACGTCCTGCAATCCGGGCAGGCGGTAACAGAGGTGCAGCAGGAGAACGGCTTATCTGCCGGAAGCCGTGGCGAAGCCGGAACAGACGCAGAAGATCAGAAAATAGAACCCCCTAAATTACAGGTTCGCGTACAGTTTGAGGAAATGGGGCTCCTATTCCTGCTTGGGATCGGAATTGTAACGGTATCCGCTGGATTTTCCTCGATTTCCGTCATGCGGCTGAAACCGCGAGAGATTTTATCAAAAATGAGCTGAGAAAGGCGGTAACGATATGAAAAAAGTATGGAAAATGTTTTCTGTCCTCCTTCTTGTGGGATTGCTGTTCACAGGGTGTACCCCGGAGGAGAATAAATCAGACGAAACGCAGGAGCAATCCGGCACGCCCATCATAGATTACGAGGTGCCGGATAAAGTAAAGGACTATGATTTTGACTATGAATTTGTGCCCGAAGGTGAATAGGAGGTGCCTCTATGGGAATTTTGGAACTGCAAAACCTAACATACGCTTATGACAAAAAGCGGAAGGTGCTGAGAGGGATCAATGCGCAGATGGAGGCGGGAAAGATGTATGCCATTCTTGGCCCATCCGGGTGCGGCAAGACAACACTCCTTTCCCTGCTGGGCGGTCTGGACAGCCCCACAAGCGGCAGTATCCTGTTTGAGGGGAAAGATATTGCACAGGCCGGATTGGCAGGCCATCGGAAAAAGAATGTTTCCTTTATCTTTCAGAGCTACAACCTGATTGATTATATGACCCCGCAGGAGAATGTCCGGCTGACTTCAAAGAAACCGGCGCTCCCGTTTCTGGAACGGCTGGGGCTGACGAGGGAGGAATCCAAACGGAACGTGCTGAAACTCTCCGGCGGCCAGCAGCAGCGGGTAGCCATTGCAAGGGCGCTCGCAAGCGAAGCTCCAGTGATTTTGGCGGACGAGCCAACCGGCAATCTGGACGAGGACACGGCTGGAGATATTACGGAAATCCTGAAAGAAAGCGCACATCAGATGAAGAAATGCGTGGTAGTTGTTACCCACTCAGGTGAGCTGGCAAAACAGGCGGATGTGGTGTTCCGGCTGAAAAAGGGTGAATTACAGATAGAGCAAGGCGGGAAATCTTTATAACTTATTTTTCAGGGCAAGACAAGCACTTGCCAAAATGGGCCAGTCTGCCTTGTGCGGATTGGCCCATTTTTGTCGAAGGAGGAAAATTGTATGTGCGGCTCTTAACCAGTTCCTTCACCAAGACAGTGGCCCGGAATTTCAGCAAAAATCTCAAACGGGCAAAGGCCAACGCGGAGAAGCATTACTCCGACGAGCCGGTAGACTATTTTCTGGAAACTCTAAGCCACGACGACAGGTATCCGTCCGACTATTTTGTGCTTTATGCAGACGAGCTATCCTGCGTGGTTCACAGCGAAACTTTATATAAAGCACTCCGCTCCCTGCCGGACAAGCAACGCAAAGTCTTACTCTTTGACTTTTGGGGAGCTTTACCGGATGTGGAAATTGCAAAGCGAATGGAGGTAACGACCCGCACTGTCTACAATCTGAGGCAGCGCGCTTTTCAGGCAATCAGAACTTTTTATGAGCAGGAAAGCTCAAAGTCATGAATGAACCTATGACCTAATCAAGCGAGCGGTTCACGGCGAGCCAGCGGCAATCGAAAAATATCTCCTGTACTATGACGCTTATATCAATTCTCTGGTGGAATATGAAACCACCGGTCTGGATGGCCGGGTATATTGGCACATCGACGAGGATATGAAGGTGCAGGTGCAAATGAAGCTCGTGGACGCACTGCAGAATACTGGAACATAGCGTAGTTTATAGCATGGGCTTTACTTGGAGATACTATTCATACAGACAGGAGGCACTTACATTGCAAGAGAATGGAAAAAATTTCTTCGCCATGCTGGCGGAGCGGGATCATACAACCGTGGAAAAGATTAAGGAAAAAATTTCAAAGAGGGTATGGGAGGGCCTGCACGATCCCGACCCGGAGCGCCGGGCGCAATGGGAACGAATACCCTGCGCCGGTGAGATTCCTACCCGGAGGAATGGCTGCACTATTCTGTGAAACGGCTAAAGGAAGATGGCCACGAGGATTGGCTCCGGCGCTATCTCATAGATTAGGGATGTGTATTTTTAAGGCATACAAACACAAAATATTGATTGAAGGCAAAAAAACAGCGGCATTGAACACCTCATATTGTGTTCTTGCCGCTATTTTGTTTCCGCCCACCTGTATCAAATGTTGTTCCTTTAGACACGTCGTCGCGGACTGTGTATCGTTCGCGACGACTTTTCTTTTTGAAAAGTCATCGGCTCACGCTCGCCGTCGCTCCTCCTTTCCGAAAAAGTGGCGCCTTGCTCACCTGCTTTGTATGGACATTTTACACAAAGGAACCAATTTTATTTTGACGCATAAACTATAGTATAGTCTGAATTGAGAGGAGGATATATTCTTGACAGAATGTACAAACTATGGTAATCCCTTGAATGCGCAAGCAGATGCAAAGAAAGAAAAATGTCCGGAAGACGCATGTGTAAAAGTTGGATATCAATATGCGGATGTCAGCGTACCGATGGAGCTTAAACCAAGTGCAAAAGTTGGCGATATCGTCATAGAATGTTGCGGAGAACCTGATGTGAAATGCCGGGAAGGCAAGTGCGGGGATAGCTGTGAAATCTGTATTACACAAAAGATCAGTATTAAGATACCGATTCATTATCAGGTAGTTGCCTGCGCAGGTGAAAGCAAGATAAACTGTATCTGTGACGGACCACATTGTCAATAAAAAACAATCTAAAGTACTGCTGAATGCATTCTAAAGTACAGCAGATTTTCAGTAGCGCTTTTATTTTTTAACCACCTGTTATGGCCTGATTCTTCTGGAATTTGGCCAGTAACGGGTGGTTTATTATTTGTTCTTTAACAAAAATTTTTATCGGAATTCTGCGCCGATATTGCTTTTGCTGCCAACCCCTCTGGGGGCGTACAGCGTTCCAAGCAACAGAATCCCTGCATTTTTTTAAGGACGTCTTTCCGGCAACGCTTTATGTGCTGGAACAAGTATCTCCCCCTTAAAAAGCCAATTCTTCCACCCTGGCTTTTCTATACCATAAAGTGTTCCTCTATATAGGAAAAGTGCGCCTGCTGCGACTGTTTGCCTGCAAGCCGGAGGAAAAGCTATTTTCTTTTCTTCCATTTTAATAAAAACGCCGAATTTATAATTACCAGGACAGAGCCCGCATTATGTACCAGGGCGCCGAACACCGGGTCTAAAATACCCGTCATGGCAAGAATAATTGCAATAAAATTGAGCAGCATGGAAAACGTTAAATTGCATTTGATGATAGTCATCATGCGTTTAGATAAAGCCAGCAGGTGCGGCAGTTCTTTAATTTCATCATTCACAAGCGCGATATCCGCGGCGTCAACGGCAATGTCGCTCCCAATACCACCTAACGCGACACCCACGTTTGCCTTTTTCAGTGCGGGCGCATCGTTTATACCGTCACCTACCATACAAACAGCTGTGTGTTTTTTCTGGCAGCCGTCAACCCACCTGAGCTTATCTTCCGGCAGGCAATTCGCATGCACCTGGCTGATATGCAGCCGCTTCGCAACTGTTTGCGCCGTATGTGCATGGTCGCCCGTCAGCAAAACCGGCTGCCGTTTCAGCGCTATTATACGTTTGACCATTTCTGCGCTTTCCGGGCGCAACGTGTCGGCCAGAACGAGGTATCCCGCTAAAATTCTATCCACTGCAACATAAATAACGGTACAGCCCTGCGACAGATAAGCTTCAACCCCTGAAACTGTGTTCTCTGTTCTCAAAACGCCCTGCTCAGCAAGCAACTGCAGATTTCCCGCAAGGATCTCCCTGCCTTCCACCCGGGCTGATACACCCCGCCCCGGCAGCATTTGAAATTGCTCCGACTGTAAAAGCGGTCTTTGAGCTTTTTGCCCATAGCAACACACCACCGCCTTGCCCAGCGGATGCTCTGAGCGCTGTTCCGCCGCGGCGACAAGTGCATAGAGCCTTTCTTTTGTATATTGCGGCAAAAGGCTGCAAACTACCGCTACCTGCGGCGTGCCGTATGTCAGCGTACCGGTTTTGTCAAATGCAATCTTTGATACGCCGGCCAGTCGCTCCAGGGCATCGCCTTCTCGCACAAGAAACCCATGCTTTGTCGCATTGCCGATCGCCGCCATAATCGCCGTAGGCGTGGCCAGCACAAGCGCACACGGACAAAAAACGACCAAAATGGTGACCGCGCGGATAATTTCACCTGTGATCAACCACGTCAACGCGGCTGCACTGAGCGCAATAATTACAATCCACGTTGCCCAACGGTCTGCAATTCCTACAATTTTTGCTTTACCGGCATCCGCCGATTGCACCAGCCGTACCATTCGCTGAATGGAGCTGTCCTCTCCCACCCTTGTGGCCTGCATATCAAATGTGCCGAACTGGTTGACCGTTCCGCTTGCGACCTCATCCCCGGCAGTTTTGTCCACCGGCAGGGATTCGCCCGTCATCACAGCCTGATTAACCGAGGTTTGGCCCGAAAGGATCATACCGTCGACCGGAATTGTTTCCCCAGGCAACACCCTTAGTACATCGCCTGTTTGCACCTGCTTTGCCGGTATCATTTTTTCTCTGCCGCCAACCAGCACCCTTGCGGTCTGCGGAGTAAGATGGACAAGCTTTTCTATTCCAGCCCTTGCTTTTGCTACCGTCAGATCTTCCAGCAACGCGCCCAGCTGCATAATAAACGCCACTTCACCTGCTGCGAAAGCTTCACCAATAACAACGGAAGCGATCAACGCAAGCGATACAAGGACATCTGCTTTCATGTCAAACGCAGTAACCAGTCCTATTACCGCTTCCAGCACAATGGGAACACCACAAAGCACAATGGCAATCCAGGCTGCATCAAAAGGCTGTGGAAACAGATCAAAAAGGCTGGCCAGCAACGCAAAGCCTGATAAGGCCAGACAAATAACATCTCTTTTTACGCCGCCCCATTCCAGAAATTTTTCTAATTTTTTCATGTTCAGCCTCCTCTTGCATATCAACTGCGCCTTCATTATACCCATAGGGGTATGGGTTGTCAAGAAAAAAGAAAAAACAGCCTCTCCGGCTGCTTTTTCTCCCACCTTTTTCTGGCATTAAGACATATTGGAAAACCGCTCTACAGCTTTTGTAAAGCTTTCAATGGTTTTATCGGCATCCCCGTGTTCAATCCCATCGCGGACACAGTGCTGAATATGCCCTTCCAGCACTACCTGCCCGGCTTTATGCAGCGCCGATTTTGCAGCGTTGATCTGTGCAAGTATATCTTCACAGGGAACATCCTGATCAATCATGCGGTCAATCGCCTGCACCTGGCCAATAATTTTCCTTAAACGGCGGTGCAGATTGTCTGCATCCATACACTGCCTCATATGCATCCTCCCTGTTCCTAAGCGATCCATTATGGCTTATTGTAGTTACGCCGGCGCACTTTGTCAAGCCGTTTTGCCGTTACAGTACATTGCATAGGTGTTTTTCCCTTTTTTCTTCGCTTTATAAAGCGCCTGGTCCGCCTGCTTGTAATATGTGTAAAAGTCGGCGGCCGAATCACCCGGACACAAAAAAGCGATTCCTACAGAAGCCGCAACAAAGCAGGCTGCACCACCGTTAAGGCAAATGTGGTTTAATTGGTCGCAAAGCGATTGCGCAAGGCTGCAAACAGCCTGTTTACTGCACGCAGCCGCCAATACGGTAAATTCGTCGCCGCCAAAGCGCGCAATGACAGCTTCTGTGTCAAATGTGCTTCGCAGGATATCTGCTGTCTTCTGCAGCACATGGTCCCCCTGCATATGTCCCAATGCATCGTTTATCTGTTTAAAATTGTCTATATCCAACATCAAAAGGGCCGCTGTTTGCGTTTTAAATTGTCTTTTTCCTTTCAGGTAGTCTTCCATCTTTTTCTGGAAAGCCATGCGGTTGTACAGCCCTGTTAAAATGTCGCGTTCTTTATACTGCCGCAGTTCCCTTTTGAGCATCTCCAGCTCCTTTTCCAGCTTATACATTTTTTCCAGCGCTTCGTTTTCCACAAAAACCCCTCCACAACAGATTGCTTTAATCAGCCATATCTTATAATCGTTTTACAAATTTGTCAATGCTCTGTCGGCAGGCATGTGTTCAATCACTATAGCATGGAAAATTGGGACAGACGCTATACAGCAACTATTGTTTTGCTCCGTCTTTTTAATAAGAAGAAAGCTAAAAAGCAACCGCCATTTGGTTTTAATCCACTGGCGGTTGCTTTTCTATATTTATCAATTTTGCCGTTTATGTATAATACTCTTTGTGATAACCGTATCTTTACATTCTTTACTTTTTAAACCACAGCCCTTTTTTCTTGAATACAAACAGAATGCTCCCGGAAGCAAGAAATATAAAAACTAGAATTGCAAAAGGTGTACTACCGCCGGTCTGAACCACTCCGTTGGCCGATACAGCACCTGTTACCGGCTCTGTGGAATCTATAGCTTCCGTGACAGATTCCGTAGGCTCGGTTCCTTCTGTTACTGGCTCTGTGGGGTCTGTAGCTCCCGTGACAGGTTCCGTAGGTTCGGTTCCTTCTGTTACCGGCTCTGTGGGGTCTGTAGCTTCCGTGACAGGTTCCGTAGGCTCGGTTCCTTCTGTTACCGGCTCTGTGGGGTCTGTAGGATCAATTGGATTGCTCCCCGCTGCCCATTTAAAAGCATCTGGAAAAATTTTGGCCCAGTCAGCCTCGACATGCGCAAGCGATTCATCAATAAACGTATAGAGTTTATCCGCTGGATAACCTCGCTTTAACAGCGCTTCGTTTGTAAAAATCACCGCTGGCAGGAACCATGTTTCCGTACTGTCGCTTCCTCCACAGGAAAGATACATTTTTGGCAATTGTAAAGGATCGCTATAGTCAATTGTATCAAAAACTTTTTCCAGCTCTGCATCTGTAAAAAATGCCAAGGCAGGTGATAAACAAAGTGCATATCCAAATATATCAGGATAAGTGGTCGCCATATAAAAAGACTCCAGTCCACCCATAGAGCTTCCGCCAATACCTGTATTCCCCCGATCAGGCAATGTATTGTAATGTTTATCAATATAAGGTTTTAATGTATGTACAATAAATTCTGCATATTGTTCCCCGGTGGGTACATTACCGATTGATGCAACTCCATAGCCTGCCGGACATAATTCGTTTCGTCTTTCCATTGCGCCGTGATCAACACCTACAACAATAACACCTTCATAACCCGCATCAATCATATCCGCAATAGATTCGTCTACCTGCCATTCTCCGGAAGATGATGTATATTGGTCAAAAATATTTTGTCCATCGTGCATGTAAAGAACAGGATATCTTTTCGACGTATCTGCAGGATCGTAACCTTTCGGCAGCCATATACGGATATTTCTTTCGCGCTGATCCTCATACTGCGGCATTACCATTCTTACAACTTCAAGCGTACCCCCTGTTACAGTGGTTAGACCGCTGTCTTGCTGAAATCCTATAATTGTATCATTGATAACATTCTCTCCAGGATACACGGTAACTCTTCGATTTGCAACGTTGTTACCCTCCGCGTCTACTTCAGCTTGCCCCCACATTTGTGCTTGTCCATTAATTTGGAGCGTCCATTTGTATTCTGCAATAAGTCCTATGTATGATGCATCTAAAATTTTGGTAAGGCGGTAATGTGTATCATCCACTTTCTCTGCAAACCAATCAGCATCGGTAGGATCCCAATCGTTTAAAGACGATCCCATGCTGATGTTTGCATCATCCGGAATAGCGTATGGAATTGTAATATTGAATATAAGTTCTGCTGTATCATCCGGCGATGATGGCTGAACTGAGGGGTCTCTAACCTGTTTAAAGCTATAAACCGTATCATTTATTATGTTTTCCCCCGCTAATAAAGTAAAGGTACGGTTTTCGTATTCCTCAACCAAGTCCCACATGTGGGTTCTGTCTGCAGTTTCGGCAGTTTGCTGCGTCCATTTATATTCAATGGCAGTTCCAATATATGACGCATCCAAAGTTTTGGTAAGGCGATAATGCGTATCATCTACTTTCTTTGCAAACCAATCTGTATCAGATGGCGTCCAATTATTTAAAGTTGATCCAATACTAATACTTGTCCCTTCTGGCACAGGTTCCGGAATTGTTACATTAATAAATTAACAAATAGATAACTCTATGCATTATCATAAATATTTTTCAATATATAATTTTATATTTTGAATATAATATTAAAAACTTTGCAATTTTGTAAACGAAAAGCGCATTTTCTCCTATCCATTCAAGATAAAATAAAAGGCCAGTGTAACACTGGCCTTTTATTTTTGAAAAGATTTATTTTTGAAAAGATACTGATAAAAAATGCCCTTGTAAGCGCAATTTTTCCGAAAAAGAGAAAGCTGTATAAAAAAGTCTCGCTTCTATCCTATGTAACATAATATGAAAGTAATAACAAATTGGAGCAACCATAAAGATACAATCACAAAAAATCCCCCAAAATAAATGCTGGGATATAAAACGTAACCGGCGGCAAACACTGCCGCCGGTTACAATACAATTTTTATCCTTAGCTGATTGTATTAGAATCCATCTATATCTATAATTAAAGATAAATATCTTCTGAATACCCGGACACCTTTCAGCAAAATTACATTCGGCTATGGATGTTATCCCCCACAACCCTCAGCATCCTGTTTTTGCAGAATACCTTCATGTTTTTACTCTATATAAAGACCTTCTGTCTTTATCAATTTGTTTATAAATTTTATCCCCGGAACGTACAAACAAATCGAAGTTTTTGCTTTTAAGGCTTGCGTCCATAATAAAAATTATACTTGTGTTTCTCAATGCATTTCCTCATTGATACTACAACTGCTCGCTATTCAATTGTAAGTTCTTTCTATAAAGCGAAATTCTAAATATCCTATTCCCCATTGGGTATTGTAAAAAGCTACAGAGGATAAAGAACTACTTTCTTATTTTTCATAATATTTAAAAATGTTTTATCATCTGCCTGTTTCTCTATAAAACAAAAGCGATATTCTCAAACCCGCTTTATATCTGAGCTCCGTTCCGCAGGAACGAAGCTGTAAGAACTTCCAGGTGTCAATTCGCCCATTGGACTCAGCTCCTTTCTTTTCCATTTCCTTAAGGTTCAGCAACTGACTGTCCGAAAAATAAAGCGCACAACGAAAATAAACTGTCTTAGACAAGTACATTTTATTCTTTTACTATCGCTTTTCCCTTCGTTATAATCATGCTTAAAACAGGAACCAAATATTGCCGACAGTTTTTAGTGTAAACAAAACCCTTACTGTGCTTTTGGCTTTAAGCTTTTAACGTTTCTTCTCCAAACCAACTTACACTGCTTAAAACCTTACTGCTTTTCATTGCGGCTGCTTCACTTTAGAATCAGCTTTTGATTCACTGCCTCTCCTTAAGTTCATCTTTATTATAACATCTTTTTTCATATTGTCAATACTTTTTTTAAACTTTTTCTATTTTTTTTATATTTTTTGTTTAGCTAAACTTTTCCTTGACTAAATCTGTACACAAGGGTAAAATAGGAATAGAGTTTTTGGTCTGATCTGAAAGGAATGAGCAGTATGGATAATGAATACGCGGCAGATTTAATAACCCTGCTTGACGAGGAAGACAATGAGCATACATTTGAAATCCTTGACGTAATTGAAAACGATGACGGTGTTTTTTACGCACTTTACCCCGTTTTTGAAACACCGGAAGAGCAAGTGGAGTCTGACGGCGAATACTATATATTTGAAGCTGTGGAAGAAGACGGCGAAGAAGTTTTAACAGAGGTGGAAGACGAAGACCTTTTAAGTAAACTTGCAGAGATTTTTGAAAGCCACTTTGAAGAAATTTATGATGAAAACGACCCGGAAGAGGAATCACTTTAACCCACCGCCTGCCTGATGCGCGAATTGTGTTCATATAACCCTACAATCGATATTTTGGGAGCTTTGCTCCCGCGGCGGATTGCAGACCTCCCGCTAAGCGGACGAAGGGAGCGTGAACCCGCGGGGAGAGCACCCACCTGCTTTTGTGTAGGCAGGTTATCATCAACCAATACGGTCCGGCGGGCAACAATCCATAATAAAACACCGTGCTTACAAGCACGGTGTTTTTGCATATTTCCGAAAGTTTTTATAAACAATATCTGATAGAAACGATTTTTTATGGCGGGAAGGAACTATTTGTGAAAAAGCTTACTTTTGCGCTTGGCGCTACCATAACCGGCATGCTTAACGGTCTTTTAGGTGCAGGCGGCGGTATGGTTGTCGTCCCCATGCTTAATAAAAGAATAGATCGCAAAAAAGCGCATGCAACTTCGGTGTCTATTATTTTGCCAATTTGTATTTCAAGCGCATGGAGCTATCTTCAGGCGGGAAAAGTGACCTTTTTGGATGTACAACCGTATATCTGGTGGGGTGTACTGGGTTCTATTCTGGGCGCATGGCTGTTGCCCAGAATAGATGACAAGCTGCTGAAAAAAGCGTTTTCGCTTTTGATGATTTGGGCAGGCGTTCGCCTGTTGTTGCGTTGAACGCCTTTCTTTCTGCCGCCGCGGGTATTTTATCGGGCCTGTTAGGCGCTATGGGCATGGGCGGCGGGGGTGTACTGATCATTTACCTGAGTCTGTTTACAAATACGCCGCAAGACCAGGCACAGGGGATTAATCTGCTTTTTTTCCTGCCTGCAGCTGTCATTGCGCTGTTTTTTTATCAAAGAAAAAAGCTGATTGTCTGGCGTCTTGCCATTCCTTTTGCCCTTTTGGGAATTTTGGGCTCTTTTGCGGGCGCATGGCTTTCGGCAAATATAGACAACACCTTGCTTTCCAAAATGTTTGGCGCTCTGCTTTTACTGATGGGTTTAAAAACGTTGTTCAGCAGGAAGCATGCCAATAAAAAAAATTCTGCCCATGTGGAAAACGGTTGCAACAGACTATAGTATTTTTTATATAAATATGGTATAATCTTCCTAAACTTAAACAAGGTGGTGTGCTTCTTTGAATGTATCTGTTTTAGGTTGCGGACGATGGGGCTCTTTTATTGCATGGTATCAGGATAGAATCGGAAACCGCGTTTGTTCCTGGGGCCTTCCGGAGGCGCCGGAGCTGTTACAGCTGAAAGCAGAAAGAAAAAATGAATATCTCAGCTTTGGCGATCAGGTAATTTTTACCGATGATCTGACGGCGGCTGTAGAGCATGCCGACGTCATGATTATCTCGATCAGCTCACAACACCTGCGCTCCTTTATGTCGCGCTTAGCCAAAGAAAGCATACAGGGAAAGCCGATTGTTTTATGTATGAAAGGACTGGAGGAAACGACCGGCCTGCGTCTTTCACAAATTGTGGGAAGCTTTGTCGACGAGCAGACCACGCCAATTGCCGTTTGGGTCGGCCCCGGCCATCCGCAAGATTTTGTTAAAGGCATCCCCAATTGCATGGTGATCGATTCCTGCAACCGGTCAGTTAAAGAAATGCTGGTCAACCGTTTTTCAAGTGAACTGATTCGTTTTTACCTGGGCAAAGACATGATTGGAACAGAGGTAGGCGCGGCTTCAAAAAATGTGGTTGGCATCGCAGCAGGCATGCTCGACGGCCTGAACTGCTCTTCTCTTAAAGGCGCGCTGATGGCCAGAGGCACAAGGGAAATTGCACGCCTGATCAAAGCCATGGGTGGAAATGAAATGTCCGCTTATGGGCTGTGCCATCTGGGCGATTACGAGGCGACGCTCTTTTCCCCATTCAGCCATAACAGAAGATATGGAGAAATGTGCGTAAAAGGGGAGCATTTTCATAAGCTTGCAGAGGGCGTTTCCACCACACGCGCACTGATCCGTCTTGGCGCGCAATATAAGGTCGACCTGCCTATTGCAAAAGCGGTAAACGATGTACTGGCAGACCATAAAGATCCAAAGACTACTTTGTCTGCCCTATTTTTAAGAAGTATAAAAGAAGAATTTGATTGACACAGCTTTATTTTTTTCTCCGTTTTGTTTTACCAGAAAAGAGGGCGCATAAGCGCCCTCTTTTTATGAAATTTTATAAGCCTCTTTCTTCTGCACTGCTGACAATAGAATAGTACGCTTTAGAAGTAATGCGGTATACCAGTGCGTAAAACAACGCAAATGCAAGATAACAGCATATTGTAACAAAAATAAGCAATTGCAGGTTTGTAAGGCTGAACAGCACCAGCAGCTTATAGATCAACGGAAAAGCAAACGCAAGATGCAGACCCGCTGCTATAAGAGGAAGGAAAAAGACGGTTAACACCTGAGAATTAATGCTTTTTTTAATCTCCTTTTTCGTCATGCCAACTTTTTGCATGATAGCAAAGCGGGAATGATCCTCGTACCCTTCTGAAACCTGTTTATAATACATAATCAGCACGGCGGCAAAGATAAATACCACACCCAGAAGAATGCCCAGAAAAAACAGCCCTCCATACAACCCATAAAACCCGGCGCGCTCCTCTACCACGCCCTCGCAATAGGTAGAAAATTCCTCTGTAGCACTTGACACGTAAAACTGTTGCAGTCCTTTTTCCAGCTGCTCCTGTATCTGTATTTGCGTCTGATCGTCACAATCCAGGTCAAACGCATAATACCAGTGCATCTGCAGCAGCGGGTCTCCGTCTTCTTCTGTGAGCTTTGTCAATGGAGCGACGTATTCTTCAAAATCCGGGACAAAAATAAAAAGAGAGGATATAACCTGCATGGTGTCCAATCCATTATCAGTAAAGTCTGTCACAACCTTTTGAATTTTCAGCGGTTCCGCCTCGCCGATCGCAATCGTATCCTCCGGATATGCATTCTGCTTTGTCGTATAAATCAGCGCCTGGCCGGGTTTTAATGTTTCATCTTTCCCCATCAACCGGTTATAATCGTCCAAAGATATTATAAAGATTTGCCATACATCGGAATAGGCGTTCAACTGGAAGGCATATGGATTGGAATTGTCCGTTGCAATCCGGCCGTTTTCAATATACCCCACAAACGCGGCAACGTTGTAATCCAACACATTTTGCATACTTTGTCCGTTTTCTGCAACAATTTGAGACGTGCACGCTTTGATTTCTTTTACTTTGTCAGAATGCAGCATGGCCAGGCTGCTTACAGAGGTATCCAGATTAATATTCCGGGGATAACGGCTGCGCAGGCTGTCTTCTGCCCCAATGTACAGGCAGACAGTAGACGACACCATAACCAGCACCATGGTACAGAGAATACAAATAGAAGCAAGTCCCGCGCCGTTGCGCTTCATGCGGTACGCCATAGAGGATACCGAAACAAAATGGCTGGTTTTATAATAGTAGCTTTTTTTCTTTTGCAGAAGTCGGCAAACTGTCACCGAGCCGGCAATGAATAGCAGATACGTAGCGATAATAACCAGCACGGCCGCCACAAAAAACCACAGCATAGCCGTCACCGGCTCCTGAATGGAAACTGCCAGGTAATACGCACCGGCCAGAATAAATATGCCGCACAGCGCTAAAATCCAGTTGGCTTTCGGCGGTTTTTCGCCGGCGCTTTCACTGTGTAACAGCTCAATGGGATTGGTCAGATGAATCTGGCGCAGCGTGTTGAGCAGAAGCAGGGTAAAAATAACGGCGAATAGCGTCAACGTCTGTAAAATTCCCTCAGGCGCAAGCGTTAGGGAAAACGTTGCCGTCCCTTCCAAAATATTAACCATTCCCAGCTCGGCAAATTTAGAAAACACAATACCTGCAAGCAGCCCCAACGCAAGAGACAGCAGCGCAATAAGCAGGCTTTCCCATAAAAGCACACGGACCAAATTGCGTTTTTCCATACCAAGTATGTTATACAGCCCAAACTCTTTTTTTCTTCTGCGGATTAAAAAAGAATGGGTGTAAAACAGAAAAATTAAGGAAAACACACCGATAACCCCGCTACCCAGGCTAAGCGTTCCCTGCATGGTGTCCCCGCCGGCCATACCGGCAAGCACATTGCTGCTCCCTAAGAAAGAAACGATATAGAACATCATAACCATGCCAATACAGGTTAACAGATAAGGCGTATACAGCTTTTTATTTTTCCGAATGCCCAGCCATGCAAGCTTTAAGTAAAATCCCTTTTTCATTTTCTTTCACCGCCTGTTGCAAGCATCGTTAGGGTATCGGATATTTTCTGATAGAGCTGCTCGTTGCTGCTGTTGCCGCGGTAGATCTGGTGAAAAACCTCGCCGTCTTTAATAAACAGCACCCTTCCAGCATGGCTGGCAGCCTTTACAGAGTGTGTGACCATTAAAATGGTCTGACGGCTTTGATTGATTTTAGCAAACAGGTTGAGCAGCTCATCGGTAGCTCTGGAGTCAAGCGCGCCGGTAGGCTCGTCGGCCAGAATCAGGCGTGGGCCGGTGATCAGCGCTCTGGCCACCGCCGCGCGCTGCTTTTGTCCGCCGGAAACCTCATATGGGTATTTTTTTAAAATATCCGTAATGCCAAGCTGCGCCGCAACAGGTGCAAGCCGCTGCCTCATTTCCGTATGAGGCTTTCCTGCCAGTACCAACGGAAGATAAATATTGTCCTCTAAAGAAAATGTGTCGAGCAAATTAAAATCCTGAAAGACAAACCCTAAGTTGTCCCGGCGAAATGCGGTAATGCGGGATTCCTTAATTTGGGAAAGATCTTGTCCGTCCAACAGCACTGTGCCACTGGTTGGCTTATCGAGCGCTGCCAAAATATTCAAAAGTGTTGTTTTACCGGAGCCTGATTCTCCCATAATAGCGACGTATTCTCCCTGCTCCACACGGAAAGATACATTTTTGAGCGCTTCTACCTTATTTCCGCCAAAACGGGTGGTATATACTTTTTTCAACCCGCCGACTTCCAATATACTCATATACGTTCCTCCTATTGCTTTGGTGCTTTCATTGTAGCAAAAAGGGAAACGCAGCGCCATGGAAGCGGCTTACATTTCCCCCTGTACTTCTTACAGTTTTGTAAGAAGGTTATTCTATTTCCAGCTTTGCCTGCTCCAGATAGATGCGTATGACTGTACCGTTGTCCAAAGAGGCATTGGCTGCAATCGCATGCCCCAAATTTTTACAGATTTTCCTGCATAGATAAAGCCCGATTCCGCTTGCCTTTTTATCTTCCCTGCCGTTATACCCTGTATAACCCTTTTCAAAAATACGGGGAAGGTCTTCCGGCGCGATGCCAATCCCCGTATCGCGGATACACAACGTTTTGGGCTGTTCCATATTAATTGTAATCGTACCGGAAGGCGGCGTATATTTCAACGCATTGGAAAGCACTTGCTCTATGACAAACAACAGCCATTTTTCGTCTGTAACAACACAGACATCCACCGGCGTATAGACAAGCCGGATTTTTTTGCGTATAAATTGCCCGGCAAATCTTCGGATAGCCTGCCGAATGACGTCATCCAGCTTATATTCCCGTATAACATAATCGCTGGAGGAAGAATCCAGCCTGACGAAAACAAGCGCCATTTCTACATACTGCTCAATGCGGAACAAGTCGTCTGACAGCCTGCGGGCGAGGTCGGAATCTTCGTTTTGCAGCGTCAGCCGCATGGACGCAATGGGCGTCTTAATCTGATGCGCCCAATTGGTATAATAATCCACCATGTCGGAGTATTGCAGGCGCATCTGTGTCTCCAGCTGCTTTTGCGCAGATGCAAGCAACCTGATAAGCTGCTGATAATCGGCGTCGTCCTGCGTATACACAGGCGGAAAAGTTTCTATTAAAGAAGCCGGAAGACGCATAAGGGCCTGCAGCTGCCGATGCTTGCGGTATGTTTTATAAAAATGAAATGTTAAAAACACAAGTCCCACCAGCATGCAGACCAGCGCAGGATACATTACAGCGCCGGCCGGCAGCCGATATAGCAAAAAGGCGGCAAGAAATACCATACAAAAAAGAAAAAAAGCCAGGATCCCAAGCCGATGCTGCTTTATATAGAAAAAAATAAAATACATCCAACCCCTTCTTTCTTCTTTGATCAAGCGACGATATAGCCCACCCCGAACTTGGTTGCAATAAAATCTGTAAGGCCGACCGCCTCCAGTTTTTTACGCAGACGGTTGACATTGACTGTAAGGGTATTGTCGTCTATAAAATGATCCGTTTCCCATAGACGTTCCATCAGCCGTTCGCGGCTAACTGTTTTCCCTTTATTTTCCATAAGCGCAAGCAAAATACGGTACTCATTTTTTGTCAGCTCAATCTGCTTTCCCCGATAGGCAAGGGTGTTGTCGCCCGTATTTAAAAGCGCGCCGCGATGTTCCAAAACCGGAACAGAAGCCGCAAAATCATAGGTACGCCGGAGCATTGCCTGTATTTTTGCCATCAGTACGCTCCGGTCAAAGGGTTTGGCAATAAAATCGTCGGCCCCCATGTTCATCGCCATAACAATATTCATATTATCCGATGCAGACGAAATAAAAAGGATTGGCACCTTGGAAAGCTTTCTGATTTCTTCACACCAGTAATAGCCGTTAAAAAACGGAAGCGAAATATCAAGCAGCACCAAATGCGGCGCGTATTCTGAAAACTCTGAAAGAATATTTCTAAAATCCTGGGCGCATTTGGCATACAACCCCCATCTTTCCGCTTGTTCCCGGATTGCATGGGCAATCCCCTGATCGTCTTCTACAATGAAAATACGGTACATCTTCACTGCCTTCCTTTTCCTTTTCTTTTGGGAAATATCCGGTAATGGGTTTTTCCCCGTTTCTCTAACACAAATACAGCAACTAAAAAGCCTGCAATAAAAAACAGCGGGCAGTTCCAGTATACAGGAACCACCCGCTGTTTTAAAGAGCAAAAGGCAAAAAATTTTCCGTACTCGCAGAATAAGTCTTAAAAAAAGAAAATTTGCCTTTTGTTTTGTACAGCGCTTTTCAGCGTTTTATTTCAAAAAGCCGTCTATAATTTTTCTTTCCGCCTCTTCCTCTGTTAACCCAAGCGTACACAGCTTTAAAATCTGCTCCCCGGCAATTTTCCCAATTGCCGCCTCATGAATCAGCGAGGCGTCTACATGCGCTGCCTGTAAAGCAGGCAACGCTGTAACCATTCCATGATCCGCCAGAATTGCGTCGCACTCTGAATGGCCGGTGCAGCGGTTATTGCCATGGACATTGGAATAAAACGACTGATGCGAATGCCCCCTTGCAACCGAACGGGACACCAAATCCACGCCGGAATCTTCCCCTTGCAGCGTGACTTCAAAATCTGATTTGGCTGTTTCCCGCCCATCGGTCATAATCCGTTCCCGCACGATCATTCTGGCGCGGGAATGCAGCGTTGCCGTTGTTTTACGTTCGGTGGTATCCACGCCGCGGATCTGGACCGTGTCCATTTCCAGCACGGCGTCTTCCCACAAAACTGCCTGCGTTACAGGATCAATACGACGTAGACCAGCACCGTCTCCCGTTCCTACATGCTTCTCCTTATACAACACATGCGCGCCCTTTTCCAAAACGAAGCGGTGAATCCCGTTATGGCGTGCCTCTTCCTCTCCGTCTGTATGCACGCCGCAGCCCGCAACAATAGTAACGTCTGCATCCGCCCCTATATAAAAATCGTTATACACAAGATCATCTATTCCGCCATGTGTTACACAGGCCGGGATATAGACAGTTTCTCCCTTGGTTCCGGGTTCTACACGCACAACTATCCCGGGCAGGCCGTCTTCTTTGGGTTCAATACTGATATGCTCTGTGGACTGCCTGCCGGCGCAGCGCCCGTTCTCCCGGATATTGAACGCACCCTGAAACGTACCTTTAAATTCAGATACCATGCGTAAAAGTTCAGCCGTAATTTTTTTCATAAATGCGTTTCCTCCTTCCCCAGCGGACAGCGCGGTTTACACTCGCCGGATAAAAGGTTTGGTAAAATTTCTTCCCGCGGGCCCGAAGCGCGCACGCGTCCCTGCGCTACGACAACAATTTCATCTGCAATGGACAAAATACGCTCCTGGTGTGAAATAACAAGCAGCGTACCGCTGTTTTTACGGCGCAGTTCTTCAAAGGTTTCTACCAGACGTGAAAAGCTCCAGAGGTCAATTCCCGCCTCCGGTTCGTCAAAAATAGACAACGGTGCGCGCCGCGCTACAACAGACGCAATCTCTATACGTTTCATTTCCCCGCCGGACAAGCCTGCGTCCAGTTCCCGGTCAATATATTCATTCGCACATAGGCCAACCTTCCCCAGCAGGCTGCAAAGGCCTTCTTCATCAAGGGTTGCGCCGCTCGCCATTTCCAGCAAATTGCGCACGGTAAGGCCTTTAAAGCGGACAGGCTGCTGAAAAGCATATGCGATCCCCTTTTGTGCGCGCTGCGTAATACTGTACTTTGTAATATCTTCGCCGTTAAACAGAATGGCGCCTTTTGCAGGCGTTTCTATCCCGGCTATCAGCTTTGCAAGCGTTGTTTTCCCGCCGCCGTTTGGACCTGTTACAACCACCAGTTTTCCTTTGGAAACAGTAAGATTCATCTCTTTTATAATTTCCTCTCCATCTGGTGAATTCCATGTTATATGGCTTAGCTTCAGCATCCTCATTCCTCCTTTGCATTCTTAAGCAAATCCGCTTTCACTTTACTCTATTTTATTTTCTGTACCTTTAAAGCGCGCATGGCATTAATAATTGCAATTACGGAAACGCCAACGTCGGCAATAACCGCCTCCCACATATTGGCAAGGCCAACCGCGCCCAAAACCAGAAACACTGCTTTTACCGTCAGCGCAAAAACAATATTTTGCCGTACAATACGCAGCGTTTTTCTGGAAATCTGCACGGCCTTCGCAATTTTGGACGGACGGTCGTCCATCAGTACAACATCCGCCGCTTCGATTGCCGCATCGGAACCCATCGCGCCCATGGCAATCCCTACATCTGCACGGGAAAGAACCGGCGCATCGTTGATTCCATCGCCAACAAACACAAGCTCTCCCTTTGCACTTTTCTGCTGCAAAAGCGCTTCTACGCGCTCCACTTTTCCAGCAGGCAGCAGCTGCGTATATACCTCGTCGAGTCCCAACTGTTTTCCTACGCTTTCACCTACCGCCTGCGCATCCCCGGTAAGCATAACCGTTTTCTGTACGCCCTGCTCCTTAAGTTCTTTGACAGCCTGCGCCGCGTCTTCTTTTATTTCGTCCGAGATAACGATATGTCCGGCATATGTTCCGTCAACTTCAACGTGGACAGTCGTCCCCACATGGTGGCAGGGATGCCAGGTCACACCGTTTTCTTCCATAAGCCTGTCGTTGCCCACACACACTTTCCTGCCGTCTATGACCGCACACACGCCGCGCCCGGAAAGCTCATGCACATCGGACAAGCGGGACATATCCATTTCCTGCCCGCAGGCTTCACGAATTGACCGAGCCACGGGATGCTCAGAATAGCTTTCCGCAATTGCCGCAAGCTCCAAAAGCTGCGATTGCGATATTTTATCCGGATGTATAACCGTTACATTAAACACACCCTTTGTTAATGTGCCGGTTTTGTCAAAAACAACCGTTTCCGTTTTGGCGAGTACTTCCATATAATTTCCGCCTTTGACAAGGATCCCGCATTTTGAAGCGCCGCCGATCCCGCCAAAGAAACTCAACGGTACAGAGATGACCAACGCACACGGACAGGAAATGACAAGAAAGATCAGCGCCTGGCCAATCCAATGGCTCCAACGCATATCGAGCACAGGCGGTATAAACGCCAGCAGCAGTGCGCCGATTACAACGCAGGGCGTATAATATTTTGCAAATTTTGTAATAAAATTTTCCGCATGCGCCTTATTGCTGCTCGCATTTTCCACCAGATCCAGAATCTTTGAAACAGTAGACTCTCCAAAAGGCTTTGTCACCTGTATATGCAAAAGCCCAGTCTGATTGATACAGCCGCTGACCACATCGTCGCCCGGTTCTACGCCGCGCGGCAGGGACTCCCCCGTAAGCGCCGCCGTGTCTACAAAGGAGCTCCCATCAAGCACCACACCGTCAAGCGGTATTTTTTCGCCGGCTTTTACAACGATCTGCTCCCCCACGGCAATTTGCTCGGGGTCCACCTGCACTAGCTTCCCGTCGCGTTCTATATTGGCATAGTCCGGCCGGATATCCATCAAAGCCGCAATGGAGCGCCGCGACCGGCCCACAGCATAGCCCTGAAAAAATTCTCCAACCTGGTAAAAAAGCATAACCGCCACGGCTTCGGGGTATTCTCCTATACAAAACGCCCCAACCGTTGCAATCGCCATCAAAAAATTTTCATCAAAAACCTGCCCGTGGAGGATATTGCGTACGGCTTTCCAAAGAATATCCCACCCGATCACCAGATAAGGCGTCAAAAAGGCCAAAAACCTCCAGATTTCCTCCAGTGGCAAGAAAAATGCGCAAATCCATAAAGCCAGGCTGAAAAGAATCCGAAGCAACATTTTTTTCTGTTTTCCCGTCATAAAGCCGCCTCTTTTCTATATGCTTTGTTTTCTATATATATATTAAATTTTAATTTTACAGTCCGGTTCTACACGTTTGCACGCTTTAACGGTTTCCTGTAAAACGCTTTCATATTGCGCATCGTCGGCTGTAAGTGTTAATTTTTGCGACAAAAAGCTAACGCTCACATCCTGTACGCCGTTAATTTTTCTGATTGCTTCCTCCATTTTTCGGGCACAATTGGCACAGTCCAAGTCCACCAGTTTATATGTTTTTTTCATAATAAATCCACCTTTCTATAAAATGCAATCACACAGTTTATTCCTCTACATGCTCCATACCCTGATTGATAATACTGCGTACATGATCATCTGCTAAAGAGTAAAAAACAATTTTTCCTTCCCGGCGGAACTTAACCAGCTTATTGGCCTTTAATATGCGCAATTGATGAGACACCGCGGTCTGCGTCAGATTTAAGAGCTGCGCAATATCAAACACGCAAAGCTCTGCTTCAAACAGCGCATAAAGAATTTTGATTCTTGTCGAATCCCCAAAAACCTTAAAAAGCTCCGATAAATCGTACAGGGTTTCATCCGGCGGCATTTTGGAAACCACTTTTTCCACAGTGTCGCTGTGCACACATAAAAAGGCCCCCGTTTGCGCCTGGGTTTCTTTTTCCATTCTTTCACGTCCCTTCATATGAACATCTATTCATATGATAATACATAAAACCTTTATTGTCAATTGTTTTTTGAAAAATTTTTACATAGCGTTTTCATATTGACTTACAAGCCGTTCCATTTTATAGTAGAAAATATAAATTCAAAATTTAGAATCCTTTTTTATAACAGGGGAACAATATACATATATAACAGGAGGTATTCTATGCATCCGGTTTTATTAGCTGCCGCCGGCACCGGTTTTACTTTTTTAATGACAATGCTGGGCGCTTCGCTTGTTTTTTTCTTTAAAAAGAAAATTCATCCAAATATACAGCGCATATTTTTGGGGTTTGCCGCCGGCGTTATGATCGCCGCTTCCATATGGAGCCTGTTGATTCCGGCAATTGAAACAGCCGAAGAAGCGGGGCAAATCGGCTGGCTGCCAACAGCGGGCGGCTTTCTTTTGGGAATTGCCTTTTTGATGCTGTTAGACGGCCTATTGCCGCATTTACACATACAAGCCGCGCAGCCGGAAGGGCTGCACTCCTCTTTTAAACGCACAACCCTGCTGGTGTCTGCCGTTACCCTGCATAATATTCCCGAAGGCATGGCTGTGGGGCTTTCATTTGCCTTAGCCGCTCAAAAAGGAAATGCACCGGGCTTTTATGCAGCGGCGCTGGCGCTGGCGCTTGGTATGGGCATACAAAACTTTCCAGAAGGCGCGGCTATTTCCCTGCCGCTGCGCCGCGAGGGACTTTCTGCAGCGCGAAGCTTTTTATACGGCAGCTTTTCCGGAATTGTTGAACCGATTTTTGGCATTTTGGCCGTGCTTGTGGCAGGAAACATACAACCGCTTATGCCCTGGCTTTTGTCGTTTGCCGCAGGCGCCATGCTGTACGTTGTTGTGGAAGAGTTGATTCCGGAAGCACATCTGGGTGAGCATTCCCATATTGGAACGTTAAGCGTAATGGGTGGATTTTTAATTATGATGATCCTGGACGTCGCGCTTGGATAAGCAATATATTATAAAAAGGACGCGCAGCCATAGAAACCTGCGCGCCCTTTTATGTTCTAAACACTTCGTTTAAAATACCAGACTGGGCAATTGATACATAATCGTTATCTGCGACCACAATGTGGTCAAGCAGTGTAACGTGAATTAGTCCAAGGGCTTCCGCCACCTGTATGGTTGCGTTTAAATCTTCTTGCGACGGCAGCGCCACACCGCTTGGATGATTGTGCGCCAGCACCGCGTAGGTTGCATTATACAGCAACGCATTTTCTACGATTTTCCTAACATAAAGCGCACAGGCGGAAACTGAGCCCTTGCTGATAACCCCACAGAAAACCTCTTTCAATTTGGCGTCCAGCAGCAATAGTACAACTGCCTCATAATCGCGCCCAATAAATTTATTGAGTAAGATTTCCCCTATCGCCTCTTCACGAATCACCTTTTTTTGGCTGTTATGTTTGTCGTCCAGGTACAGACGGCTCATTTGCGGAAAAAGCTTGATCAGTACAGCGGCGCTTTGCGTAAGGCCCGCTTGCATCAGCGCATCGACCGGCGCGTCAAATACAGCCGATATGGAACCGAACAGATCCAGCAACCGGTGCGCCAGCGGATTTGTGTCTTTTCTGGGGACGGCATAATACAGTAAAAGCTCAAGCGCTTCATGCGGTTCAAACCCATCTAAACTGTTTGAAAGAAATTTCCTGCGCATTCTTTCTCTGTGCCCCTTGTGCATGTCGCCGTTTTGTGCCAAAGCTTCCACCTGCCCCTAAAGCTCCACACTGCCGGACACAGCGTGATCGCTTATATTTTTTATCCCTACTAGCACTGCCACCATGCCCGAACAGCATGATGGCAGTAAATCCGGCCATGCGCCGGACGCTCAAACCTTTCTGGAACCAGGCTTGACAACCGGAAGTTTTCCCTCTTTGCAAAGCGGACAGGTTTCCGGCTCCCAAGATTCTACATCAACCGTTATAACCGACTTAAACGGAACGCCAAAATCAACCTTGCCGCCGGTGCGGTTGACAATGGAGCCCACCCCCACAACGACGCCGCCTGCGCCCTGCACAAGATTAAGCACCTCTTTGACAGAACCGCCGGTTGTAACTACGTCTTCTACGAGCAAAACCTTCATGCCGGGCGTAACAGCAAAACCTCTTCTAAGCTCCATTTCGCCCTTGTCATTGCGCTCTGCAAAAAAATTTTCACATTGTAAATGCCGGCTTACCTCATATGCCATTTGCACAGCTCCCATTGCCGGACCGATTACAACTTGTACACCTTCGCCAGAAAATTGCTTTGCAAGCGCCATACAAAGTTCTTCGCTGTATTTTGTATTTCTGAAAATTTTCGCACACTGTAAATAACGATTGGAGTGCCTGCCGGAGGTAAGGCGGAAATGCCCTTCCAGCAATACGCCGGCCTCCTTTAAAATTTCCAGTACTCTTTCCTCTGTAATCATTTAGCACAACCCTTTCCCATATCGTATTCTTATCTTTTGCCATTATAGCGTATAACCTGCAGAGGCAAAATTACTTAATAGAATTATGGGAAATTTTAAATAAAATCTTTTTTGTCTCTCTGTCACTCTACTATTTTTAAATATTTGTATCTTTTTAAAGTGATATTCACCGTCGTTTCTGAAATACAAATAAAAAATTATATTTTATATTGGAATCCATTTGCCTATTTCTTATATACCCTTACCGGTTATAATTTTCATTTATTATCGAACTGTTCCATAAAACATAAATCTAGTACGCCTGCATTTTAGATAAAAAAAGAAAGAAAATAGAAAAATATTGTCATTTTTTGGGCGCTATGTTATAATATGAAATAAAATAAGGCCGCAAACGTTATCGTTTCTGTTTTCACATTTTATATTGCCAAACTGCTTTTGCTGCTTTATTTCACCAGCAATTGTGTAATATTTTCACATAATTGCAAAAAAGATGAAGATAAGGAGGGAACAATAGAAAGCTGGATTTGGGATGCATTCGTCCATCAAACATACAAAATGGCGGCGTATAGACATATTTATTGCTTTTTACTGTCTGCTTTTTCTGTTTGAACGGCCGACAAAACAAAAGGAGGAGAACAAGATGTTAAGCAAAAAAATGGGAAAAATAGCACTGTCCATACTTTTATCCGTAATTCTATTTTTATCAGCTGTTATTTCTATCGGCGCGGCGACTGACAGCACCTCAGAAAATGAAACGGCAGAGGATTACCGGCCTTACGGATATACCGACCCGGAAAAACCGATAGAAGGGCGCACGTACTTTATCCGTTCAAAAAGCAGCGGAAAGTATATTACTCTTACGGAAGACACGGAAGAAGAGGTTACCATTATTACACAACAGGCCTACACGGGGAACGACGACCAGAAATGGACGCTCAGTGACCCAGACGGCGACGGGATATATCATCTATTGTCCCTTGCAAGCGGGAACACTCTGGCAATTTCCGTAACGCCGGCAATAAATGCAAACAACACAGTTGCAGATGTGCAGCCCGTTTCTACCACAATTGGCAGCATTCTGTTTAAAATTGAGCAAACGACAGACGGCGCAAGCTATAAGCTCCTTACGCAGTGCAGCCACTACAATAAGGTTCTGGCAGTTAGAGGCGCAAGCCAGTATAACGGCGCAAAAATTATACAGTATGACTATAACGGAACCTGGAATGACGAATGGTTTTTTGAATCTCCCATCGATGATTATTCTGTTTTTGATCCGCAGCATACACCTACACCCATAGACGGTGATACGTATTACCTAAAGAATTTAAACAGCGGCCTGTATTTGAGCCTTGGAAACAACAACACAAACGTGCAGCAATCGCGTTTCGACGGTACAGAAAGCCAAAAATGGAAATTTGCACTGCAAGGCGACGGAACGTATAAACTTTCCAACGCCGCTTTAAGCAGCCAAAACGCACTGACCGTTGAAAACGCTTCTACTTTAAACAACGCAAATATTCTGGTACAACCCGACACAGACAGCGACGCCATGAAATTTAAGCTTGTAAGAAATGCAGATGGACAGACCTACCGTATTCTTACAAAGCTTTCCAACTACCAGAAATGTATGACCGTCTATAGTGCCGGAACAGTGCACGGAATCAATATTATTCAGTACACCTATAACGCCGGTCAGAACGACTGCTGGGTTTTAGAAAAAGACCGGCCTGTCATGCAAATTGAGAACAATAAAACTTACTACATCAAAAACAGGCGCAGCGGCCTGTACCTTGACACATTAAACAGTGCAACAACCGCCGGCACACAGGTGATTCAGCAAACGCTTGATCCAGATGCGGCCACACAAAGATGGAAAATTGTAAACACGGCTAATGGAATTAAAATTCAATCAGATGCAAGCGCCGAGACCGATTTGGCCTTATCTGTAGAAAATGCACAAGACAGCAACGACACCGCTATTTTGCTGGAAGAGTACAACGCGCAAAACGACGGCATGCATTTTAAAATTATCAAAAACAGCGACGGTTATTCCTACCGGCTGCTTACAAAAAACAGCAACTTTAAAAAATGTGCTACTGTTCAGTCCGCTTCATTTTTCGCCGGCGCCAATATTATCCAATATAATTACAACGACGGCTGGAACGACGCTTGGATTTTAGAGCCCGCCATTGAAACCAATGTCTATTATGATAATCATTATGTTTCTGAAAATTCATTATCAGATGCAGAATATTATATTAAAAGCAAGAGCAGTGGTTTAAATTTAGACGTATACTGGGGATATGACGAGGACGGAAACAATATCATTCAATGGACGCCAAACGGCGGAGATGGGCAGCGCTGGAAATTTGTACCGGCTGGAAACGGAACCTATAAGATTATGACCATGTTGGGAAACAGCACAAGAGGACTGTCTGTAAACCCGGCGGACAACAGCAACAACGCTGACATTGAACTGAAAACCTATGACAACAGCAGCGGCATGCGCTTTAAAATACTTCGCAACAGCGACGGCCTTTCTTACCGAATTGTCTCAGAATGCAGCAATTTTACAAAAGGTTTAAACGTCTACTATGACGGTAAGGAGCCTGGCGAGGAAATTATTCAGTATACTTATATCGGAACCGGAAATGACGAATGGTACTTAGAATCAATTGCGCAGGATACCGATCTGACTGTACTGGAAGAAAATCCTGAAACTCATATTGTCAATGGTTTAAAATCGTATTGGGAGGAACTGTCGGAGGCAATTTATGAAAAAACCTCCGTCCACCTTGTTAAAAGCTATATAAAGGTAAATTCTCCCGTAGACCAGTGTGCTTCCGGCAACAGCAGCACCTGCAGCCATGAAGAGCGTCATAAGGACTGGGGTGTACTTCTCAATTGGATTTCCAGCTATAACCAACAACTGCATCCCGGCAGTTTTGCATGTTTGTTTACCGGAACTATTTATGAAAACGGAGCCCGCGGCGGACTTGCCTATACGGCAAAAAACGGAAACGCCTTTGTCATGAATTATACGCAAGATGGTGGGCTGTATTCCAATGTTGGCGTAATGGCACATGAATTCACCCACAATTTTGGGGTATTCCACCATATAACAGAAGACCCAAACGGTGAGGCCTACAACGGCGTATGGTCCTGTTGCCAGGGAGGTTTGCCGGGTGTAGACGTTTGTACACAAAAACCGGACTACTGGTGCGACCACTGTCTGCGCAAGATTATCTTCTTTGCCTCCGCACATGCCGGTTAATTACACGCTCGGATAAGCGGCATAAATTAAAAAGCGCCATTTAAGAAACCCGCAATACAACAAGTTGTATTGCGGGTTTCTTTTATTTGTGCGCATGGCAAGCGTAAAACAATCTACTGCCTTCTATACTGCTGCGGAACTTCGCCGATTTTTTCTGCTTCGGGCGAAATCACACACAACAACGGCTGCCGATACTGCAAACACAGCAATGCTGATCCACTGCGATGTGGAAAGCCCGAAAAAAATCCCACGAATCTGGTCGCCGCGCCAGAATTCCAGAATAAAACGTATAACCGGGTAAGAAAGCCCATAAACCAAAATCAGCCGCCCTTTTCCAGGCTTTTTCTTATGAAAAAGCCAAAGCATACAAATTGCCAGCAAAAAATTTGCGGCCGCTTCCACCAACTGGACAGGAAAACGGGAAACGCCGTTTGCCTCTGGCACCAGTGAATTTGTATAAACAAACCCAAACGGCGATTCCACACCATAGCAGCATCCGCCCAAAAAACAGCCGATTCTGCCAAAGGCGTGAAATAGAGGGATTGCCGGGCTTAACAGGTCTGCATAACCAGCCATATCCTGTCTGGAAGCCTTTAAATAAATGGCTGCGGCAATCACCGCCCCGATTAGTCCTCCGTAAAAAACCATACCTCCAAAAATATCCGCACCATAAGCCGCAAAGGAATCCCAGCTTTGAAAGACCTTGTCCAAATGTGTAAACGCATAACCAATTTTCCAGGCATGGGTAAGGCCATAAAGCAGATGCGCGCCAAGAAAAAGCCCCAACGCAGCCCACAGGCTAAGCGTAACAACCGTTGTACCTTTTAAATCCTTACAACGCTTAAGCCCAGGCCGAACAACGGCCAGATAACATGCAAGAATTCCCAATCCCACCATAATACCGTAGGTAGATATTTCTCTTCCAAAAAGATGAATCAGGGGAAACATGAAAACCTCCATTTAAAAAACAAGGCAGGTGTTCTGCAATACAGAACACACTGCCCCGCGTTTTCCAATTGTAAAAAATTAGTATAAAGAAGAAAAAGAAGAATAGGAAAGTCCAGACCCCGCAATGCCTGCAACACTGCAAATTACACAAATAGAGCACACAAGTGCGATACCGGAGCATGCTACGCCAATAATGGAAAGAACCATACCGGCTGTCGCCAAGCTGCCGCTTGTGGAATATTCATTCATGCTCTTTTTGTAATTGTTTGCAAGAACAATTCCCACAATACCAAGAGCCAGCGTTACAATTGCGCCAACGCTAATAAACCATGAGATTGCAATACTGACAATACCCAAAACAAGTGAAGCAATCGCTTTGCCCTTGTTGGGGTCCTTAACAGGGCCCATCGGGGGTTGCGTATTCATTGGCGGCTGCTGGTAGACCGGCTGCTCCTGCGGCTGATTGTTCATGGGATCCTGCTGGGGGATGTTGTTATTGTTGTTATCCATTTTTAATGCCTCCTCAAAAGTAAAATAACAAAATGAGTACCCCTCACGCTGTTATATACAGTTTATCATACTAAAATATATATTGTCAATATACGTAAAAAAGAATCGCCTGAAAAGATTTATTTTTTTTCATACATTTTTTCATAATAGCTTTGGTAGTCGCCGCTGATAATTTCCTCCCACCAGTCCTTATGCTCCAGATACCACTGTATCGTTTTTTCAAGGCCGTCGTTAAAGTTTGTTTTGGGCAGCCATCCCAATTCTTTATGAATCTTTGCCGGATCAATTGCATAGCGCCTGTCATGCCCCGCCCTGTCCTTTACAAACGTAATCAGGGAGGTATCCTTCCCCAGAATATGCAGAATCTGCTTGACAACGTCAATATTTTTTCTTTCGTTATGTCCACCTATGTTATACACTTCTCCGGCTTTTCCCCTGCGCACAATCAAATCCACCGCGCTGCAGTGATCCTCTACATACAGCCAGTCCCGTACATTTTCTCCTTTGCCATATACAGGCAAGGGCTTGTTGTGCAGCGCATTGATTATCATAAGCGGAATCAGCTTTTCCGGAAAATGGTACGGTCCGTAATTGTTAGAACAGCGCGAAATTGTCACGGGAAGCCCATAGGTTCTGTAATATGCCAGCACAAGCAGATCTGCCGAAGCTTTACTTGCCGAATATGGGCTTGAGGTATGCAGCGGTGTTTCCTCTGTAAAAAAGAGGTCTGGCCTGTTCAGCGGTAAATCGCCGTATACCTCGTCTGTAGAAATCTGATGATAGCGGGAAACGCCGTAAGCCCTGGAAGCGTCTAGCAGTACCTGTGTACCCAAAACATTGGTTTTAAGAAACACACCGGGGTCCAGTATAGAACGGTCCACATGGCTTTCCGCCGCAAAATTGACCACCACGTCAAACTGCTCCTGTGCAAACAAGTCAAAAACGTCCCTGCGGTTTGTTATATCGCCCCTGACAAAGCGAAAGTTTTTATTTTGCAGTGCGCCCCTGAGCGTTTGCATATTTCCTGCATAGGTCAGGCTGTCGAGGCAGACAATTTGATCATCCGGATGCGCCTGCAGCATATAATAAATAAAATTGCTGCCGATAAAACCGGCGCCGCCTGTTACTAGAATTTTCATTTTACCGCCTCCTCCGCAAGAGAAAGAAGATACCGGCCATAATCAGTCATTTGCAGCTGCCGGCCAATTTCTTCGAGCTGCTTTGTATTGATAAAACCACGCCGCCACGCGATCTCTTCCGGGCAGGATATGTAAAACCCCTGACGGGACTGAACCGCTTCCACGTATTCCGCCGCCTTGAGCATGCCCTCGGGCGTGCCTGTATCCAACCACGCCATTCCGCGCCCAAGCAGTGAAACATGCAGCCGTCCCATTGCAAGGTAACGCTCGTTTACAGAAGTAATTTCCAGCTCTCCGCGTGCGGAGGGACGTATGTCTTTTGCTATATGTACAACGCTGTTATCGTAAAAATACAGACCGGGTACCGCGTAACTGGATTTTGGCTTTTCCGGCTTTTCCTCAATAGAAACAACATGCTGGTTTTGATCGAACTCTACAACGCCAAAAGCAGACGGATTTTTAACCGGGTACCCAAAAATGGTAGCGCCTTCTTTTCTTTTTTTCGCCGCATTGAGCACCCGCGTGAAGTCCTGTCCATAAAAAATATTGTCGCCCAGAATCAGGCATACGCTGTCTCCGTTAATAAAATCCTCTCCGATGATAAACGCCTGTGCCAACCCCTGTGGTTTTTCCTGCGCTTTATAGGAAAGCGATATGCCAAAGCGTCGGCCATCCCCCAACAGTTTTTCATAAAGCGGAAGATCGTCCGGGGACGAAATCACCAGCACCTCCCGTATGTCTGCCAAAAGCAAAACAGATAGCGGGTAATAAACCATTGGTTTATCATAAATTGGTAAAAGTTGTTTGGACACCACCTGTGTCATTGGGTACAAACGCGTACCTTTGCCGCCGGCAAGAATAATTCCTTTCATGGTTCCCCTCCCCTTTGACAAGCATTGTCAAAACTCTCTTTCGTCTTTTTTAAACGGCCCTGCGTCTTACAGCATTATTCTGCTTTATTCCGTAGTCCTTAAAGGGAAAATATAATGACCCCCGCAATAATCACAAGAAGACCTGCCAACTTTTTATTGCCAATCTTTTCTTTTAAAAGGAAAAAGCTTAAAAGGGCAACAAAAACATATTCTGTTGCACCTAAAATTGGCCCCATGGACAGCGGTACATATTTATATGCAAAAACGGTACACAGGGTTGCCAGAAAAAAAATTGTATACGCGAGGATCACGCGCAAATTGAAATATTCCCGAATTTTATTTCTATAATGGATTCCTGCGCTTTTTTTAAGGATAATCTGTGAAACAGACGAAACAAATACGCCCAAAAGGTACAAAAGCGTATATAGCAATAAATCATTCATTGGCCGTCACCACCAAACATACGCCGACCAGTACAATGACGGCGCCAATGAGCATATTGACAGTAATTTGCTCATGAAAAATAAAAAAGCCCCATAACATTCCCCATATAATCGTAACCGCTTTGTTACAAAAGGCCGTCGTCAGAGAAATCCGCTTTAAAACCTGCTGCCAAAGAATTGCATAAATTCCCAGGTTTATAATCATCAGGCCGTAAAACAGACAAAATTCAAACGATAAAAAATCGTAGGACGCGGCAAATTTCGACAAGAGTCCACACAAGGAAATTTGAAGCAGAATAACATGTAAAAATATGTAATCTTTTACTTTTGGCTTATGATTCATCAATATCCTCATTCATTTCTGTATAATTTAATGCATTTCTAACTTCATACTGCGGCATATTGCTCAACAATATGTAAATTCTTCCCAGATATTCCCCAAGTATGCCCAGCATAAGCATGATAAGCCCGCCAATAAACAGAAGGACGGAAACAATTGAGGTATACCCGACTGCGATATTCGGGAAAATCAACTTTCTTACCACCAGAACAATTCCGGCAATGATACCCACCGCAGCGCACAACGACCCCACGATAGACGCAAAGCGCAAAGGGGCAATGGAAAAATTGGTAAAGCCCTGCAGCCAAAGTTTAAGCAATTTTTTAAAGCTGTAATTGCTGCGTCCGCAGATTCTTGCCCTGTGCTCCACTTGCACATTTGCGATTCTTCCTGTGACCTGCAGTAAATATCCGCCCAACGACGGAAAAGGGCTTTTGTAATTTTTAAGCGCCTGTACGGCAAATTTGCTTAAGGCAAAATAGCTTGACAGCTGTATGCCCTTTGGCTTTCTGTTTGTAAATTCCAATATTTTGGAATTAATGCGGCTGGTCGCTCTTTTAAACAAAGAATGCTTTTTGGAAGAAAACTGTGCATAGACCACATCAAAGCCGTCTGAAATTTTATCCACCAGCTTAAATAGCTCTGCGGGAGGATGCTGTCCATCATCATCCATAAAAACAGCCACATCCCCTTTTATATACCCAATTGCAGCCATTTGTGCAGACGCCTGTCCATAGTTTTTGGACAAATCCACGCCAATAATTTTGTTGTCTTCGCTGCACAATTGTGTAATAACTTCAAACGTATTATCCGGGGAGGTGTCGTTGACAAGAATAATCTGATAGTCGGTATTTTCCCTTGTCTGAATAACCGACTTTATCTCATTGACAACCTGCCTGAGCGTTTTGGACGAATTGTAACAGGGTATGGCTATGGAAATTATCATCGTATCATCTCCGGATCAAATTTTTCACGAAGCTGCAGTATTTTTTTTGCAGTGTAAATATCAGGCGTACAGTTAAATAAATCAAAATGTTCTTTTATGACCTTCTCCGGGTAATTCCACCATTTGCTTTTTTGTAAAACAGCAATAATATCCTCTGAAAATCTTTTTCTGACAGGCTTTGCAGGAACTCCGGCAACAATGGTATACGGATCGACGTCTTTCGTAACCACTGCGCCGGCGGCAACGACCGCACCGTCTCCCACCGTAACGCCCCTACATATACATGCATTGGCCGCAATCCAAACGTCGTTTCCAATCACACACTTTTCCTTAAACCGATTATAGCCGGGCGCATGGCCTTCCGGGAGCATCCCAAAATCGGGCGAATAAAGAAAAGCGTGCGTTGTCGTTTTTGTATAGTCATGATTGGCGCCCCCGATGCTCACATTCCAGGAAACAGAGCAAAAGCCGCCCACTGTACAGTGCCAGGCTGTAAAATTTCTTCCTGTATAGGTGTACCTTCCGATACAGGAAGAATAAATCATTGCGTTTCTTTGAATTGCGACATGCTCAGAAAAGCTGGAATCTGCAATTCTGGAAAAATCGCCAATGCTGGTATGCACACCCAGACGGCAGCGCTGTACATTGCAGTTTTGATATATTTTTGCGTCATCTTCGCAGCAGGTATCTAAAACTACAGACGTATCGTGAATAAAAACTTTTTTTGTATCCATTGACTACTCCAACACAAATTGAATATTTGAAACAACCTTTGTTATCAATTTTTCGCATTCCTCTAACGTGTTCCCCTTTACGATGACCTGCCCCAGGCAATCGCGCGAATTTGAAAAACGGTTAATCGTGTCGCCTTCGTGTACAAAAAAAGTGGTTTCGACAATATCGCTGTGATCGCCGTTCTGATTGATAATTTTTTGAATAGTCCCGCTTTTTTCAGATAACAACATTTTGGCATAACAGGGGGTAGGTTTCTTTTTTGCTGCATGAAAATATGCTTCGGGGTTCTTCCCCAGCGCCGTATCAATAATCATTCTATAAATATCAACGCCATAATAAATAGACGTAAGTTCCGGCAAACAATTGGCGCCGATTCTGCCGGTAAGCTCAATCATATATACCTTTTTGTCTTTTAAGATCATATCAATATTCACAGCGCAATTGTTTAACTCAACTGCGCTTATGGCCAGGGAAACTTGCTCATACACCTGCTGCAAAACGTCTTCTTCCAACTGTAAAGGCGCATAGTGCCCCACAGGAATGGCGGTGCCTGCCATATACGTTTCGTCGCCGCACGGCAAAATAAACAGAACTTTGTGGTCTACAACAAACGCCTGCGCGCCAAACTCATACCCTTCTATAAACTCTTCAATAATACAAAAATCCTTTTTTGTCTCATGCATAGCCTTCTCATAGCCGTCAAGGAGTTCCTCCCTGGTCCTTGCTATAAAAATCCCTCTGCTGCCCTGCAGATCCACAGCTTTAATAATCAGGGGCAGGTGCAATACTTCTAAAACA
Organism: uncultured Oscillospiraceae bacterium; assembly: GCA_900541975.1. GTDB lineage: Bacteria > Bacillota > Clostridia > Oscillospirales > Acutalibacteraceae > Scatavimonas > Scatavimonas merdigallinarum. The sequence continues at coordinate 27,400 of UQLR01000014.1, read as the reverse complement.
CGTTCCATGTCTTCTAAAGACGACACCTTTTTAAACCGCGCCGTATTAACGCCTTTTTCCATAAACGCAGTTTTCATCAGCAGTTTATCTCCGCACAATTTGGCGGACCGTTCAGATAAGCCGTTCAAACGGTTTTGTTCGCACGCGTAGCCAAGCGCCGGAACACCTGTGTCAAGGCAGGCGGTTGCTATGCCCGAAACGCCAAGCCGCATTGCCGCCTGCGACACCTGCTGCGGGTTAGAAATGTCTGCATGGCAGATTTCGTCGGCATATGCAAACCCCGGGTAATTGCCAGGAATGCTTGTAACAACTGTGGTATACCCCAGTTTCTTTGCAGTTTGGATTAGACCAACCTGCCCCCTGCCGGCGCCCAGGATCATAAGTTTCTTTCCCATAAATACAACCCCCGCATTAAATTGTTAGTTTGTTAAAATATAATATCCCAGTCTTGTTGCGCTGTCTTTTATTTTTCCAAGATTAGATAAATCAATTGCGCTGGTCCGGTAAATCGAAGCAGGATTTTCTGCTTTTATTTTTTCCAGCGCACGCACGTCTTCTTCCGAAAAGAGAAAGCGGATTTCCGCCTTGCTCACGCTTTTGCCAGCCGGCCTTAAGTCTGGCGCCTGGCCGCAGGCAACATCTATGACCATTTTTAAAAAATCATAGCCTGTGGAAAGGATGACCAGATCTGACCCGATACAATCGCCACCCATACGCGCCCCGACTTCAATTAATCCTATATTCCCCGCTTTGTCAATCTTAAATTCGCTGTGGCTCGCCCCGTTTTGTATACAAAGTGCATCAAGGGCTTTAAAAACAACCGCTTTCGCCTTTTCCTGTATCGCCTGCGGTATGTCTGAAGGCTGTCTGTGGCCTGTTTCTATATAATGCGGAGCACCAGTTGTAAACTTTTTTGTAAAGGCAAGAAAGGTATGTGCTCCGTGATAAGAGATGCATTCGCAGCTGTATTCCTGCCCTTCAATAAACTCTTCTATTATCACCTGTTTTTCAAACGCGCTCTGTATAGACAGATCGACCGCCGCCTGCAAATTTTCAGGCGAAAGCACTTTGTAAATCCCCCTGCTGCCGCTGCGGTCGGTTGGCTTTACAATTAACGGATAACGAAAATCCGCAAGCGCGCAAAAGTCAATAGACGCCCCTGATCTGATGAACCTGGGCGTAGGAATTCCATGGTTCAAAAACGCCCGACGCATTTCAAATTTGTTGGTACATTTTTGGGAAACGGCATAGGGGTTTCCATTGAGGGAAAGCGCCTGCGCGACATAATTTACCGTAGGGACCGCAAGGTCGGAGGCGATGGTTGTAATACCGGACGGACGTATTGTTTTACAGATACGCAAAATTTCTTCCTTTTCGGTAATACTGACCGGATAAAAAAAATCTGCCGTCTCTTTGCCGACCGCTCCATCCTCCCAGGCAAAAACATGCGTTTCAAACCCCAGTGCTCTGGCTTTTAAAATCAGGCGGTTTTGAAAATCATTGGCACCAATAATCACAAGTTTTTTCATACGCTCGCCGCCCTTTCCAGCGCCGCCGTGCCGCCTTGGTTGTAAAATGCACGGATATGCTCTGCAACATACGCAATTGTCTCTTCCTTTATCCCGTAATACATGGGTAGACGCAGCAGGCGTTCGCTTTCCTGGGTGGTATAGTGGTCTTCCCCACAAAAGCGACCGTACTTTCGCCCGGCCGGCGAAGTATGCAAAGGCACATAGTGGAACGCGCATGCTATTCCCCTGCTTTTTAAATACGCCATAAGCAGCGTGCGTTCCTGAAGGTCTTTGACCTTAATATAAAACATATGCGCATTATGCATACAGTCCTGCGGGATATACGGCAATTGAATTACGCCTTTGTCCGAAAGAGGCTTTAGCTGCGCATGATAGAGCGACCAGCTTTTTAAGCGGTTCTGGTTTATTTGCTCCGCCTTTTCAAGCTGCGCTGTTAAAAACGCGGCGTTTAAATCGCTTGGTAAATAAGAGGAACCTACATCAACCCAAGTATATTTATCAACCTGGCCGCGCAGAAAACGGCTGCGGTTTGTTCCTTTTTCGCGGATAATTTCCGCACGCTCATACAGACTTTCGCTGTTAAGCAGCACTGCACCGCCTTCGCCCATGCTGTAATTTTTTGTTTCATGAAAGCTAAAGCAACCCATGTTGCCTAACGTGCCCAGTGCCTGTCCCTTATAAAAAGCCATTACGCCCTGCGCCGCATCCTCTACAACCTGCAGGCTGTACTTTTGCGCAATTTGTAAAATTACATCCATATTACAGGCAACGCCCGCATAATGCACCGGCACAATCGCCCGGGTTTTTTCTGTAATTGCCTGTTGGATCAGGTTTTCGTCCATATTCATTGTATCGGGACGAATATCTATAAAAACAATTTTTGCACCGCGCATGACAAAGGCGTTGGCTGTAGAAACAAACGTGTAAGAGGGCATAATCACCTCATCACCCGGCCCGATATCCAGCAGAATCGCCGCCATTTCCAGCGCATGCGTACAGGACGTCGTCAACAAAATTTTATTTGCACCAGTCAATTGACACAGCAGTTTCGACGCCTTTTGGGTAAAAGGGCCGTCCCCGCAAATTTTTTGATTCGAAAGCGCCTGCTGCATATAAGCAAGTTCTGTTCCCACATACGGCGGGACGTTAAACGGTATCATAATCTTTCTCCCTTTTATACGACAATTCCCTTAAAATACAGTTTATTTTACCATATATACAGTGTTTTTACAATACAATTTTAACTTTTTCGCATACAAACAGCGCCGTACGAGCTCCCATACGGCGCTGTTTGTATATACCATGCAATGCCCTCGCGCTTGCCGACATAAAAAGATTATGCCCACAGCCGGCGATGTGCAGGCACACCCTCTTCATATAGAAACTCATGGATCAGGGCGTATGCAACCTTAACATGTGTGTATAACGGCTCCAACGAAAAAAAGCCATGCAATACATCCGGCATGCGGAACACAGTTACCTTTACTCCAGCCTTTTCCAGGCGTTGCCCATACGCTTCCCCTTCGTCACGCAGAGGGTCATATTCCGCTGTTATAATCAGTGTGTTGGGCTGCTTTTTTAAGTTTTTTGCAAGTAACGGTGCAAAGTAAGGATTATGCAGATCCTGATCACTTCTTTTGTAGCGCTCCATATCCTCACAGATCTGCGCAGAAGTCAGAAGGTAGTCCGTACCATTTTCCAAAACAGAAGGAAACGGCGCGTTTTCCGTGTGGTCGCTGTTGGTAACAGGGTATAATAAAATTTGCTTTTGTACTGCGAACAGGCCCTCATCCTGCGCACGCAGGGAAACCGCCGCGGCCAGGTTTCCGCCAAAGCTGTCTCCAATTAACACAATATCCGCAGGATTTACCCCCAACTGCCCGGCGTGCGCATAAAGCTCCCGCGCCGCTGCATAGCAGTCGTCCAATCCCTTTGGAAAAGAATTTTCCGGCGTTGGGCTATATTCCACCGAAAAAACTCTGCAAAAATTATAAACCGCCAGATTTGCGCACATAAAACGATAAGCCTCTGCCCTCTCTCCAGTCCACCGGTTGGCATGAAAAAATAAAAGAATTTTTCTACTCTTTTGCTTTATAGGGGTATATATATGAACCTGAACGTTCCGCCTGCCGCTTACAACCCTTTGCGCCCATATTTCGCACAAAACCTGCTTGGAGGATAATGAAGCGTTCATCTGTTCAAACGAGCAATAGAGCTTGTGCATTTTCTTTATATCCACACCTGAAGGCCGAAAGGCCCCCAGCATTGAACGAACCGCCCTGATCAGCATGGCACTCATCCTTTCGCATGAAAAGCGCATAATTATATCTTCAATTCTATAATACTGCTGTATAAAAAAATAATCAAGTACAAAATTAAATAAACTAAAATTATTTCTTCAGAAACATGTTGTTTTTACCTTTAATAAAACAGAAAAAGTGCGGTGAAACCACTTTTCCAGAGACGGAAAACGCAGAAAGGTTTTCTGTACATAAAAAACGCGCGCCTTGTCTTTAAGATCTGTAAGCCTCCGGTGCATATCTAATATTTCAGCATTGTGCGGTTAAAGCCAAGCGTAGGCCGGTATTCGAAAAACGCAGCACTTTTTTTAACAAGATATAAGTCCCTTTCTTCCTGTTTTACTCCATCCGGTTCAAAAACAGCCGGAGCAAAACTTTTCCCGTCATCGCGGATAATCACGCGCAGCGCTTCCGACTCCTGTGCAATGTACACCTCTATGCTGCAGCGCTTTTTCCCGCCGCTGTGCTCAATTCTATTGGTAACAAGCTTGTCCACCGCCAAAAGCGCTTTGTCCGCCCTGTTTGTTTCCACGCCGTTATTCTGCAAATACGCCTTCGCCTGCAAAAGCGTGCGGGAAAGGTCCGGTAAAGTCCCTGCAAAAGAACATACAAACACGGGGCCCTGTTCTTTGAGCAGTAAAAATCTGCTCAGCCCCTTTTTTCGCGCCTGTAACGCAGATACAGAAAGCCAGAGCAGCAGTGTTAAAATTTCCGCCGCCAGATACCCAGACCATACGCCGTTGAGCCCCCAAAAGGCAGTGAACAAAAGCGCACAGGCAAGCAACGCCACCAGGCAACGGGATAATACGATCATGGCTGAAAAAAAACGCTTTTCCGTCGACTGGTAGAAATAACTCATTAAAACATTGCAGGTCATCAGCAAAACAGCCGGCGCGTATATGCGCGTAGCCATCACTGCATCCTCTAAAATTGCAGGATCGGTCACGCCAAACAGCCGTGCAAACGGCTGCGGAAAAACTTCCAACAACAAAATTACCGTGCCGCAGATCACCGCTGCCGTTTTATAGGCGACGCGCATGGTTCGGCGCATTGAACAGTTGTTTTTTTCCCCATAGTACACACTGACCATTGGCTGAATGGTTTGACTCATTCCTTCAAAAATAGCCAGAGCAACCACAGAAATATTGTATATTACGGTATATACGACCATTCCCTTTGTGCCAGAAATTGAAACGATCAAATGATTAAATAGCAAAATTACAAGGAACTGGCAGATAAAGGTTAAAGAGGTGCTTGCTCCGCTTTTAAGCACACGCAAAACCTGTCCGGGGAAAATTCCTTTTGGCACAAAGGACAGCGTATTTTTTTCAGACAAAAAATGCGTGGATATAATGCCGGCGCTTAACCCCTGCGCAATAACAAGCGCCCAGGCGGCGCCTGCAATTCCTATAATTGGGACAAGTACAAGATCCAAAACAATATTTGCAAGTATGGCAACCAGCATACCGGACATAGAAAGCCGTGCTCTTCCATCGCTTCGCACATAAAAAGCGATGCACGTATTATACAACACGACAGGAAACCCGCCTAATATAACCACCGCGTATTCTTTCACATATTGGTAAGTTTCTGTATTTGCGCCCAAGATTTTTATAATCCCATCGATAAAAACGACGCATATAATTCCCAACAAAATGCCAAGCAGCGTGACTGTAGAAATAGCCGTTGTAAAAATTTTATTGACAGAATTGCGGTCGCCGCGCCCCATATCAATATTCATGGCAGTGGCGCCGCCGACTGCAAAAATAATGGCAATTGTATTGATAAGCATAAAAACGGGAGAGGAAAAGGTCACCGCGGAAAGCGCCGCTTCCCCCATAATATTACCCACTATGACCGTGTCGGAAAAAGCGCCGACGGCGGAGAGCAAATTCGTCAGAATTGTCGGTACAAGCATACGAAAAAAAATTTTTGAAACCAATGTATCTGGCATGTTGTAAACTCACCACATTTCTTACCTTATCGCCGCCGGAACACAGATATAACACACTGCGCTGCGTACCGGCCTTGTTTTACAGAGGCGGTTGCGCAGACATTCTTTCATTACAGAAAAGTATGCGGCGCCGCATTTTCATTTTTACACAGGGCCATAAATGCATTTAAGTATGCATAACGGTTATGTAATAACCGCCGCTTTTAACACTTTTAACGATATAAATAAAATCCTGTTTGTCATAAAAATTTGTGAATTTTAATCACTCTAATTTAATACTATTTTATATGATATCAATACACAAGTCAAAACATTTTTCCCGAAAAAATGCATAATTGCGTTGTATTTTGCTGTACGCAAAATTGCTCTTTTTCGCTATTGTCTGATACAGCGTAATATGTACTTTTATGTAAACGTAAACAAATTTTGAATTTCCTGTTTTTCTCTTGATTTTACACGCACAATTTATATAATAGGCATAGATGTTCTATTACTTTGAAAGAGGGCTTCCTTCTATGCTGTATACGCTTCGACAAAAATTATTGATCTTTATGTCCGGCAGAAATGGAGTAGACCGGTTGTGCTTTGCACTGCTGATCCTTTACCTGATTCTGGGAATTGTCAACCTGTTTTTCAAAACGCTGGTTTTGCAAGTTCTGATGTTGCTTGTTCTGGCGTATCTGGTTTTTCGGATTCTTTCCAAAAATGTGTACCGTCGTTCTCTGGAATGCGAAAAGTTTGATTATATATGGAAAATGGTAAAGAACGCATGTAAAACACTCTATTTGCGGCTGCGCGATATAAAAACGCACCGGTATCGCAAATGCCCGGCGTGCAAAGCAATCCTCCGTCTTCCAAAAAAGAAAGGTAAGCACACAGCCGTATGCCCAAAATGCAAAAATGAATTCTCTGTGAATATTCAATTTTAAAAATATAATACAAAGAACCCGGCGAGCTTTTCAAAAGCTGCCGGGTATTCTTTTTGTCATTTTATTTTAGGCGCACAAGGTACTGGCAACATATGTATCAGATAGTCGAAAATAACCGTTTCAATGTCATTGTTTGAAAAACAGCGCAGCATGTCTGTTTCGTCATGCACGTCAATAATTGCCCGTGCCTCTTCAAACGATAGGTTTTCACATTTGAACTCCCCTTCGTTCAAAGCGGACATCATATTACTAGCGCTTTATACCTGAAAAAAGCGCGCCACCCATAAAGCGACGGCGTCAAAGGCAAAGACATGCTCAGAAATTGCAAACGCTTTCCTGCATTTTTAGGAGAATATCCGGCTTTGAACCGTAAACGCTAGAAATGGGAGGAATGCTATGCAGTACAAGGATCTGCACGAACTGATTCAAAAAAGCTTAAGCAGCCGAAAGTTTTTTCTTTCGCTTCCCATTGCAACACAATATAGGCTGCATAAGCATAATGCGTATATCCATTCGGCAGCGCAGCTGCACAGCAGATTAAACGGTATACAGGACTGTACGCATCTGGAAAAGCTTGGAAAATGGGACGCAACAAATAAAGAAAAACGTTTTTTTAAAATTGCGCTGCTTGTAAAGCAGCGCAATTTTTTGCCTGTTTTATATACTGCACAACCATATTATATTGCAGTTTTAACCATGGTGCTTATTTGCCGTTTGCCTACCCGCACGGATATACCCTTACCTGTAAGAATTTTGCAGGATACGCAACGCATCTGTGTCGTTTAAGGGTACACGGTCATAGGCAAACAGGCAGCCCATTGTATCTCTGGCGTTATGAACATACTGTGCAAGCATATCTTTCTGCATGCCATATTCGCTCATTTTAATTGCGTCTACACCGCAATCTTTTTGCAACCTTTCAAGGGCCGTTACAAAATCTTCCGGTGAAGATGCATTTTCAACGCCCAAGGCCTTTGCCATCTGGATCATGCGCGCATCCACAGCGCCTGTGGATGCAAAATGCGCATAATACGCCCGACTGATTGCAAGCAAAGCCGCGCCATGTACAAAATTGGGATGATATGCGCTGATTGCATGCGCCAGGCTATGCTCTGAAGTACAGCCGGACAAAGATTCCACCATACCAGAAAGCGTGTTCGCAAGTGCAACCTCTTCCCTTGCATGCAGATCGTTTCCATTGTGCACCGCTTTCGAAAGGCTTCTGCCAATATATTCTATCGCTTTCAGTGCATACAGGTCGCTGACCGGATTGGCCTTTTTATTCAGATACCCTTCTGTGCTATGGAAGAGCGCGTCAAAGCCCTGGTAAGCCGTAAGCTCTGGCGGCACCGTACGCATAATTTCCGGATCTACAATGGAAAGGACCGGGAAGGTTTTATCGTACCCCCCACCTATTTTTTCATTTGTTTGCGTTTTTGTGATAACCGTCCAAGGGTCAGCCTCCGTACCCGTTCCTGCAGTCGTTGTAATTGCCACGACCGGCAGCGGATCCTTTAAAACCGGCCGGTCTTTCCCGCTGCCGCCGGAGATATAGTCCCAGTAATCTCCGTTATTTGTTGCCATGATGGCAATTGCCTTGGCGGAATCTATAGCACTTCCGCCGCCAATCCCAATAATAAAATCCGCTTTCTGCGCTTTGGCAACTGCAGCGCCCTCCATGACATGCTCTTTTACAGGATTCGGTAAAATCTTGTCATATAAGACATATTCTACGCCGCTCAGTTTCAACTCATTTTGTAATGTTTCCAAATAACCGTACTTTTTTACGGAAGTTCCGTTGGTGGTTACAAGCAGCGCCCTCTTCCCAGGCAGCTGCTGTTCGTGTAAACGCCTGAGTACGCCGCTGCCAAAGACAATTCTTGTAGGGATAAAATATGTAAAATTCATATCACGCACTCCTTTTTATATTATTTTTATAATAATTGTAATACGCCGCAAAATAAAAAGCAAGCAGGTCTATGCAAAAACTCCACCCTTCTGCAAAAAGACTTCCCGGCGCCCGCTTATAAAATTATCTTTCCACAGACGCATAAGCAGGCACCGTTGTTTATGCAATAAACACCGCTGTATGCAGCGCACCCGGTACGGCAAACGCCGCACCGGGTGCGCCAGGCCAATTTTGCTTTACGGCCCTTTTCTTTTCATATTTTGGATCTATACAAATAAGCTTATTCCGGCTTGCTTGTGTAAAGTGTATAATCGCTGCTCTGCTTGTTTGGACGTTCCACGTTCATAACAATCCAGATATCGCTGTCAACATCTGTAATATCGTTCGTCTGCGCCGTATTGGCGTTTGCTCCGCCAATGCTCAAAACGCAGCTAAAAACGCCGCCGCATTCAACTGTAATTGCATACCATCCATCGTCCTGCAACGTCATTTCTGTACCGGGCCAGTCTCCCAGCAGGAAGCCGTTGTAATCATCCCATGCATGCAGCGTGGGCGTCCAGGTTGCGCCTTCCTGCAGCTTCACATAAACAGTTCTGCTGATTTTGGCCTCATTGTAATAATAGTTAACTTGCGTATCACCGTTTGTAAACAGGCCTGCTTCATTTTCAGGAAGCTTGGTCTCGTCCAGGTCATAATATGGCACGGACTTTGCTTCTGTCTGGTAGCTTTGGCCCGTACGGCCTTCCAGAACCGTTGGATCTGCAACTTTTTCACCGGTTTCAGAATCAAGATAGTTTACGGTTACTGTCCCAATACCATTGACAAACACTTTTGCAATTGTCTTCTGGTAAATCAGCACATCCTCTACAGAAAGCTCGCCGTCACAGTTTACATCTGCAACTGTCTGCTGCTCCTCTGTAAGCTGCTCCTGACGCGCAATCGCTTTTTGCAGCAGAAGAACATCCTCTGTAGATACATCGCCATCGCCGGTGATATCCTGTGCTTTGAGCGTATAGAGCTCGTAGGTATAGGTCAGCGTCTGATCTTCCTCCGTAAACGTACCGGATGTTTCTTCCGGTGCAGAAACTACATCGTAACGCAGCGCCAGGGAAGAATCCGGTGTTGCTTCAAAGTAAGTTCCGATTGTCCCCGTCAGTACATCTGTGCTGAGTACGTCGCCGGACTGTGCTTCTACATGGTTGATTGTTACCTGTCCCTTTGTTGAGGGAATTGCCGCTGTATCAAAGGATTCCTTATCAACAAGGATCAGTGCGCTGGAAGCAGGCACTGTCACTGTGCTGCCGGATACCTCGCCCAAATTCTTTACGCCCGCTGACTGGTCATTTGCAACAATAACCCAATCTGTGGGCAGTGCGCCGTTGCTCTGCAGGGTAACCTCCTGAGCTTCTGCATTGTTGTTAAAGCAGACAGCAACGGTTTTCCACGGTTGTGTTTCGTCATAAATCGTATAAGCAATTACACCTGTTGGGACGCCTGTTATATCTTTCATATTGTTCTTAACTGTATTGGTGGTAGGATCCCTGAACGGTGCATAATTGTTTCTAAGTTCAATCATGCCGGAATAATAAGCAACCAAATCTTTATACTCTACAACCCTGCTCCAATCCAGCATATTGATATCAGCAGAAGACATATAGCTGTTATGGTCGCCATATTTTGTCCTAGCAAATTCTTCACCGGCAAGAATAAACGGAATACCCTGCGAAGAATAAACAATTGCTGCATTCAGCTTGTTCATTGCAACCAAGTCTTCATATCTCTGTGGATAATTCTCCGCTACTTCGCCCTTAACAGAATTTACCAGCCTGTCATACAACGTATGGTTATCATGCGCAGACGCATATGTGACAGTTTGTGTAGGTGCTTTAGACGTCCATGCACCGCCGCCGACATTTGCCTTAATGCCATTCTTTACTGCGCTAACCTTACTGTTGTTGCCCTGGATATAGCCTTTTTCTGTTGCGTTAAATACGCTGCCCTTGATGCCGTCCCTGATTTCGTCATTAAAGAAGCCGATTCTTTCACTTAAAGAAGCAGAGTTCTTCTGGGATGCAAGCGGAGGACAATCTGCATCTGTTGAGGTGGAGCTCATATCCCAGCCTTCACCATACATAAGCAGTCTTGTGTCAATTTCGTCCAGAGCGGCGCGGATCTCGTTCATTGTCTGTGAGTCATGCAGGCCCATGAGGTCAAAACGGAAGCCGTCGATATGGTATTCATCTGCCCAGTATTTAACAGATTCCACCATGTACTTTCTGTACATTTCACGCTCGGAGGCAGTATCGTTGCCGCAGCCGGATGCGCTGGACCATGTATTTGCGTCTGCGCCAAAGCGATAATAATAGTACGGCACTGTCTGCTGGAACCAGGAATCGGTCACATAGGTATGGTTGTAAACAACGTCCATGATAATACCGATCCCGTTGTCATGCAGGGCTTTAACCATTTGCTTGACTTCGTTTATTCTTACATTGCCGTCATACGGGTTCGTAGAATAGGAACCTTCCGGTACATTATAGTTTTTCGGATCGTAGCCCCAGTTGAACTGTGTATCATCGCCGGTTTCATCTATAGAGCCAAAATCATAAAACGGGTTGATATGTACATACTTTACGCCAAGCTCTTTTAAATAATCAATACCGGTTTTGTATTTGCCTTCGCTTTTATAGGTTGTGCCCGTTTCTGTAAAGGCAAGATATTTACCCCTGTTTGCTTCAGAAATTCCGGATTCAGGATCATAAGAAAAGTCTTTTACATGTACCTCCCAAACAGAAGCGTCTGTCTGGTTCTGTACAAGCACATAATTGTCGTCTTCCCAGCCTTCCGGGTCTGTAGAATCCAGGTCGACAACCATGCCTCTGTCCCCGTTTACACCTACAGCCTTCGCATAAACGTCTACTACTTCGCGCGTGGTACCGTCGTTTGTAACAGAGTATGTGTAATAAACGTTTTTCTGATCTCCTTCTACGGTTGCGGCCCATATGCCGTTTTCTTCCGTATAGGTCATGTCGGTTGTGGAAATCTTTGCAGCGCCCTCTTCACTGTCGCTGCCTGTTGTGTAAAGGTTCAGCTTTACATCACTTGCTGTTGGCGCCCACACCTTAAAAGTTGTAGATTCCGGTGTGTATACCGCGCCCAGATCGTCCCCATCATATGCCCGCTGATCAAGGGCCGCAGCTTCTTCTTCAAAGAAATTGCCGGTGGCCGCAAATGCAGTAGGCATACAGAAAACGCCGGCAATCATAAGCAATGAAAGCATGACTGCCATAACTCTCCTGATTTTCACTTCAATTCCTCCTTAAAATAATGTTTTGTTTATAATCATTTCTGCAAGGCAGAAAAAATTATCCTGGAAATGTTTCTATTTTTTATTTTTCCGTTTTTTATAAAAGACAAAGCCCGCAATGGCAACAACCGCCGCAGCCGCGGCTCCCAGCAGCCACAGAACGCCATGACCTGTAAAGAATTGCGCGCCGGCACCCGTTTGCTGCTGTGCAGTGGAAGAGGCCTGCGCTTGTGAAGCGTCTTCCTCTACCGTGCCGGCAGCATTTTGCAACACCTGCTGTAAAGAAAGGTCTGCGTCCAATTTTACGCGTGCAAAGCTTTCTTTGTCCACCAAAACCATGGCGCTGCTTCTGGGAAGCACTGCCTTCCCGTCGGTAATTTCTCCCAGGCTTGTAAGCCCGGCGCTCTGCCCGTCAGCCACGATCACCCAGTCTTTATTTGCGGCTGCGCCTTCTAATTGAACCGTGACGTCTTTATCTGTATTAGAGTTCAGCAGCACGGTCACTGCATCCCACTGCGTTGCGTTGGTGACGGTATTTTCCAATGTATAAGCAACAACATGCTTGTCCGTATTTTCATAGAATACCATATGCGCAACAGAAGTATTGTCGTCTTGTGTAAACGGCGCAAAATTATTTCGAATTGCCAGCAGCCCCATATAATAGGCGGCAAGATCTCCGTAAAGCGCCAGGTTGTTCCAATCTATTTGGTTGAGCTGCACACTGGACTGATAGCTGTTATGGTCGCCATCTTTGGAACGGGCCATTTCTTCGCCAGCCAGCATAAAAGCAATCCCCTGGCTTGTCAGCAAGGCACACGCCCCCAGCTTGTTCATCTGCACAAGCTGCTCATTGCGCGCTCTGTAATCTTCTTTTTCCCCCAATACCGAGGCCACCAGTTTATCGTATAAGGTCATATTGTCATGGCAGGACATATAGGAGACAGTCTGAGATGGCTGTCGCGCCCATTCATCCGTGGCTGCTTTAATCCCTTTTTTCACAAGACTTGGCGCTCCCCTGCCCTGAATAAAGCCAATATCTGCAGCCTGAAAATTGTCTCCTTTTAAAATATCACGCATACCGTCGTTAAACGCGCCGATGCGCTCGTTTAAAAGGTGCATATTGTCCTGGCAGGCCATGGTAGCGTCTGTAGCCTGCGCCATTTCCCATGCCTCGCCATACATAATCAGTTTCTCGCCGTTTTCAAAGCTGTCAAGCTTTTCACGTATGGCATTCATTGTTTCAACGTCGTGCAGACCCATCAAGTCAAACCGAAAGCCGTCAATATGATATTCTTCCACCCAATAGGCAACAGAATCGACCATAAATTTCCGATACATGGCGCGTTCGGAAGCGGTATCGTTCCCGCAGCCGGAGCCGTTGGCCCAGGAGCCGTCTTCATGAAAGCGGTAATAATAATTGGGCACGGTTTTATTAAAGAAAGAATCTTCCCCTGTATAGGTGTGGTTGTATACCACATCCATTACTACGGCAATTCCCGCGTCATGCAACGCCTGAATCATCTGCTTTGCTTCGCGAATGCGCACGGCGCCATCATATGGATTGGAGCTGTAGCTGCCCTCCGGAAGATTATAATTTTTAGGGTCGTAGCCCCAGTTAAATGCTTCCTGATCGTCTGTTTTGCTTTCATCCACAGAGCCAAAATCATAAAAAGGATTGATCTGTACGCAATTCACACCCAGAGCTTTTAAATAATCCACACAGGTTGGAACCTCACCTTCTCCGTTGAGCGTTGTTCCTTCTTCTGTAAAAGCCAGATATTTGCCCCTGTTGTCTTGCGATACGCCGGAGGAAGGACTGCTGGAGAAATCCTTAATATGCACCTCCCATACCGTGGCCTGTGTCTGGTGGTCAAACAAAATATGCCTGTCGTTTTCCCAATTGTCCGGATCGGTCACGTCCAGATCAACCACCATACTGCGCTCCCCGTTAACACCCGCCGCCTTCGCGTAAATATCCGCCGTTTCGTTGGTCTTTCCTTCCACTGTTACAAGATACGTATAATAAACACCGTTCAGGTCTCCCTGTTTTGTTACAGTCCATACGCCGTTTTCCGGATTGTACTCCATAGGCGACTGCGCGATCAGCCCGGCATTTTTCTCCTGATCACTGCCGGTTTTATACAGCTTAAGTTCTACCTTTGAAGCCGTAGGCGCCCATACTTTGAACACTGTGTTTTCAGGGCTGTAAACAGCGCCGAGATCGTCGCCTTCGTAAGCAAGCTTGTCCAGCTGGCGCGCCTGCGAAGTGTAATCCTCCTGTGCATGTGCCTCACGCGTTACGCCAACTGCAGAAAAAGTCAACATAAAAGCCACCGCCCCCGCAATCAGTTTTTTTAGCACCGGAAACCCTCCTAAAACAGAAAATACTTATAGAACAGGCCTGAGTTCATCCCGTCTGCAAGAGAAAACATACAGGTTTTTGGGTATAGATAAGCTTACATATTCCGTTGTATTATTTTAACATTTCAACCCTATATAGAAATTCCAAAAGGGAATAATATGTATCTTGAATTGAAAATTTCTTTCTTAAATATTGTTGATAATTGCTAAAACCAATGGGTCCCATTTCTATAGAAAATTGTGATAAGTACAAAAAAGTCTTTACTAAAGGCATATATTATGCTATAATGAGTGGGAAATTTTATAAACAAGGAGGGTTTGCATATGACAAAAAAGGAAGCATTTCCCACCTATAAAGGTAAACCGCTTGTGCGCTGCGGGGACGTTCTTTTTTACGGCAACATGGATGAGCGCTATGTGATACGACTTCAAATAAAAACAAAAAAAATGGTCAACGATCTGGAGGTTGCCGACAAGGTTGCCGTGCAGCTGATGTGTACTGATCCGGACATCAGCCCCCGCAAGCAGGTTGTAAAATCCAGTGAAAAAAACGGATTGTACCTTGCTATGGATATCGGAGAAATCTGGTTAAACAGAGCACTGAAAGAAAAAAATGCCGAATAAACGCAAAAGCTTTTACAGGCAATGCCTGCAAGAGCTTTTTTTCATGAAAGGCTTTTACGGTAAGCTGCCGCATCCATGTAATACCTTTTTATTTTTAATATGAACGATAAAGCATGAAAAAGAAGGTGCAAATATGACCTTGCCGGGCATAAATAAGCCTGTATAACATATTGCACAGGCCTTTCAGTCAAAAAAAGTTCGTATTATCGCTTGCCGCCTGTTTGTAGTCGCCGCTTTTTTCTTCCGTTTGCCGGGATGGGCCGCCACATTTTCTTTTTTGTCTTATAAAAAAGGCGGCAGTTTGCTCAAAAGCAGCCTGCTTAACGGATATATCTGATAAACGCACAGGGCCCGTCGGCTTGTAACCAACGGGCCCTGTGCGTTTTATAGAAAATAATCAGTCGCTGATATAAGGAAGCAACGCTAAATGCCTTGCTCTTTTAATCGCAACCGTAAGTGCACGCTGATGGTGTGCGCACGTGCCGGTTACCCTTCTGGGAAGAATTTTTGCCCTTTCCGAGAGAAAACGGCGAAGCCTCGCTATATCTTTATAGTCAATTGTTTCAACCTTATCCACACAAAAAGCACAAACCTTTCTGCGACCCTTGCGTCCGCCCCGGCGGTTGTCTCTTTCCGGTTTTTCAGCCATTTTTTATCGCTCCTTTATACAAAAAATTATGTTGGAAATATATAGACTTAAAACGGTAAATCGTCATCTAAAGGCATTTCTTCAAAATCGCCGGCCGTCCCACTTGTGTACGCAGGCGCGGGCGCCTCTGCCGGAGCAGAAGGCTGTGCAAAGCCGCCACCCTGAGCAGCACCGCCATTGCGGCGGTCACCGGTAAAATAGACATTATCCGCTACCACCTCAAACGCTGTGCGGTTGTTTCCATTTTTGTCCTGATACTGGCGCGTCTGGATTGAACCATCCAATGCAATGAGCTGCCCTTTGGTAAAATACCTGCAAACAAATTCTGCCCGCTGCCTCCAGCAGACAATATTAATAAAATCGACTTGACGTTCTTCACCCTGTTTTACGTAATTGCGGTCCACCGCAATACTGAAACTGGTCACAGATATACCCGACGGTGTTGTTTTAAGCTCAGGATCCGCAGTTAACCTGCCCATTAAAATTACCTTATTCATTTCCTGTCATCCTTCTTTCCCTGTGTCATCTACTCGATCAAATTTCTTCTTTTTTTACGATCAGGCTACGCAGAATGCCGTCTGTAATTTTATAGCGCCTGTCAAGCTCTGCGGGGAACTGCGCGTCACATGTAAAATTAAAAAGCACATAATAACCTTCCGCCTCTTTGTTGATCAGGTATGCAAGCCTGCGCTTGCCCCATTCGTCAACACCTTCAAGAGTGGCATGTTTTTCAATGAGCGTTTTAAATTTTTCAATCAACGCCTGAATTTCTTCCTCGCCAAGTTTTGTAGAAATCACCATTACAGATTCATAAGCATGTGTTACTGCCATCTTTCCTGCACCTCCTTTTGGACTTTGGCCCCGCTAAGCGGAGCAAGGATATGGATGTCCAGGCCCAAGGGTTGCACCCCGGCCACGCATCCTGCCTGTAATATACTTACAGACATAACAGGTTAATTATAGCAATCGTGCAGATTCCTGTCAAGACTTTTTTAAATGTGCAAATCCTTCGCCGGTAATTTCCCCCGCCTCACCTACAATAATAAAAGCTTTGGGATCTATTTTTCTTACCAGCTCGTACGTTTTATAAACCTCATTGCGGCGCAGCGCACAGAGCAGGATTTCGCTCTCTTCATTGCTGTAGCCGCCCGTAGCCCTGATTTTGGTCAGGCCGCGGCTGATCCCCGTTAAAATGGCCTTTGCGATTTCTTCATTTTTACCGGAAATGATAAACATCATTTTTCCGGCTCCCAGACTGGTGCCATAAATAAGCATATCGATCAGCCTTGTGCTGACAAAAATACTGATCACAGCGTATAGCGGGCTTTCCAGATTGCCATAGACCAATGCCGCCGCCGCAATGACAAGCATGTCGGTCAGCAAAATCAGCTTGCCCATTGAAAGCGCTGGATGCCGCCTGTTCAAAAGTCTCGCGATAATATCCGTACCGCCTGTGGTACCGCCCCGTATAAAAACAAGCGCCAACCCCGCACCGGAAAAAATACCGCCGAAAAGGCTTGCAAGCATTTTATCGCCCGTATAGGCCGGCACAAAGGGCGCCAGAAGGTCGATCATGACAGATACCAGTACGGTGGACACAACCGTTTTGCCGAGAAATTTCCAGCCGAACTCGATTGCGCCCCAAAGGAAAAGCGGAATATTCAAAATAAGCACCGCCGTACCGATGGGCATGCCAAACAAAAAGTTTAACAGCGTACCAATACCGGTCAGCCCCCCGGGTGCAATATTGTTAGGCGCGGTAAAAACATCTACCGACAGTGCATACAAAATGCTGCCCGCCAAAAAGAAAATGCCGTCGAGCAGCAGGGACTTTCTGTTAAGCGCCGTTATATTCATGCAATAACCTCCAGTCTGAATTTAGAAACGCGTACAGAAAGCGCGCCGCATAGAAAAGCGGCGCGCTTTCTGCGTGCTTCCATACTTCCTACCTATATTTTACAGTGTATAACGGCATTTATGTACAGCATTATCAAATTGACAGCAGGGAGAACAGCTCCCTTAAACGTTTAATCCGCCCCTGCAGGTATAAATAGCCCCAAAGCGCTTCCAAACCCGTTGCAGTGTGGTAATCTGCGGTGCTCGCGCTTTTGGGCGGGCGGCTGTGGGCGTTCCTGCCCCGTTTATAAACCGCCGTTTCCTCTTTCGTCAACACAGGCAAAAGCTTTCCCGCGTTTTGAGCCTGCGACCGGCAGCAAACCGCCTTTACCTTTTCCGCATTTAAAATACCTACCGGACTGTTCGCCCGGCAGACAAGTGTTTCCCGCACCATCAGGTCGAACACCCCGTCGCCGATAAACGCAAGCGTTAAAGGGCTGTACTGGCTGGGATCGCACGCCGTATTTAAAAGTCTTTCCATTTTTGTTCCTCCGCTTTGCAGGATCTATTCGACAAAATCAAAATCCAGGTCGTAAATTGAAACCGTATCACCCTCCTGAACGCCGGCCTGCCGCAGTGCGTCGATCACACCCGCATTGATCAGTACGCGTTGAAAATACTGCAGGGATTCATAATCGTCAAAGTTTACGCTGCGCATTATGTTTAACAGCCATTTTCCCTCTACGACATAAATACCGTCCACAACCCGGACAGTCACCTCGCGCCTTTCTATTTCCTCTGCCCGCTCCACGGGAACAGGTTCCGCCGCATAACGGACAATCGGCGGCAGCTTGCTTAGGCTTTCGTAAATTTTATTTAAAAGTTCGTCTACACCGTGGCGGATTGGCGCCATAATCGGAAAAAAAGCATAGCCTTTTTCTTCTGTAAAACGCCGGAATTCTTCAATCTGCTCGTCGGTTGCAAGATCACATTTATTGCCTGCCACCAACATCGGGCGCTTTGCAAGCTCCGGATTAAAGGCCGCAAGCTCATGATTGATAATTGCAAAATCCTCTTTTGGGTCGCGTCCCTCGCTGCCTGCAATATCCACCATATGCACCAGCAGCCTGCAGCGCTCTACATGGCGCAAAAACTGGTGTCCCAGACCCACGCCCTGGTTTGCATCCTGAATCAGCCCGGGAATATCGGCCATTACAAAAGAGGCGCCGTCCCCCATTCTGACCACGCCGAGCACTGGCGTAATGGTTGTAAAATGGTAATCTGCAATCACTGGTTTCGCTTCGCTGACCACTGAAATCAGTGAGCTCTTGCCCACGTTCGGAAACCCGACCAGCCCAACGTCGGCTAAAAGTTTAAGCTCCAGCTGCACGTCAAATTCTTCGCCGGGCAGGCCGGGCTTTGCAAAACGCGGCGCCTGCCTTGTGGGCGTTGCAAAATGGATATTTCCCCAGCCGCCGTTGCCGCCGCGCGCTACGATCACAGGCTCGTCGCCGGAAATATCCGCCATAATCCTCCCGGTTTGCAGTTCCCTGACGACGGTTCCCCTGGGAACACGGATTACAAGATCCGGCGCGCTCTTTCCGCTGCGGCGGGCGGCTCTGCCATTTTCGCCCTTTTGCGCCAGATATTTTCTTTTATAGCGGAAATCGGCCAGTGTGGAAAGATTGTCGTCGGCTGCAAAGACAACGTTGCCTCCCCTGCCGCCGTCACCGCCGTCGGGCCCGCCAGCCGCCACATATTTTTCCCTGTGAAACGAAACGTGGCCATCGCCGCCGTCGCCCGCTTTTATATAAATTTTCGCCGCGTCTACAAACATTGTATTCCTTCCCTTTTCCTTTTAAATATCTGCAATTCCGTAAAGCGCGCGGACTTCCATAAGCCCTTCTTTTACCTCTTCGCGTGAAAAGCCGTGTGCTTCCAGATATTCGTCTGTCAGATTGTTAAGCTGGCTGTAAAAATCAATGGCAATTTCAAGGTATTCCAGGTTTTCTCCGCGGTTTATACGTTCAAACAGCAGGTTTTCCGCCTGATTAAGCCTGCCCTGCCGGAGCAGCGTTTTCAGCTCCAGGTATAAAAGCCCTTCATCGGTAATATTGCCGTTTTCGTCTGTGATAACCTCATAAATGGTGGTTTCCTTATTAAAAAGCAATTTTGCAAGAAAGCGGCCAATCTCTTCAACCTGGCGCATGGCCCAGTCGTTTTGAAACATATATACGCCTCGCTTTCTGAAAGGGAAAACGCAGGCGTTCGCCCTTTTTGGCAACTCGCGGCAAAAGCAGGCATACAGCCAGCAAATTTGCCCTGTAAAAAAACAAGGGCGGAAATCCCGCCCTTTGATCGCTATAAAAGCGTATTGCGCAAACAGCTTACTGCTCGTTGTATACGCTTACACGTTTGCGGTCGCGTCCCACACGTTCAAAGTGAACCGTACCATCCACAAGTGCGAACAGTGTGTCGTCAGAGCCTCTGCCGACGTTATTGCCGGGATGAATATGCGTGCCGCGCTGCTTAACAAGAATATTGCCGGCAAGCACAAACTGCCCGTCTGCACGCTTTACGCCAAGACGTTTGGATTCTGAATCGCGCCCGTTTTTGGTCGAACCCATTCCCTTTTTATGTGCGAACAACTGAATGTTGATTTTAATCATGACCTTACACCTCCGTATAATTTACACTGATATAATCCGGATACTGCTCTTCCAAAGAGAGCATATGCAATTTAAAACCTGAGAAAACATCCCTGCACTGCCGCGCGTCCTTTGGCAACACCATAAAACGAAGATCGCCGTCTTTTACGGACACCTGAGCCGGTACATGCAGCACCTCTGTCACGGTGTTTGCCGCCATCAGCGCCGCGGAACTCACCGCCGCGCAGACAATATCCTCGCCGCTTTCCGCATAGCCCGAATGCCCCTGCACCCGAAAGCCCAAAAGCACGCCGTCGTCTGCCGTATAGAAAACCGCGCAAACCATAGTTGTCAGGAAAGACTCTGAATTTCAACCTTTGTATAAGGCTGCCTGTGGCCCATCTTTCTCTTCTGGCCCTTTTTGGGTTTGTAAGTGGAAACAACAATTTTCTTTCCCTTGCCGTTTTTTACAACCTTGCCCGTAACCTTTGCCCCTTCTATATAGGGAGTTCCTGTCTGCAGGCCGTTTTCCGTTGCCAGGGCGACCACTTTAAAATCGACCGTATCTTCTTCTTTTGCCGCAAGCTTTTCCACGTAGATTACGTCGCCGCTTTCCACCTTGTACTGCTTGCCGCCTGTTTCAATAATTGCGTACATAGCTCTTTGTACCATTCCTTTTATTCAGACTCGCTACTGACCGGGCGGAGCTGCGCTCACTTTACCTGCCCGCAATAAGCGGCTATAACATTGTAGCATACGGCAAATGGGTTGTCAATGCAAAATTTTTTCTATAAGCTTGCTTTGACTTTATTGTTGACAGTAAAGGTGAGGCATACAATTGTCTGACAAAAAAGTTGGGTCGGCCGTTTTCTCAAAACCCAAAGTCTGTTAAGCTGACTGTACGCGTAGACGCTGAAAAGCAGGCATTTCAGATAGCCGTTGCGCACGCAAAACAGCAGGAGGGCCGGCGGTGTAAGGGATGCGATCCGCGACAGCGTTGCAATTTAAAAATGGCTGGACATGCTTGCCTGAACACAGCTAAACCAGTATATACAAATATATACAAACGCACAGCAGGGTGTAAAGTTTTCTTTACACCCTGCCGCTTATTTTTTGCCCGGTTAATTCGAACCGTTTTCTCTCTTTTATATTGGAAGGTTTTGTGGTATACTAATATACAAACATAATTTTCCACTTATATTTTGAAAGGAATGTACCGGCCATGAATACAGTTACCAGACAAAGAATTGCAAACGGCGTGTACTTTAACGCAGTGGACGACACACGGTTTAAAACGGGGCGCATCAGCGTAACCATGTTTACGCCGCTTTTGAAAGACGCGGCAGCGGCTAATGCTTTACTGCCGCAGGTGCTTGCGCGCAGTTGTGAAAAATACCCGGATTTTATCAGCTTAAATTCCCGCTTGAACGCTTTGTACGGCGCGTCTGTTGCAGCGTTTTGCAGAAAAATGGGAGAAAACCAGGCGCTTACCATATCGGCCGCAGGCCTGGACGACCGCTTTACCATGGGAGGAGAACGCGTTTCTATTGAACTGACTGCACTTTTATGCGAAATGCTTTTCAGGCCCAAACTTGAAAACGGTATTTTTTGCCGGGAGGACGTAGAGCAGGAGCGCCGTCAGATGATTGATATGATTGATGCAGAATATAATGACAAACGCACCTATGCTCTTGGCCGCTGCATAGAGGTGATGTGCGCAGACGAAACGTTTGGAACCAAGCGCTACGGCACAAAGCAGCAGGTGCAGGCGCTTTCTGCAAAAGCTGTATACAGCGCCTGGAAGCGTGTACTGCAAACGGCAAGGGTGGAAATTATGGCTATCGGATCTTTTGATAAGCAGGCAGCCTGCGCCATGTTTGAAAAAGCGTTTGCAGGGGTAGACAGAGCGCCTGTACAGACGCAGACGCAGGTTGTCCGTACGGTAAAAGAAGTAAAAACGGAAACAGAAAAAATGGACGTTGCCCAATCCAAGCTTGTGATGGCCTTCAGAAGCGGTATTGCAGAACCGGATTCAGATGTAATGGCCGCACGCTTGATGTGCGCAGTGTTGGGCGGAACACCGCATTCCAAATTTTTTCTGAATGTGCGGGAAAAATACAGCCTGTGCTACTATTGCGCTGCGCGTTTTGACCGCAATAAAGGGATTATTACCGTAGAGTCCGGCGTAGAGAACGAAAATATTGAAAAAGCAAGGAAAGAGATAGAAAACCAGATTCGCCTATTACAAAACGGCGAACTTTCCGATTTTGAAATGCAGGCCACAAAAATGAGCGTTGTAAACAGCTTTCAGACCATGGCGGATTCCGTAAGTGGGACAGAAGCCTGGTATATTTCGCAAATGCTGGACCGCCATGTACTGACGCCGCAGCAGGCCGCAGAAAAGATCAACGCGCTCACCACGCGACAGGTGATAGACGCGGCAAAAAAAATGGCGCTTGACACCGTGTATATCCTTACAGGTGGAAAGGATTAAACGCTGCGTTTTAAAAAAGAAAGGAGAATTTTCCATGCCCTTTACACAAATACAAAGTAAAACGCTGCAGGACAGCTATTATAAATTACAGCATAAAACGGGGCTTACCATTTATGTTTACCCAAAGGAAGGGTACAGCTCCACTTATGCGATCTTCGGCACAAAATACGGTTCTGTAAACCGAATTTTTTCTGTGGACCATCAGGAAAAAATTACCGTACCGGACGGGATTGCGCATTATCTGGAGCATAAGCTTTTCGAAAGCGAGGATGGAGACGCGTTTTCCCGTTATGCAAAAACGGGCGCTTCAGCAAACGCGTATACTTCATTTGACAAAACGTGTTATCTGTTTTCCTGTACACAAAATTTTGAACAGTCGCTGGAGATTCTGCTGGATTTTGTGCAGACGCCGTATTTTACACCCCAGACGGTTCAAAAGGAACAGGGAATCATCGGACAAGAGATTAAAATGTACGACGATTCGCCCGACTGGCGCGTCATGTTCAATCTGCTGGAGGCCATGTACCATAACCACCCTGTTAAAATCGACATTGCCGGTACAGTTGCCTCCATTGCAAATATTACGGCAGATACGCTTTACACCTGTTACAACAGCTTTTACAATTTAAATAATATGGTTTTGTGCGTGGCGGGCAATGTATCGCCGCAAACGGTGGAAGAAATTGCAAACCGTCTTTTAAAGCCCTGCAAAAAACAGACGGTGCAGACGTTTTTCCCTGAGGAGCCATACGCGGTTGCGCGCGATTACGTGGAGCAAACGTTTCCCGTGCGCGTTCCGCTGTTTCAGTTGGGCTTTAAAGGAACAGCAGGCAACGCGCGCTGCACGGCAAAGGAACTGGCGCAGACCGATATCCTGCTGTTCGCGCTGGCTTCCAATTCCTCTGCACTATACAGAGAGCTGATGGAGGAAAAACTGATCAATGCAACCTTTTGCCATGAGTTTTTTGAAGGCCCTTCCTACAGCAGCATTATTTTCAGTGGGGAGTCGCGCGATCCCCAAAAAACAGCACAGATTATCAAAAAGCATGTTGACCGCATCTGTGAAAAAGGGTTTGATCCGCAAGCTTTTGAAACAGCAAAGAGAGCCGTTTACGGCGAAAGCGTCGGCATGCTCAACAGCACCGACGCCATTGCCAATACGCTGACGGAATTTGCGTTTACAGGCCGGGAGCTTTTTAATTATATAGAAGAAATTGCACATGCAAAAAAAGAAGAGGTTGAACAGCGGTTTAAAGCACAGCTCAACAGCAAAAATTCTGCTCTGTCGGTGGTTAAGGCAGAGGCCTGACGGCAGGCGCGCGCCCGGCTCCTGTCTTTTGCAGCCGGGCGCTATTTTAGGAAAGGAAGAAAATCGGTATGGACTATCATGTAAGCTTTCCCGGACTGGGGCTCGAATTTACGGTCAATCCCGTAGCATTTACCATTGGCGGCCTGACTGTGCGCTGGTATGGAATCCTGATCGCACTGGGCCTTTGCCTTGCTGTGATATACGCCCTGTTTGCCTGCAAGCGTGTAGGTATTAAACAGGACAAGCTGCTCGACTGCGTACTTGTTGGCATTGTTACGGCCGTCATTGGCGCGCGTCTGTATTATGTAGCCTTTAAATGGGATGTATACAGCCAGAACCCAATCAGCATTTTCTACATAAACGAGGGTGGGCTTGCCATTTACGGTGGGCTGATCGGCGGGCTGATCGGCGGGCTGATTGTCGCAAAAGTTTTAAAGGTCAATATACCCGGCCTGCTTGATATTGCCTGCCTGGGCTTTTTAATCGGACAGGGTATCGGGCGCTGGGGAAATTTTATGAACCAGGAGGCCTTTGGCACGCCCACAAACCTGCCGTGGGGAATGCTCAGTGAAAACACCGGAGGCGTTACGGTGCATCCGTGTTTTTTATACGAGTCGCTGTGGTGCCTATTAGGCTTTGTGCTGCTACATTTTTTCAGCGTAAAGCTTAAAAAGTACGACGGCCAGATTTTCCTTTTGTACCTTGTGTGGTATGGATTTGAACGAATGATCGTGGAGGGTTTACGCACAGACAGTTTGTACACGCCGTTTTTCGGCCTGCGCGTTTCGCAGGCGCTTTCGCTGGTGATTATGCTGGCCGGACTGGTGTGCCTGATTATAAATTATATAAGAAAGAAGGATACCATGGCGGTACCTTTAAAAAGAAAGGTAAAAAGGTGATGCGGTATGGCAAAGATTATAGACGGTAAAGCCGTCGCACAAAGCGTAAAGGACGACGTGGCTGCGCAGACGCGCCAGTTGAAAGAAAAGGGGATCATCCCCGGTCTTGCGGTTGTCATTGTCGGCGATGACAACGCCTCAAGAGTCTATGTAAACAACAAAAAGAAAGCTTGCGCACAAGTGGGGTTTTATTCGGAGGAATACGCCCTGCCCGCGCAGACAACGCAGCAGGAGCTGCTGGAGCTTGTAAATACTTTGAATCACAAAAAGGATATCAACGGCATTCTGGTTCAACTGCCGTTGCCAAAGCATCTGGATGAAAAGTCCGTAATCGAAGCGATCGACCCGCAAAAGGACGTCGATGCGTTCCACGCGTCCAATGTCGGAAAAATCATGATTGGCGATTACCACTTCCTGCCTTGTACGCCCGCGGGCGTTATGGAGCTTTTAAAGTCGCAGAAGATCGACGTATGCGGCAAAAGCTGTGTGGTTATTGGCAGGAGCAACATTGTAGGCAAGCCCATGGCCATGCTTTTGCTGCATCAAAACGGTACAGTCACCATCTGCCACAGCCGCACGCAGAACCTCAAAGAGATCTGCAGGAGTGCAGACATTCTGGTGGCGGCAGTTGGCGTTGCAAAATTTGTCAAGGCGGATATGGTCAAAAAAGGCGCGGTTGTGATTGACGTTGGCATGGACAGAGATGAAAACGGCAAGCTGTGCGGCGATGTGGACTTTGCACAGGTAGAGCCCGTGGCCTCTTACATTACGCCGGTTCCCGGCGGCGTAGGGCCTATGACGATTGCCATGCTGATGAAAAACACACTAATGGCGGCAAGGCTGCAAAATGGTCTGGAATAACATGCAAAAACACAGCAGGCCCTGAAGAGCGTTTTACACTCTCCTGACAGGCTATCGCACAGCGATTTTATTTCATTTTAGCCGGAAAAGCCGTTATAGAGCAGGTTAAAAAGACGGACTTCCCTATATCACAGCGACCCATGACAGAAATAACCCCCGCAGTAGCGGTGTGATGAAAAATGTTGGTATGAAATATCAGTACTCCTATGAAGGACAGTGGCAGCCGAAAAACATACCAGTTATATTTAAAATGTATCAATTAAATCCTGACGGGGATGAAGAAAGGGTTTACAGAAAATACTGGAATATTCCTGCTGTTCATTTTATAGAAACAGACATATAATGCTTTTACAAGCAAGCCCATAGCAAAGACAGCTACTTTCTTTCCCCTATTTATTGTTATAAAGATTGACAATAAACCCCTGTTGCGTTAGCAGGTTTGTCGAAGCTTTATACCTGCGATCTAAGCTGCGAATGACGATTTTTAACGCTGGTATTAACTCATTCAGTTCCTTTATAATTCCCCAATAATCACTTTTAACACACATATAATGCTCAAACACTTTATCAGAATAATTTTTAAAGTTTACTACATCTATTATGAAAGTGCCAGCTTTAACTAGCTCTTTCTGTAAATTTTTCACGGCGGTTTCATATAGTTTCCGTACAAGTTTAAAAGTAATCATGCTGCATTCTAACTGTGTTGGAGAATAAATTTTGGTTTTATGTTTCTCGCTGTCCTGATAAAGCACCAGTAATTTATTTAAGTGGTCAATAAAATCAAGCCAGGTATCATTTATGCTCAAACGATACACGGCTAACCAGTCCAAACTATGTATGAGTTCATATAGCTCTCTGTCAGCCGCTTTTAAAATATCTATAAATGTATTTCCTGTTAACCTGTCACTGATGAGAGACAATGGGGCGGCATAACTTGACACCCCATTTGCATAAGCAAAACCTCTGTCAAGAATTTTGCTGATTCTTTTGATTTCATACGCATATGCCCCGTATTCTTCTTGAAGCCTTTTTTCAACGGCACTGCGTTGAAAAAGCGATTTTCTGTCTTCAGCAATAAAAGTTAAATCATTCAATATTTTCCCCATATGAACAGCGGCGGTTATCGGCAGCTCAGCGCAAATTCTGCTGCAACTATTCTCTATTTGCGTAATTACCGATTGTCGAAATGTTTCGTCTGTGTCAAAAATTTTCCCAAGATACAGGTCTTTTGCTTGTAGAATTTCTTTTATAAATACGCTATAAAAGAAATCTGTACGTGCGGAGTTGTACGCTACATACTCAAAATGATGAACCAGTTGTTCCTCAGAAAATTCCTTTTCGAGAATTCTCTTTCTATTTTTAAAATAGTTCCACGGATTATTTTTATGTTTCCTATCAAGTATCAGACGAATTTTCCCATTGTCCCAAAATGGCGTAAGTTGCATTAATATTTGGGTTGTAGGATTTAGCTTAACACACGCTGGGACAGACATGCACAGTGTTTTTTCAGAAAAGAGCAATAAATCAAAGCGTAATCTATCCACGGCACCATTCATGTCAAGTGGTTTACTTACCGTGTGGTCAAGATAGTCTATATATACTTTATCTGATTTTATTTGCATTTGCATTCCCTCCGCGGATATCTAAAAAACATCTATGAATATTAAAAATAATTTTATTGTTCAAAAGACATTTCAGATAAATAAAAAGACTTTTTATTAAAACAAAAGTTAATTATAACTATTATAACATATTATTTAAAAATATGCTATAAAATAACTTATTTTT
>UQLR01000013.1 GCA_900541975.1 uncultured Oscillospiraceae bacterium | reverse complement strand
TGCAAAAGAGGTTGATGCAGACATAGTAATGGCAAATGATCCAGATGCAGATAGATTAGGAGTTTACGTAAAAGATGTAAAAACTAATGAATATATACAATTTACAGGAAACATCTTTTTAATTGTTATTATTAATTTTGTAGGTCTATATAAAAATACAACATATAAGTTGTTTATAATAAATAAAATTATTTTTGATTTTCTACAAATTTATTTTTATTCTGTTTATTTTCGTGACTGTTTTTCACATTTTAAAATGCGCAGTAAGAAACGGCCGTCTCAAGAGGACGGCCGCTTTATAAATACAACTTTATTTTTCAGACGATATAAGAAGGGTCAAACAGGTAGGTTCCATATGCATAATGCCCCTGTGCATCCTGGCTGGACGTGTCGCAGTAATACCCCATATTATTTGAATCAGCTGAAATTGCAATATCCTGTGTCTGTACTCCGTTTCCATTATTAAAAATAATAGAGTCAAATTCTTCCGGATCAATCTCTGCCTTATAAATTGTTTCGCCATATTCATTTTTACCTACAGATTCCATTGGCAGACCGGGCCACTCGCCATTTTTGTGTTCATCTGCGGAGCGCCATGCATACAGATAAACATTGTCCCAGTACAGGCCGTTGGAGAAATAAACCGTAATTGTGCCGCCGGGCTGCGGATCAGGCGGTATAGTGCCGCCTGAAATAGCGATTTCCTGCTGCTGTGTGCCATTGTTGAAAATTGCCTTTGTATAAACGCCCTCCGGAATCAAAATAGAATTGCCGGATACTTCCAAGCCAGGCCACTTTCCGGTTTCTGCAAATTGGTCTTCACTTGGATTGTAGCAATAGCAATGGGTCGGCGTAAATCCAAGATTGTTTGCCGTAACGGTAATCATTTTTATATCATATACACGGCTGCCGCTTACATCCATAGAGGGCGACTGCATGCGCACCGCCGTATACGGATTACCGCCTTCGTCTGTTCCGTTCATTGGCGTATCGCTGAAAATAACCTTTGTATAGCCCGCTGTTGCCGGAATGGTAATTTTGTACGTTGTGCCGCTGCCTTCCATTGCCTGGCCGGGCCATGCCGCGTTTTCCTCACCGCTTTCATTATACAGATATGCATAAATGTCAGAGCCCCAGCCCTGCGGTTGATTGAGGGCAAGCGTAATGGTATCCGCCGGGTCAGTAGAGGATGTGGGTGTTGTCGGTACTGTCGGCGCAGTGGGGTTTGTTGGCGTTGGGGTATCTGTACCAAAGTACTTCCCTATTTCATATTTTGTAAACATACCGGCAACATATTTTTGAATTTCCAAAACGTCGGCCGTTTCTATTTTATTGTTTTGCGTAACATCCGCTGCAAGAAGCGCCTTCCCCTGCATCTGCTGCATGTTGGCAATATATCTTTGTATCAGGAGCGCATCGGCCACTTTGATCTGGCCGTCATTGTCCGCATCGCCCAGCATATACTGTTCCTGCGGCTGGGGATCTTCCGTTGGCCTGGAAGGGTTTGTGGGTCCAACTGGAGAACCGGACGTTTTATAACCGTAGTCCTTCCACTCGCCATTTTGCCAAATCATGGAACCGTTGAGTAGAAATCCTCCCTTTTCACGGTTTGCAGCATTTGCAGCCGTACCATAATTAATAACAGTAGGCGGAATCGTTCTTCCGTCAAGGCCGGTTGAAACCTGGCCTTCATTAAATTTTACATAACAGGCCCCCGTAACGCCGGTAATTTCTGCTTTATAAATATTTCCTTCCACATTTGTCATGGTAATGCCCGGGTACGCGCCGATTGCATTTCCATTCACATCTTTGACAAAGCAGCAGTAATTGCTCCAGGTTTCATAACCGGTGGCATCAAAATATGCCACCAGCTTTTCCGACGGAAGTTTCTTTACAAACTGGTAGATTTCCTCTGTCGTTCTGACACCGTCTGTAGCCGTTACCGCAACAGAAATAGCCGTGTTGGATGCAACGCCGTTTCCAATTGTTATGGTTTCAGCCCCGGTAAAGGATACGGGCGCACCTCCATCAATGGAATATGTGCCGGAAACAGCATCCTCCAGTGTAAACGCAAGTGTTGCGGTATCAGTTGTAAAGTTATGGTTGTTGGTGTAATAGCCTGTTGTTTTTCCTGTAAAAGTGGTGGTATCGGCTGTAACGGTTTGTCCATTTAAAGCAAGCTGTACAGACGGTGTGGTTTCTGTTTTGTTATAGATAACTGCAACGGCTTTTGCCGGTACAGAGCCTGTAAGCCTGCCGCCGGAAACCGTAAACGTATTGCCGCTGACCTGGTCTTTATAGGTTCCGTCCGCCATAGAGGTAGAATAATTGATGGAAGCCGCGCCGGATGAAAAGTTCGTGATCACCATGCCGGAAGTACCGCGCTGGACATAAAACTGAGAACCGGAAGAGGCAACCGTTTCGCTTTGTCCTGCAAAACAGTTGCGGAATTTGTTAACCTCGCCAACTGTTTTATCTTGCCAAAGCGTGCTGCCGGGACCGCCGATCATCTCGTCATAATCAATAAAACCTGCGCTGGAAACGCGCTCGTGCTCCGGACGGCAGAAATATAACGCTGCGGCGTCCTTTCTGGCGCCTGCAACACCCCAACCGAGCAACAACTGCTGATGGGTAAGGTTGGTAGAGGTCTTATCACAGAAGTTGTCGTGCGATTCTACCCAGGTGACAAGATCGCCTGCAGAAGCGCCCGAACAGTTATATGCAACAAGCGACGTGCTAGAATTGTTGGATTTGATAGCCGATCTAATATCACTGCCCTGGCCGCTGTCTGTAATTTTGATGTATTGCGTATAGTTGGAATAGCTCGTCCCGGCCGTATTAAGGATTTCGCCGTAAAGATATACATCCGGCTTGAGAGATTTTGCATAGCTTGTAATATTGGGCCAGAAATCGCTGCCTGAAGCGCCGTCTATGGAAGCGGGCAATTCAATATGCTTTGCCGCGTCAAAACGAAAACCGTCCGCGCCAGCTTCAATACATTCCTTCAACAGATTTTTCACATAACTTTGTACCTTGGGGCTTGCTGTATTTAAATCCGGCAGCCCGTTTAGCGATTTCTGCGTCATATCATACCGACTGCCGTCGCTGACCATTTCCCTGACCGAGTGCCAGCAGCTTGGGTCATCCCGCAGATCCGCAGGAATCTGTTCAGACTTGGAATAAAGCGTGCCGCCGCTGCCCTGCGCCATATGGTTCGCGACAACATCCACAATGATCTTAATACCGTACTCTTCTGCTACCTGGCACATTTGTGTAAAATCTTCCTTGGTCCCCAGGCCATTCCCTATGGAAAAATTGACAGGTTGGTAGTATTTCCACCAGTCAATCATATAGGAAGCCGCATTATCTGTTTCTGCAACTGCGGTACCCTGTACGGGCGACACCTGTACTGCGCCAAAACCCTGTGAGGCAATTTCTTTAATATATTTCGTAACATCTGTAAAACGCCAGGTAAATGCATGAAAAATATTACCGTCCTGAATATTGTCCGGCAAATTGTATGCTGTAGCGTTGCCAGTACCAAGAATCCGTGTATTGTCCTGCACTGCTGCAGCTGGGGCCGCAGATATGCACAGGCACCCGATCAGCATTGCCGCCGCCAGCAATATGCTGATGGCTGATTTTTTTCGTTTCATGTTCACTGTTCCTCCTATAAATTTGATGGTTGACATATATAAATTATACGCCTGTCAAAAAAAGGCTGCAATGAATCAGGTGCGAAATAGTCATTTTGATCCCTGTTTTGTAGAAATAAACATATTAAATAATTTTTTTTGTGTAGAATCACTTATTTTTAGAAGGCTATAATCCAATACAGGCATTTTTCCTGTTAGAATTTGTAATTATTATATTTTTTAAATGCTCATGCAATTTATACTTCATTACACAAAAACAGGGCGATTCCATAAAAGAATCGCCCTGTAAGTTGATTTTACCATACCGTATTATTATAACAGATATACCGTTTTATTCTAAACCTGTATATTCCTGAACCGTGCAGGTAAATTTTCCAGAGGTTGACACAGGCGTATAAATGCCACCGTATACAACTTCTTCTATATCCGCTGATTGTCGGCCGCCGTTATTGTTGTTGAAAATAAGCCTGTCGTAAGTGTCTTTTTCAATTTTCACAGAGTAAACCTCATTACCTGCCGCATTGGTTCCAACAAGCGTCATAACCTCTCCCGGCCATGCGCCGTTGTTCTGGCCGGACCCGCTCTTGTAAGCATAACAGGCAACCTCTGACCAATTTGTGGTGTTTTCAAAATAAATGGTTTCTCTCAGGTCTGGAATTTCCGGGAAAACATCCGGCTCACTCCAGATGCCGTAGCTGCCGTCTTCATTAAACGCGCAAGTAACCATTTTATCGTAGTTTTCCGGCGTTACAATAATATCGTTAGACTGCTGGCCGCCGTTTGAACCGTTATTAAAAATAATGGCGTTCTGGTCGGCCGGCAAAGTAAGCTTATAAACGGCGTCGCTAACTTTTTCCGTTAGCTCTACGCCTGGCCAGGCCACAGAGGTACCGCCCTGGTTTTCCCAATAATAGGCATATACCTGCTCCCAACCTTTATAGTTGTTAAAATAGATTGTATATTCGCCTACTTCTTCTTCAACAGGTTCGCCGATGGGATAGTCAACCTGCATGGCGGCTATATATTTCTGCAGCGGAAGGACATCTTCCATATCAATTGTTTTATCGCCGTTGATGTCCGCTGCCAACTGGCCTTTTTCTGTAAGCTGTTCAACCTTTGCAACATGCTTTTGAATTGCAAGCACATCCTTAACCTGCAGCTTACCGTCGCCGTCTACATCACCTAGCGCATATGGGGTGCATTCCGTTCTGTCGCCGCTTTGCGGCTCATTGACGCAGTCCTGCCATACTCCGTCTTCCCACATCATGGCGCCGATAATTTCAAAGCCGCCGGCTTCGCGGTTTTCTGCAACTTCAGCACTGCCGTAATTGACAACTGTAGGCGGGATGGTCCTTCCGTCAAGGCCTGTGGAAACAGGACCTTCATTGAATTTTACAATCGCCTTTGTAACGCCGGGGATTTCAGCCTTATAATAATCCGTGCCCTTGACCTGCACCATTTCATAGCCGGGATATTCCACAAGCTCGTTGCCGTTTTCATCCTTGGCATAGCAGTAAATACCGCTGTCGTCAATCCAGCTTTCATTACCGGAAATATTGAAATACGCAACGACCTTGGCGTTAGGATCTTTTTTTACAATATGATAAGTCGTGGAGGTTGTATAATCTGCATTTGAAGCGGTAATGGTAACAGGGATCTCTGTATTGTAATCAATTCCGCTGCCAATTGTAAAAGAACCGTTTCCTGTAACCTCCACCGGGGCTGCGCTACCTACTGCATAGGTAAAGGACTGCGCGTTTTCCAGTGTAACGTCAATTTTTGCCGTATCCCCTGCAAAGTGCATAACAGAGCCACTGTCGACTGCTTCTCCGTTAAACTGAACATTTGCTGCAGGCGTAAATTTGTCTTTATTATAAATAACGGCTACGCTTCTTGCTCCCACTGTACCCGTAAGCTGGCCGCCCGTTACCGTAAACGTATTACCGGATATCTGGTCGGTATATGTACCGTCTTGCATGGTTGTTGTGTAGTTGATGGCCGCATCTTCCTTTGCAAGGTTAACAATTACCATACCGGAAGTGCCGCGCTGTACATAAAACTGAGAACCACTGGAAGCCACTGTTTCGCCTTGGCCTTCAAAAGCATTGCGGAACTGGTTAATCTGAGCTACCGTTTCATTCTCCCAAAGCCTGTAACCGGGGCCCCCGATCAGTTCGTCATAGGCAACGCCCTTGGTGTTATGCTCAGGCCGGCAAAGATAAAGCGCCGCCGCGCCTTCTCTTGCGCCGATAATGCCCCAGCCCAGCAACAGCTGTTCATCTGTCAGGTTTTTGGACGTACCGTCTGCAAAATTGTCGTGTGATTCAATCCATACAACAAGCTGGTCAGCATCTGCACCGGACAGGTTATAGCTTCCAAGCGTGGAAGTTGCAGATGTTCCCTTGATAACGCTGCGGATCTTGTTGCCGTAACCGCTGTCGGTCAGGTTCATATACTGTAAATAGTTTTCGGTATCTGTCCCAAGCGGCGCAAGCGCTTCGCCGTAAATATAAATATCCGGCTTCAGGGATCTGGCATAGGAGGTAACATTGGGCCAGAAATCACTTGCAAACGATGCATCGTCGCTGGGAAGCTCAATATGCTTTGCCGCATCAAAACGGAACCCGTCCGCGCCATAATCTATGCATTCTTTCAAAAGAGCCTTAACATAGTTCTGTACCTTTTCGCTGCCTGTGTTCAGGTCAGGCAACCCGCCCAGCAGCCTTTGCGTCATACTCTGGCGGCTGGAATCAGACGTACTGCTTGTTTCTGCATGCCAGGCTGTTTCGTCGTCTCTTAAATCACTGATAATATCAGGGTGCAGCGCACCGGAAACACCGGAATCCGCTTGCGCCATATGATTGGAAACGATATCTACGATAATTTTAACGCCGTATTCGTCGGCCGTTTCGCACATTTGCCTGAAGTCTTCCTTTGTGCCCAGTCCATTGCCTATTTCAAAGTTAATAGGCTGATAGTAGTACATCCAGTCACAGGCATATGTAGCCACGTTAATGGTGGGTTTGCTCCCCTGTACAGGCGATACCTGCACACTTGTAAAGCCTGCCTGTGCAATTTCCTTCATATACCTGGATACATCGGTAAAACGCCAGTTGAACGCATGTAAAATATTTCCGTTTTGCACATCTGACGCCAGATTATAGGCTGTTGCATTGTCCGCCGCCGCTGTTTCTGCAGAATCTGTTGCCGCCGTTGCCGTTACGGGAATTACAAGGCAACTGATCAGCATTACAGCGGAAAGCAAGATACTGACTGCTGATTTTTTGATCATTGTTTTTACCTCCACTTCATTTGCTGTTTAAAATCTTCCAATCCAGCAATACTATTATATATGTGGAAAGTTTTTTATTCAATTAAAAATCAAAAAAAAATGGCCATGCTTATTTATTTGGTACAAATAGACAAGCATAGCCATTTAAAAATGTATAAAACGCACAGCGTTTATATTATGTATTTTTATCGACCTGATGAAATGTTTTTAAATTCCCCGTTTTCGCGCTGCGCCTTTCCAATTCCTGCAAAACGTCGGAAAGCGGAATCCCCTGTTGTACCATTAAAACCATGATATGATACATTAAATCCGAAATTTCATATACCGTTTCTTTTGGATCGCCGTTTTTGGCAGCAATAATGGTTTCGCTGCACTCTTCCCCGCATTTCTTTAAAATTTTGTCCAGGCCCTTGTCAAACAAATAGCAGGTGTAAGAGCCCTCCGTTGGATTTTCCCTTCTCTGCAGTACCGTGTTATAGAGGTCTGCAAGCACATGTTCATACATTTTGATCCTTCCTTTTTTCATAAAAAATTTTCTTCATCCCGTCTTGACAAAATGCCAGGCTGCGCTATTTCAGTCGTTCCAAACGGTTAAAAAAGCAGGAATGGCTGCCTGTATGGCATGCGTTCCCGGTCTGCTCCACCAAAACAAGCAGCGTATCGTCGTCACAATCCCCATATATTTCCAAAACTTTTTGCAAATGGCCTGAAGTTGCCCCCTTGTTCCAAAGCTCCTGTCTGGAGCGGCTGTAAAACCAGGTATAGCCGGTTTCAAGTGTTTTTTGCAGGGATTCTTTATTCATATACGCCAGCATAAGCACCTGCCCGGTGGATTTTTCCTGAACAATAGCGGGAAGCAACGGCGCTTTTTGAAAAAAACGGTCAAGATCCATCCCTATCTTTCCTTTCATTTGCTCAATCGTTGTCTGCGCGCTTTCCAACTTCAATTGCCGCGGCAAGGTCCAAATCCCCCGTATATACGGCTTTTCCAACAATTGCACCGTAAATATCAAACTTTGCAAGATTAATAATATCCTTCAGGTTTGCAACCCCCCCACTTGCGATCACATCGCAGGAAACGGCACTTTTCAGCTCGTCGAGCTGGTTCAGGTTTGGCCCGGAAAGCATTCCATCTTTGGAAATGTCGGTAAAAATAATTTTCGATACTCCAATTGCTTCCATTTGCCTTGCAAGCGTAAGAAAATCGACCTGTAAATGGTCCACCCAGCCCTCTGCGCAGACCATACCGTCCTTAGCGTCGATTCCGACGGCAATCTTATCCCCATATTTTTCGACTGCTTTTTTAACAAACTCCGGATTTTTAACGGCGGCGGAACCAAGGATAACCCTTTCGATCCCATTGCTTATATAAAAATCTATGGCTTCCATATCACGAATGCCACCGCCAATCTCTATATGCATGGGCGTTGCGCTTCTTACACGTAAAATAACGTCGGCATTGCTTCTTTTTCCGTCTTTGGCGCCGTCCAGGTCGACCATATGCAGCCAGGACGCCCCCTGCTTATAAAAACTTTCCGCCACAGCGACCGGGTCGTCCGCTACTTTATGAGCCGTGCTGTAATCGCCCATAAACAGGCGTACACAGCTCCCATCCTTAATATCTATTGCAGGTATAACAAACATTCGACTTACCTCCAGAATCCTCAATTAAAACAAAGCGCAGCTGCCGCCGCCTTACATCAATCAAAAGCACCTTTCGTCGACAACGGCGCCCGGCCATCTTTTTGAACTGCAAAACGCATGGCATGCGCACAGGCCTTAAACAACGCTTCTGCAATATGGTGGCTGTTGTTCCCATACAGCGCTTTTATATGCAGCGTAATCCCTGCGTGAAATGCAAACGCCCGGAAAAATTCCTGAACCATACAAAAGTCAAAACTGTTCGCCGCAGGCTGTGGAAACGCAGCGTCAAACACCAGATAGGGCCTGCCGCTGACATCCACGCTTGCAAAGCCCAGCGCTTCGTCCATAGGAACATAAAAGGAGCCATAGCGTGCAATCCCCGCCTTATCCGTAAGCGCTTTTGCAAACGTCTGTCCCAAGACAATTCCTGTATCTTCCACCGTATGATGGCAATCCACCTGCAGATCTCCACAAGCCTTTACCGTCAGGCCAAAAGCACCATGCACGGCAAAGGCAGTCAGCATGTGGTCAAAAAAACCGATGCCGGTCTGGACAGATATCTCTCCCCCATCCAGATGCAGCGCTATAAAAATTTCTGTTTCCTTTGTTCTTCTTTCTGTACTTGCGCTTCTCACCGCGCGCCTCCTTTTACTCAGACAATTGCACCATTCTCCTGCCATTTGGCTAAAAAAGCCTCCAACAGCTGTAAAAATGCTTTATTTTCCATCTGCGTTCCTGTTGTCACGCGGACATAGCCGTCCAGCTTGCGTATGGCAACAGAGTTTTGCAGCATATGAGCATGCAGCTGATCCGCACAGGATGTTTTCAGCAGCACAAAATTTGAACAGCCTTCCACAGCCTGAAATATTCCGGGATATTTTTCCGCAAGCCCTGTAAGACTATTATACAGGTTTGTACGCAAAGTGACAATCGTTTTTTTCATATTCATAAGATATTCCCTGTTACGATATAAGACTGTACCCGCCGCCTGGGACAGAGCGTTGACGTTATAAGGAGATTTTACCGCGCGGAGCGCTCTTGTAACTGCAGGGCCTGCCACGGCAAAGCCCAGGCGGAGCGCCGCGGCTCCCACTGCTTTGGACGCTGTACGCAGAATCACCAAATTTTCATAGCAACAGGCCTTTTTGAGCAGGGATTCCTCCCAAAAATCCATATATGCTTCGTCCAGCACCACCAGCGTCTGCGGACAATCTGCAATTAAGGCTTCTACGTCTTGTGCGCATAACGCTTTGGATGTGGGGTTGCAGGGGTTTGAAAAGATAACCATTCCCGCGTGATGCTGCCGCACAGCTTCTGCCACCTTTTTTATATCTATGGTTAAATCCGCCTGCTTATGTACGCAAATACACTGCACTTCCGACAAAGAGGCATAAAAACGGTACATGGAAAAATCCGGTTCTGTTGTGATTACCGTTTCCCCTTTCATTAAAAAAGCAGACAGAAGAATACTGATCAGCTCATCCGAACCATTCCCAGCCGTTACGCTGGCGGGGTCAATTCCATAAAAACCAGCAAAGGCGTTGCATAGCTGTGTGGCATTGGGATCCGGATAGCGGTTAAAATCAACTTTTTCTATCGCCGCGTGGATCTGCCTGACGATTTCGGCCGGCAGAGAAAAGGCAGATTCATTTGCATCAAGCCGAATTTTATATGTACCCGCAAGCGGCTGGTAAGGCGCCAGATTACGGATTTTTTTATTAAGCGTATACATACGAATACATCCTTTGCGAATTGAGATTATTTTTCCAAACGTACTTTAATGGAGTTTGCGTGTGCCGTAAGCCCTTCTGCATTTGCCAGCGCAATAATATCTGCACCGCCTTTTTGCAAAGCAGCCTCCGTATAGTATATAAAGCTGGATTTTTTAATAAAGCTGTCTACCGACAGCGGCGAAAAAAAGCGCGCGGTCCCGCTTGTAGGCAAGACATGGTTCGGTCCTGCATAATAATCTCCAAGCGGTTCGGGTGCATAAGCGCCCAAAAAGACAGACCCTGCATTGTCTAGCCTGCCGATATACTCCATTGGATTTTCCGTACAGACCTCTAAATGCTCCGGAGCCAGCTCGTTTGCCAGTTCTACCGCCTGATCTATATTTTTACACAGAATAATCGCGCCATAGTCGCGCAGGGACCGGCGGACGATATCTGCGCGGGAAAGCTTTTGAATCTGGTTTGCAAGGGCTTCTTGCACCCGCTGTACAAGCGCCGGGCTGTCTGTAAGAAGAATTGCCGAGGCCAGAACATCGTGCTCCGCCTGTGACATCAGATCCGCTGCGAGAAAATCCGGGTTTGCATTTTGATCGGCAATCACCAATATTTCGCTGGGCCCTGCGATCATGTCAATATCCACTGTGCCGTAAAGCAGCTTCTTAGCTGTAGCCACATAAATATTCCCCGGCCCTACGATTTTGTCTACCTTTGGCACTGTCTGCGTGCCAAAGGCAAGCGCTGCCACCGCCTGCGCCCCACCCATCAGGAAAACACGGTCTACACCTGCGATCCGGGCGGCGGCCATAATGTCGGGATTAGGCTTGCCGTCTTTTCCAGGCGGCGTAACCATAACGATTTCCCGCACACCGGCAATTTTAGCAGGAATTGCGTTCATCAGCACCGAGGACGGATACGCTGCCGTGCCGCCGGGGACATAAATCCCCACGCGCGCAAGGCCTCTGACGCGCTGCCCTAGCAAAACCCCTTCGCTTTCAGCGGTAAGCCAGCTTTGCTGTACTTGGCGTTGATGAAAATTTCGGATATTTTCCGCCGCTTTTTCCAGCGCCTGCAAAAATGCCGGCGCACAGCTTTTTGCAAGCGCCGCCATCTCCTGCGGGGAAACTTCTGTCTTCTCCGGTGCTATGCCGTCAAATTTTTCTGTATATTCGCGCACCGCCTGGTCGCCATGTGCACGCACATTTTCTATAATTTGTGCAACAACGGCGGACACGTCTTTATCCGTTTGCCGCGCCCTTTGTTTCAACTCGTTAATAAAACGGCGCTGCTCACCACTGTCTGCCTTTACAATTGTCAACATCTCTTCCTCATTCCTTTCCGGCAATAGCCTGTTCCATTTTCTCCACCAGTGCTTCTATTTCACGCTTTCTCAGTTTCAGGCTCGCGTTGTTTGCAATCAGCCTTGCAGAAACCGGCGCAATATCTTCTATAATCTCCAAACCGTTTTCCCGTAACGTAGAGCCTGTCTCCACAATATCTACAATTGCATCGGAAAGATGCAGCAAAGGCGCCAGTTCAACGCTGCCTTCAATTTTTATAAAGCGGATATCCATTCCTTTGTTTTCAAAATAATTTCTTGCCACGTTGGGATATTTTGTTGCAATGGTTTTGGTATGATAGCCGGAAAAGAAATCTGTTCCCTTTTTGCCCGCAAGCGCAAACCGGCATTTGCCAAAGCCCAGGTCCAGCAACTCAAAAAAAGCGGTTCCTTTTTCCAAAATGGTGTCTTTACCCACAACACCCAGATCACATACGCCGTGCTCCACATATGTGATGACATCCGGCGCTTTTGCAAGTACGGCCTCAATTTCGCCGTTGCCAACCGGAAGAATCAGCTTTCTCCCTTTATTTTTAAGCGCCTGACAATCATATCCCAATTTTTCCAAAAGCGCGACCGTATCTTTTTCCAGGCGGCCCTTTGTCAATGCAATTTTCAGCGGCTTCATATACTATAAACTCCTGTCTTTATGTAGTGTGCACCCTGCTTACAGGTCAACAATTTCATGATCTGTATTTACAAAGCAAATTTTCCGTATCCCACGCGCCTGCGCATAAGCCGTTGCCTCCGCCCGGCTCTCAAAAACGCTGTACTCGCAGGTAATACCGCTAAGCAGATAAAAGCGCGACTGGTTGATTGCAGCCATTTCATGCCCTGCATCTCCATGAACAAGAATATCCGGCGGTGCAGCTTTCTCTACAGAGCCGTTTGCAAGCAGAATCTCTGCCAGAGCATCCACATGAATACCAAAGCCCGCTGCAGGCATGGGGGAATCAAACGCATCAAGCAGCTGGTCATAACGCCCGCCAACCAGTACGGCATCTCCGCTGCCTTCTACATATCCGCTGAAAATCATATCGCTGTAGTAGTCGTTGCGCTGCACCAGACCCAGATCAATGATCAGCTTATCTCCCATACACAAATGCGAAAGGGAACGGTATAAAGCTTTTAACTGAGATAAGGCTTTTTGCTCCAGGTCCCCACGGAAAAGGGCAGACGCTTCTTCAAAAACCTCTTCTCCTCCAAAAAGTCTTGGCAGCCTCCGGACCGCTTTCACTGCGTCGGTCTGCTTTAAGCTGTCAAGGATAGTATTAAGGGACGAATAGTTTTTTGACTCAATAGAGAGACGTATTTCCTCCCGCAAAGCTTCGTCAACCGGCAGCTGGTCTGCAAGCGCTTTGAAAAAGCCCGCGTGGCCAATTTCTATGCGGAAATCCGGCACAATTTTTTGCAGGGCCTCTATTGCTGTCACAATCACTTCCAGGTCTGCTCTGAGCCCCGCCGTTCCAAGCAGCTCAATACCAGCCTGATTGATCTCGTTGCTATGCCCTGTGAGTGCAGGACGGTTTCGGTAAACAGGCTGGTTATAATAAAGGCGAATCGGCCTTGCTTCTTTCTGCAGGCGGATTGCCGCCATTCTTGCAATCGGCAGCGTAGAATCCGGCCGCAGCACGAGCAGCCTGCCTTTATTGTCCGTCAGCTTATACATATCTTCCTGCTGGATCCCGCCGCTTTTCAACGTAAAAGCATCAAAAAACTCAAGGCCGGGCGTTATAACCTGGTGATATCCCTTTGATTCAAACACACTGGTAATCATATGCGTGACTTTGTTTCTTGCCGTACATTCTTCAAAAAGCAGGTCTTTGGTCCCTTCCGGTGTTATTTTATAATAATTTTTCATATAAAGAAAAAGCTCCCTTCCACGTTCGCTTTAGCACGCTAACATAATAGCATACAGAAAATGTGTTGTCAACAGCAAAAACAGGGCGTAATTCGCCCTGTTTTTGCTTACTTTTTCTTCTTAAAATCAAACTTTGACTTTACACGTTTGACCGGCTTGCCGGAGGCAGCGGTTTTTCTTGGGTCTTTCGGCATTTTCTGGCGAATAATATCTGAAGTTGGAGGATTTGAAAAATCCTGTATGCGTCCGTTTTTGATTAGACGATTGTTGACCATCCGGCTAAACAGGACATAAAAGGTCGAAAAAACCGGAACCGCCAGCAACATTCCCAAAAAGCCAAACAGGCCCCCGCCCACTATAACGCTTGCCATAATCCAAAAACCGGAAATACCAATGGAATTGCCCAAAATTTTGGGGCCTATTACATTTCCGTCCAGCTGCTGCAACGCCAAAATAAAGATTGTAAACCATATAGCCTGAAACGGATCGATCATTAACAAAATAAAAATAGATGGAATTGCGCCCAGAAAAGGCCCGAAAACAGGTATAATATTGGTAATACCAATAATTACACTGATCAACAGAGCATATTCAATATTTAAAATAGACATACCGATAAAGCACAGTACGCCGACAATCATGGAATCCAAAATTTTTCCATATACAAATTTGCCGAAAATATTGTTGGAAAGATCCGCAATTTCCATAACTTTGGGAACGGCCTTCTGCGGTACATAAGCATAACAAAGCTTTTTGCTTTGAAAGATCAGCTTATCCTTACACCCAATTAAATAAACGGAAACCACAATGCCCATACCAAGGTTGATTAAGGTTGTGGTCACGTTCCT
Source organism: uncultured Oscillospiraceae bacterium (assembly GCA_900541975.1). Lineage (GTDB taxonomy): Bacteria > Bacillota > Clostridia > Oscillospirales > Acutalibacteraceae > Scatavimonas > Scatavimonas merdigallinarum. The sequence continues at coordinate 59,418 of UQLR01000013.1, read as the reverse complement.
TGTGATATCAAAAACGCTGGGCGCCAGCGTGGATGCCAGGTTTTGGAGAAAGGTGTTCAGCTCCCCGCCCGTTACCATTTTTACAAGATTGTTGATAAAGTTTATAATATCGCTGTTGGAGTCAAGGTGAATAGAAAAATATTTGGAAAGAAAATCCGTCAGAAAAACCTGAAAGCTTTTTGCGTAATCTGAAAAATTCTGTATTAAGCGGTTGGTGCTTTCCACCAACTGGGGAATCAATATTCCAACCAAAAAGACAATCACGCCGAAAACAATAATATAAGCCGTGATCAGCGCCAACGGCTTTCGCATTTTGGCTAAAAAACCTCCCCGCTTTTCAAGCCCCGCATATGCTCTGTCTGCAAAAAACACATACGGCAAATTGATCAGATAAGCGATGAGGAACCCCACAAAAAAGGGCATTAAAACGGTAACCAGAATGCCAAGTAGCTCCCATACTACGCCAAAGTTGATCATAATAAATAACAAAAATACCGTAAAAGTAATTAAAAGCAGCAGGCTTTTAAATTTTTTTGGTTCCATAGGCCTTTGCACTCCTTCCTGCAGTAAAATAAAGAATCAGAACAGGGACAGCTGGCTGCTTTCCGGCAAGCCGGAAAGCGCCCCGACGGCTTTCAGTGTTTCAATGACAGCTTTTGACACCTTTGTACGCAGCTGCAAGTCTTCAATAGAAAGGTATTCCCCTTTTTTCCCACCGTTTGCAAGGCTTTCTGCAGCTGCATCCCCCACGCCGGCCATAGAAGAAAACGGCAAACGGATTTTCTGCCCTTCTACCACAAACATTTTTGCCTGGGACTTATATATGTCGACAGGAAGCACACCTATCCCCCTTGCCAGCATTTCGTTAACAATTTGCAGCGTGGAAAATTCCGCATGATCCTTGGCGGTCGCCTCATACCCTTTCTGCCGGATCTGGTCCATTCTGGATACAACCGCCTCTTTTCCGCCGATTACCGTAGCAGCGTCAAACCCGTCGCCGCGCACAGTAAAATAGGCGGCGTAATATTCAATTGGCCGGTGCACTTTGTACCATCCCAGCCGCAGCGTTGAAATCATGTATGCCGCCGCGTGCGCTTTTGGAAACATATATTTGATCTTCATACAGGAATCAATATACCATTGCGGCACTCCATGCTCCTTCATGGCCTGGATATATTCTTCTGTAAGCAGTTTCGCCGCCTTTCCTTTTCGAACAATTTCCATAATTTTAAAAGCCATTTTGGGTGCAAGGCCCTTATGCAACAAATAGGTCATAATGCTGTCGCGCGTACCAATTACTTCCGAGATGGTGCATGTGCCTTCGCGGATCAGGTCTGCGGCATTGCCGATCCACACGTCTGTGCCATGCGAAAGCCCCGACACCTGTAAAAGGTCGGAAAATGTTTTGGGTTGCGCTTCAATAAGCATCTGCCGCACAAAGCCTGTTCCGACTTCCGGCAATGAAAACGTTCCAGTCTGCGAATCAATATCTTCCGGTTTTACGCCAAGCGCCTCTGTCGAAGTAAAAAGCGACATAACATCAGGATCGCTCATAGATACATCCATAACGGAAATACCTGTGAACTCCTCAAGATAATGATAGATTGTCGGCACGTCATGGCCGAGCTCATCCAATTTACATATTGTATCATGAATAGAATGGAAATCAAAGTGGGTTGTAATATTATCTGACTTTTGATCGTTTGCCGGATGCTGCACCGGGCAAAAATCGTAAATTTCCTTTCCACGCGGGACAACAACCATGCCGCCCGGATGCTGGCCGGTAGTGCGCTTTACGCCGGTACAACCTTCTGCCAGACGCAGCTCTTCCGCTTTATTTAAAATAATCCCCTTTTCCTCCGCATATTTTTTGACAAAGCCCAGCGCCGTTTTATCTGCAACTGTTGCGATTGTTCCGGCTTTAAAAACATTGTCCTTTCCAAAAAGCTCTTCTGTATAGCGGTGGGAAAAGGACTGGTATTCTCCGCTGAAGTTTAAGTCAATATCCGGCGTTTTATCACCTTCAAACCCCAAAAAGGTTTCAAACGGTATTTCATGCCCGTCGCGTTCATACAGCGTTTCACACTGCGGGCAATATTTGGGCGGCAAATCAAAACCGGACCCAACTGAACCGTCTGTAATAAATTCACTGTGCTTGCAATTTGGACAGATATAGTGCGGGCACAGCGGGTTTACTTCGGAAATACCGGACATGGTAGCTACAAACGAAGAACCCACGCTGCCTCTTGAGCCGACAAGATACCCATGGGCTTCACTGTCCGCCACCAGTTTTTGCGCCGTCATATACAAAACGGAAAAGCCATATTTCGTAATGGATCCAAGCTCCCGGTCAAGGCGGTCCTTTACAATTTGCGGCAGCGGATCGCCGTACTTATTCTTTGCGCGCTCCCATGTAATGCGTATCAAATCATCCTGCGCGCCCTCAATAAACGGTGGATATACGCCCTTGGGGATTGGGCGCACGGACTCTATTGCATCTGCAATTCGGTTGGTGTTTTCCACCACAACTTCATAGGCCTTTTCTTTTCCAAGGTAGCTAAATTCTTCAAGCATTTCCGCGGTGGTGCGAAAATACAAGGGAGCCTGATTGTCTGCGTCGGCATAACCCTGGCCTGCCATAAGAATTTTTCTGTAGGCGCTGTCCTGCGGATCCAAAAAATGTACGTCGCAGGTTGCAACGACAGGGATACCCAATTCTTCTCCAAGACGGACGACCGTTTTATTAAAGTCCTGCAATTCTTTTTCAGACTGTACCGTCCCGTTATGCAGCATAAAGCGATTATTCCCGATCGGCTGGATTTCCAGGTAATCATAAAAACCTGCAATATCCTTAAGCTCCCCCCACGGCTTTCCTGCAACAATTGCGCGGAACAGCTCCCCGGCTTCACAGGCGCTGCCAATTAAAAGGCCTTCCCTGTGCTGGATCAGCTCCGTCTTGGGGATACGCGGTTTTTTATAAAAATAATCCAGATGTGCCTTTGATATTAATTTATACAAATTTTTTAAGCCTGTCTGATTTTTCACAAGAATAATCTGATGATACGTATTCAGCCTTCTGAAATCTGCGCCGTTAATTTTGGTGTTAATTTCCTGCACAGATTTCAGGCCGTAATCTTCCCGCAGGCGCATAAGCAGGTTGGTGAAAATCCGCGCAAGCATTTGCGCGTCGTCCGTTGCGCGGTGGTGATTAAATTCGCCCAGGCGCAGATATTTTGCCACGGTATCCAGCTTACAATTTTTTATGTCGGGTAAAATTGCGCGGCACAGGGCAACCGTATCAACAGATGCAAAATCGCAGGGCATATTACAGCGCTTTGCAGCCGCTTTGAGAAAGGCCATGTCAAACGGCGCGTTATGTGCGACCAAAACGGCGTTCTGCATACCGCAAAAGCGGTAAAAAGCTTGCATGGCCTGTCTTTCTTCGGGCGCATCCTGCACCATTTCGTCTGTGATCCCGGTAATCTGCGTAATTTTCGGCGGGATCGGCATTTGCGGGTTCACAAACGTGGAAAAAGTGTCGAGCACCTCGCCATTTTTAACCCTGATTGCGCCAATTTCCGTGATCCTGTCTTTTTTTGCGCTTAAACCGGTGGTTTCCGTATCAAAACAGATAAATTCCCCGTCAAACGGCATATCGCGCTTTCCTTCTACCGCCGCAATCATATCGTTGATAAAATACGCCTCCGTGCCGTAAATAACCTTAAAATTCCCGTCTTCACGGTTGATTGCCTCGACTGTGTCCATAGCCTCCGGAAACGCCTGCGCCACGCCGTGGTCTGTAATAGCCATGGCGGTATGTCCCCACTGGTGGGCGCGCTCGATCAGGGATTTGGCTGACGATACACCGTCCATAGAAGACATATTGGTATGCAAGTGCAACTCTACGCGTTTTTTGGGCGCACGGTCTACGACCTGCAGCTTTGAAACAGTGCTTACGCTCCTTGTACGCACGCATAAATCCTTATCATAACGATCGTACTCCAAATCTCCCCTTGCAAGCACCGCAACACCCTTTTTCAGCTGTGCCAGCGCTTTACAATTTTTAATTTCATCAATTATTTTCAGGTTCATAGACCCCGTGTAATCTGTAATACTGATGGAGATGATATTTTTGGAACCGTCGCGCGTTGTGCGCATATCCATATTGAAAATATCCCCCCATATAACAACCTTCCCGGCATCAGGCGTTAACGATTTAATTGGGGCGGGAGCGCCTTTGATCACACTGCCATACAGCGGTTTTATCGTCTGCGGCAAAATAGAAGGATATAAAAGGTCATCCTTTCGGATTTCAATGCTGCCGGACGTTTTTTCCTTTCGCTGCTGCTTGCCGACAATCGCTGTATCCATAGAGGATTCATAAAGTTCCATTTCTTCTACAATTTTTTCCCGCCGCTGCTTTTCATGCAAATCTTTCTGCTTTTGAACATAGGTTTCCGAATCTGCATCTATAGAAACCACGCCGTCAAATTCTATGTGCAGGCGCAATCCGAACTGGCTTACAATCAGCTTTTGCAGTTCTTTATCAAAACCTTTGCCAATCAAAATGGCGGCGCCGCCGTGCTGAAGCGTAACGGTTAAAACGTCGCCGTTTAGCGTAGCTGTAGAATCTGCAACCGTACCGTTGAGGCTGGGAATGCGCCGCTTCAGCTGCATGACAAGCTGCGGATAATATTCTGCAGAAAAGGCGTCCGAAGGATATTTTGGGTATATATGTACCGTTGTCAGTCCCAGATCTTTTGCGCTTTGCAATGCCTTTTCCGCAGCAAAAAGCGCACTGCACTCCAGCGGAGTCTGAAACGCAGTGTAAATATCCAGTGATCTTTTTTTTGCATCGATGTTCACCGATTGGATTGCACTGTTGCACACCTCCGGTGATAATGTAACATCCGGCAGGTACTTTGCAAATAGGTCGTTAAATGTATTCAAGCAAATCCCCCAAATTATCTTTAAAGCTTTTCCACTTCCTCAAGCAGCGCTTCTATCAGCTTGTCCTCGGGCACTTTGCGCAGTACCCGGCCTTTTTTGAATAACAGACCGCATCCATGGCCGCCGGCAATGCCTATGTCTGCCTCTTTGGCCTCGCCCGGCCCATTGACGGCGCACCCCATAATAGCGACTTTTATTTGTTTTTTGCAGCCTGCAAGGCGCCTTTCTGCTTCTTTGGCAAGGGCAATCAGGTCAATTTGCGTTCTCCCGCAGGTCGGGCAGGAAACAAGCTGCACGCCGTCCTGCAAAAGCCCCAATGCACGCAGCAGGTCCTTAGCGGCATATACTTCCTGTACCGGGTCAGCCGTAAGGGAAATACGTATGGTATCGCCAATGCCATGCAGTAAAAGTGAACCAATCCCCGCAGAGGATTTGATAATCCCCATGCGCTCTGTACCGGCTTCCGTCACACCCAGATGCAGCGGATAGCTGCAACGGCTGCTTGCAAGCTCATAGGCCTGTACGGTTGTCCTTACATCGGAAGATTTCATAGAGAGAACAATGTCTGTAAAATCGAAGCGCTCAAGCAAGGAAGCATGATACAGCGCGCTTTCACACAGCGCCTGTGCGGTAGGCGCTCCATATTTTGCAAGAATTTCTTTTTCAAGAGAGCCGGAATTTACACCAATGCGAATTGGAATGGATTTTTCCCGGCACATATCCGCAACCATTTTAACTCTGTCCGGGTTGCCTATGTTTCCCGGATTAATCCGGATTTTATCTACCCCTGCGCTGGCGGCCTCAAGCGCAATACGATAATCAAAATGTATATCGGCAACAATGGGAACATCCACTGCGTTTTTCAGCGCCGGGATCAGGGAAACAGCCTTGCGGTCCGGAAGGGCGACGCGTATGACGTCGCAGCCCACACGTGCAAGCTCCTCCGCCTGCCTGATGCTGCCTTTTATATCATGTGCGGGCACGCTAAGCATAGACTGTACCGTTACAGGCGCACCGCCACCTATACACACGTTCCCCGCCTTCACCTGTCTGGTTTCTTTCACTTTCCCAAACCGCCCTTTCAGCTTCCAAACATGGTGCCTGTGGCCAGGCGCCATATGTCGTTAAACGCAACGGCGACCATCAGCAGCATTAAAAGCGCATAACCAATACCGTGAACGGCTCCTTCATATTTGGGAGGAACCGGCTTTCTGCGGATCCCTTCAACAATCAGAAAAAGCAACCTGCCGCCATCGAGCGCCGGTATGGGCAACATATTGAAAATGCCCAGATTAACTGTGATAACCATCATAATATACAGAATATTGTTAAAGGCGCTTAAAAAGCTTTGCGACAGTCCCTGGGAGGCTGCCTGCGTAATAACGGAAGCCACACCTACCGGTCCGGACAACGTATTAAAACCAAACTGCCCGGTAATAAGCCCGATGAAACTGCTCCAGATCATGCGCACCACCGACACAGTCTGCTCCCATGTCTGTACAAGCACCGTCCCAAAATTTCGCTCAAGCGCCTGCGTGTAAAAATCAACCGCAACCTGTTCCTTTCCTTCCTCTGTATATGTGTAAAATTGCACGTTGCCAAGATCTACAATTTCGCCGCCGCGCTCTACAACAACATCAGGCGCATGCGTTTGCATGGTTGCCATGGCAAATATAATATCTTTTGCGTTATAAATGGCATATCCGTCAATTGAAACAAAACGGTCGCCAGCCTGCAAACTTTGTTGCGTAACGGAATTTTCCGGAAAAGAGTCGATGGTGGTTGTCGCATAATATGGCTGTTGTATGACAATCACAAGCATCATAAGTAAGCCGAGTAAAATATTCATAAACGCGCCGGCACATACGATGATAATGCGCTTCCAAACAGGCTTGTTGCCAAAGGCCCTGCTATCTTCACTTTTTTCATCTTCACCTTCCATCGCGCAAAAACCGCCGATTGGAAAAAGGCGCAAAGAATACGTGGTTTCTCCTTTTGTAAATTTCAGTATTTTCGGGCCCATCCCCAGCGCAAACTCATTAACCTTTACGCCAGACAGCTTCGCCGCGATAAAATGTCCGCCTTCATGACAAAAAATAATCAGTTCAAATAAAAGTATCCCAATAAGAACCAATGCTGCGACTTCTATTGTAATCACCCTTTCTACACAGTCCGGCTGTCATCTGATGCTGCTTAATACAAATTCCCTTGCAGACGCGTCTGCAAGTAGTATATCCTCTAAACAGGTTATTTTACAATCCGGTTGATTATGCATTGCCGCAGCTACCAAACGTTCTATTTCCAAAAATCCAATTTCCCCCTGTAAAAAAAGGCTGACCGCCTGTTCATTCGCCCCATTTAACGCGGCCGGGACAAGCCCCCCCCGGCAAATTGCCTGCCTGCAAAGACGCATTCCCGCAAAAGTTTCGTGATCCGGCGCATAAAAGGTAAGCTGCGCAAGGCGCGCAAGGTCCAGGCTTTTTGCAGGCGACGCCATTCTGTCGGGATACGTCAGCGCATATTGAATGGGAATGCACATATCCGGTTCTCCAAGTTGTGCGATTACGGAATGATCTGTATATTCGACCATGGAATGAATAATGCTTTCCCTGTGTACCAATACGTCAATTTTGTTCTCCGGAACTCCAAAAAGCCAGCATGCCTCTATAATTTCCAGCCCCTTGTTCATCATGGTAGCAGAATCTACTGTGATTTTTGCGCCCATATTCCAATTGGGATGACAAAGCGCCATTTGCGGCGTAACCGCTTGAAGCTGATCTTTTTTCTTTCCAAAAAAGGGACCGCCCGAGGCTGTTAAGATAATTCGAGCCAGAGCCTTATTTTCCGGAGCTCCCTGTAAACATTGGAAAACGGCAGAATGCTCGCTGTCCACCGGATAAAGACTTACTTGATTCTCTTCAACAGCCTTCATAACAAGGCTGCCGCCTGCTACCAATGTCTCTTTATTGGCAAGCGCAATATTTTTTCCAGCCTCAAGTGCTGTAAGCGTGGGTCTGAGGCCCACCATGCCTACAACGGCATTCAGCACGGTGTCGCATTCTGGATAAGCGGCTGCCGCACACAGGCCGTCCATACCGCAATCTACCTTTATGTCTGTATCTGCCAGCGCAGTTTTTAGCCGACTGGCCGCTTTTTCCTCATACAGTACTGCAAGTTTCGGCTGAAAACGTCGCGCCTGCTGTTCCAGGAGGTTTGCGTTGCTGTGCGCACACAAAGCTCCAACGCGTATGGAAAGTTTTTCGCAAACGGCAAGCGCCTGCGTACCTATCGAACCCGTTGAGCCAAGCACGGATAAATTGTCTGTCATTTTACCACCTTACAATACTTTTTACATTACCATAATCGGAAAATATTGCACATATACCAATAGAAGCGGCGCTGCAAAAATAACGCTGTCGCATCTGTCCAGAATGCCGCCATGGCCTGGAATCACGCTGCCGTAGTCTTTCACATGGCAGCTCCTTTTGATTAGGGAGAACGACAAATCCCCAATGATTGACACCACCGCGCACAAAAAGGCAATGAGGACCAGATTTATGTAGCAAATTTGCTCGCTTCCCGGGAAAAGCCATATCTGAAAAACAATGGCATCCGCCAATGCTCCAACAACGCCGAATAAAACGCCGCCCAAAGCGCCCTCCACTGTCTTTTTAGGGCTGATCTTCGGGCAAAGCTTATACCTGCCGAAAAAGCTGCCAATAAAGTATGCACCTGCATCGGCCATCCATGGGATAATAAGCGACATTGTAATGTTAAAGCCGGTATGGCTTCTGTCCTGGTCGCAAAGCATGACAATAGATGACAGTCCGGCCGTAATCAGCAGAGAGGTCGTAAAGGTAAAAGCAATATCTGCAATTAATATTTCCTGATGAAAGAATACCAGCATGACAAACAGCGACAAAATAAAAAGAACAAATAAAACCGGCCAATATACGGTAGATATTAAAATGGGAAATAACCCTGCAAACGCCATAGCCGGTACAGAAATTTTCAGGTTTTTTAAAAGTCCTCTGGCCACCAGAATCTCCACAACGCAGGTAAGGGCCGCCAGAGCAATAATAATATTGATCAATATCGGAAAAAGCTTGTTAAACGCAATGGCCACAACAAGCAAAGAGGAACCTAAAACACCTGAAATAATTCTTGCTTTCATAAAATGTGTCCCGCCTTCAGTGTAATAATTTGATCAAACCTTTATACGCCGCCAAAACGCCTGTTGCGCCTGGCATATTCCAGCAACGCATCATCCAGCATTTTCTCTGTAAAGTCTGGCCAGAGCACGTTATCAAGAATCACATACTCCGTATAGGCAGACTGCCATAAAAGAAAGTTTGACGTCCTGTACTCGCCGCTTGGCCTTATGACCAGATCCGGATCCGGCTGGCCGGATGTATACATATGGTCCGAAAGCAGTTTTTCGTTAATCTGATCGACCGAAATTTTTCCGCTTTTGATTTCCCCTGCAATTTTTTGAACGGCACGGACGATTTCATCGCGTCCGCCGTAATTCATTGCTATATTTAAAACCATCCCGGTACGGTTTTTGGACGATTCTTCATTCTCATAAATCAACCTTTGTAAATCTTGTGAAAAAGCTGTTTTTTCGCCAATAAATTTTACAACAATGCTTTCATCTTTAAAATCCCGAAGCGCTTCCTCCAGATACGATTTAAACAGCCGCATTAAAGAATCCACTTCCTGGCGCGGGCGCTTCCAGTTTTCTGTAGAAAAAGCGTACACCGTCAAATAGCGTATTCCAATGGAACTGCAGTACTTTGTAATTGTACGAAAATTCTGTGCGCCGGCTGTATGCCCCGCCGTTCGAGGCAAGCCCCTTTTCTGAGCCCAACGGCCGTTTCCGTCCATAATAATTCCCACATGCGTTGGCAGGACAATATCTTTCAACGTAAGAGCGGCCTGTTTTTTCTGCTTTTTTCTAAACGCAAATCCCAATTCCTTCACCAACTAAAATACGGTTTATAAATTCGGGCGGAAATGCTTTTTAAAGCCTGCATTTCCGCCGAACACTTCCATATGGTATAAGTTTATTACAACGGTCAGATTTCCATGACCTCTTTTTGTTTTGCCTGTGCCATTTTATCAATTTCTTTAACAAAATGGTCTGTAAGCTCCTGTGTTTTCTTTTCAGCCTGTTTGAGATCATCTTCCGTAATTTCACTGTTCTTTTTCATTGCCTTAAATTTTTCAACTGCTTCACGGCGAATGTTCCGGATTGAAATTTTCGTTTCTTCTGAAATTTTTGCAATATCCTTCACAATTTCCTTACGCCGGTCTTCTGTCAGCGGTGGAAAAATAATCCGCAGTGTCTTTCCGTCTGTTTGCGGGTTGATCCCAAGCTCTGAAGTCTGTATAGCTTTTTCAATGGGATGTACCACGCTGGCGTCCCACGGCTGAATCATTAAAGTTCTTGCCTCTGTTACTGAAACGGCCGCAAGCTGGTTAATTGGCGTAGGCGTTCCGTAATAATCCACCATAATTTTGTCCAGCACGGCGGGGTTTGCCCTGCCTGCGCGGATTGCGGCAAGATCGCCCGCCAAATGGTTAATGCGCTTTTCCATGCGGCTTTCTGCTTTTGAAAGTACTTCTTGCATAACGCTCTCCTCCGTAATCACTAAATCATATTTTATTCAACCAGAGTACCGATGCTCTCTCCGCAAACTGCAGAGAGGATGTTCTCCGGCTGCTCAATGCTAAACACCAGAATAGGAATGTTGTTGTCTTTACACAGTGAGGCGGCCGTACTGTCCATAACTCCCAAATCCTTATTCAAGACCTCATAGTAAGAAACCGTCTCATATTTCTTAGCCGCCGGATTTTTCTTGGGGTCGCAATCGTACACACCATCAACCATGGTTGCTTTCAGGATAATTTCCGCATCTATCTCAGCTGCGCGCAGGGAAGCCGCCGTATCTGTAGAAAAAAACGGGTTTCCGGTACCACAGCCAAAAACAACGACCCGGCCTTTTTCCAGATGCCGCACCGCCCGATTGCGGATATATGGCTCTGCCACCTGCTGCATGGAAATTGCCGTCTGTACTCTGACATCCACACCCAGCTGCTCCAGAGCATCTGCTACGCCCAGTGCATTGATCACAGTTGCCAGCATCCCCATATGATCCGCCCTGGTGCGATCCATCTTCCCACTGCTGCGGCCGCGCCAGAAGTTTCCGCCGCCAACTACAATGGCAACCTCCACACCCATGTCAACAAGCACTTTGATAGGCCGGCAGAATTGCAAAACCGTGTCAAAATCTATCCCATATTTTTTGTTGCCTGCCAAGGATTCTCCACTGAGCTTCAAAAGAATTCTTTTATACTTGGGCTCCATTTTTTCCAGTCCTTTCTATGGAATACGTTATAATTCTGTTAGTTTATCAGAATAATGATACTATATCTTGTGTTCCATGTAAAGTAAAACCAGCAAATATTTCCCAATCTTCTAAAAATATTTTCAACTTTTCCTGTTAAAATGCAGTGCAGTTTTTAAAATGTTCGCTACAGAAAAAAGCGGGACGGCAACTCCGTCCCGCTGTCACAATTACACAATAAATTAAGAAAAAAATGCAAAGGCGTTCAGGCCAATAACAAGCAGCACAAAGCCGCCCGCAAAAACCTTTGTCCAACGTGAAAGGAACGCGTCAATAGAGCGCGCCTTATTTTTAGAAAAAAATGTATCGGCACCGCCGGTAACGACGCCAATTCCCTTCTGATGCCCCTCCTGCAAAATAATCACAATAATAATTGCAATGGAAAACAGCAGCATTACGCTGCCCATTACGTATTCCCAAACGCTCATATTCTATAAACCTGTCCTTTCTAAAAGCTGTGCATAGGCACGGTACTTTTTAATCAAATATCAATAGCGCAATTATCATAGCATAAAAAGGCCGGTTTTGCAAGTTTTTTATCAAAATTTTTTAAAGCAGAGAAAGCTGTTGTGCTTTTGCATCTTCCGGCGTGGGCAGTGCGCCTGCCGCAGGCAGGCTTTTTGTACGGTAGCGGTTCGGCTTTGCAAACGTGTTTTCACGGTATGTTTCCATACGCATCAGCCGATGGCCTCTTTTCAGGGTCATCACAGCAACGCCCTGCGTGCTTCTGGTGGCCTTTGTATGCAACACTCCCGTGTGCAGCAAAAGCATTCTGCCGCTTGAGGCCGTCAGCAAAAACTCTGCGTCCTGTTCTGTAAAAGCAACGCTTACAAGCGGAGATTTGTCGCTGTATGCGTTTGCAAGCTTTTTGCGGTTTGTTTTTGTGGCATAAGCTGAAAGCGGCACTTTTGCAATTTTTCCGTTTTCAAACGCAAAAAGCAAAACGCCGGCATAATCTTTTGTAACGACCATACTCAGCGCAAGCTCCCCTTCATCCATGGCAAGCCTGGCAGGGATATAATCGCCCAGCACGCTTGCCTTTGTATCTGCAAAATCAGAAGCCTTTGCTTTATAGACCTGGCACTTATTCGTGAAAAACAAAAGCTCGGTTGCGTTTGTCGCTTCGCAGGTTTGCATGATGCTGTCGCCGTCTTTTAGCTTTTGTTCGCCTCCCATGCGCAGAGAAAGCGGCGTAATTTTTTTAAAATAACCGTCTTTTGTAAAAAACATGTGAACAGGGTAATCCGGTATTTCCTCCACATCTTCTTCCGCCTGAATATCCTGCGCATAAATTAAAATACTGCGCCTTGGCTGGCCGTATTTTTGCGCAACCTCCTGCAGTTCTTTTATAATAATGGATTGGACCTTTGACTTGCTTGCAAGCACAGCCTCCAAGTTACGGATCTCTGCTTCTAAAGACTCTATTTCCTGCGTGCGTTTTAAGATAAATTCGCGGTTTAAATGGCGCAGTTTGATCTCTGCAACATATTCGGCCTGTATTTCATCAATTCCAAAACCAATCATCAAATTGGGAACAACTTCGCTTTCCTCCTGCGTTTCACGCACAATTCTGACCGCTTTGTCAATATCAAGCAAAATACACTGCAATCCATAAAGCAAATGCAATTTATCCTTTTTTTTCTGCAAATCAAAGCAGGTCCTTCTTCGTACGCATTCAATGCGGAAGGCTGTCCATTCCTCCAGAAGCGCTTTGATCCCAAGCACCATCGGCACGCCGCCAACGAGCACATTAAAATTGCAGGAAAAGCTATCCTCCAACGTTGACATCCGAAAAAGTCGTTGCATCAGGCGGTCCGGATCTGCTCCCCTTTTCAGGTCAATGGTAATTTTCAAGCCGTCAAGGCCTGTTTCGTCGCGGATATCTGCAATTTCCTTAATTTTACCACTTTTAACCAGGTCAACAACCTTTTCAATTACCGCTTCACAGGTGGTTGTAGGCGGAATTCCTGTAATATCAATGCAGTTTGCCGACCTATCATACGCATATCTGGAACGAACTTTAAAGCTGCCACGCCCCGTACGGTAAATTTGATCAAAGGCCGCACGGTCATAAAGTATCTGCCCGCCGCCGGGAAAATCCGGCGCAGGCAGTGTGGACGCCACGTCGTGCTGCGGGTCGCGCATCAGAGAAATTGTAGTCTCACAGACTTCTTTTAGGTTAAACGAGCAAATCGAACTGGCCATACCTACCGCGATTCCAGTGTTTGCATTGACCAAAACAGAAGGATATGTCGCCGGTAAAAGCGTGGGTTCTTTAAGCGTATTGTCGTAATTATCGACAAAATCAACAGTGTCCTTGTCTATATCGCGAAACAGTTCGTTGCATATGGGGTCAAGCTTTGCTTCCGTATATCTGGAAGCCGCCCAGGCCATATCTCTACTGTAAAATTTCCCGAAGTTTCCCTTGGAATCTATATAGGGATGCAACAGCGCCTCATACCCGCGGCTTAAACGGACCATCGTGTCGTAAATTGCGCTGTCGCCGTGCGGATTCAGCTTCATTGTCTGCCCTACTATATTGGCCGACTTGGTGCGCACCCCGCTTAAAAGGCCCATTTTATACATAGTATAAAGCAGCTTTCTGTGGCTGGGTTTAAAGCCGTCTATTTCCGGAATAGCCCTTGACAGGATTACGCTCATCGCATAAGGCATATAATTTTCTTCAAGCGTAACGGGAATTTTCTGCTCTACAACCGCTCCTGCCCCCTCTATAATGCCATGCGTTCTTCCAGCGCTTTGCTGTTTGGGAGCTGCCTTTCTTCTTGGCGCCATTTTTAATCACTCCAATTTATTGTCTTTCTTGAAAGTCAGCTTACGTCGAGGTCATGCATATAATGGCTGCCATTGTCGATAATAAACTGCTTTCTGCCCGCCAGGTTATCCCCCAAAAGAACATCGAACATGGCGAAGGTTTTGTCTGCTTCATCCGGCAAGACTTTGATCAGGCGACGTGTTTTCGGGTTCATGGTGGTTAGGTTCATCATATCCGGTTCATTTTCGCCCAATCCTTTGGAACGTTGTATGGTAAACTTGCTGTCGCCGATTTTGCCTAGATATTTCTCCTTTTCCGCCTCTGTATAGGCAAAATAAATTTCATTTTTACTGGTAATCTCATACAGCGGCGATTCCGCTATAAACACCTTGCCCGCTTCGATCAGCGTGGGCGTCAGCCTGTAAAGCATTGTCAAGAGCAGCGTTCTGATCTGAAAGCCGTCGACGTCTGCATCTGTACATAAAATGATTTTGCTCCAGCGTAGCAGATTAATATCAAACGAAGACAGGTCTTTGTTTGCCTTTGATTTTACCTGCACACCGCAGCCAAGCACCTTCAGCAGATCGGTAATAATATCATTTTTAAAAATTTTGTCGTAGTCTGCTTTCAGGCAGTTTAAAATTTTTCCGCGTATAGGGATAATCGCCTGAAAATCCGGGTCGCGCGCCTGCGCCCAGCGCCGAGTCGCCCTCCACAATAAACAGTTCCCGCTGCTCCACATCCTTACTGCGACAATCGACAAATTTCGGCACCCGGCCGGTCATATCCATATTGCCCGTGAGCTTTTTTTTGATATTCAGCCTGGTTTTTTCCGCATCTTCACGGCTGCGCTTATTGATCAGCACCTGGTTTCCAATCCGTTCGGCCTCGATTGGGTTTTCTATAAAATAAATTTCCAGTTGGCGACGCAGCACCTCCGTCATGGCATCTTGTATTCCCTTATTGGTAATCGCCTTTTTTGTCTGGTTCTCATACGAGGTCACACTGGAAAACGACGAAATGACAATTACAAGACAGTCTTCCACATCGCCGAAATTGATCTTGCTTTCATTCTTGGTATATTTGCCGTTTTGCTTTAAGTATGCGTCAATCTGATAAACAAAAGCGTTTTTTACTGCCTTTTCCGGCGCGCCGCCATGCTCCAGCCAACTGGAGTTATGGTAGTATTCCGCCAGCTTTACTTTATTGGAAAAGGCCAGCGCAAAGTGCATTTTTACTTTATATTGCGGCTTGTCCTCCCTGTCGCGCACCATACGTTCCGCCTGCCAGGACTGAATGCCGGACAACGCATCCTCCCCCACCACTTCACGTACATGGTCAGTAATGCCTTCTTTATAATAAAACTGCTGCGTTTCAAAGGAGTTGCCTTTTTGATTTCTGAAAAGGAAAGTAATGCCTGCATTGACAATTGCCTGGCGTTTTAAAATGTCTGCAAAATATTCAGGCTGTACGTCAATGTCGGTAAAGACGGCAAGATCCGGCTTCCAATGAATTTTTGTTCCGGTATCTTTTTTATGATAAGGTTCTTTCTTTAACCCGCCGATATTTTCTCCCTGTTCAAAATGCAGTAAATACCGGTACCCGTCGCGGCGAATGTCTACATCCATATATTCTGAAGCGTACTGCGTTGAGCAAAGCCCAAGCCCGTTTAAACCCAGAGAAAATTCATAACTCTGGCCTTCGCTGTTATGATATTTGCCACCTGCGTACAGTTCACAGAACACAAGCTCCCAGTTAAAGCATTTTTCATTGTTGTTATAGTCAACCGGTATGCCTCGCCCATGGTCCTCAATTTCTATGGAGCAGTCTGCAAAACGGGTAATGGTAATTGTTTTTCCATAACCTTCTCTGGCTTCGTCAATGGAGTTTGAAAGAATCTCAAATACAGAATGCCGGCATCCTTCTATTCCGTCGGATCCAAAAATAACCGCCGGCCTTTTCCGGACCCGGTCGGCGCCTTTGAGTGAAGAGATACTGTCATTGCCGTATTCCTGCTTTGTGTTTTTTCCTGCCATACTGTAGATTCCTTTCTCTGCTTTGAAAAACAGGCAATTATTTTTCGCCCTGGAGTTTTTTAATTTTGTCGCGCAGATAGGCCGCGTGTTCAAATTCCAAAAGCTTCGCAGCCGCTTTCATTTCTTTGGTCAACGCTTCTATCATCTGCTGTTTTTCTGCTTTTGTCAAGCGTTTTTTCGTTTTTTTGCCGTCGTCCACATGCGTGGAGATTTCAAGAATTTCCGACACTTTTTTTACAATGGTGGTTGGTACAATGCCGTGGCTTTGGTTATACGCTTCCTGTATTGTCCGGCGGCGCAGCGTTTCACAAATTGCATTTTCCATGGAGGGCGTCACGCTGTCTGCATACATGATAACTTCCCCCCGGGCGTTTCGGGCTGCCCGGCCTATCGTTTGGATCAGCGAACGCTCACTTCTTAAAAAGCCTTCCTTGTCGGCGTCCAGAATGGCAACGAGCGAAACCTCCGGGATATCAAGCCCCTCCCGCAGAAGATTGATTCCGACCAAAACGTCAAATGATCCCAAGCGCAGGTCGCGGATAATCTCCATACGTTCGACCGTATCAATATCGTGATGCATATAGCGAACACGAATCCCCATCGTTTCGAGATAAGCAGTCAGGTCTTCCGCCATTTTTTTGGTGAGCGTTGTCACCAACACTCTTTCATTTCGTGCTGTACGCAGATTGATTTCAGAAATCAGGTCGTCCATCTGCCCGTGTGTTGGGCGTACGGAAACGTTTGGATCAAGCAGCCCTGTAGGTCGTATGACCTGCTGGACAATCTGCATGCTTTTCTCTTTTTCAAGCTCACCCGGTGTGGCGCTTACAAAAACAACCTGGTTGATGCGGGAATAGAATTCATCAAAATTCAGCGGCCGGTTGTCAAAGGCAGACGGAAGACGAAAGCCGTATTCGACCAGGCTTTCCTTGCGTGCCCGGTCGCCTGCATACATGCCGCGCACTTGCGGCAGCGTAACATGCGACTCGTCCACAAATAGCAGAAAATCCTTTGGAAAATAATCTAAAAGCGTATAGGGCGCGCTACCCGGCGCCCGGCCCGCAAGTACCCTGGAATAGTTTTCAATACCGGTACAAAAACCAATTTCCTGTAGCATTTCTATGTCGTAGCGTGTCCGCTGCTCTATACGCTGGGCCTCCAGCAGCTTTCCCTGCTGCCGAAAATAAGCAAGCCGCTCCTCCAACTCTTTTTCAAGCTGCACAATCGCCGCTTTCATTTTGTCCTGCGGGACAATATAGTGCGAAGCGGGATAAATTGCTACATGGCGCAAATGCGCGATCAGCTCGCCGGTAACAGGGTTAATTTCCGAAATCCGGTCGATTTCATCCCCCAAAAATTCCACCCGTATAATATTCCCGCCGGAAGAAGCGGGAACCACCTCGACGACGTCGCCCCTGACCCGAAATTTATTTCTGACCATATTGACGTCGTTTCTTTCATATTGCAGTTCCACAAGTTTTTTTAAAAGGTCATCACGTTTTTTCTGCATACCGGGGCGCAGTGAAATGACCATGGTGCGATAATCAATTGGATTCCCCAGGCTGTAAATACAGGAAACAGAAGAAACAATAATTACATCTCTGCGTTCGGAAAGCGCAAGCGTCGCGCTATGGCGCAATTTATCAATTTCGTCGTTGATTGCGCTGTCTTTTTCTATATATGTGTCTGTGTGCGGAATATACGCTTCCGGCTGGTAATAGTCATAATAGGAGACAAAATATTCGACTGCGGATGTTGGAAAGAATTCGCGAAATTCACTGCAGAGCTGCGCCGCAAGGGTCTTATTGTGTGCTAAAACCAGCGTCGGCTTTTGCACCTGCGAGATAATATTCGCCATGGTGAATGTCTTGCCGGAGCCCGTTACCCCCAGCAAAGTCTGTTCCTTATCCCCTCTTTTGATTCCCTCCACCAGCTTGGCGATCGCCTCCGGCTGGTCTCCCGTAGGTTTGTAGGGGGAAACTAATTTGAATAATTCTTTATTGTTTTGACTGCTCATACACGATTTCCTCTATTGATTATAGCTACCATTGGCCCAAATATGGATTTTTTCAACGGCCTGTTTTCTCAGTAATTTCAGCCAATCGCGAATTTGCTCACCAAAAATTCGCGATTCCATAAAAACTAATTCCACAAGACTTATGCTAATATTTCAGTATACCACAAAACCTCATATTTTTCAATTCTTCAATATACATCTAATAAGTCAACCGATCCACTATTTTCGACCTCAATTTTAATATGCAAGATATTGAAGTTGTTTTTAAAACATGCTCAATATAAAACCACGTAATCAGTTGTAACAGGTTCTATTTTCCGTAGCTTATCTAAAAATTTTTCATAAAGAGTATAGAACTTTTCCCGTTTCCCTTCACTTATTCCTTCTCACTATTTACATCTATATCAGTGTTCATTTTTCAACATAATGATACTCATAAAGATGCAGTAATCTCAACCTGTTTCCCGCTGAAGGCAACTCCATACTTGAAGATCGTTTTAACACCCTTAGCGCGCATATCAGTATCGTACTTACGATCCTCAATCTGCGCCAAAGCCATCTCTGAAAGCCGTTTCAATTTCTCTTCCGAAAAGCTCTTTGTCGCCTTCAGTTCAATCAAAATACCCGGCATATTCTCTAATTTAGGCATCAATTGGATATCATATCGTCCCTCGCCTGATTCGCCGTTCGAACTGATATAGTAACGGTTATCCATCATCGCACAAAGCCCTAAAACAAAACCATGATAAAAGTTTTCTCCTACGGTATCAAAACAGCTTACCGATTGGAGAAGAAGCTTATGCATCTCTTTTTGCAGTTTCTGCGCATCATTAGAATACAATGCTTCCTGAATCGAAATCGCGGTAGCCTGAGGAATGATATCTGTTAATTTTTGCAGAATTTCTTTGTTATAGACAAACGCGATCTCCTGGTTAGGCAGCGCCACTTCACACATATAATCACCGCTGAAAGTAGGCTCTTCCTTTACGACTTTCAGATAGCCAGCAACGAGGAGAAAACTGTACACAGAAGAAGGATTATTTCGAATTTGGGGATAAATGACCCCGGTATCAATATACGTCAGGAAAGATTTCCCCTGCAATAAAGCATTGAGGCGTTCATAGATGTCATTATCTGCATTCGTCAGAACCTCACCAATAATCTCATTGCTACCAGTTGACTGCCAAAAAGCTTTGGGCTGACATTGATTTCTAAAATAATTAATAACGGACCACGGGTTGAATATTTCCGAATCGCCAAAACGGTACCCATCATACCATGTGCAAATTTCCCCGTATCTTTCTTCCGCTTGGTAATAGCGGGCAATCTCTTTTACCTCTTCCGGTGTAAAACCAAAATACTCGCTGTATCGATTATCTAAAATGGAATTGACTGCAAGATTATTCAGACCACTAAAAATGCTCTCTTTTGCAACACGAAGAATCCCAGTTAAAAAGCCATAGGACAGATGACGGTTATCCTTCAAACCGCCCGAAAACAGGTTGCGCATGAAAAGTATTACTTCATCGTAGAAGCCTCTCATATGTCCCTGTTGAATCGGCGTATCATACTCATCGATAATAATAATTGGCGCTATGCCATAATGTTCGTCCAACATTTGGGAAAGCCTTTGCAGAGACATCATGATGTCAGTACTGTCCGCTGTCTCTTCCAAAACAGCTTTAAAGTATGATTTTTCATATTGACTGCACCGATTGCTTTCCAAAAGCTCACTATGGCGTTCAAATTCCTGCCTCAGAATTTTTGATATCTGATCATAAGTTTCTTCCCAGGTATCCCTCTTTACATCCTTAAAGGTGATAAAAATCACCGGGTATTTGCCCTGATAGTCCCGATACTTTTTGCCGCAGGCCCAAATCTTTTTATCTCTGAAATAAATGGAAGTATCTTCGTCTGTCTTTTCAAAAAAGGTGCGGATCATATCCATATTCAGAGTTTTTCCAAAACGGCGCGGACGGGTAAACAACGATACCATTGGACGCTCATCCAAAAATTCTTTAATCATCATGGTCTTATCCACATAATAATACTGGGATGAAGCTAAGCGGTAGTCTGAAATTCCAACCGGCAGCGGTAAGTCCGACGATTTTTTTGTTTTTCTGTATGCACCGGTTTTGATCCGGTTGTCCGCAGGTCTTTCGGTATTCGCAGGAATTACCCACCTGCGGCCTCTCTTATATGCTCCTTTTATCCGTCCCTCTTTGCATAGGACAGTTACCCGGCGTTCTGTGATCCCCCACAGTATTGCCGCTTCCTTTACGGTCATGGTATCGCCCATTCTAGCACCTCCAATCCTTTTAAGTATATTATAGGCTATTTCCAGAATAAAATCAACATCATTCGGAACAAAATAAAGCTTGCTATGATTTATTCTTTTATCTCAAGGAATCAATAAATACATCTGACAAAACGGTATCAGAAAAATTATTTTCATTCTCTTCCTGCTGACGTTCCACGTCCAGACATATTCCATCGATCATTTCCGACTCATTCACATAAAAATTGGCAGTAAATGTTGCTTTGCTATGTCCCAGAGAACGAGATACTGCAATCAAACTGCACCTTTCTCTCAGCAAAATGGTTGTGTAGGTATGCCTTAGCCCATGCCAAGGAATATCAGACAGGTTATTTTTCTGTAGTATTTTCTTAAAGGGAGCCCAGAAATATGACCGGCTTCTGGGTCGGCCATAACTTGAACAACAAATAAAATTTAGGTCCAGAAATTCTTTTTTTCTTCGTCTTTTCCGCTGTTCATACAACGCCCGTTCTTCCATAATTGCTTGAAACACCAGATCTGGTAATTTCAAAATACGGTTGCTGTTCGGTGTTTTTAAGGCGATCTCCTGTTTGGTTATTGTTTTAGGATCCAATTCATCACTAGATATTGCAGGGTCCTTCCCTAATTGGCGTTGAATATGAATTGTCTTTCTCTGAAAGTCAACATCGCTATATTTTAGGCCTATGATTTCTCCACGGCGCAGTCCCATTAAAGAGGCAAACAAAATAGGAAGATACATAGAAGTACCTCGACTTACGGATAACAAATGTCTTAATTGTACCTTATTTAGAATTGCCGTGGTTTTCTTTTTCCTGTAACTGTTATCCCTTTTTACCTGCGGTAATTTGACGTCCTCTGAAGGGTTGTATGATATATAATGTTGTTCTACAGCGTATTTCATAGAAGATGTTACTACAGTCTTCAAGATTTTCGCTACCGAAAAAGAACGCTCAACTGCTTTTTGATAAAGAGCTTCCACATGGATTCTTTTAATTTCTGCCATTCGAACATGCCCCATGAACGGAATGATATAGTTATAAACACAGTTTTTATATGTCTGATAAGAATCGTTTGTCAATAACGGCCGTTTTACCTGTTCCAACCAGTCAACATAAAACGATTCTGTACTTATGCTTCTATCCAACACATAACAATTATTATAGAATTCTACAACCGTTAGATCTCGTATCCTTTCTGCATCTTCCTTTCTTAAAAATCCGCTTTTTTGGTGGATTTTTTCGCCCCATTCAAATATCAGTTTAATTCGAAAGCCATAACTCGCTCCAATAGGCATTACATTCCCTATCTTCCAGCCAAGCAAATTTTCTCTCATGTCCTACATCCGCCTTGTAAAATAATCTTTAAAAAACCTTGTCAATCATATCTGCAACATCCGTATTTAGTTCCGCCAGGCCACAATATCTCTCATATACCTCCTCAATAGAAGAATAGCCCATGAGCCCTTTTAGGGTTACAAAGGATACATTTTGGGTTTGCAGCATCATTGCTGCATAAATATCCCGCAGATTATCCACGGAAAGGTGTGGCAACCCATTTCTGTCACATAATTTATCTAATTCTGTATTCAATGAAGACCTGCTTCTACAACGTCCGTTTTTTTGACAGCAGAGATACCCTTGATCTTCATATCCGCTTTTGCAAATCCTTTTTTCATATTCTACTTTTGCCTTTCTCCGTTTTACTTCATCTAAAACAATCGATGGTACAGATATCACTCTTTTTCCACCAGACGTATTTAATGGTTTTACGATTGCCATGTTTCTATTTTCTCCTGAGATTTCTTGTATGACTTGTCTTTGAATGTAAACTTTTTTCTCTTCAAAATTAAAATCTGAAAATTTCAGTCCGATAATTTCTCCTTTTCTCAATCCGCAGAGTAAGGCAAGCAATAGCTCAAGGCACCAATTACTATGAATATTGCCTGAAACAGGCTTCTTCTTTCTTCGTCAGTCAATATTTTTAAAGTGGATTTCTTTCGAACTGGCTTTCGTACATTTTTTAATGGATTATAGACTATTTTCCCTGCATAGTACGCATCTTTAAATGTCATAGAAAACAATTCATATAATTTTTCCCCATAGGAAGGGGCTCGTTTTGTAATCCAGGAAATCTTCGCCTTTAAATATTCAGAATTTATCGCACCTAATCTTACGTTTTGTAATTCCGGCAAAATAAGATCCATTACATAGGTATATACAAGTCTAGTTGTTCCCTGCAGAGACTCTTTATGGAGAAACCAATCCTCAAAGTATTTTGCAAAGGATTCTGTATTTTCGTTGTTCGGTACAAGATGACTTTCTTCAGACTTTATTTTTTGCTGATGCACATAGTAGGCCTCTTCCGCTTCTTTTTCTGTTTGATATCCTCCTTTCACGCGATATCTTGTTATTAAATTCTCATCTAAGATTTTATAGCGGTAGCTCCATGTTTTCCCGTTATAAAATATAGTCGGCTTTTTAGCCATGATATCCTCTCCTTTCTTCATTAAGAGTTCATTTTAAATATGAAAGACATTCCGTAAAACAAGCAAAAAAGAAGCCGGATTTTTTGAAAATCCGGCCACGTCATTTCTCCTGTTTTTTGTAAACTTATTTATTTTTCCAAATGAATGAGAAGATCATCCAGCATTGCTTCCAAAAAGTTTCCAGTGGATTGCTCATTTTTATCTTTGATATCAATCAAATCCATAATATCCTTGTCAGACAGGC
Source organism: uncultured Oscillospiraceae bacterium (assembly GCA_900541975.1). Lineage (GTDB taxonomy): Bacteria > Bacillota > Clostridia > Oscillospirales > Acutalibacteraceae > Scatavimonas > Scatavimonas merdigallinarum. Next base: position 36,204 of record UQLR01000013.1, on the reverse strand, counting down.
AAAGAATCAGTTTCCCAGTTTCTCGGAGACTGCCTCTTGCCGCGGCAAGAGCATTTTCGTCCGCTCCTTTCCTTGAGATGATCACCGCAACTCTACGCAAGGCCTTTTCATACAAATATTTTTCTGTGGTATATATCTCTTTCTGCGTAATTTGTTCATTATAGTTCTTAAATTCAAATACGATATATTTGGTATTGAAATACTGCTGAACCATATTAAAAAAGTCCTGGTTTGTTCCACTCTTGATTTTACAGCACAGATCAAATCGATACATACCATTATTTGTTTTTTCTTGGACATCCCATAATGTCAGGTAATCACCCAAAACATATTTCAAAATTTCTACGCAAACATCCTCATATTGCTGGTACTGCTCCAGCCCGGGTTTGATCCTCTGCAGCTTTTCCTTCAGGCTACAGTTCACCGTTTTTTCTTCACTATTATCAAAAACAGGCGGTACAGGTCTCTCCAGATCAATTGATTCTACACTGTAATTTAACAGAGCAATGAGCTCATTTTTAATTACCGAAATTTCTTCAAAAAGCCAAAGAAGATTTCTTATATCCCATATAAAGATCCCAAATTCCGCTTTACATGATTTCTTTATTTCATCAGAAACTATATTGGCCACTACAAGAATCAGGCTGCCGCCATCGGGTCTTTCTTTTTTCGACAGGCGACTACACAATTTTTGCAAATTCTGTTTCATCAAAAAATCACTGTTATAAAACTTCAGGTTAAAGTACACCCTCGAGCCTTCATATGTATAAGTGAAATCTATATCAGTACCATCAGAAGATTCCTGTATTTCACCGCCCTGCTGTTTCAAATATTGACGAAACAATTCTTCAAATTTCTGACTGTTTACCATCTGCATTTTTCGCAGAGGGGTTTGGGGCTGAATCAAGCTACCTGCCGCCACGCGTTTAACCACCTGTACATTAGGCGCATATACTAACATTCTATAAAGCCAAGCCTTATTTGACACATCAAAATCAAAATTTTCCGGAAATCCTTTTAGTCTCGCCATTTCACGGTGTGTTAATTTACGAGGTTTCCCATCAACTTTTACCAAAGGTGGTTTCATCAAATTCCAGTCCACATAAGGACGTTCAACATATTTTTCTCTTCTCCAACAGAGAAAACAGTTGTCTTTAGCACTCTCTTGAATCTTTTCTTTATCAACCCTATAATACCAGTCGTCTTCCACTGCGCAGGATACAAAATCCTTAAATGAAAATGTGTGATCTGTAAACTCAGTCTCTGGAATTTGAATTCTATATTCTGCTACTCGGCTTCCAATTACATAAACTCGTTCTTCCGTTACTGGAAAACCAGTTGCTTCTCTGGTATTTATCACTTTCCACACAAAATTATAGTTGAGATCTGATAACTCTTTCAAAAATTTTGTCCAAACAGGATTCTTATATACTGTCCTTCCCATCACAAAACAAAATGCCAACGGATTTTTTCCTTTTATGATCTCGCAGGCTTTATTTAAGTACACATCACCGACCCAGGATTCTTTTGACCGATTTCGTTCTTTACCTTTAAAAGAAGGCATCCCCATCAGATCTACAGCGATCACATCAGCATCTGGAATTTCTTTGGGTGACAGGTCCATCAAACCGTATTCATATATTTCATCATTGATATTGCGCTTATAGAGATCAACCGCTTTCTTATCTTTTTCAAATGCAGCTACTATTTGAAAACCAGCTGCTGCAAATCCTAAAGATATAGCACCAATTCCAGCCTCTAAAACCACAACTGTATTCATCATAATGGCCCCTCCTCTCATTCTCTACCTTTTAAATTTTTGCTTAATTATACACCTACGGTATGGATAATTACAGTATTAATCAAACACTGTCTGCACAACCCCATTAACTATAAAAAACACTTTTGGTGAATAGACAGCTTTCCTTTTCATGTACGACTAAAGTCACCTGTCCATCTAATATTGCCTAGTCCATGTAGTACTGTTCAGTTCACTTTTGACATACAAAACAACACCAAAACACACTGAAAAGCATATAAAAGGACTCATTTTAGAAGGTTATAATATTAGGAAACAAAATATTCGACTGCATTGTTTGGGAAAAATTCCTTAAATTCTGAACAAAGCTGGGCTGCCAGCGTCTTATTATGTGCCAAAACCAGCGTAGGCCTATTCACCTGCGCAATGACATTGGCCATGGTAAATGTTTTGCCGGAGCCCGTAACCCCCAGCAGCGTCTGCTCTTTGTCGCCTTTTTTGATGCCTTCTACAAGTTTTTCAATCGCCTGCGGTTGGTCGCCGGTAGGCTTATATTTTGATACCAGCTTAAATGGCTGATTGTTTTTTTCCATATATACACTCCCTACTATCACTACTATTCGCCCCGGAATTCGTGTAATTGAGGCTTTTCACAGTCCAAAAAGTATGCTAAAATACGGATTACACGAATCAAGTCATTAAAATGAAGTTTTCCGACTGGGCGGCACGAGGCAACACAGGGCATAAATTCAATATTTTATTATAACATAAAAAGGTGCAAAACACAAAACAAACCAACTCTCGCTGCGTAAGCAATAAAAACCGGCTATCCCCTCCCCCCAGACTTTTTGATACATCTGCCATATGTAACCGCCCTTTATTGATAACTAACAGGCAGAGCAGGGTAAACGCTTTGGTGTTCAGTTTCATTTTCCGCTGGTTATGGTGTATTTTCCGGCAATCCGGGTGATTTACAAGCCGGGAAGAAACAAGAGTGGTCTGAGTCAATCTCCCAGATTTTTAGTTCCGGGTGTAACCTTTAGTATCCCAAAAAAATATATATGTTGATGCATATTGTTGAGAATGCAGTGGGGGAATAGGAACAGGAATCCGGCATGGGACCGTAGGAGGTGGAACACATTTGTAACTGGAAATTGAGATTCCGGAAGAACTGATGGAACCGCTGCTGTTCCAGGCAGCCATCGAGGAAGTATCGGCGGAGGAAATCGTGGTAAGGGCAATCCAAAGATTTATGGAAAGAGGTGAAGATGGCGGCTGCTAACGGAAAAAAAGGGATTACAGTCAAAGCCGATGAGCAGCTTCATGCAGAGGTTACCCAATATCTGCAAAGTCACGGGATGACGATGTCAGAGCTTGTGGCAATGGCCCTGCAGGATGCGCTGCATCCGAAAAATGATATGAAAGAAGGGAAAACTATGGGAAACATGAGAACCTTGGCGTTTCAGGTACCGAAAGATCTGTTCCAGCGGATCAAGGACTACCTGCACCGCAACAACATGACACAAAAGGAGTTTTTATTCTTTCCTATTCGTTTAAGCTCTTTTGAACCACTCGCCTAGCGAGTGGTTTTATTTTTACAAAAACTGCCGCAGTAAATAAGAACTACGGCAGTTTTTATATTACATTTTTCGAGAATAAATCGCCGGCAATCAGCTAAAATCCGGTATCATATTGGCAATCTTTTTTTGGACCAGCAGCACGTCTTTCAGATCGACTGTTCCACTGCGATCCACATCGGCAGCCGTATAGTATACCCCTGTAAGAACTTCCTGGTGTGCAACATGCTTTTGGATCAGTAATACGTCGCTAACAGTGATGGAACCGTCGTTATTTACATCGCCAGGCTGAAGGTCCTGCGGATCTTCCTGCGTTTGGATAAAAATACTGGAATAAGCGCCGAGCGTGACGGTATTGCCGTTAAGGTTTGTTTCATCGCTTGCTTTAAAGAGCACTTCCCCTTCTGCTGCTTCTGGAATGTTAAGGGTAACGGAAGAACCGGAAAAGTTGTGATATACATAGACTTTTTCATTTTGATAGGTACGCGTATAGGCCATAATGTTGTTATTTCCCGCGTCAACCGCTTCATATTTGCCTTGCGTAAGCGCCGCACTGGCTTTTCTTGTGGCGATCAACTCTTTATAATAATGATAAAGAGAATTTTCATCCTGCATTTGTTCAGAAAGTGCAGTTGTATTCCGGTTGGAAATATTGCTTGTCCAGTCGGTATCCATGCCGGAGCCGTCGTCTGTCCATTTAAAGGGTTCGCGTATACGTTCGTCTGGTTTTGCCCCTTTCATGCCGATCTCTTCACCATAATAAATATACGGGTTACCGTCGAGCGTCATATAAATATTGGCAACAAGCTTTGCCTGCTGTTCATTTTTTACTGTTGACATAATTCTGTTCTGGTCATGATTGGTTCCAAACACACCGTCAAGATACTGCGCGTCCGCTGCATAATGCTGGTTAAGCACGTTCTCTAAAAAAGCAGACAGGGACGTTGAAGAATCGAGCATAGCGTTTTCACCGGTGACCCGGTCGATCATGTTTTCTTCAAATGCAAAGTTAAATTTCGTGTCAAAAGGCTGTGCATACTCTGCCAGTGCTTCATCATCTTTCCACGCTTCGCCTACAAGATAAACATCCGGGTTTATTTCCTCGCAGGCAATGGCAAATTCGTTCCACCATTCCAAATTTTTATAAAGATTGGTCTGTGTAATGTGTTTTTGTTCATGATTGCCGTAAATATGCATAGCCGCATCCAGACGGAAACCGTCTACGCCCATTTTCAGCCATTTTTGTGCGGCGCTGATCACTTCCTGCCTGACCTTTGGGTTTTCATAATTCAGGTCGGGCATGCCGCTGGAAAACATACCATAGTAATAATAGCCGCCGCTGCCGCGCTGCCATACGTTGGAACCCCAATCAGAACGGTCGGAAGGATCATAATCCGGATCGCTGGAAGAAACCCATGTATAGTAATCCCTATATTCGCTGTTTACATTTCTGGAGCTTCTAAACCATGGATGGTTGCTGCTGGTATGGTTAATAACAAAATCCATAATAATCTTGATCCCGCGCTTATGCGCTTCGTCAAGCAGCGTTTGAAAGTCTGCCTCTGTACCATAATCTTCGTTCACTGTATAATAGTCTGTTACATCATAGCCATGATAAGAATCGGAGGCATTGATCGGCATAAGCCAGATACCCTCTATTCCTAGATCCTTTAAATAATCCAGCTTTGCCGTAACGCCGTTGAAATCCCCCACGCCGTCGCCGTCGGAATCTGCAAAGGAGCGCACAAAAATCTCATAATAAACGCCGCGCTTTTCTTCCATATCTGTCTTTTGCCGCAACGGGTAAGGAGATTCTGCGGCGGCTGTAACCGCAATCCCGCATAAAAGAATACACACAAGAAGCAATGCCGTCAGTTTTTTCAAAAAAAACACCCTTTCTTAAAACAAATTTTTTGTTGTTTCAATAGAAAAGTAAGAAAACTTTCTATTTTTATTATAATATAGCATAATTTTTTTAAAAAAGATACCCATAGAATTGCCACAAATTGTTTTTAAAATATAGGAAGAAACCACAAAACTTACAGCGGCAGGTAAACATGCCTGCCGCTGTATAAAGAAATTTCCTGTATTTTCTGTTAATGTTTAAACAAAGGGAGGGATCATATTGGCAATCCGTTTCTGAATCAACAAGACATCTGCAACTTCTATCTTTCCGTTTTTGTCGATATCTGCTGCTTTATAGGCGTCCCCCTCCAGTTTCAGCATGCTTGCAACATGTTTTTGCACAACCAGCACATCTTCTATATTGACCTGCCCGTCGTCGTTTACATCGCCAAGCGTATAACCGTCGCCCGGCGTATCATCTTCTGTAGGCGGCTGCGTCGGCTGCACTGGCTGCGTTGGTTCCGCGGCCTTCCCTATATTGAAGGTTTTATCAACTGTAAGCGTCTTCCCGTTGTTGTCTGTTACCGTTACGGATATAGTATAAGTTCCATTTTGTGAAACGCTGCAGGCATACGTATTTTTCTCTGTTTGACCTCCCGCAGCTTCAAACCCATCTTCGCCTTTTACAGAAAAAGCGTAGCGGTAGGGCTCTGTCCCATTATATGGCACGGCTTTCAGCGTAAAGGTTGCGCCTTCCTGCTGTGCCCGCTCAAGCTCTGTCACGCCAAAATCCACCTGGAATTCTGCAGGCGTTATCACCGTATCTGCAAGCAATGCGCCTACACGGGCCAGAGGAACGGTGATATGGTCCACATCCTCCTTCTCATGCGAAGAAGAAGGATCGTAACTATATTCGACGTCCGCATTGTCCAGCATAGACGGGTCCATTGGGAGTGAATTTAATCCCGATGTGCCCATGGTGGAAATCTTCATTACGCCGATCCCGTTTTCCTCAAGGTATGTTTTGTCAATATCCAAATTGGCAAGCGGAATTGCCACTTCATAGATAAAACCACGGTCCGCCGTGTAGCCGGCTTCGAAGAAATCGATCCAATTAGAATTTAAAGAATATGTGTCGCCGAGCGTTCGTTCGCTGCCATAGCCGTTAATCCCCAGCAGCGTTTCACTGCGTGTTCCATAATCCCACGCAATTTGAAAACCGTTTTGGTTTGGCGTACCAGGATTGTTGTTTAACCGCCCAATCGGAATGGATGTATCATAGTTAAAATAACCGTCGTCGTCCAGCTTGATGATTGCACTGCCGCCGTTTGTATTGGCCGTATCAAACGCAATGATTGTATCAATATGTGTGCCATATGTCATACCGCCGTCTTTGGCGCTTCCCCATACATAATCGCTGTACACAACATCTCCTGTTATTTTATCTGTTTCTTTTGCTTTTCCACTGCCTGATTTTTCCGGGTCAATGCTCAATGCCAAAAAAACAGGCGCACCCGGATTCCAAGGGGAACCGTTAGGCTTTTGTGCAGAAAATATGCTGTCGCCGCCCAATATGGCGGAAACGTTTGCCATTTCCCACATAAAGTACAGATTTTCGTCGTCCCAGGCAGCATATAAAGCATAATCGTCCCAGGCTCTTTCATGGATAGAACTGGGCATATACACGCGTGCATCGTCATTTGCAACGCCCTGTGCGACAATCATGGAGCTGTCCCAGTCGCCGGGATCGCCATCTATCGTAATGGTTTTTTCCTTACCAAGCTGCAGGTTTGGGTTGGTTGCATAATAACCACCAAGCGCCTGCGTTGTATGCCCGTCTGAAGAAGACGCAAAGGTGGTTTGATCCGGCGTAAAAACTTTTGTAAAGGTATAGTCTGTTGTGGTGCTTTGGCTACCGTTGCCTGCTTTAATTGTAAGCGTGATCACGCTGTTGCCGATCTTTCCTTCCCCCAGAACAGCCATATCCCCTTCTTTAAACGGAATTTCCGCTGTTCCATCCACATTGTACGTACCGCTTTCTGCATTTTTCAGCCCCAGCCGTACGGTCAGCGTTTCTGAAGAAAATTTTGTTCCCGCCGGTGTATAGACAAATCCGGCAGGCTCTGCGTTTGGTTTGCCATAGTCGATCCATACGCCGTCCGTCAGCAGTTTGCATTCCCCGCTGTTGATCTTAAACGACCCCTTTTCCGGATACTGCTGAGCGGTTGGATCTGTTTGGCCGTCCTTTCCATCATTGATAATAACATTTTCATAAGTAAGCGTTTCATCGGTAAACACATAATAATACAGTGCGTTTTCGTCATCCCAAAGCATTTTTTTACCGGGCCACTCTGATAATTCGGCTTCGCCCCAGGCATAAATATGCGGCGCTTCGTAACCCAGGCTGTTATCAAAATAAACCGCCATATTACCCGACGGAGCGGCAGCCTTTGTGTACGTATATGTCTCTTCAACCGTATTGCCGGCGTCAGAGGCTGCAAGCTTTAAAGTGATTACATCGCCAAGCTCCGCCTGAGCGCCGATGGTAAGAACATCGCCGTCTGAATAACTTTGCTCTTTCCCGCCGTTTATACTGTACACCGCGCTGGCAGCAGCGCTTACATGCAGCGTTACATCCAAAGTGTCTACAAAGTCGCTGCTGCCGGGCGTTGCGCTTACTGAAAGTCCCAGCCCCGGAAAATCACCCCAGACTGCATTCCACTTTTTTGCACCGTTGTCCGCCGTTCCGTTTAGCGTTGTGATCGTTACCATCTGCCCGGCGTTTGCAGAAGAAAAGGACAGATCTACCGTTTGATTTTCCACCGCAGCGGCCGTGCTGCCATCGCTTAAAACGAACTGGCTGTTTCCAGCCGGAAGCTCGTAGGAATAATATTTTCCACCAAGTTTTGTCATAGCCGCGCCCGGCCAGCTTGTTCCCTGGCTGCCCCAATAGTGAATAGAAACGGTATCGTTCCATGTATCTGGCTTTTCAAAATAGATGACGGTTCCGGCAGCCGATACGCTGCCTGTAAAAAGTACTGCCGCTATTGAAAAAAACAGCAATGCGGCCAGTAAGGCGCCGCAAATACGATGTTTGTTTTTTAACACGTAAATTCCTCCCGCTTTCGCGTAATGCTTATATATACAGCCGCAATATTCTGAATATATTGCGGCTGTAATTTTTCTGTCCGGATGTGCAGCAATTAATTAAAGTCCGGAATGATATTGGCAATTTTCTTTTGCATCATCAAAACGTCTGTCAGATCAACCTCTCCATTTCGATCGACGTCAGCCGCGATAAACGCATTTCCCGTCAGTTTTTTTATTGCGGCAATGTGCTTTTGTGTTTCTAAAACATCCGTCAGATCAACCTTTCCGTTGCCGTCCAGATCCCCAAGCATGATTTCCGGGTCTGTCGGCTCGGGATCTGTTGGTTTCGGGTCTGTTGGAGGCGGTATTATTTCTCCTTCGCTTATCGTATAGTCCTTTGTTATGGTCTTGCTTTCACCCTGGCTGTCTTTCACCTCAACAGAAAGTGTATAAGTACCGGGTGCAGCAGGTGTCCACTTTACCGTATTACTGGATGAATCAGAAAGCACCTCGCCGTTGACCATAAATTTGTAAGTATATGGCGCTGTGCCATGGTAAGCATCCGCACTAAGGGTAAGGGATGTACCCGCCTGCTGCGGAGAAGATTTGTCCGCGCCAAAATCGACTGCAATTTCTGCAGGAGCCGCGCCGCTGGAAAGCATTTTGCCAACTCTTGCAAGCGGCACGGTAATATTATCTTCGTCTTCTTTTTCATTGGAATTATTTTCCTGCCCCGAATACGGAAGATCTGCATTGTCCGACATAGACGGGTCATACGGAAGGCTGTCCATTCCGGAAGTTCCAAACGTAGAAATTTTGATCAGTCCAATACCGCTTTGCTCAATATCGTTTTTGGTAATACCCAGACTTGAAAGCGGGATAGACATTTCATAAAACATATCCAGCGCCTTGTCATGTCCCTGCGCATAAAAGTCCACCCACGCCGCGCTGTCTGACAAAGTATCACCCGGAATGCGGTCATTGTATGTGCCATACGCCTGGTCAATCCCCATCAAACTCTGGCTGATTGTCTGGTTGCCCCACATCAATTCTATGCCGGTCTGGTTATTGGCTGTCTCGTAATCAAATTGGTTGTTGTCGTTTACTTGATAAATGAACGGGCCGTTAGAACCGTTGGTAGAAAACGCCACCAACGTATCAATATGCGTTGTAAAGGTAATTCCGCTGTCCCAGACAGACGGTGCTGTTACAAAGGAGCCGTCGCCTGTTTTGGAAGGATCTGTACTGATTCCCAAGAACACCGGCAAATTATAAATCCACAAATTCCCCTGTGAAAGCGGGAAATCATCGTTGGGCGCCACAACATCCTGCACATTTGCCATTTCCCACATCAGATACAAATTGTCATCGTCCCATGCGGCATAGAGCGCATAATCATCCACTGCAATTTCATACATGGAATTTGGCCGGTAAACACGCGGGTCGTCGTTTGCAACGCCCTGGGCAATCAGCATGGAGCTATCCCAGTCCGAAATATCACCGTCAATTGTGATGGTTTTGTTCGCACCGACCTGTCCACCGGGATTGGTGGAAAAATAACCGGAAAGCGCCTGCGTTGTATGCCCGTCTTCATCAGAGGTCCCGGCAGACGGGGCTTTATACCTTTTTGTAAAGGTGTAGGTTTTTTCATAATTCAGCGTTCCGTCCGTTGCTGTAACCAGAAGCGAAATGCTTGTATTTCCTTTTTTCCCCTGACCGAGCACAACTGTGGTTTCATCTGTAAAAGTGATGGGCGCACCGCCGTCAATACTGTAGGTTCCGCTTGTAGCATTTTTTAATGTCAGCAATACGGAAAGCGTTTCTGTTGTGAAGGCAGTCTGATCCGCTACAGAAGACACAACCGCCGGTTCTTTGGAATCAATATAGTCCGACCACGTATTTGCCATAAAGTCATACAGCTTGTTGTCGCCGGGAAAATCCATATCGCCCGTTTTTCCGGCATCTGAACCGTTGTTAAAAATGATCATATCGAAATTGCCCGGTATGGTATAGGCATAAAGGTTTCCCTCTACCTTTTCCATTTGCGCGCCAGGCCAAGCCGCATTGTTGCTTTCTGTACCATCTACCCACATATAACAGTAGGCGCTGCTCCAGGAGGACGGCGCTTGCAGATATACCGTATCTCCATTTGCCGCGTCTGCTTTTATGTAACCGTTTACAAATGCGAGCAAAAAAACAGATACTGCAAGCAATCCTGCCAAAGTAAGGCTAAGAAGCTTTTTTTGCGTTTTTACCATTTTTCAACATCCTTTCTTTCTGATGTTTTTACATCATTATAGTAAATTATACCTATTTCATTTGCAAGCTGTCAATGAAAAGCAGAAGATATTGCTAATTTTGTAGAAATGTCTATTTTACAGCGCTCCGTTTATTTAAATTGCACATAGAAAAAAGCAGGGAAGATCCCCTGCTTTTTTCTGAAATATGGATTTAACTTTGTTTTTCTGGAGCCGCTGTCATAAAATATGTCGGTTTAGGTATAAATCCTGTTATTCTTTCTTCTCTTCCTTTTTAATCTTAAACAGCTTGCGCAGGAAAAAACCCAGAAAAGCCGGACTTTCCAGTACAACAACCTTCATACGAATCCCCCCGTTGTTCAGTATCTCATACACGCTATAGAAAGTAGTATAAGTATTGCCGCTATAATAAAAATAATGAAGCGGTCCGGAAAAAAGCTTGCTGTAATCAGACCCAGGCCAAACGCCAGCACTGTCTTTCCCTGCCTGCGGTAACAATTCACCCTATCATCACCCTCCCGGCATATGCCGCACTGTTATTCGGCATGGTCGTTTTACTGCCTTAATACAGTATACGCCTTTTAAAAAAAAGTGTTCCGCTATTTATTTACACAGCTTACCCTCTTTTAAAAGATCTATTGCATCAATCATACCGTCCTGGTTCAAATCCGCCGCGAAATTGTAGGGAAATGCAAGTGTTTCTTCCCCCAACAAAACAGACATAAACAGGCGTATGTCTCTGCTGTTGCAGTTTCCTTCGCCGGTAATGTCGCCATATATAACAACTTTATATTCTTCTTTTATACTGCCGCCGGGATATAAAAACGTTATGGTCATCCCTGTGCCAAGCGCACCTGTTGTTTTTATGGAACCATCCTGCTTTTTTACCAGAAGCGTATAGCCTTTATAAGAAATATTTTTCTTCAGCACGGCAACCGTCGTGCCACTGCTGATCCCCGTAATCAATTTGTTTTGCCTGTCCAACCGGTAAGTTTTAGAGGAAATTTGCCCATAGGTCTCCCCGGGACGGCTTGTTTGGCTGTTTGAGCCGCTCTGCCCTCCCTGACTGCCGCTTTGCGGTTGCGTTGGCTTTGGCAACGGTATTTTGGGGATATCCTGTGCCGTCAGAAGATAAAACATGCTGTCCTGCGCTGAAAAAGCGCCTATTTTTCCAGAGGATATTGTCAAAAACGCAAATTCCGTACCAAACACGGCCGTTCGAATACGCTCTCCATCTTTGTTATAGCCGTCTACTGTTCTTCCATTTGCAAAATAAAATGTATCCTCAAGGTATGCACCGTTGATTCCACTACCAGAAAAAGAAACGCTAAAGACTAGTTTCAGTGTATTTTTTGTATATGCATAAACATTCCCGCCTGTGTCTGCCAAATAACCATGTGAAAGCGGCAAAATGCGGCCGCGCGGCAATGCACCGCGGCAGTAAGAAAAGGTTTGCTCCCCTGCGGCGGCAAAAAATAAACCGCTGGAGGTAAAAGCCAAAAGAGTGTTTTTATCAACAGAAAGCTGTTGGACAGGAAACTCGCAGGAAAGGGTATACAGCTGCTTTCCCTGCAGGGAATATGCACAGACTTCGCTTTTCTGCGCGGCGTTTACGAAGTACAACCTTTGTCCATCTGTTGCAAAATCTCCTCTGTTTTGCACAGAAACGCCGTTTATTGCGTTTATATCCATACTTCCATCATTAAACCTGTATGTGGCAACAAAAAGCTGAGAATCCAATGCATTTACGCTCTCCCTGCTGACACAGTAAAGCACGCCGTTGTACACACAGTAGGACAAACAGGGCGCCGTAAGTGAAAACGCAGCGCTATAGGCGCTTCCGCCTTCTGTAATATATTTTGCCTTTATATCTTTTCCATTTACATCTAACAGATAAAAACCGCTTTGGCCGTCCGTCAGCAGCTCGCAATTTTCTGCATCCATATCTGAAAACTGTATGCGGCCATACGCATTGTAATCTATCGCAGCAAACTGTATGCAGAAAAACAGGCTGCACACTGCAAGCAACCATGAAAAATATTTGTTTAGTTTGGGCACAGGGCACCTTCCTTTTCCATATATTTCCACATTTGCATAAAATTATAACGCATAAAGCCTGCTCAATGGCTTTTATGTGAAATTCTTTCATATTGTAAAAAAGTAACAATGTGGTACAATAGAAAAAGGGGGCGCTTATATGATTAAAAAATTAACTGCTAACGCCCGCAGGCCGCAGGGCCTGTGGGGGAATTTAATGATAAAGAAAATGAACAGAGGCCATGCCGCAATGACAAAATGGGGATTGGAAAATATTCCCTTGCATACTGGCGCAGTTGTAGCGGATATAGGCTGCGGCGGCGGTAACGCTGTTTTTTTGCTTTCAAAAATTATTCGTCAGGGAAAAATTTATGGTGTAGATTACGCACAGCTTTGCATTGAGCAGGCAATTCGCAAAAATCGCCGGGAAATCAAACGCGAGAAAGTAAAAATTTTAAAAGCAGGCGTCAGTTCCCTTCCCTTTCAAAGCAATACGCTGGACCTCGTCACCGCAATTGAAACCATTTATTTCTGGCCTGATCTTCCAGAAGATTTTCAAGAGATACGCCGGGTTTTAAAAAAAGGGGGCCGTTTTGCCATTTTATGCGAAATGGTAAAAAATGAAGACGGCAGCGGAAAGCATACGGAGATTGCCGATTTTTTAAAATTGCATTACCTGACAAAAAATGAAATTGCAACACTTTTAAAAAACGCCGGGTTTTCTGACATTTGCTTAACTACACACACAGAAAACGGCTGGCTGCTTGCCACCGCAAGCAAATAAATCTTTGCAGTGCTTGTCAAACATTATCATCGGCAACTGATGGCATTTATCTTGGCCGGCAGATCTCTGTTAAGGGTAAAGGATTAACAGCGTATCCTTCCAACTGGCAGCCGCTTAAACGGTTGCCTTTTTATGTTCATAAAAAAACAAAGGGCCAGTGTGAGGGCGCGCCCCAATAAGGAAGTAATTGAATTGTCGCAGGGCGGCATGGCTGAAAAGTCATGCCGTCCTGCCTTTTATTTGCCGTTCCACGGTCTGATCGTCACCCGGTAGGTTGACTTCTCCGATGAAGTTCCAGACCAGTTCAATCTTCTGCCTGCGGTGGCCGCTGGACTTATCCGGCGCATGGACGATAATCTTCTTTACAAACTCATTGACGATGGTGGGTGTCAGTTCCCGGATGCCCACATACTTCCGCACAATAGCTGCAAAGCTGTTAAAATCGGCTTGATCTTGTTCAAAGGTTTCTACCGCTTGCCGCCATGCCCTGACCTGCTCTACTAGTTCTCTTTGTTCCGCCTCATAGTCGGCGGAGAGTTTCTGGAACCGTTCGTGACTGATTGCCCTGCTGATGTCATCCTCATAGATGCGCTTGAAAATCCGGTCAAGTTCGGCAATGCGCTTTTCCGCTTGGGCGATTTCACGCCTGCGCTTCTTGGCCTCTTTTTCCGCTTCTTGAAAACGCTGCTTTCTCGCGACTTCCTCAAATGCCATGGCATCGTTAAAGAACAATGCCGTCACATCGAAAATCCGCTGCAACACGAACAGTTTTAGCGTTTCTTCCCGGATAAAGTGCATGGTACAATTACCCGTGTTACTCTTATACCGGGAACACCGATAGCAGTCTTGCTGCGGTGTCATATTTTTGCCTGTGGCGAAATACAACTTGCTTCCACAGTCGGCGCAGTACAGCAGGCCAGAAAACAGCCCTTGCCGTTCGGCTTGCTTGGCCGGGCGGCGCTTATTCTCCCGTAATTCCTGTACCCGTGTAAAGACTTGTTCCTCGATAATAGCGGGCTGGGTGTTGGGGAATATGCGCTGGTTTTCCGGGGCATTATGCAGCCGCTTTTTCAGCTTGTGGCTGACCCGCTGCCGCTGTTCGCTGTTCCCTCGTATGATTTCCGGGTTGAAAGACTGCTCCACATAATTTATATAATTGAATGAATACTATTCATTGACATTTCAGAAAAAGGTGCTATACTGATTGATGGAAAGGAGGTAGCGCCATGAATACCATAAAAGAAAACTCGAAAGCAACATTTAATCAGCAGGCCGCTACCTATGATAAAGATATTAAGGGCCAGCACGCCCGCTCCCTTTATCCCGTCCTGCTGGAAAAGCTGTCACACATTCCATTTCAATCCGCATTGGATTTAGGATGCGGGACTGGTGAAATGCTAAAACTTATTCTGCAAGAAGATGCTCAAAAAGAATTATGCGGTATTGATTTGTCCGAAGAAATGTTGGCTGTTGCAAAATCGAAACTCCCGGAAAAAGTTAAGTTGTTTTTAGGAGATAGCGAGTCGCTCCCATTCCAGGATGACACTTTTGATGTTGTGTACTGCAACGATTCATTTCATCATTATCCGGCACCGCAGAATGTATTAAGGGAAGTACATCGAGTATTGAAACCAAGCGGTACATTCCTCATGGGCGATTGCTGGCAACCGTTTGTAGGGCGTGTGATAATGAATTTTTATATGCGGCATAGCAAAGAGGGGGATGTAAAAATTTATTCCGAAGCCGAGTTTGTTTCTATGCTTTCCAAATATTTTCACGATGTATCATGGGAACAGATTGGAAACACAGCTTGTATTGCTATGGGCGAAAAATGATTGATATTCACTCATTGATTTTTTAGAGTGAGCGTGCTATCATAAGAAGAAAGGAGGAGCAGACTATGCGAGTTACAAAGGAGCCGGAAGTACGCAAGCAGGAGATTTTAGATACTGCCCTTAAATTGTTCGGGGAAAATGGATATGAAAAAACCTCGATTACAGATATAGCAAAAGCAATCGGTGTGGCACAAGGTCTATGCTATCGTTATTTTCCGTCTAAAGAGGCTCTGTTTGATAGTGCGATTGAACAATACGCCGATGTTCTGGTGGAGCAGTTTATCAGTTCTGAAAAAGGCGATCATAAGACCTTGCGGCAGATTATTGAAGATATGCCCGCCACTATGGAAGAAAGGGACACAAAATACTATTCTGTTTTTCACGGAGTAGAAAACAAAAAATTCCACGATCAGCTCTCTCTCAAAGTATGTGAGAAGTTGGTTCCACTTGTAGAGAAACTGTTATATCGGGCCCGGCAAAAAGGCGAGATCCAGTTTGACGATTTGCAGGCCGCCGCTATGTTTTGTGTGTATGGACAGCTTGGCATCTTGCTGGCGGACGATTTGACGCAAGAAGATAAGTCAAAACGGATTCGAGAGTTTCTTATTTATGCACTTCATCTTTGAATAATCCCCCGCTTTGGGGCGGGGGATATTAAGGCAGTTATATTGAATAGTTTTCATTCATTAAATGTCGCATTGACGACTTATATTTTTTAATCAAGAGATGAATGTTATTCATTCATATTTCGGAGAAAGGATGTTTATTATGCCAACTAAGATTGATTTTATAGGCGGTAATACAAAGCGTTGCCTTATGGCGATGGCGCTCCCCATGATTGCCGCCATGTTCCTTAATATGATGTATAACCTTGTGGATAGTCTGTGGATCGGAAATTTGCTCGGAGAAACGGCTTATGCCGCTTTGACAAACTCCACCCCTATCATTTTGATTTTGACCTCTGTTGCGATGGGGGCAACAAATGGTGTATCAATCTTGATCTCACAGGCTATTGGTGCAAAGGACAAGAAAAAAACAGAAAGTTTGATTTCCACATCTTTTTTTGTGGCGGTAGCTTTCTCTATCCTTGTAACCATTCTGCTTGAGGTTTTTCTGCCGGGAATTTTGAAAGTTCTGAATACCCCGGCTGAAACTTATGACATGGCATACAGCTATCTGGCAATCTATATTCTTGGGTATTTGGCGGTCTATCTCTATCTTTACTTTACCGCCGTTTTGCGGAGCTTTGGCAATTCGATGTTTCAAGCTGTTGCAATGCTGGTATCAACAATTTTGAACGCAATCCTCGATCCTATTTCTATCCATTTCATTGGATTTCATGGTGCCGCGATTGCCACTTTGCTTTCTCAGGTGATCTGCTTGCTGTTTATGCTGATTTATCTGAAAAAGAAAAAGTTATTCAAATTCAAAATCTCTGCGTTTGATGGGAATGAGATATTGCCACTCATTCAGAAAGCAATTCCCTCTATCATTCAGCAGAGTATTCCAGCAATCAGCACAACGTTTCTCACAGCCCTTGTCAGTACATATAGTGTCACTGCAATAGCGGCTTATGGAGTTACAGGAAAATTGGAAACCATTCTTTTCTACCCGGCGATGGCTTTAAATATGGTTTTGACTATCATTATTGGACAGTGTATTGGTGGCGCACGATATGACCGGGCAAAAGATTATCTAAAATGTGCATTGGGATATGGCTGTGGCTTGCTTGTAATCCTTTCTGTTTTGGTAATTGGCTTTTCAAAACAGCTTTCCGGTCTATTTGTCAAAAGCGGTGATGTTGCGGTCATTGTCGGAATATACTTTTTGATTGTCAGTATTGGCTATGTTCTTAACACAATTACAAATTGCTACTTAGGCGCCCTCAATGGCATGGGAAAGCCCTCAAAAAGTATGTCCCTGATGATTTTCTATTATATTGTAGTTCGGATGCCTCTGGCCTATTTGCTTTCTTATTTGGGCTTTGGCCTAAATGGGATTTGGGTTGCGGTACTGGTCAGCCATGTAGTTGCCAGTCTTGCAGCTACTATGACAGGGACAGTTCTTGTAAGGAAGAAAGGAACCATTAAAGCGTAACGACTTCATTCGGACATAATATGTTGAGATAGCTGCCGGACGACGGCAAAAGAAAAAAAGCCGTCGTAGGGACACCCTACGTAAAGAAGGTGTCCCTTTTGGTGGCTTTGTATCTCAAATTTAATATTATCGTTTCATACGGCGTAGCCTTCGGGTTATGCCGTTTTTCTTACACCTTTTGTTTTAAGGTGTTCTTGGAAGTGTTCTTCCATTTCTTCGGGAGTGGCTTCACGGATAATTCCCACACCGTTGTAGTGGATTTCTACACTTTGGTGTCGCTTTCCGTCCTTGTATTCGGGTTTGCCGACTACAATCTTTTGGATAAATTCGTGTACCAATTCCGGTGTCCACTTTTCGTTGAGAGTATCTAAACGGGTAAAACCTTTATACTGTGGCAATCGCACCTTCCAATGCTTACCGCTAAAATCAATTTCATAACCTTTACGAATAAGAAATTTCTCAAACTGTTTCAAGGTATTACTACCATAAATGGCATTTTCAATATCCTCTCGGTGCACATTGTACCTTGTGGGTTTACCTGCTTTTTCATCAAGCCATACGGGGCGTGATGGTGCTTTTCTCGGCTTATCTATCACAGACAAGCCATATTCACGGCACAATTTATCCGAAGTATCCCGCATCCTTTGTATTTCGGAATTGGAATAGTTGTATTTCTTTCCCATTCCTTTCTGTCTGCCATAAACTCTGTTACTTCCCGAAGAAAAGGGTGGTTTGAGGTCATTATTGGTTCGCCCTTTATCGGTAGTTCTCCCAGAGCCTCTGCCACAATCCTTTCTCCCTTTGTCATTGCTCTCAAAACTGTCACTTCCTTTCTCGTTTGTGGTGGTAAAAGTGATGCCACTTTGCCATAAAATCCTTTAATGACATCACTTTTGTGCCAAGTTGACACTGCCTTTTGCCGTTCTACCCGAATGCAGTTCCTGCCCCTGCCTTTTTCAGCGGCGTTGCCTTGCTCGTATCATCGCAAAGTCGTATCCCATTCAGACGGTCATTCAGTTGTTATGTGTAATCAGCTCTGCCTATCCCCTCAATAAGTAGCCAGTGAGAAGAACAAAATATCCGATTTTTTGAAAATTTCTTCTTACTATTTAATTGGGAACTTTTTTCATAGAAGTAAAAACTATTTTGAAAAAAGGACAACAGAAAAGCCGATACATAAACATCAAGAATCGGCGGGAGCTTTGCTCTCGCTTCAAAAAGATGTTATGTATCGGCTTTGAAATTCAAAGACGGGACTGTTTTTACACTCACTACCCGCTGACAGTACCAAAAAGCATTTGGGGGTGAATGACGGTATTTTCTCTTAGCATACCGTGTGCATTAGGTGGCTTTTACCACTTTCTCAAATCTACATCATATTCAGTTGTCCGTGACAGTTAAACTGTCACACCATTATTGTACAGAACAAATGTTCTATTGTCAAGTGATATATAAAACAAAATTCTTACCAATCTCTTTTGGCCATTTTATTAAGTATTGCAGAAAGTACAAGATTTGTCACAAAAACTCCAATCATAATTGTAAATGTGGGAATATCTATTTCTACATAACGCTTTGCTACAATCAGAAATCCGATTAAATGATAAACTGTGTGTGTAAAATTCGAAATCAAGGTAGTGTAAAATCTTTATGCAGTTCTAATCGGTGAAAGCTACCTCAACTATTTCTTCCATAAATCCCAACATACTTTCATTTCCCCAATATCCCATTCGGTAAATTTTATCTTCGATTTGCATTTCTCCTGTACCTCCTAAGATAATTACAGTTCTTTCGTTGCCATTATCAATATAGATATGCAACCAATATCCAGCATCATTACCTGACATACTTGAACCATCAAAAATAGTACGCACACAGCGACGATATGAATAATCCTCGAAAATGTTTTTCAGTTCGGAAAATGTTTCCGAATCCTTTTCAAAAATTTTTTCGTTGATAGGGGAGTGTTGCAAATTGTCATTGATATAAATTATCTTTATTGAATCGCAATTCTCTATTAGATTTGAAAATGAAAGTGGAAACAGAAACGCTATCATACTGGATACAACTGCACCAAGTAAAATAATGTAAAATGTTTTTTTCTTCATTACAAGTTTCTCAATGATACATTTCAACAAGCATACCGTTAATCAATTTCGCATCCACAACTGCGACAAAATTCATTTTGTTTTGGTTTTATAGGAAGAGCTTTATTACAAAATGGGCAACGGTTTTTCAGCCCAATGACTATAAAATCAATGAATAGTATTATAAAACCGATTACTACTCCTAATTTCCACTCTATAATCTAGAAGGCTACAATCAAACAACAGCATATTAGACCTATCATCCACAAAATAAATCTCAGCTTATATAAATTCATTCCATAATACCTCAAAATTAATAATTTCACCATTCTCAAAAAGTGTAAATAATAGCCTAATAGCGAAGATATAAGCATTATACCTTCGCTATATAGTCTTTTTATCTAATTACTTTTCTTTTTTTACTGAGTACCGTAGCACCCACAAGTCCAAACCCTGATATGAACATTAACGCTATCCAAAGTGACATATTACTATTATCTCCGGTCTGCGGAGATGACGTGTCACCATTATTTGTGCTGTCGTTGTCAGGCTCAGTAGTTGTCACTTTTACGGGAATCTCTTCGCCCTTTGCAATTTCATATCCACAAATCTTGCAGACTGTATCACCTGTATAGCCTTTTTCAGTTTCAGTAGCTTCTTTCGCATTCACAGTAGTAGAAGTATGAACTACGACCTCTGCAACATCGCCACACTCACATTCGTGCCAGTGAGAATCTTTGTCATTCTTCCATTCAGTACCGTAAGTGTGTTCAGCCAAAGTCCCATAAGAGCTTCCGCAATTATCACAAACTGCTTTTTCGGTACAAGTAGCCTGACCGCCCGTGTGTGATGCTTCAGCATTAATCATCTTGTAATTACACACATCACAAAGAACATCTGTGGTGCAGTCACCGTCATCATTAGCGGAGTGATTCGTTCTTCCAGATACATCACCACATTCACATTCATACCAATGTCCCGTAACATCACTCTTTAATTCATTATAATTATGGCTGTGAGGAACATAATCACAACTAACGCTTCCTACAAGAAGTGAACCACTTGTTACACCGTCTTCAAATCGGTAAACAGGTCTGTTTCCATTAAGGGTATAATCAACACTTGCAATCGCAAAACCTTCATAGTTACGAGTAGCATCGACACCAGTTGCCGGCTTTACGTGGACAATGTTTGGCTCTTCTCCACCATTAAATACAATTTTAGCAGCCATATTGTTATATCCGTTATCAGAAGCAACCCATAATGTATCTTCATATGTATCATAATCTAAAGCCATAGCACCGCCGATTTTACTGTCAATATCAGCAATCTGAATTACAGAACCATCTTCGTTTAAAACATAAGCATAAATGTGTCCGTTATCTTCAAGTGCCACAAAGAATACACCATTTGATACTGCGTTTGCATAATTTTTACTGTCAAAGGCAGCATTCGTATTTTTATCAAAGAGTTTTCCTTCAACCTCAGCATTGGAAACCCATTCTACAGATTCAATACCCATATTTGCTGAAACCTGTGGTAAAGAAGCAGTTAAATCCCATTCTTTAATTGAAACAAGACTTGAACCTTCTGTTTTTGGATCTACTTTTAATATTACATTGTAATTAACACCTTTAGCAGAATTATCACGTTCACAAGCTAAATATACAAATCCATCTCCATCAACAGTAATACCTTCAGAGTCAGGACCTGCAGCGTTTGTGTTTCCAGCATCCTTTTGGAACTGCACACGCTTTCCGTTCTCAAAACCATTTGCGAATGTAAGCTTGCCATCCTTGGCTACATCTAAAATCCAAAACTTTCCTGTTCCGTTATCTACTGCATAAAGCTGTCCGTTGTGGAAATCAAGTCCTGAGGAATCTTCTAAGAACATTGATTCTACGTCATAAATAATAGTCGAATTATCTCCTGCCCAATCAATGATATCGGGAATACCTGCAAACTTATTCGCTGTTCCCGGAGTTGCTTCCAATGTATTGCGATATTCAGTTCCTTTTACATCTGGATAAAGTCCCCAAGTTGGTGAGGTGTGTTCTACCCAAGTAGTGCTTGCAATCAATAAATCATTTTCAAAAAGTCTTACTGAATCGTTCTTACCAAGTCCGAATCCAAAAGAATCGCTTGTCAAAATCAAATAACCATTTGCCTCAATCGTAGTTCCGTCGGGGATTATATAACTGTGTGTATCGTCGTTGTCCTTAATAACAATACCGGAAATATCAATCGTAGCATTTGTAGGATTCGCAAGTTCAATCCAGTCAGCACCACCGTTAGGGTCATTAGACTGAATTTCATTCAGAATCACTGGATTTGTGATTACATTAGCTTTCCCCTTAGTAGATGCTTCAAAATCTATGAACTCACCTGTACCATCAGGAACACGAGCATAGACACCAACAGCGTGTCCACTCCAAACATATTCATCAATAACGGCTCCATCCTTATTAAAAACTGTCACCGTATCGTTTTTTCCCAAACCGAACGCAAAATGCTGATTTCCCTCAAAAACAAAATGAGAGTTAGGTTGAAGAATTGTTCCATCGGAAACCGGTGTAATTTCAGCCTTATGACCAACAGGGTCATTATCTAAAATATACCAACCGGAAATGTCAACCGGCTCAGCACTGTTGTTATAAATTTCCACCCAGTCATTATCATCACCGTCAGACTCCACTTCATTGAGAACAATAGCAGGTTTATACCAAGTGTTCGTAGAACCGGCGGTCTCAGGCATTAAGCAAAAACTTCCTGTTCCATCAGGATAACGACCAAGCGATGCCTTAGCTGCATCTCCATCATAGCTTGCGTGTTCTGTCCAACTATGGCTATCCAAAAGATTGCTGTTGCCATCATAAAGTCTGATAGAGTCACCCGAACCGATACCAATAGCTGCATCAAAATTATTCTCTTCATAGCTATCAGTTGCGTCATTATATATTAGTCCCATAGAGTCTGCTTTTACCAAAAACAACTCTCCGGCTTTTACTGTTGTACCGCTTGGAAATTTCCAACGATGGTCATCTGAATTATCTCTGATTTCATATCCTGAAACATCTAAATCAGTTTCACCGATATTCATTACTTCTACCCAGTCATCAGGGGAAGAGTTAATTTCATTGATTACAAGTTTACCTTCAGATTCAGCAGGTGCATCTACAATGTTCAATGCACCCTTTGTAGCAGCCAAATCTACAAATGCACCAGTGCCATCCGGCACTCTTGAATATGTGCCAACAGCGTGACCTGTATAGGTGTGGCTATCTACCACTTCGGAATTTGCATTGTATAAAATAGCACTGTCATTTTTTCCAAGTGCAAATTCTATTTGACCTTCTTGGTCAAGCTCAACTACAAGAAGTTCACCAGCTTTAATTACTGTACCTTCTTCAAATTTCTTTGTACTTCCATCTGACAATCTTTCGAGCTCTTTGTTGTCAGATACAAACCAACCACTAATATTAACATCGGTTGTACCTATATTGATTAGTTCAATATAATCGTTGGTTTCTGCACTGTCTGATTCAATCTCGTTAATAAAGATAGTGTTGCCACTTTCTGCTGCACTTACAAATGGTACTGATGTAGTCATCATCAGCATTGCAAGAACTATGCTTAACATTCTTTTTTTCTTCATATTTTAATCTCTCCTTTACAGAATTAAGTTTATTATACATTTTGTGTGTAAAATTCGAAATCATTGTAGAGTAAAATGGGTGTAAAAAATTGTTATATCAACATATGTTTAGGCAAATGGCGAAGATACCACTGAAAGTATCCTCGCCCTTGATTTGCATAGTCGAAATTTCAGGTTTAAAATAGCCTTTATTTAAGCCGTTTTTTCAGTCTGCACTTTGAGGGGGGGTAAGGTGTTTATACCTAAATCATTACTTTTTCATATTGTGGCGTTATGGTGCGTTTTCAGCACTTGTGTAACGCCTATATCAGCCAAAGCCAAGCAAGTAATATAAAATTACTGCCTGAAAAACAAGCCTTAATAAGCCTTGTATGGCAAGGAAATTGACACCCGAAAGCGTTACAACACAATAGGCAATACGACAATGGAGGTCGATACTTTTGACGGTATCGACCTCCATAATTTTATGCTATTCGTATTTTCTTTGCCTTTGCCTTTGAGAATTTAATGATAAGTTCATCAACTGCATCGGTGTATCTGCTTTCACGGATAAGACTATTTTTGAATGAAACTAACGATTGCAACACAAGGCGATATTCTTCATCGGTCAAGTAGAGATAATATTTCGTTGTTCTCATACGAAAATCGCCTCGCTGTTGACCACTTCCATAGCGGCATTGCGAATTGCGTTCATTTTGTCCACCCACAGCATCGGCTCACTTGCCTTTAACTGTTCGGTAACACCTTGCTTTTCTGCCATTTCCTTTACCAACCGAGAAAACATATCCTCAGCCTGCTTATCAATTTCTGCAAGATGAGAATTTAAATTTCCGCTTGTCAGCAGGTTCATATACAAAACCTTGCGATGTTCTTTCAAATATCGTGCGTGTCGCTGTCCCCATACACCGACAGGCTGATTTTCTGCTTTGGGGAGTGCCAGACAAGGCAAATAGTAATCGACCTGCTTTTCGTACCATAAACCGTTCTGCTCGTTATAAATTCTGTTTTCCATTATGTAATCCTCCAAATATATTGATTTTCCTACAATTTCAATCAATCTGGCTGATTACAAAGCACTTGGGAGAGGCTACTTCCTTACGTAGCCTCTCCCTACAGTAGCCCTTTTGATGCGCCCATATGACCCAGCGGCGGCTTTGAGAAATCAAGGCTGTCGTTTTCCTTTTGTCCGGCGCAGGATCGGCGGCCCGCGGAGGGAGCTACCATGCTGATACGACTTGCTTTTCAACGGAACAACTTCTTAAAAAAAGCCTGTGCCCAATAGGGGATAACTCCGGCCAAAAATATGTATTATACCATGTAGGTCAACTTCATATCGCTTTCATTTCCGCCCGGTGGATCTACGACTTGACGGGTGAATTTTGTCGGTTCCTGCGGCCTTTCGGTGCGGGCCGAAATTTCCGCAGCAACATGGACACAGGGGGCGGCGCAACCGGCCCCGGCTTCTCACTCTCCCGCAGATCGGGGGTGAGAAGATGAAGTACACTCCTGATGGTTATGGAGAACGCTGCCGGTTTGACGCTTTCTGCAAAACCGTTCTCCGCAACGAGGCCAGAACCCACCTGCGGGATTTGGCCCACCAGCGGAACCGGGAAACCGAGTTCAGTTCCTTGCCGCAGCATGAAATGGGCAAGCTCTGCACGGTGGACGAATACCCAAGCGACAGCATCCTATTCACGGCCTATGGCTATGCCTTACATATCCGGGACGAGCTGGTGGCTGACGCCTTTGCCAGTCTGCCGGAACAGGAGCAAGGCATTTTAATCCTGCATTGTGTGTTAGAGCTGGCAGACAGTGAGATCGGCAGCCTTGTGGGAATGTCCCGCAGCGCCGTCCAGCGGCACCGCACCAAAGCCCTGAACGAATTGCAGAAAGACTTACAATCCAAAGAAGTCAGGCACTAACATGAAGCAAGCAACTTTTAACGGCAGAATGCTTTTGCCAATGGACGTGATCGAAGCGGCCCGCGCCGGTGATCCGTTCGCATTGGAGCGCGTCTTGCGGTATTATGACCGTTACATCAACAAGATTTGCACACGAACACTCTATGATAAAAACGGTTTGCCGCACATCGGCATCGATGAGTATATGAAGCACCGCTTGCAGGCAAAGTTGGTGGAAGCCATTGTAGTCAAGAAATAGCAAAGCCAAAGGAAGCCGTCAAGGGTCAAGATGAACGCTTCGCGCCCTTGACGGCTTCCTCCGTCTTTGCTGTGTGGTAATTAAGCGGGGCGCAAGCAGAAAACTGCTTGCGCCCACTGATATTATGGTGATTGTGTCTACGCATTTAGGAGATAAACTCCCTTGATTTCTAAGGCTTTTTATTGTGCTATCCATAATGATGATAGGATCTTACCACCGCTCCCCAAATATCTTACCCTAAATGCGTAGAATCGATTGTGCTATACACCGCTCGAACAGTATATAGCGAAAAAATCTTGCAATCTTGGATTTATCCTAAAAAAATATCTTGCATTACCGCAAGGAATATGCTATTATATCTGCAAGAAAGGGCGTGATGGTTTGATAACGAGCGCAAGATTACAAGAAATCATCTTAGATCTTCTTGCTGACATGAAATCTCATTCCGTGCAGGAGATGAAAATCTATTTAGAGCAATGTGGTGCAACGGAATATAGCGAGGGGCAATTTGCTGGATCGATCAATACTTTGTTGAGAAATAAAACTATCATTAAAATTGACCGAGCAATATATATGCTTGCAAAAGAAAGTAGAGGTGCAGATAACATGAAATATTGTTTTGTAGTTTCTCCGATTGGCGAAGAAGGTAGCGAAATTAGAACAAATGCAGATAAATTGTTAAAGCACATCATTAATCCGGTGTGCCAAAGTTGTGGTTTAAGCGTCGAAAGAGTAGACCAGATTAATGATTCGGATTCAATAACACAAACGATCATTGATAAACTTTTATCTGCCGATTTGGTCATCGCAGATATCTCAGGACATAATCCTAATGTTTTTTACGAGATGGGTTATAGAAAGTGTACCGGGAAACCTATTATTCACCTCAAATGTAAAGGAGAAAATCTACCCTTTGACGTGAATACCATTCGGACTTTTGAATATGACCTAACTGATTTGGATAGTGTTGAGGCTATTAAAGAACGCCTGCAACAAACAATTTCAGCAATTTCTTTTGAATCTGCTGACGAATCAGATGGAAATGCAAATGACAAAAATGACAAAACATTTTCTGGTTTATTACCTATACTTTATCAAATTCAAGATTCTATTGCAGATTTAAAAACCGAAATTTCAAAAAAAGATAATGAAACCTTACAGACAATTATGCAAACTAGCTTAAGCAATGCAGCAAAAACAGAATCGGCTGACACAATTATGATGAAAGTATTACTTCCAGAGTTACTCCGAAACCCAGAATCTTTTAGCAATTTAATGCAGATTGCAGAAATGGCTAATAACAACAAAAAGAAATAAGCAACAAGAAACTCACGCTCTTTAACTTGAGCGTGAGTTTCTTGTTGCTTTCCTGTTTGTCAGCCGTTAAGCTCGTATGTTTTTGATACTTCCTTATCGGTGTTCATCTAAACACTGGCCCTTTGTTTTTGGGAGGACGAAGGAAATACTGCATCCCTGAATCAGATACGGTATTAACTCTTATATAATTTGTTTCAGAAAGCCTCCTTTCACAAATATTTTCATTTAAAAATATTTGTGAAATTATTCAATACTGTCGGCGGCGCTGCTATACATAGAAGCGTACAACCCTTTCTTTGCAAGCAGTTCTTCGTGCGACCCAACCTCTTTAATATCCCCGTCAACCATAAATATAATAGCCTGGGCATTGCGGATAGTAAACAGCCTATGCGCTATGATAAAGCTCGTTTTGTTTTCCATCATTTTTTCCATTGCCTGCGTGATTAAAAGTTCCGTCTTTGTATCAACTTGAGAGGTTGCCTCATCAAGAATGAGAATAGGCGGATTGGCAAGTACGGTTCGCGCTATTGCGAGAAGTTGCTTTTCCCCGGACGATAAAGCCGAGTTTTCCTCGCTTATATGCGTATCATAGCCTTCAGGCAGTTTATCAATAAAGGTATCACATCGCACAAGCCTGGCCGCTTCTATAATTTCTTCGCGAGTAGCATCCCGCTTGCCATAGCCAATGTTTTCTGCAATTGTTCCATCGAAAATCCAGGTATCCTGCAAAACCATACCAAAAGCGCTTCTTAAATTATCCTTTGAAAGCTTTGAGGTGTCCTTTCCGTCCAGATATATATGCCCTGCGTCGATATCATAAAATCTCATAAGCAAATTAATCAGCGTTGTTTTTCCAGCGCCGGACGGCCCTACAACCGCCATAGTCATACCGGGCTTTGCAGTAAGCGACACATCTTTCATCAACGTCTTTCCAGGTACATATCCAAATTTTACATGTTCAAATCTTACCTCGCCTTTAATCGCATCAGGATCTATAGTAAGGGCAGGCTTTTCTTCAGGCATTTCCTCTTCGTCAAGAAATTCATAAATTCTCTGTAAAGCGGATATACCGTTTTGCATGTTATTTATGGAGTTTGCAAACGACGACAGCGGAGAGCCTATCATATTGCCATAAAACAGGAACGCCTGAAATTCACCTATGGACAGGCTTTGATTAATCAGCATAAGCCCTCCTGCCACGCACAAAACAATATAGGACACGTTGTTTGCCAGTACGCCTATAGGGATCATAAAGCCCGACAAAAATCTTGATTTAACATATGTACGATAGAATTCTTTATTAAGGTTTTCAAAGTCCTCCGACTTGCTTTTTTCGCATCCGTATGCCTTCAAAATCATATGATTGGAATATACGTCTGAAACCATCGCATTCAGATTTCCCATTGCATCCTGCTGTTTTTTGAACTGTACGCCCGTCTTTTTTGCAATCAGCGAGGTAATCCAAAAACTGATCGGAAGTGTGACGGCATAAATCAGCGTAAGCGTTGGATTTGTGACAATCATCATGACTACAACGCCGACAAGCAGTATAAATTGCCCCACAAGCGTCGGTAAGGTTGATTCTATACTGTTTGACAAAGTCAGCACGTCATTTGTAACTCTTGAAAGTATATCGCCCGCCGGATGTGTGTCGAGATAATTAAAATCCAGACGGTTTAATTTTCTTTGTGCGTCGTTTCTCAGCTTGCGGGAAAGCGTCTGCGATATTTTTACCATATTCCGGTTTACAATTCCGTCTGCTCCATTACCGAACAGATAGAGCACAGCAAGCAGCAGACATTGCACTATGATCCATGGAATTTGAAAATCCCCTGTCACAACCGCCTGTGCCAGAAAATCTGTTATTCCTCCCGATATTTTAGGAGCAATCGAAAGGCATATTTTGGCAGCGGCAATTATTACAATAGATGAAACAATCAGTAGCTTTTTGTTTCCTATATCTCGTAATATCTTTTTTGTCAAGCCGGGTGAACTGCTTTTTTTATTTTTATTTACTTTTTTCATAATAATCTCCATTCTGCTATCTTTGCGTTAAGGACCCTGCTTTTCAGTATAGCACTGGGTATTATATATTTCTTTGTATTCATCGCAATTTTCCAGCAGATATGCATGCGTTCCCTGACCGGCAATTCTCCCTTTGTCAAGTACGATAATATTATCCGCATCGGCGATCGTGCTTATTTTCTGCGCAACCATGATTATGGTTTTTCCCTTAAGAATATTTTTGATATTTTTTCTTACCGATGCTTCTGTTTTGCTGTCCAAAGCCGAGAAGGTGTCATCAAATATGTATATGGCCGCATCCTTTGCTATTGTTCTTGCAAGCGACAGCCGCTGACGCTGCCCTCCCGAGATATTCATACCGCCCTGCGCCATCATGGAATTGGTTCCATCCGGCATTTTTTCAAGCACTTCGCTGAATTCGGCCGCATCACACGCTAACCTGACCCTTTCTTCCGAACATTCTTTGTTATATGCGGAAATATTATTATACACAGTATCCTGAAACACCATAGCCTTTTGTGTCCCGTAGGAAATACGGCTTCGCAGATAATCCGGGTCATAGTCGCGTATGCTTGTACCGTCAATTTTTATTTCTCCAAAATTCATTTGGTACAACCCCATAAGAAGGTTCATGATCGTAGTTTTACCGCTACCGGTTGTCCCAATAAAAGCGGTCGTTTTTCCCGGCTTTGCCGTAAATGTTATATCCGTTATAACATTTGTAGCTCCTGAATACCCAAAAATAACATTGGAAAATTCAACCTTGCCCGCCTCAATACCACTGCGCACATTGTTTCTGTTGGGCGCCGCATCGCCTGCATCATCCAGCAAAGCGTTAATTCTGGCGCAGGAAACAGATACCTTTGGCAGCAAATTAACCAACACGGGAATAACCGCTATACTTGAAATAAAATACGCAAGGTATTGGAAAATGAGCAACAAATCACTTATGGAAGCCATTTTTATCTGGAGTTGCTTGGTTCCCACAAAATAAATCAGTACGACAGCCCAGTTCATAATAATCAGAGAAAGTGGAGCAAGAAAGTTAATCTTGGCATTTGCCGATATTGCCGCCTTGTACGCTTCATCATTTGCCTCTTCCAGCTTCTTTTCTTCAAGATCCTGATTCCGAAAGGCTCTTATAGCCCGAACGCCGCTGAGCTTTTCTTTCATAAGCATACTGATTCTGTCTATTTTTTTCTGAAGGACCTCAAACAGCGGCTTTGACTTTGCGCCCAAAAACGCAAGTGAAAATACCGTAACAGCAAAAGAAACGAACATAACCCAAAACAGCATACGGTTTATTCTGAAAATCAAAAACAGCATACATACGATAATCATTGGAACCATAAGACTCGTGCGAAGAATGTTTATAATCAGAATTTGGATCTGCATCACATCCGCCATTGTCCTGGTCGAAAGCGTTGAGGCCCCAAACCTGTTATAGGACTGCGAGGACATGCTTGTCACCTTTTTAAAGCAGGCCTTTCTTATATCACAGGTTACTCCGGCAGTCACACGCGCACTCAGATAGGACGAAATAATTGTACATACGCCGGACGCAATCGTAAACAAAAGCATTTTCAGACCGGATTGCCATATCATTGTCATGTTGTTGGCCGCTACTCCGTTATCCAAAATGTTTTTCATTTCAGACATGATAAATACCGTTTGAATCACAATTTGCAGCGCAACAAAAAGAATATTCCCCATAAGCGCAGGAAAATAATTTTTTATGTATCTTTTTAAAAGCCGTATCAAATGTATCACGCCTTTCTATTTTTTTATATTTTTACCGGCCAGCGCATTAAAAACGCCTTTTATATTTGACCATGTAACATCAGCCGGCTTTTTAAATTCATTATATTCCTGCGCGCGTTGTGCAAGTATATCGTTAAAAAGACGATTGAGATAATTGCAGTCTACATCTATATTATATATACGCTTTACCACATGGAAAATTTTATTTTCCGAAGCAAGTTTATCTGAATAATCTTTTAAAGGATATGTTGTAAAGTATGAGTAGTTTTTGTCTGTATGTGTTACCAACGGTAGGATTTGAACCTTTGTTACTGTAGGTTTTCCGTTGGTTCTTTCAAGAACAATATCGGCCATACCGCCAAGCATGGTGCCCTGCTTTATCTGGCATGAAATGAAATTCCCCAAAGAATACAGGCAGGGGACCTTTCTTCCATCCGACGCGGCAATTGTCTCAACGGTCTGGACAACATGCGGGTGCGTTCCTATAATTAAATCTGCGCCGCTTTCAGCAAAGAAAGATGCCCATGCACGCTGTGATTTTACAGGTTCATACAGGTATTCGCAGCCCCAGTGCGGAAATACAATAACAAATTCCGCTTTACCTTTTGCCCTCTTTATATCCTCTTTTATTTGTTTCTTTCTGTTTCGTCTCATTAAATCCACACAGTAAGGATATTCCCTGGGAACTCTTTGAAAATTAAGACTTTTCGTATAATTCAGAAGGGCAACGCGTATACCGTTTTTTTCAAGAACTCTTACTGTACTTTGATCCTTTTCACTGCCATGTATACCAACATATGTAATACCAGGGTACTTTTCCCTCCAAAAAGATACGGTATCCTTTATGGCTTTAACCCCTTTGTCCAGTGCATGGTTTGAAGCGTGGGTAACAACGTTAAATCCTGCCTTTACAATTGCATCTCCTAGCTCGCTGGGGCTTCCAAATTTAGGAAAGGAACTTATCCTGGACGCATCGTTTACAAGAATCGTCTCCTGATTGATAACCGCTACATCCGCATCTGCAAGCGCACCCTGAATATTTACAAACATTTCGTCAAAATTGTATCTTCCCTTTTCATATTCAGCCGCATGATATAATTCCTTATGGATCAGATTATCACCTACAGCTTTTATTCTTATCTGCTGCATAAGATAGTTCCTTTCTTAAATAAATATACGAAGCTTTGTCTGGTTTATGGTTTTTCCGGCGCTGACCCGTTTATTAAACAGCGCATTTCGGTAGCCGGATTCTTTCCATTCCACTCCTGCAAGCAGAATTCCAATCTTGTTTAATTCGGCTTTCATATACGCTTCAAACCCGGTTTTATCTATATTTTTATCCACCGGTTCAATATAAAGCTGTAAGGATTCGTTTAAATTTTCACCCTGGAAAAGGCGTATAGTGGTATTATTCGCCTTTTCATAACTTTCAACAATATCTGTAAGATAAACAGAATAAAGCTCTTTTCCACCCAAAACAAGCTTATCTGAAGCTTTGCATACAAACTCCATAGACTTTGAGCCGTCGTTGTTATCGCTTATTTTTACGATGTCATGTATGTTATACCTGTAGAGACCTGAATAGGTGGTAAAAATAAGCTCATACATCTCCCCGTCTATTGTATCCTTTAAAAGAATAGGGTCCTTTCCACCGATTGGCAAAAATTCAAAGAAGTAGCCGAAGCCCGCCACAAGACCGCCTGATTGATCTGGCTGGACAGGCACGTTAAATTTACCCTCACTGGCGCCGTAGCCCCAGTCAAAGAACATTGTGTTTTTCGGGAAAAGCCCCCTCAGCTCCTTTGCAATACGCCCCACGTCCGAGGATAGCCAGCAGCTTACAAATTTAAACCCTGTCCAAATATCCTCTGTGGTAAGGCTTCCCTTTTGCTGATAGATTTTTTCAAGCTCCTCTGCACGCCGGGCATCTGCTTTCCAAGACTTCATAAGCTCTGCTCTCAGCTTATCACTGATTTCCACGGAAATTGTGCCACTGCGTATATCGCTTACAAAAGAATCAAAACGGCTGTTTAACAGCTTAAGCAGCATTTCAAAATGCGCCACATTATTGCATATCAGCGCAATCACGTTTCTGTTTGCAATACTGAACAATACCGATAAATAATCTACGGTTTCAAGCTCAAGTTCCGCCGCTGTAAGCAGAACAGGCGGTAGAACCAGTTTCTCTGCCGCCGCAGCATCCGCTCCTGCGGCCTGGCCCGAGGCCGAACCAACGGGGATTCCGCCCTCTGTTTTATTATACACGGCCAAATTTGTAATGGCCAAAATCTTTTTATCCGGCAGCATAGCTTCAGGGCAACAGCGTATCATTTCCAGTGTACGCATATTGCTTACAATCTTTTTGACAAGCTCCCCCCGCGGACTTTCAGGGATATATTTTTCGCCTCCTGTTGTCCCGCTTGTCATTACAAAGGATAAGGTCTTTCCATCATAAAGAACATTTTCTTCCCCTTTTTTCATTCTTTCAATATAATTCCTGTAATCGTTAAATTCTGTGATTGGAACATTTTTGCGGAAGTCGTCTGCGCTTTTCATTTTGTCAAAGCGATACTTTTTCCCAAATTCACTATTCTGCGCGCAGGCAAGAATATCCAGAAGCGTTTCTTCCTGTACATTTTCATAGTTTATTGCCGCTTTGCGAAGCAATACGGGCAATCCCTTTTGTGAAGCATTGGCTGCCTGATATAAAATTTCGTTTTTTTGTTTCATGTATAATCCCTCCATCATACATTTGTGTTTTTAGCGCAAGCAGATGCGCCGCCAGCGATACCAATCACATAGCGAAAGCTTGTAATGGCCGTTTTACGGCGATCTTAAGCAAGAACCAGTTCATTTAAGAAATTTCCGCAGGTATCTACCGGTTGGCAAATATTTTCCGTAAAGTATAATTTATCCTTCTTCATCCGCAAAAGTTTTCACAATCGTAAGTCGGTTTTGTCCTACAGTATATTCATATTGCATAGAGTCCATGCTCTTTTTGACCATAAAAATTCCAAGGCCGCCTACACGCCGCTGCTGCGCTGTAAGCGTAATATCCGGATCCTTTTGCTCCAATGGATTAAAGGGAATCCCGCTGTCAATAAACGTTATATGTACCTGACTTCTATTTTTAAAATCTATCTGTACAGTAACGCTACCACTTTGGTTTGGATATGCATAGCGCGCAATATTAACAAATAATTCCTCTACAGCAATATTGATACGGAGCAATGCGTTCTCATTATACCGCTTATCAGTAAATTGGGCATTCACAAAATTTATCACGCTTGCCAGTTTATCCAGCTTTGCTTCAATGGTCAATTCGGCCATGTTACTACCTCCGCATACACCCATATATATGAATAGAGGCAGAGCATTGCCCTGCCCCATTGCCGCATGGATTTATCTTACAAACTCAACACCATACTCTGTTAATCCAAAGAAAAATTTACGCTGCAATTCATTATTTATTACACGTACAGGCTTAAGCTGGCCGGAAGCCGTTCCTTTTGAAATCATAAGATCTCTGTAGAGCATATATGTTTCCGCCTCAAGGAAATTCAGCTTTGTCGCACCGCAAATGCCTTTTTTAACCTTATCGCCCATAGACGGATTCGCTTCTGCAAGCTTTTGCTCAAGAACATGGCGTATTTCCTTTGGTTTAAGCTCTTTCGGCTTTTCGCCTATTTCCATAAAATACAGGTATCTTGCGGGAGTGGCATCCATATCGGGATACATGGAAAAATCTATTAATTCAAATCCAAGCTCCTTGGCAGTATTTTCCGCAGCAGCCCGCAAAGCGATCTCCGTCGTTTTTTCACCCATTATACTTACAGTCTGGTCAATTCTAAACAAGAACTGAACCGTAGGCGTATTGTTGAACATCCCCGTAACTCTTATAGCATCACGCATACGGTAACGATAAAAGCCTGAACAATTTGTGATTATAATTTCATAATCCTTTCCTATTTCAAGCTTATCCATTGTAACAATTTTTGAAAAATCGTCGTCCGCATCCAGCGGCAGAAATTCAAAAAATACACTGTCGGGAATCAAGGCGGTATCTTCTCGGTTCAAATCAACCGGCACCGTAAATGTTCCCTCAGAAGCAGAAATACCAAGCTTTAACTGCGCAACCTGGTCACCACTGTATTTTTCTTTTATTTTGTCCGCATACAGTTTAAATCCACCCGTTCCTATACCCGCAATAAATTTCATTCTGGGCCACACCTTGGAAATAAACGGCGTATCAAAGCCTTGCTTAAATATCTCGCGCAATTGTGCCGCTCTTTCCGGCATAGGCTTCATCTTTGATTCAACACTTTTTCTAACCGCATCGGACATTTTTACAGAAGCGTCAATGGTACCGCGTTCCATGTCATTCACAAGCATTTCCCAGTTTCCTTCAATATAACGCAAAAGCTCCAGAAAGAAGCTGAAAAATGATACTGTTACATTTGTCACGCCGCTGTCCATAAGGCTGAACAGGGCATGAAGATACCTTGTATTTGTATCGGGCAGCGGAAATGCAGCTTCATCCGGCGAGGTAAACAGCATCTCCAGATAGGGTCTGAACTGACGCACTGCTTTTGCGGACACGGCACCATAGGTTGCTCCGCATTTGAGTACCTCTTCTGTTGCTGAAGATTCGGTAAGGGCAATGGTTTTTGCGTCGATCCAGTCTAGGCCAAGTTTTTCACCCGCCAGCCCATAGGCGCATTTCATAACATAGCTGTCAAAAATATTAAGCGCTTTTTCCGACATAGGCAGTCTTTTCGGATTCCCCATAGTCCCCGATGATTTGTTATAATGCTTTATGGGATATGCGCAGATCAGATTTTCTTCCCCATCCTCCGTCATACGAAGAATGTATTCTGCATAATCGTCGTATTTTGTTATGGGGACCTTTTTCTGAAAATCTTCTATTGTATGTATATTTTCAAAATCATATTTTTTTCCATATTCTGTGTCTTTATTGTCACGGATAACCTGCATAAGGAATTCTTCATTATGCTTCATAGGATCCTTTGAAAGCTCTATAAACCTGTGCCATATCGGTATCCCTTCCATGACCTTTTTATAATTCACCTGTCCTGCCAGAGAAAGCTTACTTATATCAATACTCATTTTGGCCTCCATTCTGTTATGCGCAACTATTCGTTTTCAATCGTAAGAATATCCGTAAAGCCCGTTGCTTCAAAGACTTCCATTACAAGTTCATTCGCATTGCGGATGATGATCTCCCCTTGCTTTGCCCCCAGCTTTTTCTTTATCGCCAAAAGGACTCTGAGCCCTGCGCTTGAAATATAACGGAGTTTTGCAAAGTCAAAAATAACCGTATGAGCGTCTTCAGGAACGTCCCCAAGCCGATGTTCAAGTTCAGGAGCGGAGGTTGTATCCAGTCTTCCATCTAATTCTATAAACGTCTTTCCATCTTCTGTCTTTAACGCAATATTCATTTATATATCCCTCCATAATGATAATTAAATAAAATTTTAGCTTACCTAAATGTTTATGAAAAGACAACTCCCTTTTCCTCTAAATACATAGCAAGAATCCTCATTTCCATCTACAGCTGTAAGCTGACATATAAAATTGAAACGCTTTCAACTGGTTGTTCTTATTATAGCATATTATATAAAAATAGCAAGCGGTGTTTATATGTACTGTTGTTACAAGTAGTGTTCGGTTTTCAATTTTTCCGAGATTTTTGCCAATCTTATTTTTCATATTTTTAATCTGTGCAATTTATTGTGTCTTATCCAATGTAAACATACCTTTTACGAAAAACAGAAGCACCGTGCGCAAAAGCAATACTCTCCAAAAGAAAAATCGCCGCGGACCATAATGATCCGCGGCGCATGGCTCCCCAAGTTGGACTCGAACCAACGACCCTGCGGTTAACAGCCGCATGCTC
>UQLR01000012.1 GCA_900541975.1 uncultured Oscillospiraceae bacterium | reverse complement strand
ACCCCCGACCTGCTGATTACAAATCAGCTGCTCTACCAACTGAGCTACACCAGCGCATCAACTTGACGCTAAAATACTATACCACTTTGCGCTTTTTTTGTCAACTGTTTTTTGCAATTTTTCATGTTGACGGAAAATGCCCTGTAAAAAGGTGGCAGGCATCCCGTACGGGATGCCTGCGCTTTTTAAATCAGTTTGCTTGTTAGCAGCAACCACAGTTGTTGTTATTGCAACCACAATCGTCATTACCATTGCAGCAAACAATGAGGATGATAACCAGAAGAATTACCCATGAGCAGCTGCTGCCGCCGAATAAGTTATTGCACATAGCGTTGTTTCCTCCTTTCAAGCGTTACATTATAGTATATTGTAAATGCAATTTTTTGGTTACAAAAAAACGGGAGGTTTTCTATATGGAGAATGCCGCGGGGAACGCCTTGCATTTTTTTCTGTATAGCTTTATAATAGGCACAAACGTATTTTTATAGATGTAAAATCAGGAAAGAGGAAGAAAAAATGAAGAAAGTTTTATCTTTGCTGCTTTGTCTGATGCTTGTATGCACGGCGTTTTGCCTGCAGGTTACAGCAGCAGACGACGGTACAGTGACCATTACCGTGGCACATACCAATGATATCCACGCCAGGAACAGCTATGACGAGTATAACCAGACAATCGGCTTTCCAAAGGCAAAGACAATTGTAGATACAATAGGGGCCGACTTGCTTTTGGATGCGGGCGATCTGTTCCATGGACAGGCGTTTGCCACCATTGAAAATGGGGAAAGCATAGCGCAGCTTGTAAACGCTTTGGGATATGACGCAATGACGCCAGGCAACCATGATTGGAACTATGGACAGGCGCAGCTCAAACGACTGGAGGAACTTTCCGGCATGCCAATCATGGCGGGCAATGTCTTGAAAGACGGCAGTGAGAAGTTTTTTGATACCGACTATATTATAAAAGAGATAGACGGCGTAAAAGTTGGCGTCTTCGGAGTGATCGACCCTGCCGTATATGGAGCAACCAATCCAAGTTTGATGCAGGGCATAGAGTATACAGATATGTACGCTTATGCAAACAAGATGGTAGAGCAGCTTGAACAAGAGCAGTGCGCAGTGATTATTTGTCTGTCGCATTGTGTGGATCACGAAAAATTTGCCAGTACAGTAAATGGGGTTGATCTTCTGATCTGCGGCCATCTGCATGTTGAACTGCAAGAGGAGATCAACGGCACGCTGATTGTAGAAGCAGGGGAATATATGAGAAATATCGGCCAGGTCGATCTGGTATATTCTAAAGATACAGATACGATTGTTAAAAAAGAAGCAAAGCTTATTACTTTCAAGGATGCGGCGCTTTACCAGGAAGATCCACAAATTTTATCGCTGCTTACACAGATTAACGACCGCCAGACTGTAATTTTAGACGAAATAGTGGGCAGCACGCCGGTTTTACTTGACGGAGAGAAATCCCAGGTCAGAACACAGGAAACCAATTTGGGCAGGGTTGTCACAGATACATACCTGTATGAAACAGGGGCGGACGTTGCCATTGAAAATGGCGGGGGTATACGTTCCTCTATTCAGCAGGGAGAAATTACAAAAAGAGACATTATCAATGTCGCCCCGTTTGGCAATATTATTGTTACGAAACAGATCAGCGGTAAGGATTTGTTGGATACACTGGAATTATCGGTCGATCTGGGTATCCGTACGGCGGCTGCTTTTGCAGGTACAAGCACAGAATGGCCTGAAAATGACGGAAGCTATCTGCAATTTGGCGGAATAACGGCAGAATTTGATGAAGAGAAACCCTTTGGCAGCCGTGTTTCTTCTGTGACCGTGGGCGGAGAGCCAATAGACCTGGAAAAAATGTATACCGTAGCGGGTAACAATTATATTATGGAAGACAGCGATTATCCGGCGATCGCACAGGCAGAGAAAATCAGCGAATACACAACCTGCGACGACGCACTGACCAAGTTTATCAGCAATGTCGGTGTGGAAGGCTCGATAGATGCGGTACGTTTGACCAATATAACCGGCCGGCAGCCAACACAGCCGCAGGAGGATCCCACCCAGCCGCAAAGCGAGCCGGCAACGGAACTTTCAACCCAGGCAGCGACCACTTCCGATTCGTCGGCAGTACATTCACAGGAGCCATCCTCTCAGGCGCAGAGCGGGAAGGAAACACAAAGCGCGGGGAAAGGCGCTGCTGCAACAGGCGACCAAACGGCGGTGTTCTTGCCGCTTCTGGCGCTGATAGGTGCCGCTGCAGCCGTTGTCGTTCTGAAAAGACGGGAAAAAGCATAAGCGACACAGATTTTATAAATATACAAAACGCCTGCCATCATAAAAAATGGCAGGCGTTTTCTTGTTGCAGAACAGAGGATGCAAAACGCAGGCGGGCTACGCCTGCTTCTGCTGTTTTTTTAAATATAAAAAGCTGCATGCGGTAATGGTCAACGTAACGATGCCGGTAAGCAAAAACCAGCTTGCGATTCCCCAGCCTTCTGCTACCGGGCCGGAGATCAAAAGCCCGACGGGCATGGCCAGAGACATAACGCTGCCCATTAGGGAAAAAGCGCGCCCCTGCGCCTGTGACGGTATGGTTTCCTGCATATAGGAAATGCAGGCGATATTGTAAAGGTTGCCGCCTCCTCCCATAAACAGGCACAGAAATGCAAAAACCCAGAAAGCCCACATCTGGGCAGGTAATATGCCGCAGAGAAGCGAGGTAAGGCCTACGCCCAGCGCTCCAATATGCGCTGCTAAAAGCTTGCGGGTAATCTTTCCACAAGTCCCAAGCAACAGGGAAGACACCATCATCCCGGCGGCATATAAGAATTCCACAATGCTGGCATGTAACGCGGAGGCCTCAAAATGCGTGCTTGTCATCAATGGATAAAGCGATGAAAGCGGCATATAGAAAATCATGCATACGGCTGTCGCAGCCAAAAGACCGCACAGCTTCTTGTCGTGACGGAAAACGTTCGCGCCCTCTTTTAACTCTTTCCAAAAACCGGCAGTTTTCTGATGCGCACGTGTAGAATCTGGAATATGCACGATGCATACGGTAAAGCTTGCAACAAGTGCGCCAAAAAAATCTGTAAGAAGGATAACCGGCATGGGGAGAACACCATACATTGCCGCACCCAGAACAGGGCCAAGCATAAAGGCGCCCGACTGCATAAACTGGCTCCAGCCGTTTGCGCGCACCAGTTGTTCTTTTGGGACCAGCATGGGGATCATTGCCTGTATAGCCGGGGTATGGAATACGCCCCCCACAGCGCGGACGCCCAAAACGATACAGGCGCTCCAGTATGGTACCGGGCCAATCCAGAAAAATATGGCAAACACCAGTGCGGCAACCCCAATAAATAGGTCCGCGGTAATTACAACATATTTGCGCTTTAAGCGGTCAATCCAGACGCCTGCGAAGGGGCCTAAAATTGCTTGCGGAAGAAAAGCCATTAAACCGGAGAAAGCAAGCATCAGAGCCGAGCCGGTTTCGCTGGCAAGCCACCAGATCACGGCAAACTGTACGGCGCTGCTGCCGATCAGGGAAACGGTTTGCCCAGTGGCGATCGTAAAAAATGGTTTTTTCCATGTGTGTGTTGTTTTTGTCATATGGGAATCTCCTATGTAGATTATGTATTTCCTTTAGTTTTTATCAAAATATAAATAACAATAAAAAACAGGGCACCGGGCCTGAATATAGCCTTGTGTCCTGCTGTTTTCAATGCGGTGTAAAAGTAAGCTGACCAATATACTTTTGCAGCAAAATATTCTTGCCCGTAAAAACAGAAAAAAGGACTGTTTCCCAGATGAAAAGCCTACCGACTGCCTGTTTATCTGCTACGGAAAGAACGCATCAAGCCGCCCCCTTTACATTGCTTTAGCTAAATGAAAATTACCATAAAATATCTTTTTTGTCAAGAAAAAAGGTTTTGTCCTGCAATAACAGCGCCGGGCTCTGTACGGGTCCGGCGCTTTGGTTATTCTTCCATTTGCTTACCTAAAAATGCCGCGGCTGACTGTGTGAGCTTAATTTCCGCCTCAGACGGTACGGCGTGGTTTTCTCCACAGAGCATGATAACGCTTCCTGTTACATCCCCGGCGGCAATAATGGGGTACATAATCGCCGCGCCGCGTTCCATGCCTTCTACCGGCTGGATTTCGCTCATATCGCCGGAGTGTGCCGCAAAGCTTCTGCGTGTTTCCATAAACTCTTCAATTACGGGGGTTACACGGCGTTCCAGATATTCTCTTTTGGAAACACCCGCCGCCGCCACAATATGGTCGCGGTCGCTGATCAACGTAGGAAGGCCGGAAATTTTAGCAAGAACTTCGGCATATTGGGATGCAAAGTTGGAAAGCTCGCCTACAGGGGAGTATTTTTTAAATATAACCTCGCCGTCGCTGTCAGTGTAAATTTCCAGAGGATCGCCTTCGCGAATTCGCAGGGTGCGCCGGATTTCTTTTGGAATAACGACTCTTCCCAGATCGTCAATTCTTCTTACAATTCCTGTTGCTTTCATATAAAATTAAACCTCCAAAATATTCTTGAAAATTGTCTGGCATGTACATGTTGTTTGTACGTCACGCTACTTATTATATGTATAGTTGGAAGTGCTATACAGATTTTTCACCAGGGTTTTATTTGGAAGTTTTTACATAACTTTTTTCCATAAAAAGCGCCTTGCTTTTTATGCACTTTTAATTTATAATATAATGTATTATTTTGTAGAAAGATGGTGAAATTTTGTCATATCCTAAGCGCAGATTCCAGGGTTTTCACAAGCCGTGGCGTTTTATACGCCTTGCAGACGCCGCAACATCGTTTGACTATGGTGTAAATGTAGCGGCAGGCCCATATGACGGTATACATGGTTATATACGGATTACCGATATTGACGATAAAACACGCAAATATCTTGCGCACAACGGCAAGTCGCCTGTGCAAGTGCCGCAGGAGCAATATCTTGTGGGGCGGAACGATATTTTATTTGCCAGAACCGGGACGAGCACGGGAAAAACCTATTTATATGACGAAAGCGATGGAAAGCTGTATTTTTCCGGCTTTTTAATTCGTGCGCATATAAAAGACGACTATAACAGCCGTTTTGTATTTAGCCAGACCCTTACGCACGCATATAAAAAATGGGTGGCGGTTATGTCGACGCGTTCCGGGCAGCCTGGGATCAATCTGCGGGAATATATGCGCTACGGTTTTTACGTTCCCGAAAGGGCGGAGCAGGACAAAATTGCACAAACCATCTTTTTATTGGACAAAAAAATAAAGCTGCAACAAGAAAGAGCAGCGCTTTTGCGCCAGTATAAGCTGGGGCTGCTGCAAATTTGTTTTTTTGAAAAGAGTGAAGAAAAGCGGAAAGGGTGGAACAGTGCAAAAGTTCGGGAAATCCTTCCACAACGTGTGCGCAGGGGTGCGGCGGGACTGGAACTGCTGTCGGTTACAAAGGAAAGCGGTGTGAAAAAGCGCAGCGAGCTGGGTACCATGGATGTTTCCAGTTCAGATAAGCGGAGGTATAAGCTGGCCATACCGGGCGATATTGTCTGCAACTCTATGCGTATGTGGCAGGGGGCCTGCGGCGTTTCCCCATATAAGGGTATTGTAAGCCCTGCTTATACCGTACTGGTTCCTTCTGAGCAGATAGACGCCCGGTGGATTGTGCAGTTGTTTAAAACAAAAAAGATGCAAAACCTGTTTAAGTACTATTCCCAGGGCCTTACGGACGACGTGTGCACGTTAAAATATACGCAGATTGCAGATATGCAGCTGCGCTTTCCTTCGTTTGAAGAACAGAAAAAAACGGCGGATATGCTTGAAAAAGCAGACAGAGCCGTTGCGTTGTGTGAGGAAAAAATAAATTGCCTGTATACCTACAAGCAGGCGCTGTTGCAACAAATTTTGCCATAGAAATTCGCTTCTGTTTTTATAAGCGCAGAAAACAGTACATACTGCATATGCAAATAAAGCACGGCAAAGTCAAAACTCTTCAAGCCCAAGCTCTGCCAGATAGCGGTTCAGCGCGCGGTCTACCTTATATGCCTGTGTGTCCAGCCCGCGCAGTTTATGCATAATGACGTTTATATCGATGTTCTCCTGCTCCTCGTAACGGTCAATATAACGTGCAATGCTCAGGTTGTACCCGTTTTCGGCAATTTCTTTGCGCGTGACGGCTCTTGCATATTTTTTTGTTGTTTTGCGCAGTTTATAGTGCCGGACGATTTTGTTTACATCCAAATCGCGCAGCGCGTTTTTGTTCTTGTTTTTTTCAAAGTCGCTGGAGGCGTCTATAAAATATATGTCATCTACATGCGCGCGCTTTTTTTGAAAAACCAGAATGACAGTAGGGATCGAAGTGCCGAAAAAGATGTTTGCAGGCAGGCCGATGACGGCATCCAGGCAGTTTTTTGTTTCAATCAAAAAGCGCCGTATGATGCTTTCTGCGGCAGCGCGGAATAATACGCCGTGCGGCAGCACTACTGCCATGACGCCGTCGGGGTGCAGGTGATGGAGCATATGCAAAACAAAAGCATAATCTGCTTTTGATTTTGGCGGCAGCTTTCCATACGAAGAAAAGCGCGCGTCCAGCAAAAATTTTGGAGAAGCAGACCACTTTGCCGAGTAGGGAGGATTGGCGACAATTGCGTCGAAATACATATCTGTGAACTGGTCGTTTTCGAGGGTATCGTCATTTTTGATAGAAAAGTTTGTGTAAGGGATGTCGTGTAAAAGCATATTCATTCGCGCCAAATTACAGGTAGAAGCTGTCAGTTCCTGCCCGTAAAAATTGTATACGTCGGCTTCCTTTGCCACCTGTAAAAGTAAAGAGCCGGAACCGCAGGTGGGGTCGTATACGCTTTTTAACGTGTTTTTTCCAATCGTTACAATTTTAGCGAGGATTTTTGACACCTGCTGGGGGGTATAAAACTCTCCGGCTTTTTTTCCGGCGGTTGCAGCAAACTGTGCAATTAAATATTCGTATGCGTCGCCCAGCACGTCAATTTCAGAGCTTTTATATGAAAAGGGAATTTCATGGATGTTGCATAGAATTTTTGCAATCAGTTGTGAGCGCGCAGCGGCGTCTCTTCCCAGCTTTACGGAGTTCAGATCCATATCGTTAAACAGGTTTTCAAAAGCCTGCCGGCTTTGAAAGCCAATGGTGGATTCTATCATCTTTTCAATAGCCGTGTGCAGAGTTTCCACTGAAAAGGTACCTGCATGCACGCTGCGGACAATTTTGGGAAAAAGGTATTGCGGTTCAATCAAATAGCCTGCTTCCTCTATTAATTCTTCCTTTAAAGCGTTATGCAGTTCTGTGTCTTCCCATGCCTGCTCATAACTTAGATGATCATCCTTAAGGAGAATTTCAACGGTTTGTTCAAGCTTTTCAGAAAGATAGCGGTAAAAGATCAATCCTAAAATGTAGTGTTTAAATTCACCTGCTTCCATAGAGCCGCGCAGGTCGTTTGCAATTGCCCACAGGCGGTTATGCAGATTTTTCTGTTGTTCCATTTGC
Source organism: uncultured Oscillospiraceae bacterium (assembly GCA_900541975.1). Taxonomy (GTDB): domain Bacteria; phylum Bacillota; class Clostridia; order Oscillospirales; family Acutalibacteraceae; genus Scatavimonas; species Scatavimonas merdigallinarum. The sequence continues at coordinate 75,314 of UQLR01000012.1, read as the reverse complement.
GTTATATTGGATGACATGTAATTCCCCGCTTTTATTCATATTTTAGGGTATATTCCCGTATAAACATAGCGATTTTGTCGGTAAGCTGCTTTTTTTCCCGAAAGCTTTTATGAATGTTTTGGATAATAGCGCTCCGCCGGATGTTTCCTGAGAGCATGAAATTGTTTATTTCCTTTTCCACCACGGAGGCGCTGATATGGTTTTCCTGTGCAAAACAAAAAAGCTCCCGCTCCTTTTGCTGCCGTTCAAAGGCTTGGTAAGCTTGCTGAATGTGGCTTCCTGTTGGAAGAGAGGGTAGTACAGAGGTAAGAAATCCTTTGATTAAATTGCCTTTTAATTGCAGCTGTAAAACGTCGCTTTGATCAATTTTTTCTATGATTGCGGCAATTTCTTTTTCCTGTTTTTCCTGATCTGTTAGGGTTACGTTGCGGATTAAATGCATAATATATTCCACGTTAATTGTATCCGTATGAAATATTTCAAGCGAAAAATCCGTACTGCGCGAAGAAGCCGGCGCACAGGTTTTACAATGTCTGGTTTCCTTTATAATTTTTAAATATTTGCTTTTATAGTCCTGAAACAGCCGTGGGGTTATAGCAATACCGCTGTCTTCAAACGAAAATTCGGCAAAGCTTTGAAGGCATATAAGCACTTTGGACAAGGTGCGGAAAGCCCCAATAAAAGCTTCTTTTATTTCTTTTGCAGTAAATGTATCTACAGACTGCGGTGTGGGAGCCAATGCGTACAGCTCCACCAGTGCCTGCCTGCACTTTGCAAGATAGGTGCTATAGCCTGCGCGCAGCACTGTGTCGGTACAGTCTGTTTTGGAGAACAAGCAAACGGCCTGATCGGTTTTTTCCTTAAGGTTGCGGAAGCAGACAATATTTCCATGCGGTTTGGTGGCGGATTCTACCCGGTTTGTCCTGGAGTATGCCTGGAGCAGGTCGTGGTACTGCATATTTTTGTCTATATATAGGGTATTAAGCATTTTACTGTCAAAGCCAGTCAGGAACATGCCCACTACAAGCAATATGTCAATTTGCACATTTTTTACTTTTCTTGACAGGTCACAAACATATTCGCTATAACGTTCGGTCGTATAATTGCAGGCAAACATACGGTTATAATCTGCAATTATGCGCTCCAAACTGTCCCGAGGCGTTTCTGCAAGGTGTGTTGTGTCCGTATTTGCATGAAAGGTAAAGACAGCAGCAATTTTCAGATCGTGAGAGACAGATCTGAAATAATCATAATACTTTACAAGCATCTCGACGCTTTCTATAGCAAACAGGGCGTTATATTTTCTGTTGCAGGTTTTTCGGTTATGCATAAGCAGGATCTGCTCTGCGACCGCAGCAACCTGCCGGTCGCGATTATAACAGGCGCCTTCAAGCTGGAGTGTGCGGCTTTCGGCCCCCCATTCAGAGGACCGCGCGTGAAAATATTCCACAGAAAACCCCAGCACATTGCAGTCCAAGATAGCATCCTTCATTAAATAGGCGTGCAGGCAGGTTTGAAAAATATCTGCTGTAGACCTCCCGTCCCGGCTTTGGTTTTCTTTAAAGCGCGGCGTGCCGGTAAAACCAAAATACTGGGCGTTTTGAAAATATTTTTGGATTGTGCGGTGCATTTGGCCAAATTGCGAGCGATGGCACTCATCTACGATAAAGATCAGCTTTTCTTTTTTATATGCAGCCATGCAGCTTTGATATTTAGGCAGGCGCACTGCACGGGACATTTTTTGGATGGTTGTGATAATCAGCTGTTTTACGGGGTTTTGGATTTGAAGAATAAGCGCGTCGGTTTTATCTGTACAGTCGATGCAGCCCGCTTCAAGTTTATTAAATTCTTCACATGTCTGCATGTCAAGATCCCGGCGGTCGACCAGAAGAAACACTTTTTTTACACATGGACAGGCGGACAGAAGCTTGCTTGCCTTAAAGGCAGTCAGCGTTTTTCCACTACCCGTTGTATGCCATATATATCCGTTGCCAGCTGTATAAAGCGCATGCCGAACCAGTGCTTTGCAGGCATGTATTTGATAAGGCCGCATTACCATCAGGGATTTTTCCGACGCATTGAGCACCATATAATGTGTCAGAATTTCCCACAGACGCTGTTTTCTCAAAAAGGTAGATGCAAATGCAGACAAGTCGGCAATACGCCTGTTATGCGCATCGGTCCAATAAAAGGTATCTGTGTAAGCAAGCGTATGGTCTGTGTTGGAAAAATATTTTGTATCTGTTCCATTTGAGATCACAAAAAGCTGCAGGCAATTGTAAAGACCTGCGCAGCAGTCATGCCGGTAACGGCGAATTTGGTAAAAAGCTTCTTTCAGGTCGACGCCTCTGCGCTTGAGCTCTATTTGCACAAGAGGAAGGCCGTTGATTAAAAGGAGCAGGTCATATCTGTTGCTTCTGTTTCCGTGTACAGTGGTCTGTCGGGCCAGTTGAAAGATGTTGGCGTCATATGCATTTTGCTCCCAAAAATGGATGTAAACCCTGCTTTTATCCTCCCGATGCAGTATAAATGGTTCCCGAAGCACTTTTGCACAATCAAACACATTGCGGCAGGCAAAGTGTTGTAAAACACTTTTTAGCTCTGTGTTTGTCAGCATACGGTTGTGCAGTCTTTCCCGGTTTACAAGAAAAAGCTGCGTTTTTAAATTTTCGACCAATGCCGTTTCATTCGGGAGCTTTATCTTTGCATACCCTGTGCTTTGCAAAAAATTCGTAAGCTGCGTTTCCAACTGCGCTTCTTCCTGGTAGGGCATACCCTGCCACCTCCTTTTGCAGCGTTACGAATAGATTATAGCGCATGTGAAGACTTTTCACAATAGAAATTCGACATTTTTCTACACTTTTTTTAAAAACAGAAATTACCCCTATAAAAGATCGCGGGGTTACAGACGTTATTTCAATTTTTATTCTGACCTTTTTCTATACTGGCCAGGCGTCTGGCCGAATTGTTTTTTAAACGCCCTGTTGAAAAAGGAAATATTGTTAAAGCCTGCGTTTAAAGCAATGGAAAGAATCGATTCATCCGTTTCCAAAAGTTTGCGTGCAGCGCAGTCCAGACGAAATTGATTTACAAAGCTTGTACAGGTGCTGCCGGTATATTTTTTAAACAGGTTCATAAAATGGCATGGACTAAAGCCGGAAATTTGGGCCAGCTTTTCAACGGGCAGATGTGTGGGATAATTGCGCTCGATATAGTCAATAACCGATTTAATTCGTTCTTCATTTTTTGTATAACTGAAAGAAACGCGCTGCATCTGTACATAGGCGTTGCGGTAAAGCAGTGTAAAAAACTGTAAGAGCCGTGCTTTGACCTCCAACTGGAAAGCGTATTCCTTTTTTTCCATACAGGACTTTACCGCAAACAATACGTTTTTTAAATCTGTATAGGCTCGGTCTGTCGGATGAATGATAGAAGGAATACGAACCGCGCCATTTCTGATGGGTGTAAGGAACTGATTGATCTGCACATCTGCGTTTGCAGGGCACAGCAGATTTGTATGAAAAATAAACACATCCGTTTTAAGAGGGTCTGCATCTGTCATTCCGCCCGAGTGGATCGTGTTGGGGGCGATAAAAAGAATGTCTCCCTGCCGGATGGTATAGTCTGTGGAATCAATGCGGTATTTTCCGCTCCCGGCGCAAACATAGGTGATCTCAATTTCTTCATGCCAATGTGATTGAAAATTGAGAATATTAACCGGATATTCAAAATGGTAATAGCAGATGGGGAGTGCGCCTTCCTTGTGGGCAAAATAATCGGTTTTGGGGTGAATGCCATATTCGTTTCTACCAACTTCTTCTTTTTTCATCGAATATAGAAACCTCTCAAAAAATATAGAATAATGCAAGAAAATTATGGAATTGTGCAAGAATTTATGCGTTTATTATACTATAATGAAACAGAAGTTGCAAGATAAGGCTGCAACCGGCAGCCGTTTATAGTTGTTTACGTCTTCCGCTCACCTTGAAAAAATCATCATCTCTCCAAAAGTTTCTCCAAAACAATTTATGAACCCTTTAATTTAAAGCAGAGCGGACTTTATGAAAATTGCACCCAGGTATCAGCCGGGTTTTGTAGCTGCCCCGGCTGATCCCATAAGGGTGCATTTTTATATATATTCAAAGTTTAATATAGAAAAGCTGATATTGTGCAAATACTGTATGTATCTACCCTGTGGAAAAGGGATTTTCTGCCTCTTTTGTAAGAATCCCTGTATCTTAAATCCTGTTCCAATAACAAATAAATTAACTCTGCAAATCCACCGCATTACCTTCTGCATCGATTAAAACCGCACTGCCGATTAAAGTGAACAGAAACCAAACAGCAAATATTGAATAAATTTTATGTGATGCAAGATTATTCGGCAAGTGCTTACAACTCGCTTCTTCCTTCCAGGGCCCTGGCAAGCGTTACTTCGTCGGCGTATTCCAAATCGCCGCCTACAGGAATGCCGTAGGCAAGGCGTGTTACCTTTACGCCCATTGGTTTTAAAAGCTTGGATAAATAAATTGCCGTTGCCTCCCCTTCTACCGTTGGGTTGGTTGCCATAATAACTTCCTTTACATCGCTTTTCTGAATTCTTGCAAGCAGTTCCTTAATGTAAAGCTGTTCGGGGCCAATGCCGGAAAGGGGAGAAATTGCGCCGTGCAGTACGTGGTATACGGCGTTATATTCCTGTGTACGCTCTAATGCAATCACATCGCGCGGGTCTTCCACAACACATATGGTCGAATGGTCGCGTTTTTCATTGCGGCAGATCGGGCAAAGGTCGCCGTCTGTCAGGTTGCAGCAATTTTTGCAGTAATGGATTTTTTCATGCGCGTCTAAAATCGCGTTGGCAAATTCCTCTGCCTGGGCCTTTGGCAGCTTTAAAACGTAATATGCCAGGCGCTGTGCGGTTTTTGCCCCAATGCCGGGAAGACGTTCAAACTGCTCTGTTAAACGCGCAAGCGGCGCTACGTTGTAACTTCCCATTTAAAACAGCCCCGGCATGTTAAGCCCGCCTGAAATTTTTTCCATGGTCTGTGTTTTATCATCGGCTGCTGCCCGTAGCGCTTCGTTGGCGGCGGCGATGATCAGATCGCTGAGCATTTCCGTATCTTCGGGGTCCACAACTTCCGGTTTTATATCAACGGCCTGCAGTTCCATTTTACCTGTAACGGTTATGCATACCGCGCCGCCTCCGGAAGTCGCGCGGTATTCTTTTTCCTCCAGTTGCGCTGTCGCGCTGTCCATCTGCTCTTGCATTTTCTGCGCCTGCTTTGCAAGCTGCTGCAGATTGGAGGCGCCGCCTCCGCCATAACCCTGTGGTAACCTTGCTTTCATACAATCAAACATCCTTTCTCTTTTATATTGCTTTTTATTTTATTCCTCTGTCAGGGATATACCCGCGTCCTTAATTTCCTGCGCTAGGCTGGCAAGCGGGTCGCTTGTTTGCAGATCTTCCTGCGCTTTTTTATACGGGCCAAGTTTATAGACTCTGCCTGTTACCTCTTTCACTGCCACGCGCATTTTGTCGCGCTGTGCAGATTGCCGCAACAGCTTAAAGGGGATATCGCTTTTGGAATCAATCAATAAAAATTCTCCACTGATATAGGCGCGCGTACCTTCAAAGGAAGCGGCAATTGTTTTAGAATACTTTTTCAGCGCGTTCAGAACTTCCGGCCAATCCTCCATTGGTTCTGCATTTTTAAAAATAGTATCAAAATCGGGTGGGGAAGAAGGCCGCTGCGCGTGGCCGGGCGGGGTCATAGAGCCTGCAGGTTCCTTTTCCGGCGGCGTTTCCTGTCGGTCGGCCGGTAAAGGTTGTAACGCAGCGGAGGGTTCCTCCGGTTTTTGCGGCGTTTGCAGGGCAGCTGTGTCTTCGTTGGGCAAAAGCTGCGCAGGCGGCTGTACGTTTTCTGATGCGGCTGTTTTCCATAGACGTTCAAGCCTGGCAACACGGCTTAAAAGCGCATCGATATTTGGATCAAGTTTAGGTGAGCAGATTTTAATCAGAGCAATTTCCAATTCCGTGCGGCGGCTGGTACTGCGGAACATTTTTTCATACGCGCTTTGCAAAATGTCCATTGCATAGACCGTTTCATTTAAAGAAAGCGCCTGTGCCTGTTTTTGCGCAGCGGCATATTCGCTGTCTGTCATAATTAACAGTTCGCGCGGGTCCTGCAGGGTTTGTATCAGCATCAGCCCGCGAAAATGTGCAATCAGTTCTTCGTTCAGCCGCGCGATGTCTTTTGATTCCATATACAGGCGGTCTAAAAGCGAAAGCGCGCGCGCGGCGTTTTTTTGCAGCAGACAGTCCGCCAATGAAAAAAGCGCTTCGCGCCCGGCAAGACCCGCCACGCGCTGCACCAGTTCCGCCGTAATATGGTTATCTGTGCCAATACATCGGTCTAAAAGCGAGAGTGCATCGCGTACCGCCCCGTCTGCTAACGAGGCGATCAACAGCGCCGCGTCGTTTTCCAGCTGTATATGCTCCTGTTGTGCAACAAACGTCAAACGTGCGGCAATTGTCTGTGCAGAGATTCTGTGAAAATCAAACCGCTGGCAGCGTGAAAGAATTGTGGCCGGCAGTTTGTGCACCTCGGTGGTTGCAAGGATAAAAACAACATGTGCCGGCGGCTCCTCCAAAGTTTTCAGCAAAGCGTTAAACGCACCAATTGAAAGCATGTGTACCTCGTCGATAATATAAACCCTGTACCTGGTGCGCGTAGGTGTAAAAGCGGCTTGTTCAATCAGGCTGCGGATGTTTTCAACGCCGTTGTTACTGGCGGCGTCAATCTCTACCACATCCATAATTTCACCGTTTTCAAGACCTTTGCAGTTTTCACATGCACCACACGGATCGCCGTCTTGCGGTTGCAGGCAATTAACAGCCCTGGCCAAAATTTTAGCGCAGGTGGTCTTCCCGGTGCCGCGGGAACCTGTAAAAAGATAAGCGTGATTGATCCTGCCGGTTTTCAGCTCGTTTTTAAGCGTGACGGTTACATGCTCCTGCCCGACCACATCGCTGAAGAACCGGGGCCGCCATTTTCTGTAAAGCACTTGGTACATGAAAACACGCCTTTCTTTCAAAAATAAAAATGACGAATAAAAAAGCAAACCAGACGGAACATCCGCTTACATATGTGAACGACAGACTTACTGCATCGCATTAGGAATTCCGCTTAATGCTGCTCGGTTCCCCGCCTGACATGGTTCACGGCGCCCAATCGTACAGGGCCTGCCGCTCACATATAAAAACGAATGGTTTGCTGGCTTGCTCTTTTTTGCCGCCTGATCCGGTGACGATGCATATTATACTATAAATTGTGCAAAAAAGCAAGTGGAAAAGTGCGCGGAATGTACATAGGGCATTGGACGCAGGCAAAAAAGAAAAATAAAAAAATGGAATATCGGGAAAAAAGTCTTGCATTTCCTTTGAAAACCTGCTATTATAGCTAATGTTGTATCGATTAGAAGCGCTAAGGAGGTGCAGACACATGGCAAAATGTGATATTTGTGGCAAGGGCGTTACGTTTGGAATTAAGGTTTCTCACTCACACAGGCGTTCAAACAGGACTTGGAAGCCCAATGTTCAGCGCGTCAGGGCGATTGTGGACGGTTCGCCAAAGCGTATTCACGCTTGCACCCGCTGCCTGCGTTCCGGTAAGGTAACCCGGGCGGTCTGATAAAAAATAGACACTTAGGAGCCGAAAGGCTCCTTTTTGTTTTGTACAAAGCAGCAAAGTTTCTTAAGTAAAAAGCACAGTGCTTGTAAGGATTGTAATACCGCTGGATATATGCTAAAATCAGATTGGCTTTTACAAATTCTGGGAGGGGAGAAAATGTTCAAATCAAAAGCTGCACCCATTGTGCGGGATTCCGGCATAGAGCTTTTGCGCATTTTGCTTATGCTGCAGGTCATATTTTTACATGTTTGCAGCTACGGGGATTATTATGAAATGGCCACCAAGCAATTATCTTCGCCCCATGCGCTGCTTTATTGGGTTGTTTTTTTAATGAGCCGTTGCCCGGTTTATGTGTATATAGTGATCCAGGGATATTTTTCCGTTGCCTCAAAAGGAAATCAAACTTTGCGGGGCATTGTACCAAAAGTAAAGAAAACGTATTTTCCCATGTTGTTTTATTCGCTTGCAATCCCATTTGCCATGTGGCTTTTTTCACTGTCAGAGCTTTCCACGGCAGATGCGGTCCGCGCTTTTTTTCCGGTATTGTCCCGGCAATGGTATTTTATGACGCTGTATCTGATCGTTTTGATTTTAAGCCCATTTATCAACCGGTGTTTGAACAACCTTACCAAAAAAGAATGCACGGCTTTGGTATTGCTTCTCTTTTTCATTTTTTCTGTTTGGAATATGCTGGCGCATATAGATCCGGTTGGTGAAGTCATCAGCGTGGAAAAGATTGTAAGCACGCAGGAAGGCAAGGGCCTTTATGGTTTTGTCTTCATGTATATTCTGGGGGCCTTTGTACGGCTGCATGTAAAACCGTATAATCGCTGTAAGCTGCGCTTTTTGGCCGTTTTTGTGCTGCTTGGGCTTTTCAACGTCGCGTTGGTTTACCTTTGGCCTGAATACAGGGACGTTGTATCGTTTAATGATAATCCTATCAGCGTTTTACAGGGCGTGTGCCTGCTGCTGTTTTTCCGGGATATGCATTTTAAATCGCGCGTAATCAATGCGATTGCAGCGCTTAACCTTGGAGTTTATATGATCCATGAGCATAAGCTGGTACGCAATTTGATTTGGGAGAAAATTTTTAACTTTATGGGAGAGCCTGCATTTTACGCGTCCCCCCTGTACCCGTTTGCAATTTTATTGATCTGCATAACTATATTTGCATGCTGTGCGCTGATAGAGCAGCTGCGTGCATGGCTTTTTACCCTTTGCGGGAAAATAAGAGGCAAAATCCTGCGAAATCCTGCATAAATACAGCAAATATACGGCGCTTTGCCTCTTGAATTTTTTTACTCTATTCTGTATAATAAATTGAATTGTTTTCATGGGAAGTTTTGACTTTTACGGAGGATACCATAAATGATTTTTGACCTGATATACGGGCGGCTTAATTTTACATCTGCATTGGCTGGCATCCTTGCTTGTTTGCTGATTATTTTCCTTGTGCTGCCGTTTCATGAATGGGCGCACGGCTTTGCCGCTTATAAGCTTGGCGATAAAACGGCAAAATACAGCGGCAGGCTGAGCTTTAACCCGTTGACGCATATCGACCCCATGGGTGCGCTATGTCTTTTGCTGTTTAACTTTGGCTGGGCCAAACCTGTTCCGGTTGATCCCAGGTATTTTAAAAATCCAAAGGCCGGTATGGCGATTGTGGCGCTTGCAGGGCCAATGGCAAACCTTGTGGCTGCCGTGGCGGGAGGCTTGCTTTTAAACGCGGCTGTATTTTTTGGCGGTATACAGATTTTAACAGGCGGTTTTTTATTTTATGTATATTTGTTCTTGCAATATTATTTTACCATTAACGTTTTTCTTGCGGTATTTAACCTGATTCCGATTCCGCCGCTGGACGGTTCAAAAATTTTATTTATGTTTTTGCCGGATAAGTGGCTATACAATATTTACAGGTATCAGCAGTTTTTCTTTATAGCCATTTATGTGCTGCTGTTTACCGGCGTGCTTTCCGTACCGATGAACGCTGCTTCCGGTGCAATCCAAAATGGGATCCTGTGGCTGACCCGGCTGCCGTTTCTTCCGTTTGTGTAAAGAAAGGCGTATCATGTTGTAAGGGGGAAGGCGCATTGCAGCATACGCACGCACTGCAGTACAGGCTTGAGGCGTTTGAAGGCCCGCTTGACCTTCTGTTGGCGCTGATTGCAAAAAATAAACTGAATATTTATGACATCCGGATTTCAGAGCTTTTAGAGCAGTATATGGATCAGATAAATGCTATGCAGGAACAGGATCTGGACATTGCAAGTGAATTTCTGGAAATGGCGTCCCGCTTGGTGTATATTAAGTCAGTTATGCTTTTGCCTAAGCATGAAGAAGCTGAGGAGTTGAAAAAAGAGCTGACAGGCCAGCTTTTGGAATACCAGCAGTGCAGACAGGCGGCCGCTATGCTGGGCAAAATGGTCACCTATGACCTGTATGCTTCCTCCCCGGCAGAAATAGAATACGATACGACCTATACGCGCGTACATCAGCGCGAGGAAATCGCGCAGGCTTTTTTGTCTGCGGCGGGCAGAGGAAAGCGGCGGCTCCCGCCGCCGGCAGAGGCTTTTTCCGGCATTGTTGCAAAAAAGATTGTATCTGTTAATACACGGATCATTTTTGTAATGCGTCGGTTGTATAAGGGCGCGGTGGTAAAATACAAGTCCCTGTTTCCAAACGGAAGCCCAAAATCGGAACTGGTTGCGACTTTTCTGGCTGTACTGGAGCTTGTAAAGGGCAAGCGTGTGCGGATTGAAGGCGAAGGGGAAAACGCAGACGTAAAAATGATTCGGTAATTTCTTACGTATAAGAGGAAAACAGGGAAGGAGCGGTGTGCGGCGATGGACAACCATCACGTGAAAGCGGCGCTTGAAGCTATTTTATTTGCAGCCGGTGCGCCTGTGCCGGCACAAAGGATTGCAGATGCGCTCGATACCGATATAAAAGCAATTAAAGAGCAGGCGCAGCGGCTTGCAGAAGAATACAGCGCTGCCGACAGAGGCCTGACCGTTATACGGCTGGAGGACAGCTTCCAGCTTTGTAATAAGAAGGAATATGGCGAATATATTCGCCGCGTGATGGATCTGCGCCGCAATACTCCGCTTTCGCAGGCTGCGCTTGAGGTACTGGCGGTTGTTGCATATAATCAACCGGTGACAAAGGCATTTGTAGAACAGGTAAGAGGTGTGGATTGTTCCGGCGTAATTGGCAGCCTGCTGTCAAAGGGCCTGCTTGAAGAAAAAGGCAGGCTGGAGCTTCCCGGCAGGCCGCTGCTGTATGGTACGACAGAAAATTTCTTACGCAGCTTTCAGCTGGATTCGCTGGACAATCTGCCTGCCTTGCCAGAGGATAAAGCGCAAAAACAGGAGGAAAAGGAACCGGGGCAAACGGCATGATCCTGCCGGCCTTTTCCTTGTATGACGGGAGGGTTTGGCTTGGTAGCGGTCATCATTATACTTGCAATTTTGCTTGTTTTGCTTGGCTTGCTTCTTTTGCCCGTCACATGGAACGCGCATTTTGATACGCAGTTGCATCTTAGCGTGCGGTACCTCTGCTTTTGCTATACAATCGCACCGCCAAAGCAAAAGAAAAAAAAGAAGACCTCTCCCTCTGCAAAAGCGCAAAAACGAGCGGAAGATACGGGTAAGGATGAAAACGCCATAAAAGAAATCATACGGCAAACGGGCCTTTCCGGTTTTTTACGCCTGCTTAAGGAAACGGCAAAGGCGGCTGGTAGCGTTTTAAAAGGGTTGCTGCGGCATACAGTTTTGTCCTGCCTGAATATAGACATATGCGTAGGCGGTGAGAATGCGGCGGATACGGCTGTCGCTTACGGCTATATATGCGCTGCGGTTTATCCCGCAACGGGTGTAATTACTTCAGCCGTAAAAAAATATAAAAAGCTGCAGATTGATATCCATCCGGATTATGACTGTAAGCAAACCAAAATTATCTGCCGGGCGCAGGCGCGGATTTCACTGCTGTTCTTTTTAGGCAATTTGATAAAAGGCGCATATAAACTTTTCAGGCGGTTTATAAAAGTCAGAAGGCAGGGTATAATTTAATCAGAAAGGTTTTATTGAAAAATAAAGATTACAATAGATATAACAAAAAAGGCGGTGCTTTTTATGAGTGAACATCCTATTGAAGGCTTAATGGACATAACCATGCAGAAAATTAAAGAAATGGTAGACGTCAACACAATTGTAGGCGATCCTATTACCACGCCGGACGGCACGGTGATTATCCCCGTTTCCAAGGTGAGCTACGGCTTTGCCTCAGGAGGGTCGGATATTCCGTCTAAAAACGCGCCAAACAAAGAAATTTTCGGTGGTGGCAGCGGTGCGGGTGTTTCGATTAACCCAATTGCATTTTTGGCCGTTTGCAACGGCAAGGTTGAGCTTTTGAATATAGAAAGCTACGACGGAACAGCAGACAGAGTTGTAGGCCTTGTGCCGGAAATTATCGACAAAGTGTCTGCACTTTTTAAGAAGGATGCAAAAGAAAAAAAAGAAGAGGCCGACCAGATTAAACTGGACGATCCCCAGGCATAAGGTATAAACAGTAGAAAAACAAGCATATGTATTGTTGTCACGGTACGTGTGCTTAAACATCCTGCACAGGGGACGTTTAAGCAGGCGGATGGAAAAAACGGCTAAGGGAGAGAGGCCCTTGTACAGAAGAAAAGCAGCAATTGTATGTTTGATCGTTTCTTTTACCATGCTGGCAGCTTTGCAGAAGCCCGCTGCGGCACAGGAGGTTCCTTCTGTTTCCGCCCAGGCAGCGGCACTGTTTTGCGTAAATAACGGGGCGTTTTTATTTGAAAAGAACGCGCAGGAAAAACTGCCGATGGCAAGCACGACAAAAATTATGACCACGCTTTTGGCATTAGAAGCCGCTGCAGCGCAGAATAAGACGGTAACGGTAACAGAAGAAATGTATGCAGAAGGCTCGTCCATGTATTTAAAAGCAGGCGACCAGCTAAAATTAACGGATCTTGCGGCAGGCATGATGATGGCTTCAGGCAACGACGCAGCCAATGCAGCGGCTTTAGCTGTGGGCGGCAGTTTTGAAGGCTTCGCCAAAGCAATGAACCAAAAGGCGCAGCAAATCGGGATGAAAAATTCCCATTTTGTAACGCCTTCGGGATTGGATAACGATATGCATTACTCCACAGCGCAGGATATGGCGCTGTTGATGGACTGCGCGATCAGCAACGATGCATTTGCAGACATCAGCGGACAAAAAAGCATGAAGGTTACGTTTATCAAACCGCAGGGGCAGGCCTATACTTATAATAACCATAACCGGCTTTTGTCTATGTACGAATACTGTACGGGCGGAAAAACCGGATTTACCGACAAAGCCGGCAGGTGCCTTGTAACAAGCGCTGAAAAGGACGGCGTAAAGCTGATTGCGGTAACGTTGCACGCGCCGGACGACTGGAATGACCATATAAAGATGTATGAATACGGCTTTGAGCAGCTGACACGCGTCTCTTTTGACGACACAGCCTGCCATATCAAACTGCCGCTTGCAGGAGGAGAAGAGGATTATGTCCGTGTAAGCGGCTATACTAAGGCAGACGTTGTTGTACCAAATGCAGATCAGGACAAAATTGTAAGGCAGGTTTCCCTGCCGCCATTTGTTTATGCGCCGGTGGAAGCGGGGCAGGTGCTTGGAAAGGTTGTATACACATTAAACGGGGAAAAAGTAGCGTCAAACGACCTGGTAGCAGATAGAGCTTATGCGTATGAGCAGGTAGAAAAAGGGTTTTTTGAAAAAATCGGCGCGTTTTTTTCAAATCTTTTTTCCTGACAGCCCATGCGGCTATGGCGCAAGGATGAAAGAAAATGGTGGAATGATGGTGGAAAAGAAACTGGTCCGGCTGCAAAAGATGCTTGCAGACTGCGGGGTGACGTCCAGAAGAAAAGCAGAAGAACTGATTGAGCAGGGTTGCGTGAAGGTAAACGGCAGAGTCGCCCAAATAGGCGATAAGGTGGACCCTGTTTATGATAAGGTATTGGTAAAGGGAAAGAAAGTATCCGGGCGTGCAAAGGCCAGATATTATTATATTATGCTGTATAAACCGCGGGGTTATGTAACGACAATGCACGATGAATTGGGAAGGAAGTGCGTGGCAGAACTTGTCGCGGATGTGCCGGCGCGGGTTTACCCTGTGGGCCGTCTGGACAGAGATTCTGAAGGGCTGCTTTTATTGACCAATGACGGCGAATTCGCCAACAAAGTAACACATCCTGCAAAACATGTTTATAAAGTGTATCGTGTGACGGTTCGTCCTGTAGCCAGCGACGAACAGATTGACCAGATGTGCGCGGGCATGGTGGTGGATGGCAGAAAAACAGCGCCATGCCAGGTGCATGTTATTACAAAACAGGAGCAAAAGTGTGTATTGGAGGTTATCCTCCGGGAAGGCCGAAACCGCCAGATCCGGAAAATGTGCGGCCAGCTTGGGCTGGAGGTGGCAAGGCTCAGGCGTACGGCGATCGGCCAGGTGAAACTTGGCATGTTGCCGCCGGGGAAATGGCGTGAGCTGACAACAGACGAAGTAAAAAGGTTGTCTGCAAGGCCAAACACTACGGCGCAGGTACTTTAAGACAGAAAGGATTGGTACGATGCTGTGCGTAAAGCCTGTAGACGAAGCGGGCATAGCAGGGCCGGTTTTTGAAAAATATCATATTTCTTCAGGGAATGCAAGACTGCTAATGGCAGACGAACGCGGAACCGTTCTGGGTTTTGTATTGGTAGAACCAAAAGGGGACAGGCTGTACCTGCACGCTCTTGAGATATATGGAAGTACCAACCGGCCTGCACCGGATGGCGGTGCAGAGGATTCTGCGGAAATAGCGGAATATCTCATTCGCGCGGCGGGGTCTTATGCGCTTAACCGTATGCTTTCCGGGCTGGATTGTGGACTTGCTGTGGCGGAAACGATACAGTTTCGTTTTGGGATTAAACAAAATGGACAAAAATATTCCATAGAACTAAAAGAATTGTTTAAAAAGTGCAAAAATTGTAGGGGCTGATTTTTCTGCTTGTAGTTTCTGCATGGTTTTATTATAATAAATCTGTATAGCTTTATTGATTTAGCAGTAGGAACGGAGGAACACGGATGAGTATGGAACAAAAGCAACAGTTGCTTAGTCAGGCAAAGGCTGCAATTGAAAACACTTCGGCTTATAAAAACCTGCAATTGCTGTTTGATGGCGGCGTTTTTTCAGAAATAGACGCTTATGCCAAATCAGAAAACGGCTATGCCGAGGTTATAGCGGCTTACGGTATGGCAAACGGCTGCCCAATATTTGCCTTTGCGCAGAATAGCGACATAGCCGGTGGCGCAATGTCAACCGCCCAGGCGGCAAAGCTCAAAAAGCTGTATAGCCTTGCAGTTAAAACCGGCGCGCCTGTGGTTGGCCTGTATGATTCAACCGGCGCGCGTCTTATGCAGGGGGTGGACATGCTGTCTTCCTTTGGAAGCATTTTAAACAGCGTTTCTACCCTGTCTGGCGTTGTTCCACAGATATCCGTAGTATTGGGCGCCTGTCTGGGGATCGGCGCATTGAACGCATCTGGCGCCGATTTTGTTATTTTGTCGGAAAAGGCCCGGCTTTCCCTGGCAACAAACGGGGAAGGCGGCAGTTGTGAAGATGCCGAAAATTACGGCCTTTCACATTTGACGGCAAAAAATACAGAAGAAGCAATTGAAAAGGCAAGAACTTTGCTTGGCTTTATGCCCTCTAATAATCTTAGCCCTGCGCCGGCTGCCGATACAGATGAACCGGAAGATCCGCAAAATACAGACGTAATCAAATCCGTATTTGATAACGGAAGTTTTTTGGAACTGCAAAGCGCGTTTGGTAAGAACGCGGTTGTGGGTTTTGCAAGGCTTTATGGAAGCGTAGCTGGTATGGTAAAGACAAACGGGCAAACGCTTCTGCAGGATGATTGTACAAAAATTGCCCGTTTTGTAAAATTTTGCGACGCCTTTACAATACCGGTCGTGACATTTGCAGACAGCAAGGGCTTTGGCTGCTTAAAGGCAGCTTCGCACCTGACTGCCGCATATGCGGACGCGACAACCGTGAAGGTAACAGTAATTACGGGTGAAGCGTACGGCGCATTTTATGTCGCTGTGGCAGGATCAGGCGCCAATACAGACGTTACGCTTGCTTGGGCAAATGCTGCTATTTCTCCGCTTCCGCCGGAAGCCGGCGCGGCGATTATGTGGGAGGATAAAATGAACGCTCCCAGGGATACACGCCAGGAGTTGGTAAAAACATATAAAGAAAAAGAATGCAGTGCCTTTAAAGCAGCAGCAAACGGTTATGTGCAGGATGTAATAGCGCCGCAGGATACCAGAAACAAGCTTTTTTCCGCGCTGGATATGCTTTCAGGCAAACGTGTTTCCAGGCTGCCCAAAAAACATGGAACAATCCTGTAACATGGCAACGCTTTTTTGTATGAGTATATATGATAAGTGGTAAAATGATCAATTAAAGGGATGGTGCATCATGAAAAATTTAAAGATTACGGTAAACGGCACAGCATATAACGTACAGGTTGAAGAAATTGACGCATCGGCAACTCCTGCAGCACCCGCGGCGCCCACACCCGCACCGCCCGCAGCACCGCCTGCGCCTGCGGCTGCTTCTGCTTTGGGGGGCGAGCCTGTAAAGTGCCCCATGCCCGGGACAATCGTTTCCGTAGCTGTAAGTGTGGGGCAAAAGGTTTCCAAGGGCGATATTCTGGTTGTTCTGGAAGCAATGAAAATGGAAAACGAAATTATGGCGCCGCGTGATGCGGTTGTAGAGGCTGTAAGTGTTAACAAGGGCGACAGCGTGGAATCCGGTACAGTACTTGTAGTATTGAAATAGCCCGGCAGGAAAAAGCCTTTATATCTTAACCGAAAGGGAAGGACCAACAGCTATGGCTAAAAAGATTTTGATTACAGAAACGGTGTTGCGTGATGCGCACCAGTCATTGATTGCTACCAGAATGTCTACAGAAGAAATGCTCCCTGTCTTACCAAAGCTTGACCAGGTGGGATTTCACTCTTTGGAGTGTTGGGGCGGTGCAACTTTTGATGCATGTCTGCGCTTTTTAAACGAAGACCCCTGGGACAGACTGCGTATAATCCGTAAAAACTGTCCGAATACCAAGCTGCAAATGCTGTTCAGGGGGCAAAATATGCTTGGCTACCGCCATTATGCAGATGACGTGCTGGAATATTTTGTACAGCGTTCGGTTGCAAACGGGATCGATATTATCCGTATTTTTGACGCCCTCAATGATATAAAAAATCTGGAAGTCGCAATTAAGGCGGCCAAAAAAGAGGGAGCACACGTACAGGTTGCGATTTCTTATACAACAGGGCCGGTATTCAATACGCTTTATTATGTGGATTATGCAAAGCGCATTGCCAACGCCGGGGCTGACTCCATTTGTATTAAAGATATGGCGGCGCTGCTGACTCCATATGAAACAAGGCGGCTGGTCGGCGCCATTAAGGCGCAGGTTAATTTGCCAATTCAGCTGCACACGCATTATACGTCCGGCCTTGCGTCCATGTGCCTGCTCAAAGGGATTGAAGCCGGCGCGGATATTATAGATACGGCCATGTCGCCTTTGGCGTTGGGAACATCGCACGCGCCCACGGAATCTATGGTTGCAGCATTGCAGGGGACGGAATACGACACAGAGCTTGATCTGGTCCTTTTAAATGAAATCCGCGATTATTTTATGGGCTTGCGGCAGAAATATTTGGACAATGGACTGCTGGATCCCAAAATGCTTGCAGTGGATGCAAACGCGCTGATTTACCAGGTACCGGGAGGAATGCTTTCCAACCTGCTTTCCCAGTTGAAACAGGCAGGAAAAGAGGATCAGCTGACGGAAGTTTTAAACGAAGTTCCCAGGGTCAGAAAAGATGCAGGCTATCCGCCGCTTGTTACGCCAACCTCCCAGATTGTAGGTACGCAGGCAGTATTTAATGTGATTACAGGCCAGCGGTACAAAATGTGTACCAATGAATTTAAAGATCTTGTGGCAGGCAAATACGGAACGACGCCCATGCCAATTGACAAAGCGTTTAGAAAACAGATTATTGGCGATGAAAAACCAGTAGAATGCCGCCCGGCAGATTTGCTGGAGCCCGAGCTTGAAAAGCTACGTGCAGAGATTCCACAATGGATTGAGCAGGAAGAGGATGTATTGTCCTATGCGCAGTTTCCAAAAGTTGCACTCGACTTTTTTAAAAAGCGCCGCGACCGGCAGGCTGGAATTGACAGCGCGCATATAGACAGGGCAAATAAAGTGCATCCCGTATAAAGTTTTGTCTGCATTAAAAAACATACAGTATGGAAACGTATCTCTTTCCGTTTACCAAAAGGCCGCCTGCAGGCGGCCTTTTGCGGTGGTTATACACAAGAGTCTTATATACCTTTTGGCATAAAAATAGATATTTGCCAATTGTATACAGATATGCTATAGTATGTCCTGAAAGGAAAAAGCTTTGCGGCAATTTCTCCAAAGAATCTTTTTTAACATATATGGGGTGATACTTTTTGGAAGTAAACATTATAATGAGTGTGGCCATTCTTATACTCATTATACTTTCCGCCTTTTTTTCTTCCGTGGAAACCGCTTTTTCTACGGTAAATACAATCCGTTTAAAGCACGATGCACAAAACGGCAGCAAAAAGGCGAAAGATGCATTATATATTACAGAAAATTACGACAAAGCACTTACAACTGTTCTGATTGGAAACAATATTGTCAATATTAGTTGTTCTTCTATTGCAACGGTACTGTGTATCAATCTGTTTGGAGATATGGGCGCCGCTATCAGTACAGGTGCCGTAACGCTTTTGGTGCTTACCTTTGGGGAGATCATGCCGAAGTGCATTGCAAAAGAGCGGGCAGACAGCTATTGCCTGTTTACGGCAAAAGCACTGCGGATTCTAATGACGGTATTTACCCCAATTGTTTTTATTTTTATTAAAATGAAAAGCGCCGCGCTTAAAAGGATGCATAAAAATGAAAAAACCCCTTCTGTAACGGAGGATGAACTGAAATATATTATTGAAAGCATTGAGGAAGAAGGCGTGCTGGAACAGCAGGAACGCGAGCTTGTACAGTCTGCACTTGATTTTGATGAAAAAACCGTACAGGAAGTTTTGACGCCGCGTGTAGATATTACGGCTATTGAGGTAAACGACGATGTGCGCGACATTGCAAAGCTGATCCTGTCTGAGCGCTATTCCAGAATTCCGGTATACAAAGATACACTGGACAACGTTATAGGAATACTGCATACCAGAGATTTTCTGGAGGCAATTGTCAACGGGGAAACGCCCAATATTCAAGAGCTGATCCAACCGGCGTATTTTATTTACAAGACAAAGAAGCTTTCAAAGGTATTAACAGACTTTAAGCATAAAAAGCTCAATATCGCTATTGTTTCCGACGAGTATGGCGGAACAGTCGGAATTGTAACGATGGAAGACCTGCTGGAAGAAATTGTAGGCGAAATATGGGACGAAGACGAAGAAATTGAGCATATGTATAAAGAACTTTCAGACGGCTCGTATGAGATAAGCGGAGATATGGATATCGACGAAATGCTGGAACTTTTTGCACTTGACCCCAAAACCATTCAAAGCGAAAGTGTTTCGGTTGGCGGATGGGTGCTGGAAATGTTGGGAAGTATTCCAAACGAGGGGGACAGCTTTCAGTTTGATTCGCTTTTTATCACGGTTGCAGAGGTGTCTGAGCAGCGTATTACCAGGCTTATTATGAAAAAATCGGCTGAACAAGAGCGGACGGAAACAAAGGATTAATCTGGCAACCGCACAGTAGAATATTTAAAATCACCGTGCAAAAAATATAAGCGGTGATTTTATTTTATGAAAAGACTGAAAGAAAACAGCGTTTTGTTCTCTTTTGGCGGGCTTACCTATGGGATCATAGAAATTTTATGGCGCAGATATACGCACTGGTCTATGATTATAACAGGCGGCGTATGTTTTTTGCTTTTGTTCCGCATTTTTAATAAAGCGCAGCGCCTTACGCTGCTCAAAAAGTGCCTGATTGGTTCAGGGGTCATTACAAGCATAGAATTTGCAGTAGGCGTTGTCGTCAATATTATACTGAAAATGGACGTATGGGATTATTCTTCCATGCCGTTTAACCTGTGGGGGCAGGTGTGTCCGCTTTACAGCCTGTTATGGGGGATTTTGACGATTCCCATCTCTTACCTGTGCAGCAAAATGAAAAAGGTCGTCAAGAAAATATAGAGAACAATTGGCGGGACCGGTTTTTCCGGTCCCGCCAATTGTTTGCCGGAAAAATACAAAACCGGGAAGCGAAAATTTTTACAGCTGGCAGCCAGACGAGCGGTACAACCGATAGCTCCTTTATTTGCATAAAACGCTTGACCTTGTCTGGCAACCATATTATAATAATTTGTAAACACGTTTTTGTTTTTCGTGCAATAAAGCGTGAAACAGATATTTTTTGACAGGAGTGAAAAGGCGATATGATAAGCGGTGCGGATATTATGGTAAAATGTCTGGAAAACGAAGACGTTTCAATTGTTTTTGGCTATCCTGGCGCTGCTATATGCCCTTTCTATGATTCCCTTTTTCAATCTTCTATACGGCATATCCTTGTCCGGCAGGAGCAAAATTCCGTACATGCGGCAAGCGGCTATGCAAGAGCGACGGGAAAACCAGGTGTGTGTGTTGCAACTTCCGGACCGGGCGCTACGAACCTGATTACGGGAATCGCCACAGCGTATATCGATTCTATTCCCATTATAGCAATAACAGGCCAGGTCAGGAGCGACCTTTTAGGCCGGGATGTGTTTCAGGAGGCCGACATAACCGGCGCGTGCGAACCCTTTGTGAAGCACAGCTATCTTGTAAAGCACACGGAGGACTTGCCCCGTGTTTTTAAGGAAGCCTTTCATATTGCGTCTACAGGCCGCCCGGGCCCTGTTTTAATTGATATTCCTATTGATATACAGCAAAACAAGTTGGAGTCTTTTACATATCCGGAAAAGGCCGAGATCGTTGGCTATAAACCCAGTACTAAGGGGCATGCAATTCAAATTCAGAAGGCTGCACGTTTGATCAGGAACTCTGTGCGCCCTGTTATCTGCGCCGGTGGCGGTGTACTTTCTTCTGGCATTAAGCTCAAACTGGTTGCTTTCGCAGAAAAAACGGGGATTCCGGTTGTTTCTACTATGATGGGGATCGGCGTTATGCCGTCTGAGCACAATCAATACCTTGGAATGCTCGGCAGCTATGGAAAAGGAGCTGCAAACCGTGCAATTCATGAAGCAGACCTGATTCTTGTCTGCGGTGCACGCCTGGGAGACAGAGCGGTTGCATCGCCCGACCAGGTGACCGAACGCTCTAAAATCATTCACATAGATATCGACCCTGCCGAAATCGGCAAAAATATAAAGACAACGATCCCGATTGTGGGGGACATGAAAAATGTTATTGACAAGCTGGTTGAAGAAACAGGGGACTACCACATTCCAAAGCATTGGGAAGACACGGTCCAGCGTTGGAAAAAGGAGCTTTTCCGCACGCCTGTGCAATTTGAAGGCTTTGTCGAGCCAAGAAGCTTTGTGGCGGATCTTTCTGCCATGCTGCCTTCCAAGGCAATTTTAGTGGCGGATGTGGGGCAAAACCAAATTTGGTGCGCCAACAACTTTCGTATTAAGGAAGGCCGTTTTTTAACAACTGGCGGTATGGGAACCATGGGATATTCCATTCCGGCGGCAATTGGCGCTAAACTTGCCCGTCCATCCAGGGAAGTAGTTGTTATCTGTGGCGACGGCGCGTTCCAGATGAGCATGAACGAATTGGGAACAATTGCGCAAAATAGTTTGAATATTAAAATTATTGTTATGCGCAATACGCGCCTGGGAATGGTGCGGGAACTGCAAAAAAATATCTACGGCGGGCGCTACGCTGCAACCTTTCTGGATGAAAACACACCCGACTTTTTAAAAATTGCAGATGCTTATCAGTTGCCTTCCGCAATGGTGAACTCAAATGAGGACGCTCTGCGCGCAGCGCAAGAAATGCTTGCCCACAACGGTTCTTATATGCTTGTGTGCAATGTCAGCCCGGAAACGCCCTCCATCTGATTTGAAAACAGGTCCGTTGAAAGGATTGTAATTATGAAGCATACACTTTCTATTCTGGTAGAAAACCAGGCAGGCGTTTTAAGTAAAATTTCCGGCTTGTTCTCCCGCAGGGGCTTTAATATTGACAGTCTGGCGGTGGGAGTAACAAACGATCCAAAGGTTTCCAGGATTACCATTGTCGCAGACGGCGACGAATATGTAGTTGAGCAGCTGGAAAAGCAATTGAATAAGGTCATACCAGTGATTAAGGTAAAAACCTTTGAGGAAGGAACCTATATCAGCCGGGAACTTTCGTTGATTAAGGTGCATTGTTCCACAGCCAAAAGACCTGAAATAATGAAAATTGCAGAAATGATGCAGGCTAAGATTGTGGACGTAGCAGTAGGCACAATAACGCTGGAATGTTCAGATACACTGGAAAACACAGAAACGCTGATCAGTCTTTTAAAGCCTTATGGTATCCGTGAAATCGTCAGAACAGGCACCGTCGCCATAGATAAGGGCGCGGTTACGGCCCGCTGAGCACGGTTTAACAGATTTCATATAGAACCATTTTTTATTATTTGCCGAAAAACAGTAAGGAGGAATTTACGATGGCAAAAATTTATTATCAGTCAGATTGTAACTTAAGCCTTTTGGACGGCAAGACGGTTGCAATTATCGGTTACGGCAGTCAGGGGCATGCGCATGCGCTGAACCTGCATGAAAGCGGCGTAAACGTGATTGTCGGCCTGTATAAGGGAAGCAAGAGCTGGGCAAAAGCAGAAGCCGCCGGTTTAAAGGTCATGGTTGCGGCAGAAGCGGCAAAGGCGGCCGACATTATTATGATCTTGATTAACGATGAAAAACAGGCTGAACTTTATAAAAATGATATTGCCCCCTATCTGACGGAGGGGAAGGCGCTTGCGTTTGCACATGGCTTTAATATTCATTATCAGCAGATTATTCCGCCCGAAAATGTTGATGTCTTTATGATCGCGCCAAAAGGGCCCGGGCACACGGTCAGGAGCGAATATGCAGAAGGCAAGGGCGTACCTTGTCTGATCGCTGTATACCAGGATGCAACAGGAAAAGCGAAAGATATCGGCCTTGCCTATGCTGCGGGTATTGGGGGAAGCAGGGCCGGCGTTTTGGAAACCACCTTTAAGGCGGAAACGGAAACAGACCTTTTTGGCGAACAGGCAGTTTTGTGTGGCGGCGTTACCGCATTGATGAAAGCGGGCTTTGAAACGCTGGTAGAAGCTGGTTATGCGCCTGAAAACGCCTATTTTGAATGCATTCATGAGATGAAGCTGATTGTCGATCTGATTTATAAGGGCGGCTTCAGCATGATGCGGTATTCTATTTCTGACACAGCGGAATTTGGCGATTATGAAACTGGCAGACGCCTGATCACAGGGGAAACCAGAAAGGAAATGAAAAAAATTCTTACAGAAATACAGGACGGTACGTTTGCCTCCAAATGGATTAACGAAAATAAAGTCGGACGTTCCCATTTCAATTCCTGCCGCCGTATAGAAGCGGAACACCAGCTTGAAGCAGTCGGCAAGGAGCTTAGAAAAATGTATTCCTGGAACGAGGAATAAATTTACATGGCATGGCAGGCAGAACAGGCAATACAGGTCTGTATTGCCTTTATACCATGTCCACCGTAAGTGTGTAAAAATTTATAGAAAAGGGACAGAGAGAATTCTCTGTCCCTTTTTCCATGTTGTAATTTACGTTTGTGCTGTACTGTTTTGCGTAGCCGGTTGTGTAACAGCCTGTGTAGCTTTTTCGGTTTTGGGCTCTATCCACTGGTATACGCCGCCGTTCATATAAAGCGCGCCGTTTTCTATAAACCAATTGTCGGTTGTAACATTCTCTTTGCGCCCGGCCCATGCAAAGATTTGTGGATCGCCGCCCGTGGGCGTCATTGTCAGAACCATATCGTCGTTTACGCTGTAGGTGCCGGTTGTACCGCCTATCAGGCAGGTCCCATCCTCGTTAAATTCACACCAGACCTGATCCCAGTATTCCCATTGACCAATAATGGCATCTGGATCCGGTGTGGGTTGTTCTGTTGTGCAGGAGCAGAGCGTGGCGGCGCAAAGAATAAACAAAGCCAGAACAGCCAGGGCCTTTTTCCTGATCCGACGCATAAGACCATCCCTTTCCGTGAAAATTTGTGCAGGCCGGTATGCCTGGACACCATACAGAGTCTTGTAATATCCAAATTTTACTGGTTTTATAAAATAAAGTCAATCCATGTTTTGAAAAAGATTGCAAATAAAGAAGGCAGACAGAAATAGGTGGTAAACGGTTTGCACATAAAAGACGGCAGGCCGGGTTCGACCCGCCATCTTTTATAGAGAGGGATTGGTTATTTCCAATGGTCTATTGTATCGCGGTATACGTTAATGTAATCATTTGCGCTGCGCGCCCAGCTATTATCGCTTTCCATACAACGGCGGACAAGCTTTTGCCACCCCTCACGGTTCCAGTAGCCATTGATTGCACGCTTTAAGCACTGCACCATATCGTAGGCCTCGTATTTTGAAAAGGTAAAGCCATTGCCGTGTCCGTCCAGGCTGTCGTGAATTGAATCGCGCAGGCCGCCGACTTCCCGGACTACCGGAACGGAGCCGTAGCGTAAGGCGATCATCTGTGACAGGCCGCACGGTTCACTTTTGGAGGGCATCAGGAAAATGTCAGAACCCGAATAAATTTTTCTGGCAAGTTCAGGAATAAATCCAATACATGCGCACAGCCTTCCGGGATATTTCCACTGCATATGGCGGAAAAAGTCCTCATATTCCCGGTCGCCGGAGCCCAAAATTACAAATTGTACGTCGTGGTCGCACATAATCTCATCCAAAGACAGCCGGACGATATCCAGGCCTTTGTGTCCCACCATGCGCGATACCATCGCAATTACTGGAATGTCGGACCGCTGCGCCAGCCCCAGCCGCTCCTGCAGTGCGCGTTTGCATTCGCCTTTGCCGCGCATATCGTTTACAGAATAATTTTGATACAGCTGGTAATCTGTAGCCGGGTCGTAGCTTGCGTTGTCAATGCCGTTTAAAATACCGCACAGCTTATACTGCCGGTTGCGCAGAATTGTGTCCAGCCCATAAGCAAACCAGGGGTCCAGTATTTCTTTGGCGTAGCTGGGGCTTACAGTTGTTACGCGTGTAGCGGTTTCAATTGCGCCCTTTACCATATTCAGCTTTCCATCCTGCTCCAGAAGCTTGGTGTCTGCAGGTGGAACTCCTACGCATTCTGTATTGACTTCCCATCCATATTTCCCCTGATACTGAATATTATGAATCGTAAAAACACTTTTAATATTATGGTACCATGGATTATGTGAATAAAACAAGTAATAGTAGGTAGGGACAAGCGCTGTCTGCCAATCGTTGCAATGAATCAAATCCGGGTGGAAGTTTACGTATGGCAGCATTTCCATAATTGCTCTGGAAAAAAAGGCAAAGCGTTCTGCATCATCATAAAAACCATACAGGCCGCACCGTTTAAAATAATATTCGTTGTCTATAAAATAAAACATCACACCGTTGTAGTGTGCTTCAAATACACCGCAGTATTGCCTTCTCCAGGCTACCGGCACGGTAAAGTTTGTAATGTAGCGCATACTGTCGCGCAGCGACTGCGGAATATCGCCATAAAGCGGCATAACCACCCGGCAGTCAATCTGCCTTTGGCACAACGCCTTTGGCAGGGAACCCGCGCCCGCCACGTCGGCAAGCCCGCCGGAACCTGCAAAGGGGTTGGCTTCACTTGTACAATATAAAATCCTCAAAATAAAGACCTCCCGTTTTTTGCACATATGCAAGTTTTTCACCAGGTAGAGAACACAGCGGAATCACCGCTTTTGTGTCCGCTGTGTAAATTGCTTAAACCTTATTATACAACGCTTGCCTTGGCAATGTAAATGGGGTAGGAAGAATATCCCATTAAAGCGCGGCCGTCTTTTACAACAACGTCCTTATCGCAGATCACATAATTTAAACTGGCGTTTTTGCCGATTTTTGTGTCCTGCATAATCACACAGTTGGAAACTTTTGCGCCCTTTCCAATATACACGCCTTTAGAGATCACGCAGTTGCTTACTTCGCCTTCGATCACACAGCCCTGCGCGATCAGGGAATTCTCTACCGAAGATCCAAGACCGTATTTACTGGGCATGTCGTCGCGCACCTTTGTATAAACAGGACGCGAACCGTTAAAAAGCTGTGCGCGGATTCCCGGTTGCATCAGCGACATGTTTGCTTTAAAATAATCATCCATAGAACAGATAATCGCACTGTAGTCGCAAAATTCGTATCCGTAAAATTTATAATTGCGCACATTATCCTGCAGCATATGGCGCTTATAGTCAAGCTTATTGCGGCTGATACAATCGGTAACGAGCTCCAGCAGAAGGTCGCGTTTCATCAGCACACAGCCGACCGCGTAATTGCATGCACCGTCGTCTTCCGATGTTTTGGGGCGGATCAGCATTTCTTCAATGCGGCTGTCTGTGCCAAGAGACAGAATCATCGGTGCTTCCGCCTGTGTGGGGATTTTACCGTTTCTATACATCATGGTAATATCTGCACCAGAAGAAATATGGAAAGTGAGCATTTTATGGTAATCCATGTTGTAAACGCAATTACACTCACTAAGCAATACGTATTCTTCGGAGGAGTTGTTGATAAAACCGCGTACGCCGTAAATGTTTTCAATCGGGGTGTTAAATTTACTGTTTCCCTGGCTGAACGGCGGAAGTATGGTCAAACCGCCCCGGCGTTTGGAAAGATCCCACGCTTTGCCAGACCCTACATGATCCATAAGAGAAGCGAAATTGCTGGTTGTAATTACGCCGACATTATTAATGCCGGAATTAACCATGTTAGAAAGCTGAAAGTCAATCAGGCGGTATTTGCCGCCAAAGGGGACAGAACCCATTGTGCGCCGAGCCGTAAGTTCAGGGATCAGCTCGTCGTATATGTTTGGGAAAATCAGTCCAAGCACATTGTTTCCCCTCATTTTGCCTGCACCTCCTCAATGTCCTTATCTATCATCGATTTGGGCGGCACGACGGCGTTTGCGCCAATATGCAGGTTGTCGCCTATTACGGTGACACCCCACTCGTTCTTATCGCTGATATCCTCGGGTCTTGCTCCAATCACGGCGTTTTTACCAATTACGGCGTTTTCTGCGACGATTGCATATTGCACCACGGCGTTTTCCTCTACTACAGCGCCTGGCATCAAAATGGAATCGGTGACCACGGCGCCTTTTTCTACGGTTACGCCGGCGAAAAGAATAGAGAATTCCAACTCGCCGTAAATATTGCAGCCGTCTGCAACCAGGGAATTTTGAATTTTTGCATTGTCTCCAATATAATGCGGCGGCATAACGGGGTTTCTGGAATAAATTTTATTGTTGTCCTCGCTTAAATCAAGTGGCACGTTTGGATCCAAAAGATCCATATTGGCTTCCCAAAGGCTGTCAATTGTACCTACGTCTTTCCAATAGCCTTCAAATTGATAAGCAAACATGCGCTCGCCCGCCTTGAGCATGGCGGGCAGAACATCTTTCCCAAAATCGTTGCTTGATTCTTCTGTCTGTGCATCAAGAGTCAGATATTTTTTTAGCTTATCCCAGCTGAATACGTAAATGCCCATAGAAGCGCTGGTGCTTTTTGGCATTTTGGGTTTTTCATCAAATTCATAAATGGAGCCATCCGGATTCGTGTTTAAAATACCAAAGCGGGAGGCCTCCTGCAGCGGAACATCAATCACTGCAATCGTGCAGTCTGCCTGGTGCTCTTTATGAAAGGCGACCATTTTGGAATAGTCCATTTTATATATATGATCCCCTGAAAGAATTACCACATAATCAGGGTCGTAACGTTCAATAAAATTGATATTCTGGTAAATGGCATTGGCGGTGCCTGTGTACCAGTCCGCCCCGCCGACTTGCTGATAGGGGCTTAAACAGTGCACGCCGTCCAGCATGCCGTCCAGATCCCAGGGCTGGCCGTTGCCAATATACTCGTTTAAAACAAGCGGCTGGTACTGCGTAAGAACGCCTACGGCTTCAATGCCGGAATTCACGCAGTTTGACAGGGGGAAATCAATAATCCTGTATTTGCCGCCGAAAGGTACGGCGGGCTTTGCAAGCTTTTTGGTCAGGACGCCAAGCCTGCTGCCCTGGCCGCCGGCAAGCAGCATGGCGACAACTTCTTGCTTTGGATACATTTTTCTATACCTCCAGATAACACGTTTATTTTACAAAACGCCGGGATGCTGCGCAGCGTTTTGGAACCGATAAGGTTTAAGACGGACTATTTTTCTGTGGAACCTTTTTCTTTCTGCGCCGGCTGCTTTGCCGCGGCTTTTTTTGCAGATGTTTTTTTCTTTCTGGGTGGCTTTTTCCGCACGCATGAAAAATACATGACAGACAGCGGCGGAAGATTAATTGTAATAGACTGGTCGCAGTCGTGCATTTCTTCGCCGGAGGCGTCTATATTATCTCCGTTTGTAATGCCGCTGCCGCCAAAACGCGCATCATCTGTATTGAATACCTCGGCGTAGATACCGTTTTGTGGCACGCCAATGCGATAATTTTCGCGATAGACAGGCTGAAAATTGCATATGCCAATTAAGTTGTTGCCCTTCTTATCCATGCGCCGGAAGGCGATCACGCTTTGCATATAGTCGTTATGATGAATCCACGAAAAGCCTTCCCAGGAAAAATCAACCTCGTACATGGTGGGATTTTGCAGGTAAAAGTGGTTGAGCTCTTTAAAAAACAGATGAAGCTGCTGGTGTTTTTCAAAATCCAGCAAATTCCACTGCAGGCTGGCGTTGGAATCCCATTCATCAAACTGTCCAATCTCAGACCCCATAAACGTCAGCTTTTTCCCGGGATGGATCATCATATAGGCCATAAAAGCCCTTACGCCGTCAAACTTCATGTCATAAGCGCCTGGCATTTTATTGATCAGGGAGCCTTTGCCATAGACCACCTCATCATGGGAAATAGGCAGCAGAAAATTTTCTGAAAAAGCATAAAAGAATGA
The DNA here is from genome assembly GCA_900541975.1 of uncultured Oscillospiraceae bacterium. Classification (GTDB taxonomy): domain Bacteria; phylum Bacillota; class Clostridia; order Oscillospirales; family Acutalibacteraceae; genus Scatavimonas; species Scatavimonas merdigallinarum. The sequence goes on along the minus strand of UQLR01000012.1, from coordinate 46,369 downwards.
AAAGGTTAAATTATCGTGATGATAAGGGCGATACAGCGGGTCGGTAGACATATAATGGAGCATATCGTTCATCCAGCCCATGTTCCATTTGTAGTTGAAGCCAAGCCCACCGTCCTCTACGGGGCGTGAAACAAGCGGCCAGGAGGTCGATTCTTCTGCAATCATATAATCCTCCGGATGGCGCGCGGCAATTCGTGCGTTGAGGTTCTGCAAAAAATCCACGGCTTCCAAATGCTCCTTGCCGCCGTATTTATTTGCGACCCATTGCCCGTCGCTCCGGTTATAATCCAGATACAGCATAGAGGCTACCGCATCCACACGGATACCGTCTATATGGTATTTTTCCAGCCAGAACATGGCGCTGGACGTCAAAAAGCTGATGACCTCGTACCGGCTGTAGTCAAATACAAGCGTGCCCCATTCCTTGTGTTCGCCCTTTCTTGTGTCGGCATATTCATAGCAGCAGGTTCCGTCAAACTTTGCAAGACCATGTGCATCCCGCGGGAAATGCGCGGGAACCCAATCCAAAATAACCTGAATGCCGGCCTGGTGGCACTGGTCGACAAAATACATAAAATCATGCGGCGTACCGTAACGCGAGGTGGGCGCATAGTAGCCGGTTACCTGGTAGCCCCAGGAGCCGTCGTAAGGGTATTCGGTAAGCGGCATAAATTCAATGTGCGTATACCCCATATCTTTTACATAAGGAATCAACTCGTCTGCCAGCTTTCTATAGCTGTAACGGGTGCCGTCCTCATTTAAGCGCCAGGAACCAGCGTGTACCTCATAAATGTTCATGGGGCGCTCATAATGCGGTTTTTCTGTTTTTTTCTGCAAAAATTTTGCGTCATTCCATTCGTAACCGTCCAAATCGTAATACAGCGTAGCGTTTTCCGGGCGGGTCTGGCAGTGAAAACCATAAGGGTCTGTTTTGTATTGCTTTTCAAACCACGGTGTTTCCACGCAATATTTATATGCCTGATACTGCTTTACGTCGGGAATAAAGCATTCCCACACGCCGGTTTGCTGCACACGCTCCATAAAATTTGCTGTATTGTCCCAACCGTTAAAATCACCCGCCACAGAAACAGACAACGCATTTGGTGCCCAAACACGGAACACCACGCCGTCATTCCCGTCGCGGTAACTTTTATGCGCCCCCATGTATTCATAGGCGTTTATACTTTCCCCTGCAAGAAACAGCTCCAGCGGCGTACGTTCGTCCAACACCGCGGCGTGCGTGCTTTCTTTTTTTTCAGCCATTATCCGTTCTCCTTCCGCATTTGCTATCATAAATTACAAGCATAAGCAGATGTAACCATGCTCGACAAAATATTGCACAAAAGCAAATTTTTGCATAAAATTGCCAATATATAACAATCCCTCTAGAATATAATAGCAATTTTTAAGTGTAATTTCAATAGATTTACAAATTTAAATTACAAAGAATTTAGTTAATATTTAGTTGTATCCTACAAAAGTTTTTTATAATGGGCATAAATTCTGCAAATTGTTTGTTGCATTGAATGGTGGCATTTTTACGCATGGCAAAACATAACTATGCTACCATAGAAAGCGGGGTGGAAAATGGCGAAAAGACAGTATGAACAAAGGCCCGTACAAAAGTGTATGCATACCTCTTTTTTTAAAAGAACACCCGACCCTGAAAACCGCAAATTTCTATAAAACGTTGTATTGTCCCTGATTATTGTATGGCAAAATGCGAGAAAAAACCGTATGCCGTTGAAAAACGAACAGTATAATAGGTGAGCCAAAAAGAGTTTTTTATATTCTCAATTTATGCATGAATAGATTGAAAAATTTAATAAAAAACAAATTATAACAAAAAATAGCCAGTTATCACAGAACAGTTGATTTTATATTTGTAAATCGTCATTATGTTTATATATTTCTGTGAAAAATAAACGATAAAGAATCAGAAGGTATATAAATTGTAAAAAACGGATAGAAAAAAGTTGAAAAGCGCGGCCTGTTTGATGATCTTGTTGATCGTTGCTCTTTTTTTAGCCGGATGCAATCCTGTAAATGCAGACGGTAAAGTGGTTATGCTTGAAAGATCGATGGCGGCAACAGAGAAAAAACGCGATGTTACATCCTACAGTAAAAAATATCAGGAGGCTGTGCAAAAAATGCAAGCCAATGCGGAACAGGCGGACATTATTGCAATGGCAAATATTGACGACAGTGCGGAATTTTGCGACTACGATGCATTTTACATGGAAGGAATTGTAAGCAGCCTGAATGCCTATTTGAAAAGTGAAACAGAAAAAAATCTTTATGGCGCCTTAGATGAAAAAGTGTGGCAGTCGTTAAAGCTAGGCGGCGAAAGCGATAGGGTGCCTACAGGCTACAATGCGCAATGGCGGGGCTGGAGCACAGAAAAAGTAGCGTAAACGATGTGCATTTTTGTATACCGTTTGCGCCTTTTTTAGCTTGTTTGTAACGAACTGTAGATTTAAAAAATACAGTATGCTATTATAAACATAAAGTTTTGTGTGTAGTTGCTGCAAATTGGCTGTTTCAAATTTTGGCAATGCTGCAGCGGGCAGTATTTGAACTGCACGATTTGTAAAAAAAGATTTTCTTGGAACACGGCCAGAAAATTGTGCTGCCAAAACGCTGTAAAAGAAAGCAGAAGATTTACACCTGAATTTTTATTGCGTTTATGTGTTCAATGCGCAGTGAATTTATACGTGGGTGAAGTAATACTGCTGAATGTATGAAATGTATAATGATTTTATAAATTGTACAAATGGAGCAAACGGGGTATTGAAAGAATGTCTGAGCATGCTTTGAAAAGAAACGGAAATATTATTAATAAAAAATATCTTGAATATTTTATACCTACGGTACTTACTGCAATGGCAAATAATATTGCTGTTATGGTGGATTCTATATTGGTAGGGCATATGGTGGGAAGTACATCCATGGCAGCGATCAATTTACTTTCGCCTGTTATACAGTTTTACTTTTCTATGACGATATTATTTGGCCTGGGCGCATCTACAATCATTTCCTATGCGAAAGGAAAAAACGATAAGGCCAGCGCCGACAAAACGTTTACAGTTGCGTTTATCGCGCTTTTATTTCTCAGCGCAGTTCTTATGACCGTGCAGTTTTTATTGCTTGATCCAATCGCGTCCATTTTTACTTCCATTCCTGAACTTAAAAACGAGCTGCTCCTGTATTACATACCCGTAATCGCCGGAACTCCTTTTTCCTTATTATTGCCAAGCGCGGTGCATTGCATAAGAAGCGACGGCAGGCCAAACTTTGCCTCAAATCTGATTATTCTTTCCAATGCAGTAAACCTTGTTATGGATATTGTGCTTATGGGGCCGTTTCGTATGGGGATTATCGGTTCTTCCATTGCTACAGTAATTGGGAACATAATTGCGTTTTTTGTTATGCTTACACATTTTAAAGATAGAAGAAATACGCTTCATTTTGATTTTTCTGTTTTTCAAAATATAAAAGAATTCTTTGTAAAGCTGGGGCTGCTGTTTGCAACAGGTGTTTCAGGTGCGCTTGGAACACTGCTGATTACGGTTAAAATGTTTTATCTGAACAGTATGGTTCAAAACGAGGCGGGAAAAAACGGTATGGTTGCAATGTCTGTAATTTCCATGTGTCAGATATTTGTATCTGCATTTGTAACGGGCGCTTCTCAGACAATGATACCAATCGTAAGTGTGCTGCTTGGGGAAAAGGATTTTACCGGCATCCAGTATGCTTTTAAAAAAGCCGTGCTGATTTTGTTGACTGCAAGCGTAGCGATCATGCTTATAATTGAAGGCATGCCGGAATTTGTTGCACAGATGTTTGGCGACAAGACGGCGCAGGAAATGTTGTTTGCCGTTCCGGCTTTGCGGATAAGCTCTCTGTCATTTCCAGGTCTTGCACTTTCCTTTCTGTTGATGTACTACTTTATGGCAACAAAGAAAAAGTTTCTATCGCTTACCATTTCCATTGTAAACGGTATCGCCATCATTGTTCCTTGTGCATATGTGTTAAGTGAGATTTTCGGTATTACAGGGATTTGGCTTACGCTTGTGGCGGCACAGTATGGAACTTTGCTTTTTATAGCCGTTATGGTATTTGTTATGGTTAAAAGGTCAAACGGCAGATATAAAAATATCTATCTGATTGAAAACAACGATGAAAATGAGGTTTTGTCTTTCTCGGTAAATTCTGCTTTCCCCAACGGAGAGATCGAGTCTTATATGGCAGAAAAGCTTGCGGCTGTAGATTACCAGACGAAGGAAAAAATTATTTTGGCAACAAAAGAGGTTCTTGCTTTTGTAAAAGCGTTGGGAGCAAAAAGAGGCAGGCTGGTTGAAACAGATATAAGAGTGAATCGTGAAAAAAATGACTATATTGTTTTATTAAGAAGCAACGGTTATGAAATAAAAACAGAAGAAATCAATCATACTATATGCAAAAGCTTTGATTATACCCGCGTTTTGGGCATGAATCAGATGAAAATAGTCGTTTAATCGAAATGATGGGGTGAGAAAATGCAAATATTAATAAACCGTTTAAAGGATTCCTTTTCAAGGTATGCAGACAAAGCAGCTTTGATTGATCGCAGTGGAAGACGCATCACTACCTATAGGCAACTTGATGAATTGAGTGGGAAAATTGCCAGGGGAATTATAGAAAAGGGGTGCAAAAAGGGCGATATTATTCCTGTGCTTATGCCAAGATGCACCGAGTACATAGCGGCCGAAATTGGAATTATGAAGGCCGGCTGCGCATTTACCCCGCTGATTACAGATTATCCCAGGGACAGGGTTGCGTACATAAAAAAAGATTGTGCAAGCAGCATTGTAATTGACGAAGATTTTGTTGCTGCATGTAAAAATAACGCGCCTTATGAAGAAATTGCAGAGCTTTGCGGTACGGACAGGGGCTTTGTAATTTATACGTCCGGCTCTACCGGCAACCCCAAGGGGATCATTCATTCACAGAAATCCCTTTATCACAGCTTGGTAAGACAGCTTGAAATTGAGCAGACCACCGATCAGGATGTTTGTCTTAGCACCATCACGCATAGCTTTTCCGTATCTGTACCGGAAAACTATATTCCGCTGCTTGCCGGCGCAACTATTGTTATGCTTAACGATGAAGAAAGAAAAGACGTTCGTTTCCTTGAAAACGCAATGGAAAAATACGGCATTACAAACGCATATATCAATCCCGGCCAGCTTAAGGTTTACAAAAACAAGAGCAAAACTTTAAAAACGGTAAAAACCGTTGGAGAAAGGCTCTGCAACCAATACAGCGATGCATATAAAATTATCAACATTTACGGTGCAAGCGAAACTCTGCTCGCGCTTGCCTTTACGGTTGACAAAAACTATGGTAATACACCGATAGGCAAGCCCGTAAGCGGTATAAGCGTTTATATCCTGGATGAAAACGGCCAACCTGTCAAAGATGGAGAGGAGGGCGAGCTTTGCGTTGCCGGGGCTATTTCAGACGGATACCTGAATCTTCCGGATCAGACTGCAAAGGCATATCAGCCCAACCCGTATGCAACGTGCAACGCTGACAAAATTTTGTTTCATACAAACGATATCGTTAAACGTTTGGACGACGGTAATATTGTATATGTCAACCGAAAGGACTGGATGGTTAAAATTAATGGCCAGAGGGTAGAGGTTGGCGAAATTGAGGTTTGCTCACAGAACATAAGCGGTGTTGAAAGAGCGGTCGTAAAGTCTTTTGTAAACGAATATGGCCAGAACTACCTTGTGGAATATTTTAAAGGCGAAAGCGTAACGGTTGAGACCATTAAAAGCCATCTGCGCACAGCTTTGCCTGATTATATGATTCCGCTGTTCTTTGTAAAGCTTGCGGAATTTCCCCTTAATGCAAACGGAAAAATCAACAGGCTTGCACTGGAAAAACCGGATGCTTCCGTGTATAAAGCAGAATATGTTGCGCCCCAAAATGCAACAGAAAAACTGCTCTGTGAAAAATTTGAGGAGGTTTTACACTGCGGCAGGGTTGGGATAAACGACAGCTTCTTTGATCTTGGCGGTGATTCGATCAAGGTTATGATGCTCCAGAATGCATGTGAAATGGCAGGGCTTTCAACCGATATGATCTTTGAATATAAAACACCCAGGCATATTTCAGAAAATCTGGTAAATGCAGATGAAGATCTGATTGCCGGTTGTGCGGATATTGCGCAGGAGCTGTATCCGTTAACGCCAAGCCAGATGGGCGTTTATCTTGCCTGCATCAGAAATCCCCAGGGAACCATGTACAATACGCCCTGCTGCTATACTTTTAGCAAAACCTCGAAAATCAATATTCGCACCCTTATTTCCTCTGTTGAAAAGGCGGTGAAAAATCACGAGGCCTTTTGTTTTGTGATTGATACCGCTACAGGTACGCCAATGATGCGCAGGCGCGCTATAACAGTGGATATTCCGGTTATTGCAACCAAAGACACAGAGCTTGCCAGTGCAAAAAAGGCTTTTGTGCAACCCTTTGATCTTACAAGCGATCAGCTGTTTCGTTTTGTCATCTTTGAAACGGAAACGGCCTATTGTTTTGCAATGGATTTTCATCATATTGCTTTTGACGGCACTTCGGCAGCCGTCATTTGCAATGAAATTTCTTTGGCATATAACGGGCAAAAAATTGAAAAAGAACGCTTTGGACAATTTGCACTTTCGCTTTATGAGCAAAGGCTTGAAGAAACAGAAAAATACAGTAAAGCGGAGGGATATTTTGATAACATCTTTAACGGCCTGGAGGTCAGTTCCAAACTGATTGCAGATTTTCAGGAGGACAAAACGGTTGAAAACAAGCCGTGTAAGAGATTTACAAGATTTCTCTCTCATGATTTGTCAAATGAAAATGTGAGCAGCTTTGTAAAAGCAAAAGGTATCACGGAAAATACGCTCTTTTTGGGGGCTTGTGAATACGCGGTGGCGAAATTTACAGGACAGGATGAGACCGTTGTGTGCACCGTAAACCACGGGCGGCATGATGGACGTATGAAAAACACGATTGGTATGATGGTGCGTACACTGCCTGTATACACAAAGTTTGACGAAAACGCCGCCGTAGCCGATTACCTTGTGTCTGTGGAAAATAACCTTCGCGCCTCCATCAAAAATGACTGCTACCCCTTTGTAAAACTCGCCACAAAATACGGGCTGGATACGGATATTATGTTTGTATATCAGTCCGACACCTTCAACAGCTTTGAACTTGCGGGAGAAACGCTTGATATGGAAAGTATTCCTGTTAACAGTGCGCAAGCGCTCCTTTCCATTATGGTCTTTAAAAGCCACGGCGGATTTGAAATAGAATTTCAATATCGCAGCGATCTATATGAGCAGGAAACCATCCAATCTTTTGCCGATATGTTTGTGCTGATCATTCGTGAAATGATGAAAAAATCAAAGCTTTCTGAAATGGATCTTGTATCCCCGCGCAGCAGGGAGAAAATTTTTGAAATAAATCGTCAGACAGAAACCAACTGCGATTTCAGTATTGGGTTTATAGATTTATTTCATGAGCAGGTAAAGCTTCGGCCCGACAAAACAGCACTGGTGTTCAAAGAGAACCGCTACACGTATAAAGAGCTTGATGAAATAACAGACAAGATTGCGAAATATCTTCGTGACAAGGGCTACGGCACGGAAGACGCTGTTCCTGTGCTTGTAGAGCGCTGTGAGTATATGACAATCTGCGCTATCGGCGTATTGAAGTCGGGTGCAGCGTATGAACCGCTTGATCCTACGCATCCGTCAGAACGGTTGCAGTTTATGATAAAGGATGCAAATGCGAAAATCATGCTTGCAGATGAAAAACTGCTGCATCTTGTCCCTGATTTTAAGGGGGAAATTCTGAAGATCAGTGAGATTGCAAGTCTTCCTGCCTGCAATATTGCGTTGCCAAGCCCGGCTCCGGAAGATTTGTTTGTCCTGCTTTATACATCGGGTTCTACAGGCGTGCCGAAGGGGTGTATGCTTAACCACCGCAATATAACGAACTTTATTCATTGGGGACATAAAATTTTTGAAATTACCAATGAAAGCGCCACGGCGGCATACGCAAGCTATGGTTTTGACGCCCATATGATAGACATTTATCCATATTTGTCTGCTGGCGCAACAGAGTATATTATTCCTGAAGAAAAGCGCCTGGACTTGGTGTGGATAAATGATTACTGTGCAAAACACGGTATTGACAAAATGTTTATGACAACGCAGGTTGGCAGGGCGTTTATGACTTCCATAGAGAATATTGCGCTTAAAATTATAGGTGCAGGCGGAGAAAAATTAGTGCCTTTTACGCCAGTGGAAGGTGTGAAGTTTTTTAATCTTTACGGCCCGACCGAATGTACCATTATAACCACCGCGTTTCCTGTGGACAAATATTATGACCCGGTTCCCGTCGGAAAAGCTGTTGACAACACGCATCTGTATGTTGTTGACAAACAGCTTAGAATGCTGCCTGCAGGAGCAGTAGGCGAGTTGTGCGTTGCGGGCGATCTTGTATCCCGCGGTTATTTGAATCGTCCTGAACAGACAGAAAAGGTATATGTAAAAAATCCTTTTGAACATCATAAAAGATATAATGTTCTTTACCATACAGGCGATATTGTTAGGTTTATGAACGACGGGAATTTAGCCTATGTAGGCAGACGTGACGGAATGGTCAAAATCCGCGGCTACCGAATTGAACTGACTGAGGTTGAGGCGGTTATCCGGGAGTTTGACGGCATTCAGGATGCAACCGTTGTTGCCAAAGATAAGCCGGCGGGTGGAAAGTACATAGCTGCATATGTTGTTTCAGACAGCACGGTTGACATTAACAGCCTCAAACGCTTTATCGCAGAAAAGAAACCGCCTTTTATGGTGCCTGAAGCGATTATGCAGCTTGACAGCATTCCCCTTAATGTAAATGGAAAAGTCGACAGAAGAAAACTGCCGGAAATGCAGCCTGCAGCAGTTGAAGCGACTGCGGAGAAGACAGGGTATCCGCTGACTTTGCTCCAGGAAAAAATATTGGATATTATAGAAAAAATTATTGGTACAAGGGAAATAAACGTTTCCGCAGACCTTATGCATTGCGGTATGACGTCTCTTACTGTAATCAAGCTTGCCGTAGAGCTTAATAAGGCGTTCGGGTACAACGCAGAAATTCAAACACTGATGAAGGGATGTTCTGTGTTATGGCTTGAATCTGAAATTGCGCAAAATCTTCTTGCTGTACAAAAAAACTCCGGAGGCGGCATGTCCGCAGCCCCCCCAAAAAAAGAATATGCGCCTCTTTCTTATACCCAATACGGCGTATATTCAGAGTGTATGAAGCATCCGTATGATACCTTTTACAATATTCCTTTTTACTATGAGTTTCCTGCTTCTTTCTGTGCAGAAAAACTTGCCAAGGCTGTAACCGACGTGCTGTCCGCGCATCCATATATTTTTACACGCATCGGTGTGAAAAATGACGATGTTGTACAAATCAAACGGCATGCAGGCGATTTCACCGTACCCGTCAAAAAGATGCGTGAAAGTGCGATTGAAAAATACAAGGCGGATTTTGTAAAACCTTACAAGTTGATGAATACGCAGCTTTTTAAAGCGGAGGTTATCGAAACAGAAAAAGCCGTTTATTTGTTTGCCGAATTTCACCATATTATTTTTGACGGCGCTTCCTTCGGTTTATTTGCAGAAGCTGTAAAGGATGCTTACGAGGGAAAAGAGATAGAAAGTGAAACCTACGATTATTTCGACTATGTGCGTGATGAAGCAGAAAACAGGTCGAGTGCAGCTTTTAAGGCGGCTGAAACTTATATTTCGGATATGCTTTCAAAGTGCGAAAGTGCCGATAAAATTACCCCGGATTTGGGAGGCCTGCCCGAAAACGGAAGGCCGGTCATATTCTCTGTTCCTTTTGATATGCACCACATTTCAAAATTTTGCAATGAAATTGGTGTTACGCCGGCACACCTCTTCCTTGCTTCCATGCTTTATGTTGTGTCGAGGTTTACAAACAGCCGCAATGCCTACATTAACACAATAAGCAATGGGCGGACAGATATGAAGCTCCGCAACTGTTTTGGTATGTTTGTAAAAACATTGCCAATTGGGCTTGAAATAGGGGATATTACCGCTTTGGAACTTGTTGAAGCTGCAAAGAAGCTTCTGATGGACGCGGTTTCAAATGAAATTTATCCTTACGCGGATGTTTGCCGTAAATTCAATTATGCGCCAAACATTCTGTATGCATATCAGCTTGGAGTTTCCGAAGATCTTTATATAGATCATCAAAAAATTGAAAAGGACGCCATCGGAGAGAGAAGAGCTAAATTTAAAACGGCCGTTTATATTGAAAAGAATAATGGGCAGGAAAGTATAAACGTTTTGTATAATGATGCGCTGTACAGCAAAAATCTGATGGCCGCGTTTGCAAATGCAATTGCAGTTGTCGTAGAAAAAATAATTGCCGACCCGCATCAGAGAATACGTAAAATCTCAATGCTTGGTGAAAAAGAAGCAGCAGTGATAGAAGCCTTTTCACAGACCGAGTTTAAAGAGCCCGAAATTAAGCTTTTGCATGCGCTTTTTGAAAAGCAGGCTGCACTGCATCCCGACACAACGGCGCTTGTAGCCTGCGACGGCAGATTTACCTATTCCCAACTTGACAAACGTGCAAATAATATTGCAAACAACCTTATTGCAAAGGGAATCAAGAACGGCGCCAGGGTTGTGATTTTGCTCAAAAGGACCTCAGGTTTTTTTGCTGCATTGTTTGGAATTCTGAAAGCGGGCTGCGCGTTTATCCCTATATGTCCGGAATATCCGCAGGAGCGTATTGAAAGCATTATTGAGGACAGCGGAGCAGAGCTTGTCATCACCTTTGATAAGCTTCTTAAGCGCTATGATAAGGCAGTAGATATTAAGGAGCTTGAAAAGGGCCAGAACCATGCAAAGCCTGTGGTTGCAATTTCTCCTGAGGATCTGGCCTATCTTATTTACACCTCCGGTTCAACCGGCAAACCAAAAGGCGTAATGCTTCGGCACATTGGTATTGCAAATTATCTTACAGATGCCGAGCAGAATATACAGATCCGATACGTTACGGAAAACTGCAAGTGCTATGGCTCTATTACAACCATATCGTTCGATATGTCGCTAAAGGAAACAGCCGGCGCGCTCTGCAATGGACTTACTCTTGCATTTGCAAGTGACGAGCAGGCTGTAAACCCGGCGGCGCTTGCAAGGTTTTTCAAAGAAAATCATGTGGATGCGTTTAACGCAACGCCATCAAGGCTGCTTCTTTATATGGAGCTTCCGGAATTTGCAGAGGCAATGAAAAACTGCAGGGTCATTTTATCCGGCGGAGAAAAATATCCCGACAAGCTGCTGCAGGTGCTTCGTAAAGAAACGGATGCAAAGATTATCAACACCTATGGCCCCACGGAAATTACCGTTTCCTCCAATGCAAAGGAGCTTACTTATGCCAGTGAAATTTCGGTTGGCAAGCCGCTTTTGAACTACAAAGAGTACATTGTTGATTTAGACGGCAACAAGCTGCCGGTGGGGGTTGTCGGCGAGCTGCTTATTGGCGGCCCAGGCGTGGCGCTTGGCTACAACAAACTGCCGGAACAAACCGAAAAAGCGTTCATCCGTTACGAAAGCCGGCGGTTTTACAGGTCGGGTGACTACGCAAAATGGACGGATAACGGTGATGTTGTAATCCTGGGCAGAAAGGACAATCAGGTTAAGCTCAGAGGGCTTCGCATTGAACTTGGCGAGATTGAAAAATGCCTTACAAATATTGCAGGCATCCGTTCGGCGGTTGTTGTTATTAAAAAGTTGGGAAATGAGGATGGCATTTGCGCTTACTATACTGCTGAAAAGAAAATGGATGTACATGCGCTCAAAGCCGAAATGCAGAAAACGCTTACGGAATATATGATTCCTGCCTCCTTTAACCAGCTTGAGGAGTTCCCGCTTACGCCCAACGGGAAGGTAAACGTGCAGGCATTATGCGAGCCGGTTCTTATGGATAAGGCAGACAGAAGGACTGAAAAGCCCACAACGGCGATTGAAAAACAGTTTTGTCGGATTTTTAGTGAAATTTTAGATGTTGCAGAAGTTTCTGCAACGGATAATTTCTTTGATTTAGGCGGTACCTCGCTGAATGTTACAAGAGTTGTAATCGCGGCAAGCAAGCACCATTACAGCATCACCTACGGCGACGTATTTGAAAACCCCACGCCGAGAATGCTGGCAAAGCTTGCAGGCGGCTCACAGGAAAGCGGCGATAGCTTTGACGATTTTGCAAATTACGATTACACCGCTATTCATAAAGTGCTGGAAAAGAACACACTTGCCAGCTTTTTAAACGGGGAAAGACAGACGATTGGCGATGTTTTTCTTACCGGCGCAGTCGGGTTCCTTGGGATTCACATTCTTTATGCGTTGCTTAAAAACCATAGCGGAAAGGTTTACTGCTTGCTGCGCAGCAAAAAGGATGAGTCTGCCCTCGACAGAATGAAATCCATATTTTTCTACTATTTTGAAATAAACATTATCGAAGAATATGGCGACAGGGTGGAAATTATGGAAGGTGATATAACAGATAAAAGCACGTTTGAAAACCTCAAAGGTATCAGGGCGGATACTTTTATTAACTGTGCTGCCAATGTTAAGCATTTTTCAAAGGGGACCGATATTGAAGATGTTAATTATCACGGTGTACAGAATATTCTTGCCTTTTGCAAGGCTACAGGCATAAGACTTATACATGTTTCCACCATGAGCGTGGGAGGTATGTTTGTTGACAAACCGGGGGAGGTTACGCATCTTAAGGAAAACCTGCTTTATTATGGACAGGTACAGGGCTCAAAATATACAAACGCCAAATTTCTTGCTGAGCGGGAGATTCTTGAAAATGTTGCGCAGGGAATGAACGCAAAGATTATGCGAGTAGGTACCCTGGCGGCAAGAGAAAGCGACGGAGAGTACCAGATTAACTTTACAACAAACAGCTTTATGGGCAGGCTCAAATCCACTTTCCTTATCGGCTGCTATCCGTATGAAGCAATGGATATGCCATTTGAACTTTCACCAATTGATTATGTTGCAAAAGCCATTCTTCTTTTGGCGCAGGCTCCAAGGGAATGCACGGTGTTCCATCCGTATAATAACCATTCTCTGATTATGAGCGATCTGTACGCGGAAATGAACAGGGCTGGGCTGAATGTGCATCCTGTTGAAAACAGCGCGTATGCAGAAGCTGTAAATCTTGCAAAAGAAGATCCCGAAAAGGCGAAGGTTCTATCAAGCTTTATTGCCTACCAAAATATTGCGCACGGAAGAAAAACATATGAGGTTGCAAAAAGCAATTTGTTAACCATGCAAGTGTTGTACAGAATGCATTTTAGGTGGCCTGTAACTTCCGTCGGCTATATGAAAAGATTCCTTTTGAATTTGCAGGGGCTGGGATATTTTGAGGGAAAATCATAGAATTCTATTACTTTTTAAGAGCTTGGAAACTGTTTGTCTGGCTTATAATCTGCATGGGTTAAAATGCGGGAGAACACCATTTATACCACTTAACAATAGATAAAAATAGTTTAGGAGGATGCCAAAGATGCATATTCAAAAACATCACAATCAAAATAAATTAACGCTGGTCCTTGAAGGAAGATTGGACACTTCTACAGCGCCTATGCTGGAGGCTGAACTGGGCGCTGTGGACGGCATAACGGAATTGACGCTGGATTTTGCAAAACTGGAATACATATCGTCAGCCGGGCTTCGCGTGCTGCTTACTACGCAAAAAGTTATGAATAAGCAGGGAAGCATGGTGATTAAAAATGTAAACGAAGTGATCATGGATATATTTCAGATTACCGGTTTTGCTGATATCTTGACAATTGTCTAATGGAGCATAGCGGCGCAAAGCCGCGGAATTTTATGTTTGGCAACAAATTGTTGTCATTAAGCTTACGGCCTGGTAACAGAACTTGCAACCGGAGGTTTTACATGCGCTTTTGAAAATTTGTGAGAAAATAAGTGTCCTGTGTTTCATAACGCAAAAGAAGAAAACAGCCGGTTGCATTATTCTACTTTTAGAATTTGTGCACCATCTTGTCCGAAAGCGCATAAGATATATTGCAGGACAAACCTGTAATATAGTGAAAGAAGAGAAAAGTATGTGTTCTAGAAATGTTTGCGGATCTTCTTGTGGAAATAATAATGTCTTAGGCCGCAGCGGAATGTTTACCGACTATGTACCTGTAACAGTATCATATACCATTACACCCGCCAATTATGAGGTTACAGGGCGGGTGATTGCCAATAATGGCGGCGGCAACGGAAACAATAACGGTAATCGTAACCGCTGCAGATAAAATCGTATATATCCTTATGGAAGCGAATGTAAAAGATAACGTATCATCGCATATGGCTGAAGGAAGATCTTGACAATAAAAACAGGGTGCGTTATAATTACATTACAATTTAAATATCCATGAGGGAGTAGTTGGCACGGATTTCGTGCGGCAAGTCAACAACCTCGGCTGTTTTGGCCTGGCTTGTCTTAAATAACCAGACTCGTGTATGCCTTTGGAGCAATACACGGCCTGCATGGTAAATGTTTAAACCCGAGTATAACTGCAAAGGTTATACTTGGGTTTTTTATTGTAAGCATAAAAAAGGGAGAGATGTGTAAATGCAGGCTTTTTTAAGAAAAAGCGAGGATGTTTTACAGGAGTTTTCAGTTTTTGCCGATGCAGGCCTTACAAATGAACAGGTTTTGCAAAGCAGGGAAAGTCATGGGGAAAACACCTTTACCAGGGCAAAAAAAACGCCTCTTATCAAAAGAATATGGGACGCCGTATGCGAACCTATGGTAATTATGCTTGTTCTGGCAGATTTGATTGCATTTGGGGTAAATGTGGTACGCGCTTTTACAGGCGAAGAAGCGGACTTTATTGAGTGCGTGGGAATTCTTGTAGCAGTTGCACTTTCTGTTGTCATCACAGTGGCAATGGAGGGCAGAAGCGCAAAAGCCTTTGAAGCGCTCAGTAAATTTAATGACGAGGTACATGTCAAGGTTATAAGGGATGGAAAAACGCAGTATATCACACAAAAGGATGTGGTAGTTGGCGATATTGTCCTGCTTGGTACAGGCGACAAGCTGCCAGCCGACGGCAGGCTGATACAGGCAACGTCCCTAACGGCCGACGAATCTGCACTGACAGGTGAAAGCCTGCCCGTTAAAAAAGATGCAGACGCAGTGATGGAAAGCGAAAAAACGCCGGTGGCAGAGCGGGTAAATATGCTGTATTCCGGTTGTTTTATAACCGGTGGTAATGGGAAAATGGTGGTAACGGCAGTTGGAGACAGTACAGAGTTTGGAAAAATAGCAAAGGAACTGTCTGGAACGGAAAAAACAAGCACCCCCCTGCAGGAAAAAATGGCCTCGCTTGGCAAAAAAATTGCCGTGTTGGGCGTTGGAGTAGCGGCGGTTGTGTTTTTGGTGCAGCTGTTTTTTGTGTTTTTACATGGAACGGCAAGCTTTAATACTGTGTCAGAAGCGTTTATTACAAGTATTGTGCTGATAGTTGCCGCCGTACCGGAAGGGCTTCCCACCATTATGGCAGTCTCCCTTGCAATCCATATTATTAAAATGTCCCGGCAAAATGCGCTTGTTAAAAAGATGGTTGCCTGTGAAACGGTCGGAAGTATTAACGTAATTTGTTCAGACAAAACGGGCACGCTTACAGAAAACAGAATGACAGTGACGGACGTTTACGCAAACGGCGCGCTCTGCACTCCACAGACGCTGCAAGATACCAGTTTGCTGCAAAACTTTTGTATCAACAGTACGGCAGATGTAGGCTTTGAAGAAAACGCTCCTTCCTTTATTGGAAATCCAACAGAATGCGCTTTGCTGATCGCAGCGAAAAAGGCGGGGAAAAATTACAAAGAAGCACGTGCGCAGGCGCAGATTGTACATGTTTTTCCTTTTTCGTCTGAAACAAAAAATATGACTACCATAGTGGAAAAAGATGGGCGCCAGGTTGTATATACAAAGGGAAGTCCGGAAAAAATTCTGGCTATGTGCACAATGGAGCTTGCACAAAGAGATGAAGCACAACGGTTGATCCAGCGTTTTCAGGAAAACACCAGCCGCGTGCTGGCTTTTGCACATAGGACGATGGCAGGGGTTTCAGAATTTAATGACAACCGGGATCGCATAGAAAGTAAAATGACTTTTGACGGGTTTGTCGCAATTAAAGACCCACTGCGCCGCGACGTGTATGAGGCGGTGCAACGCTGTGCAAACGCAGGAATCGACATTAAAATGCTTACGGGGGATAATATCGTCACAGCCAGCGCGATCGCAAAGGAACTGCATATTTTGGATGATGCCCACATCGCAGTTGAAGCAAAGGAACTGGAAAGTCTTTCTGAGCAGGCGTTTGTTAAAGCGCTTGAAAAAATACGTGTGATTGCAAGAAGTACGCCGGTGATTAAAATGCGCGTGGTCAACGCACTGAAGGCGCAGGGCAACGTTGTAGCGGTTACAGGGGATGGTATTAACGACGCGCCCGCTTTGAAAAATGCAGATGTAGGTATTGCCATGGGTATTTCCGGAACAGAGGTATCAAAAGAGGCAAGCGATATTGTACTGCTGGACGACTCGTTTTCCACAATTGTTAAGGCAGTGCAATGGGGCCGCGGCATTTATGAAAACTTCCAGCGCTTTATACAGTTCCAGCTGACGGTCAACCTTTCTTCCGTGCTGGTTGTTCTTACCTCTGTGTTGTCGGGGCTTGCCGCACCTTTTACAGCGCTGCAGCTTTTGTGGGTCAATATCATTATGGACGGTCCTCCGGCGCTCACCCTGGGGCTTGAGCCCGTTCGAGGCAGCCTGATGGAAAGGCGTCCCGTCGGAAGAAATGCATCCATTGTGACAGGGAACATGCTGGGAAGAATTCTGGCCAATGGATTGTTTATTTCAATTGTCTTTCTGGCGCAGTATTTTACAAACTTCCTGGGAGCTGCGCCGGAACAGCTTTCAACAGTTTTATTTACGCTGTTTGTCGTTTTTCAGCTTTTTAACGCGTTTAACAGCAGGGAGCTCGGCAATAGGAGCATATTCCGCAGCTTAGGGGGCAATAAGCTTATGCTGGTGGTGTTTGCCCTGACGTTTGCTCTACAGGTTGTTATCACTCAGTTTGGCGGCGTGGTGTTTGGTACGGTTCCTCTGCCGCTTTCCATGTGGGTAAAAATTGTCGCCGTGGCTTTTACCGTTATATTGGCTTCTGAGCTTGTTAAGCTGGTTTGGCGCTTGTTTTCCAGAAAAAAGGCGTAGGGTAAAGAAGTGCGTTTTATAACGGGGCTTGTAAAATGTATAAGGCGGCTTATATTTGCTTTAAGTAATTTTACCTATATTTTAAATTTAGATTTTAACTATCTAATCCTCAAAAACCATTGATTTTTCAAGGCTTCACGCCTGTTTTTCATTCAAACCTTATCTGTTTGCCCTTGTTTTTGCCCTTACGAGCCGAAACAAGGGCAACTTTTTATTCCCCGCCGACCACCTTATCCAGCAGCCTTGCGGAAGTGCGCTTCGCTTCCCTTGTAGAGTGAGCGTAGATGTTCATTGTGGTACTGACATCGGAGTGTCCGAGAAGTTCCTGCACATCTTTCGGCTTTGCGCCGCCGGAAAGCAGATTGCTTGTGTAGGTGTGACGGAGCGTGTGGAAATGGAAATCTTCAAGCCCTTTCACTTTCTTCTTTGCCGCCCTGCACATAATCCCTACCGTACTCGGCGCTTCATACGCCCCGTCTGCTCTCAGGCAGACAAAGGAGATTTCCTTGTAATCCTCCGGGACTTCCTCTGTCCTTTGCAGGCTGTAAACCTCATAATAGGTGCGCCCTTTTTCCTTTACTTCTTTGTAGTAGTTCAGGTGATAAAACTCCCCGTAGCGGAAACGGTTTTTGCGCTGTTCTGTTCTCGCCGCCCGCAGGATTGCCGCCAGCGTGTCGCAGAAATCAACGGTGCGGACTTTGCTCCGTTTTGTCGTTCCCACTTCGGTTGTGTGCCTTGTTCCGTTATAGCGCATGCTTCGGCGTACCGTGAGATATTGTTCCTCAAGGTTAATATCCTGCCAAGTCAAGCCGCATACTTCCCCGATACGAAGCCCCGTGTAGTACGCTATCTGCACAGGCAGCAAGGCGGGATTATCTTTTGCCTTGAGAAATTCCTCCAGCTTTTGGAACTGTTCATGGGTGATAGTAGGAATACTGGAAGTATCTTCCTCACTGTCCGAGAAAATATCCGTTTCCTGCTTCCTGCCCCTCAGCTTCACATACTGCATAGGGTTAAAGGTAATCAGTTTTTTCGGGAAAACCGCAAAGCGGAAGGAATTTTGCAACACCGCCGAGAACAGGAGCATATATCCTTTGCTCATGGGCTTTGAAGTTGTCCCGTCCGGGTTTGTCCCACCGTAGCTCAGAAAATCAATGAACGCCTGCAAATGGTCGGCGGTCACGGTTTTCAGCTTGCGTTTGCCAATGGGATATTGCTTGATACGGTTGACCGTTCCCTGATAGGACATGACCGTCCCGTTGCTTAAGTTGCCGGGTTTCAGTTCTTCCTCTACCCACATATCCAGCATATCGCCTACCGTGATGTTTTCCGCTTTCCCGACAAACTGCTTTTCCTCATAGTCCGCTATCGCTTTGCGGAGCATGGCTTCTGTTTCCGCCTTGCTCTCTGTGCCTGCAAACTCTTTCTGCACTTTTCTGCCGCTTTCATCTTCAATATAAAAGCGTCCGTACCACTTTTTGCCTTTCTTTCTTACAGAACCTTTTGCCATAGATAAAAAACTCCTTTCTATCCGTGGCAATCGGGACTGTGACATATGGTGTGCGTAAAGTAATTGTGTCACTTCCGCCAGTGAAAGTCAACTGGCGTCTTTACTTGTCAAGGTGCCACGGAATTTTCTTTTTCGGAAAGCCTTTCTTCGGCTTCCTCCACTATCCCGAAAAGTGCGCCCATCGACATTCTTGTGCGCCCCTCATCGTGGATATGTAAAATCCCGTCTAAAAACCGTTTCATATCCTCAATCGGTACTTCCATCTTCTTGCGGTATACCTGTTCCATGATTGCCCCGGACTCTATGGCGTACCGTCCAAGAGACTCTTTCAGCCCTTTGTCCTCCGCCACACGGTCAACTTCCTCCATAGCATCAGCAAAGTAGCAGGTCATAACCGTATACAGGTCAACCATCTTGCCGAGAAATGTCGTGAGAAGCTGCTGGTGCGGCTCGCCCTTTACTGTATAGGAAACTGTGTCCAGATATTTCCTGATGTGTTCCTCAATATCCCGCTGGCAAAGAGTATAGGTGTCATATTCCTTATCATCGGAAAGACCTGTCAGCCATTCGGGAGTTGTGAGCAACGCTTCCGCAAGACCGTTGATAACCATTGTGCGCTTCGGATCAACTCCGTCCGCTTCATACCGCTGAATGGTGGATTTGTTCACGCCTACACGCCTGCCAAGTTCCGGCATGGTAATGTTTAACTCTGTGCGGCGTTCCTTAATCCTCCTACCGACCTGTTTTGCGGTGAATGTGGTTTCTTTTTTCAAGGTGTTCACCTCCTGACTGGTATCAGTATAACACGCCGATACTTATTTTGCAACCTTTATCTCAATGAAAGTTGTAAATAAACTATGAATGGTTGCAAAATAGGTTGACAAGAGATGGCAGAATAAGTATAATGATAAAACAGTAGTTGCAAAATGAGTATTCTAAAAGGAGGTTGATAGAATGAGCGCAGTCAAAATGGGACTTACCATAGAGGAAGCCGCAGAATGTACGGGTATCGGCAGGAACACCATGCGGAAGCTGGTGGAATGGGGAAAGCTGCCCGTCCTCAAAGTGGGGCGCAAGACCATTATCCGCAGGGACACGCTGGAACGGTTTCTGACGGTCAATCAGGGAAGAAATCTTCTGAAGCCCGATGATGTCCGCAGAGTGGAATGACCATCCATTCTCTTTTCGGAAAGTAACCCTAAGCCCTCGGCGTTTGAGAGCGAAATACACCCCTCGCACAAATCTTCGATTTGTACTCCGGGTATTTCGCCCTTGCAGGGGGCTTCCGTATCAACCGCCTGCGGCGTATGATACGGGGCTGTCACCGCTGCCGCAGCGACAGCCACAACCGTAAACGGTTGCAAAAAAAGGACGCACCTTGACAACAGAAAACGGAGATGATGTATGCCGAGACACAGTTTTATCCAGATGTCAAAACTGCCCAATGTCAAAGGGCGAATATCGTATATTACAAGCCATGCAAGGCAGGAAAATCTCTATGCCACCTACCGCACCGCCGACAGCACCTTTTGGAGCAACCTTGCAAGGGAAAGCCAGCAGGAGTTTCAGCGCAGCGGCACAGAGGGCAAATGTATCGAAGCAAGGGAACTGATTATCGCCTTGCCCGAAATCTATACGCAATACGAGCCGCAGCAGGTACTCACGGACTTTACAGAGGAGTTCCGCAGGCGGTACGGTGTGGAGTGCGTGTCCGCCCTCCACCACAACAAGCGCAAGACAAATTATCATATCCATCTGATTTTCAGCGAGAGGAGGTTGCTCCCCGAACCTGATGTAAAGGTTGCTTCCCGCAGCGTGTTCTTTGACGAGACTGGAAAGCGTGTCCGCACCAAAAAGGAAATCACGGGGGAGGACGGGCAGATACGGAAAGGCTGTACCGTCATCAAAAAAGGCGAGGTATACGAAAGCCATCTGTTTACTACCAAAGATACACGCTTTAAGGGAGAGCCTTTTCTCCGAGAGATAAAGGAAGTGTATACAGAACTTATTAACTGCCATATCTCCGATCCTGAGCAGCACTTAAAGGTATTTGATAAAAACAGCGTCTATCTTCCGACCAAGAAAATCGGCAAAAATAATCCCAAAGAGGACGAAATCAAAGCCGATAATGCCGCAAGGCAGGAATGGAACAGGACAGCGGATATGGCGTTATTATCAGGTATCTCCGAAGCAAAGATTTTAGAAGTCAAGCAGACAGAGATACACGAAAAGGCGAGCCAGTCTATCAAAAGCAAGGGCTGGCTGCCGGGTCTGTTCCGCAGTATCGTAAACAAGGCTAAGGACTTCCTGCAAAACTTAATCCGTGAACACGATATGCCGCCGAAGCCTGTCCTTGAAATAGATATGGCAGAGTTCCGTACCATGCAAAAGCTGATGATAAAGGCGCAGGATAAGGCGAAAGAAATCCGGCATTTGCAGGATACGGTACTTCCGAAGCTGAAACAACAGCTTGCCGATACAAAAGGGATTTTCAAGGGTAAGGAGCGCAAGGCGCTCACAGAGCAGATACAGCGGACAGAAAAGGAAATCGCTGAAAAGCTGGATAAACTGCCCGATGTTCTGAAAGAGGACGGTTATCCCGATGTGCAGGCGTACATGGCAACCTACCGTAAGGCGGAGGCTGTTGTGGAGCAGTTCAATCGTGACCTTGCCGCATGGGAGCAACAGGTCAGGGAAAAACAGAAACCCGCCAAAAAAGAGCAGGCAAAGCCGCCTGAACGAGAGAGCGTGCTGAAACGCCTGCGTCAGCTTCAGGCGGAGGGTAAGCAGAGAAACCAGCCGAGACAGAGAAAGAAATCCTTTGACAGAGACAGCCGATAGGCACGAAAAACCGCCGCTATGGTATCACCCATGCGGCGGCATACATAAAAATCTTATTTGTGTTCTGCAAGCGTGACTTTCATATCCTGAGCATTGATGATTGTTTCCTTTTTGCACTTCGGACAGTAGAGAGGGAAGTTTCTTAATTCTGTATCTTCCCGTATCATTGTACGAGTTTTATTGCCGCAGATAGGGCAATATATCCATTCTGTGGCTTTCATGTTACTTTTCTAATTTCAAGTCTTTTATTTTTTGAGATATTCTCTCAATGACCTGTATAAAACATTCATCACTTTTGCCCGTCGGATCGGGAAGTCCCCAATTATCATCAAACGCTCTACCGATATAGGGACAACCGACATCACACCCCATTGAAATCGCAATATCGGGCGTAGGGATTTTATCAATCGTCTTGCTATACTGGCTTTGCTCCATATCTATCCCATAAAGCTGTTTCATAAGCCGCACAGCGTCCTGATTGATTTGTGATTTTGTTTCTGTTCCGGCAGAATAGAAATCAAACTTATCTCCCGCCAAATGTTTTCCAAGTGCTTCTGCAATCTGACTGCGGCAGGAGTTATGCACACAAATAAAGGCTACCTTTTTCTTATCCATCGTTAAAACCCC
This sequence comes from uncultured Oscillospiraceae bacterium, assembly GCA_900541975.1. GTDB lineage: Bacteria > Bacillota > Clostridia > Oscillospirales > Acutalibacteraceae > Scatavimonas > Scatavimonas merdigallinarum. Next base: position 24,000 of record UQLR01000012.1, on the reverse strand, counting down.
AGCTTGTGCAGCAGAGCAACCACATCAGCAGCTTTCAAAACCTTACCCATAGCAACAACCTTTTCATTGACAACAAGGGCAGGCATACTCATAACCCCGTATTCCATTACTTTCTGCATGTCGGTAATGTATTCGACCTCTACGGAAAGTCCCATATCCTTTACCGCCTGTTTTGCGTATTCAAATTGTTCGTGGCAGGATTTGCAACCTGCTAACACTTTGATACAGCAGATTTCTCCCTCTTTCAAATCAGGACAGCAATCGTTTGTAATGCTTTCTGCTTCGCTGGCAGCACCACCACAGCTACAAGCGCAAGCAGGTGTTTTCTTTTCTTCTTCCTTTTTCTTTCCAAAATTAAATAATGCCATAATAATAACCTCCTAAAATTAAACAATTAAATATTGTATTGCGTTGAAAAGATAGCCTACAATAATAATACCAGCAGCACATATTCCAATGAAAATACCGAGCAGTTTCGGCTTAACTGCTTTGCGAAGCATAATTATTGAAGGGAGCGAGAGCGTTGTAACGCCCATCATAAAGGAAAGCACAACGCCGAGCAAAGCACCTTTTGCAAGCAGGGCTTCTGCAATCGGGATTGTACCGAAAATATCCGCATACATCGGAATACCTACTATCGTAGCAAGAATTACGCCAAACGGATTATTTTCGCCAAGTGCTTTGACAATAAATTCTTCAGGAATCCAGTTGTGAATGAAAGCACCAATGCCCACGCCAATCAGAACATAAGGAGCAACCTTTTTAGCGGTTTCAACAACCTGTTCCCACGCAAATTTCATACGGTCTTTGAAATGCAGCTCCTCCTGCGGAACATCAATTGAGTGACCGTTTCGGATATATTCTTCCACTTGATTATCGAGGTGCAACTTTTCAATTAGCGTTCCGCCAGCCACAGCGATTACCAAACCGAATATTACATATAAAACAGCAACTTTCCAGCCGAAAATACTCATCAGTAAGACAAGGCTTCCGAGGTCAACCATCGGCGAAGAAATCAAAAAGGAGAATGTAACGCCAAGCGGCAAACCTGCGCTTGTAAACCCGATAAACAACGGAATGGAAGAACACGAGCAAAACGGTGTTACCGTACCGAGCAGAGCGGCGATGATATTCGCCCATATTCCGTGAAATCTGCCGAGTATCTTTTTGGCTCTTTCGGGCGGGAAATAACTTTGAATATACGAGATAATCAAAATTAAAACGCCGAGCAGTACCATAATTTTTACAGTATCATAGATGAAAAACTGAATACTTCCTCCTATTTTGCCCGTGGTATCTAAACCGCAAGCGTTCAAAAATGTTTCAATGAGGCGATTCAGCCAGTTCATACCGAGGACTTCATTTTGAAAAAAGTCCCAAATTGTTTTTAGTGTCTCCATAAAAAGCCCCTTTCATATAGTTATATTGAAATATGTCGATTTATTGTCCCGAATATAAGCCGTGCGGAAAAGCAATCAATAAACTTCCTCACTTTTCACAGCGCGACTTGTTTTCGCTTTCAACATCAAGTGTTGTCAACTGCCGCAAACATTCTTTTGCCTGCTCCGCACCTTTTTCTGAAATAGAATAGTGTGTCCATTTTCCCTCTTTGCGCCCGACAACTATTTCAGCGTCACAAAGAATTTTCATATGGTGGGAAAGTGTAGGCTGCGTGACATTGATTTCTTCCAGCAGCTTACAGGCGCATTTTTCACCTGAACGCAGCAGTTTTATAATCCTAATGCGGTTTTCATCACAAAACGCTTTGAAAATTTCCGCAATTCTTTTTTCATCCATCTCTCTCAATCATCTCCTATAGATAAATGTCTATGTGTTATTATATGCAACACATAGAAAAATGTCAATATATTTTTTTGATTTAAGTGAAATTTAAGTGAAACAGCGGTAGGAAAACTAAATCCTACCGCTGTCTTCTTATGCAAAGATGATTTCTTTTTCCACAATCTCCTTTGCACACGCCCGTATGTTATTCATTCTCTGTGTCCATTTCAAAGCGTTTTCCGCCTTTAACTGCTCCGTAATACCCTGCACCCGTTTCATCTGCTCTGTGAGCCTTTCCATGCGCTCCTGCGCTTGTTTATCTATATCGGCAAGGTAAGTGTTCAGCCTGCCGCTTGTAAGTAGCGTTGTATATGTATTTCTGTGGTATTCTTTCAGATACCGCAAGTGCCGCTGTCCCCACAAACCAATAGGCGGTTCTTTTTCGGCTGTTAAGATAAGACATGGGATATAATAATCTCCTTGCAGTTCATACCACAGACCATTTTTATCATCGTAAATGTACTTGTCCATTGAAAAATCCTCCGTTATAATATATTCGCACATACATCACAGTTCTCCGATTGCCACACTCTGTTATATTTTGTTATGAGATTTTCTTGCCCTTGTATTTGCCCTTATGAGCAAGGAGGGAAAGAGTAAACTTGTGTGTAACCGTATAAAGAGATAAGGCGAACACATTGCGATAAATCCTTTATTTTCAAGGCTTTTGGAGGATTTTATTAAAACACTGTAACCTCTGTTGAGAGGTCATAATTTACTGATATTCAAATTTGTATTTGTAAGATAGTTCCAATAGATTTTTTTGTTGTAAGATGGTATGATGTTTCTAATAACAGACAAAAATTTGTCGATATAGCAGAAAGGATTGGTAAAAACATGGTAAAACACAAAACACAAGGCAAAGCGGTCATTGCGCTGATGCTGGCAATTGTCATGATGCTGGGCGCTTGCATTACTGCGTTTGCCACAATAACGGATGAAGAGCCAGCCGCAATCCCGGGCTATATAACCGATAGTACAGAAAAAGCTCTGTGGATGGACGCCTGCCCGGTGTCCGGTACGTCGGAAATTGATGCGGTCAAGTGGTTTCCTGACAGCGACGGCGTTTACTATATGCTTTTACCTGCATCGGCAGATCTAAGCGGTATCACGGTTTACCATACTTTCCAAGACGCCAGAATTGGCCAAACACCGATCATAAGCGGGAATGCCTATGATATTTTTGAAGACGGCGGGGATTACACGCTGGACGCAGACGGGGAGAGCTATCGGCTGAAGGTGTTGCAGTCTTCAAAAATTGGATCTATGTTTATTACAACGGAAAGTGGCACCATGGACAATATCCATGCCGATAAGGAAAACAAAGAGGCCGGCAGCCTGCTTTTAATTGACACGGATGGTACCGTAAGCTACGACGGTGAGATGGATCATATTAAGGGCAGAGGAAATACGACATGGAACCTTGCCAAAAAACCATATAATATTAAGCTGAGCAAAAAAGCGGAACTGATGGGAATGGCAAAAAGCAAAAAATGGACCCTTCTTGCCAACGCGCAGGAGCATTCTATGCTCAGAAACCGCTTGACCTATGACCTGGCGGATCAGATTGGCCTAGAGTTTTCTCCGGAATCCAGGTTTGTGGACCTGTATGCAAACGGGGAATACCTGGGGACTTACCAACTTACGGAGAAGGTGGATCTTGGGGAGGACAACCTTGTCAAAATAACGGATCTGCAAAGCAAAACGGAAGATTTAAACGATCAGGATCTCGATGCTTACAGCCGTTACACCAATGGCAAAATGCAGGGTTACAATATTCCCAACAATCCACAGGATATCACAGGCGGCTATTTAATGGAATATGTATGGATCGTAGGAGAACCTTCCGGTTTTACAACGGAAGGCGGGCAGGCGTTTGACCTGAAAAGCCCGGAGTTTGCATCTAAAGAACAGATTGAATATATTGCATCCTTTGTACAGGATATGGAGGATGCCGTATACTCATCTACCGGATATAATGCAAAAGGCAAGCATTATACAGATTATATAGACGCTGAATCTGCCGCGCTGATGTATATTATACAGGAATTTTCCCTGAACCAGGACGCGGCGATTTCAAGCCTGTTTGCTTATAAGGAATCTGACATAGACGGAGACGGCAAAATACATTTTTCTCCCGTTTGGGACTTTGATATTGCATATGGCAATCTGAACGCTACGCAAAACGGGCATTCCATGCTGGATTATACAACGATGTTTGTTGCAGATTCCCGTATGTTTTATACAAGCGACCGCTATACGATCTTGGGGGCGTTGTGCCAGCATGCCGATTTTAACACGCTTGTAACAGAACTCTGGAAGGAAAGAGTCGTTCCCGCCATGCAGGTATGGAACGGCGAAAAAGAAGCTACGGCAAGGCTGCAAAGCTTTGATACATATAAGCAGCTTACAGATGATGCCTCCGTGCTGAATTATATCCGCTGGGATCTGAGCAGCACGTTGCTTGTTTGGCAGGCCGGTGACACGCACGAAAAGCAGCTTGCATATCTGAAAACATGGGCCGGTAATCGCTATAATTTCCTAAATGGTGTTTTTTCAAGTCTGGAGGAAGTGAAAGCCCAGGCCAAAGAAGAGCTTTTGCGCTATTATAACTCCTATAACAGCGCAGATTACAGCCAGGCAGACTGGGATAGTATTACAAAAGCAAAAGACGACGGCTTGCTTGCTATAGAAAATGCCGATACTGCCGCCGCAGTGACAAGAGCAAAAGATGATGCAATCAGCCAAATGAAAGCGGTTGCAGGCGTAATGGTTTATTTTGATAACAATCAAACCAATTGGGAAGAGGTCAGGGTTTTCTGGTGGAATTCTCCCTCTAGCCCGTGTGAATGGCCGGGTGAGTTGATGACCGATCTGGGTGACGGAATTTACAGCTTTAAATTCCCAAGCGATACAGATTATATCATTTTTACCAATGGATTACCCAGCGGTATTGAAAAAGAGCAGACAGAAGACCTGCTGCTGCAGGAAGGTTCGCAGCTGTTTGTGCCGGATATGGATTCTAAATATTATAAGGATACCATACAGGGCTACTGCTACAATGGAGATTGGACGGTATATGACGCAGCGCAGGAACCGACAGAGCCACCGACGTCCGACCCGGGGACCAGGCCTACGGAGCCGCCAACGGAAGATCCCGATTATAAACAGGGCGATGCAAACCTGGACAAAGAGATAAACCTGGAGGATGTTTTGACCATACAACGCCATATTGCAAAAACGATTCAGATCACGGGCGTAGCGGCGGATAATGCAGATGTTAATTTTGATAAAACGATCAATCTGGAAGATGTTCTCACTCTGCAGAAATTCCTGGCGAAGATGCTTCCTTCTCTGCCTGTTGCATAAAGAATAAAATGAATTATGAAAGGGGCCGTCCGCAAGGGCGGCCTCTTCCATAAAAAAGCCAAAGGCAAAGCAGAGAGTTTTCCTAAAAAACGCAGAATGTATATTGACAAACACAAAAGGCGAAGGTATAATATTAAGCAGTGTTTTAAGATACCGGTGTTTTGTTCTGTTTAAAGAGGTGTATGATGCTTCTTGATTTAAGAAAGGTTTTTTTAAACGAGGGTGAAAAGGCTGACGTTGCTTATACGTTGGATTTAAGTGATATAAGCATTGACGGTATTGCACCTGTGCCGGATCCTGTAAAGATTACGGCAGTGGCAGAAAACAGAGCCGGCGTTGTAAGGCTGGCGGTGGCTGCTTGCTTTACTTATGTCCGCCCGTGCGACCGGTGTTTTGCCGAAACGAAAAGGGAAATGTCTTATAATTTTGCGCACACGCTTGTTGCTTCCCTGAGCGGCGACAGCAGCGACGATTATGTGGAAGTACCCGATTTCCAGCTTGATCTGGACGAGCTTGTAACAGCTGATATACTGTTGGAACTGCCCGGCAAATATTTGTGTAAAGACTCCTGTAAGGGGCTTTGCCCAAACTGCGGGGCGGATTTAAACTGCACGTCATGCGATTGTAACAGGCGCAATACAGATCCCCGTCTGGAGGTTTTAAAGAAATTTATAAATTAGAATACGATTATGTATTCAGCATAATACAAAGCAAGGAGGTGCTGATTATGGCAGTACCAAAGAGAAAGACATCCAAAGCAAGAAGGGATAAAAGACGTTCCAACGTTTGGAAAATTGCGGCTCCCGCACTGATGAAATGCCCAAACTGCGGCGAATATAAGACAGCCCACCGGGTTTGTCAGAGCTGCGGTCATTATAACGGCAGGGAAGTTATCAAGAAGGAAGCATAATTTTTGGATTTTTTCCTGAAGATAGAGGAGGAGCGTATCCTTCTCTATTTTTTTTCGGTATTCTGCGGTGTTTGTCAGCCTGCGGGCATACCTCTCTTACAGCGTGATTCTATACAGAAAGGGGCATCGGCCATGGCGGTGACCATAAAAGCAATCGCGCAGGGCAGCCATGCCATGCGCCACGGTATACAATGCGGGGAAAAGCTTGTTTCGATCAACGGTCATACGATCATGGACGTGCTGGATTACCGGTTTTACCAGATGGAAAGGGAGCTGGCGCTTGTTTTGGAAGATACGGCGGGCAGACAAAGGAAGTTGTATCTGAAAAAGCCCGTATATGATGAAATTGGGCTTTTGTTTGAAACCTATCTGATGGACCGCCAGCATACATGCAGGAACAAATGCATTTTTTGCTTTATCGACCAGCTTCCAAAGGGTATGCGCGAGTCTTTGTATTTTAAGGACGACGACTCCCGTCTTTCCTTCTTATTTGGCAACTATATTACGCTGACCAATTTAACACGGCATGAAATAGACAGGATTATTCAAATGCATATCAGTCCAATTAATGTTTCCGTGCATACAACCAATCCGCAGCTGCGGGTCAAAATGATGAACAATCGTTTTGCGGGCCGCGCGCTGTCTGTGCTGGAGCAGTTTGCGCAGGCAGGCATAAAAATAAACTGCCAGATTGTTGCTTGCCCCGGAATCAACGACGGAAAAGAGCTGGATAAAACGCTGGCTGATTTGGCGGCGTTTTATCCGGCGGTGGAATCTGTCGCAATTGTCCCGGTGGGGCTGACGCGCTACCGGGAAGGACTTTACCCGCTCAAAGCCTATACAAAAGAAACGGCGCAGCAAACGCTTGCGCAAATTGAACAGTTTGGCGATGTTTGCAGAAAAAAATACGGTGTGCGTATTGCATTTGCGTCTGACGAATTTTATCTTCAGGCCGGCAGGCAGATACCTCCGGCAGAATTTTATGAGGATTTCAGCCAACTGGAAAACGGTGTAGGGCTGCTCGCGCTTTTACAGGATCAGTTTTTAACGGCATTGCGGGAAAAAACATGCGACTGCAATTTGAAAAGAGAAGTTACAGTCGCCAGCGGAACTGCATCTGCGCCTTTTTTACAAAAGCTTTTTTTGCAGATGCAAAAAAAATTCCCAGGCGTTAGCGTTTCTGTCGTAGCTATAGAGAACCGTTTTTTTGGCGGCGGGGTAAATGTTTCAGGGCTTGTAACAGGCACAGATCTGATCAGCCAGCTAAAAGGGCGAAATTTGGGAGATGCGCTTTTGATCCCGTCTGTCATGCTTTGCCGGCAGGGGGATGTATTTTTGGACGACGTATCCGTACAAGATGTGAAGCGGCAGCTTGCAACGGCGCTCATGGCAGTTCCAAACGAGGGCGGTGCGCTGCTCAATGCGGTTTTAGGTACGGAAAAACAGGCGTAAGCCATACAATAGGAGGAATGAAAATGGCAAGACCGGTAATTGCAATTGTGGGAAGGCCCAACGTAGGGAAATCCACGCTTTTTAACAAGTTAACAGGTGCCCGCATTTCTATTGTGGATGATACGCCCGGCGTCACACGGGACAGAGTATTTGGCCAGGTGGAATGGCAGTCCCGCACGGCAACTTTGGTAGATACAGGCGGGATAGAACCGTATTCCGACGATGTCATACTGTCGCAAATGCGTTTGCAGGCACAGCTTGCAATTGATGCAGCGGACGTAATCCTGTTTGTGACAGATCTGCAGACCGGCGTGGTAGCGACAGATATGGATGTAGCCGCTATGCTGCAAAAAAGCGGCAGGCCTGTGGTGCTTTGCGTCAATAAATGCGATAAAATCGGGCAGCCGCAGCCGGAATTTTATGAATTTTACAATTTGGGAATGGGGGATCCCGTGCAGGTGTCTTCCGTACATGGCCACGGCACAGGCGATTTACTTGAAAAAGCCTTCGCTTACCTGCCGCCGCAGACAGAAGAAGAAAAAGACGGTGAAGAAATCCGTGTTGCGGTGATTGGCAAACCAAATGTGGGGAAATCCTCCCTTGTTAACAAAATTACGGGGGAAAACCGCTGTATTGTTTCTGACATTGCGGGTACGACCAGGGACTCTATAGACACGGTGGTGGAAAATGCCTGCGGACGATTTATTTTGACAGATACAGCCGGGCTGCGCAGAAAAAACAAGGTGGACGGCCAGATAGAACGTTACAGCGTGATTCGCGCAAAAATGGCTATTGACCGCAGCGACGTATGTGTTATAATGATTAATGCGCTTGACGGCTTTACAGAGCAGGATTCCAAAATAGCGGGCCTTGCGCACGAGGCGGGAAAAGCCTGTGTAATTGCGGTAAACAAGTGGGATGCGATTGCCAAAACGGGAAGCACCATGAACGAATACCGCAAAAAACTGGAAAACGACTTTTCTTTTATGTCTTATGCGCCAATAGTATTTATATCGGCAAAGACCGGGCAGCGTTTAGACCTGTTGTTTGAAACAATCAAGCGGGCGGCAAATTCGAATTCCATCCGCATCAAAACAGGTATGCTTAACGACCTGCTTGCCCAGGCGGTTGCAAGGGTACAGCCCCCTTCCGACAAAGGAAGGCGGTTGAAAATTTATTATATGACGCAGCCTTCTTCCAAGCCCCCTACGTTTATCTGTTTTGTAAATTCGAAGGAGCTGTTTCATTTTTCCTACCAGCGTTACCTGGAAAACAGGATCCGGGACGCTTTTGGGCTGGAAGGTACACCTGTGCAGTTTATTGTACGCGAGCGCGGTGATAAGTAAAGAAATCCCCGGTGTTTCTATTGCAGAAAATCATTTGAAGGGAAAGACGATATGGGAAGCGATATTCTGTCTTTTATAGCCAGTGGATGGTATTATATCTTAGGGGCGATGGTTATTGCCTACTTGCTGGGCAGTTTAAATTTTTCAATTGTGATTACAAAACTTGTTGACAACGGCGCAGATATCCGTAAAATGGGCAGCGGCAACGCGGGTTTTACGAATGTGCTGCGCTCTGTTGGAAAAGGGCCTGCTGTTGCAACAATTGTTCTGGATTTTTTAAAAGGAATTGCCGCGGCGCTGGTTGGCGCGTTTTTCTTTTCCATGATTCCGTCCGGAAACCTTCCTGTGGCGGAAATGATGTGTTATGGAAAATACATAGCTGGTTTTTGCTGTATTCTTGGCCATATCTTTCCACTGTTTTTTGGTTTCAGAGGGGGGAAGGGCGTTGTTACAGCGGCGGCTTTGGCGGCAGTAGCGGACTGGCGCGTTTTTGCAATTGTAATCCCGGTTTTTATAGTGGTTGTCCTTATCACCAAAATTGTATCCATCGGTTCTTTAATTGCAGCAGTGCTGTATCCGGTTGTGACCGTTTCTTTTTCGTTTTTTGCGGATTATTTACCAAGTCTCACTACAGAAACCCCGCACTCTGTGTTTTATGTAATTGTTACAACAGCGTTTGCACTTGCAGTATGTATATGTATTTTTGTCATGCATAAGGAAAACATTAAACGCTTAAGAAACGGTACGGAAAAAAAGCTGACTGCAAAAAAGAAGGAACAGCCGTAAATAGTTTGCAGCGGTAATAGAGTTGCCGCGATACGTTTTTAACATTAAAACGCCATGCCCCTAAAAAGGCATGGCGTTTTTGCAAATTTGCAGGACGGTTGTTTTTTTACCTTTTTCCAAAAGCCGTTACGGGGGGAGAAATAACTATAAAAAAGAAAGATCACCCGTAACAATACAGAAGTTTAGAGCGCCAGTTGATAAATTGCTTTAATATCCTCTGCCTGCAATGTACGGAAATGGCCGACAGGCGCCGCTTTTTCAGCCATTTCATCAAACCGGCTGCTGTCAATTTGCAATTCGTGCAATCGTATGGGAAGCCCAAGAGTCTGGTAAAATGTTTCCAAGCGGCGGATAGATTCTAAAATAATGGCCTCCGGCTCACCAAAGGCCATGTCCACGTTCATAACCCGTACGGCAAATTGCAAAAAACGGGTAATGTCTACTTTGTATTGGTATTTCATCCATGCAGGGAAAATAACAGACAGCCCGGCACCGTGCGCAATATCATAAATTGCGCTGAGTTCATGCTCAATATCGTGCGAAGCCCAATCGCCAATCCGGCCCAGTCCCAGAATGTCGCAATGCGCAATTGTGCCTGCCCACATAATTTCTGCCCGTGCATCATAGCTTTCCGGGGTTGCTTTTACATTTTGTGCATTGACCATAATGGAGCGCATGAGCGCTTCGCACATCCGGTCGCTTACATCCACGTGTTTGACTGTTGTAAAATAGCGCTCCATAATGTGCGCCAGCATGTCCGATATTCCGCAGGCTGTTTGAAAAAAAGGCAGGCTATAGGTTAATTCCGGGTTCATGATAGCAAATTGTGGACGTACAAGGGGACTTTTATAGCTGCGTTTATACATGCCGTCTTCATTGGTGATGACAAGGCTTTGACTGGTTTCGCTCCCTGCAGCGGGAATGGTCAGCACAACGCCGATAGGCAGGCATGCCTGTACCGGCTGCGGCTTTACAAACAGCTCCCAGATGTCGCCTTCATACCGGGCGCCAACAGCGATCGCTTTGGCGGAATCAATTACGCTGCCGCCGCCGACTGCAAGAATAAAGCCAATTTCTTCTTCTTTACAAATCCGGATTCCCTCGCGGACAAGTGAAAGGCGTGGATTGGGTTCTACACCGGGTAATTCTGTAAAGCAGATCCCCTGTTCTTTTAAAGAGGAAACAATTGTCTGATACAAACCGTTTTTTTTGATACTGCCCATACCGTAGTGTAACAGCACCTTGCTATTAAACTGTTTTATCTTTTTACCGGTCAAATACTCTGTCCCTTTGCCAAAAATAATTTCTGTGCTGTTTTTATACGTAAAATTTTCCAAAATGGATCAGCTCCCTTAAATTTGATTTGCATTTGATTGTTAAATTTATTATACTACAAAATAAAGCAGCATTATATGTTTTTCTTTGAAAAAAGGAATAAATATGTTATAATTTAGTCAATTTTATTATGGGGAGCGTATGCGTCTTCTGAAAGGAGCGGGCCTTATGTACCTGCACGATATTTCAAACAACATTTTTACGGCCAAAAAATACAAGGGAGATCCTGCGCCACAGTGCAGATGGCTTTCCAAAATGGAATTTGGGGAGGATTGTAATCTTTCTTTGATAGAGATGTGTACGCATAGCGGCACGCATATAGACGCCCCCAGACATTATCTGGAGGATGGAAAAACAATAGATCAGCTCCCTTTGTCCCGTTTTTATGGCCCCTGCACGGTTGTCAGCATAGAGGGCGTACTTACAGGGGAAGATATGGAACAGATTCTTCCATTTTGCAAAAAGAAAATTTTGTTTAAAGGCAATGGCTGCGCGTTTTTGTCACAAAGCGCTGTTTTTGTTCTGGCAGATTACGGCGTTACACTCATCGGAACAGACGGGCTTTCCATTGCGCAGTTGGACGAAGAATTTACGATTCACAGGGAACTTTTACTACGGGATGTTGTAATTTTAGAAGGCCTTGCACTTGAAACCGTACATGACGGCGACTATACGCTGGCAGCTTTCCCCTTGAAACTGTGCGGATTGGAGGCTTCTCCTGTGCGGGCCGTATTGTTTGAACAGGAAAAGGGGCTGTAAACGGCACTGCCGTATTGTAGAAAGGACAGGGATAATTTTATGAGGAAAAACGTACAGGTATGCCTATTGGCGCTTTTTCTTTGCCTGGCCGCCACACTGTTTACCGGCTGCGGCGATACACCGGTGCAGGTGGAAACTCTGATCAATATGGACGCTCGCTTTAAAGGAACCAGGACCATTACATTAAATACCGGATTTGCTTTTGAAGGGAAGGGCGACCTCAAGGAAAAACTTGATGAGGTGATCAATACGTATTGTCCCTCCGTACTGAAAAAAGAGGTAAAAGATGCAGACGATGGTTTAAAATATATTTTTACTTTATCGTTTGAATCCAAAGCGGATTATATCAATAAGCTTTCTGCAATTTTAAACAGGCAGGCAAGCGTAGCGCTTGGTACGCCGGACAGCGCTCTTGCCAAAGGGTGGTGCTTGACAGAGGACTTTGACGGCATGGAGCTAATTGCCTGGATAGATGAAGGGATTGCACAAAAGCAGTACGGCGGGGACCTGCATTTTATCTATGAAAGCACCTCCAATATTGTCAATATGGCCGGCGACATTCAAAGCAGTTCTTCAAGTGTGATTGACATCAATACAGTGGAGGGTTATCCTGTCACGGCGGTTTCCATAGAAACAACCAATCATAAAAAGGACAATTACGACCGCCGTTTTACACTTTCTGTGCCGCAATCCACTTATGATAAGATGGGCGCAGAGCTTACGGCGCTTATGCAGGCGCGTACAGCACCTTCAGCCGTATACAGCGGATGGACACAGCAGGGGAACAATCAGGAATTTCAGGTGCTTTATCAGGGGCTTGCCGCTTCGGAGCTGCAAAGCGTGACTGCGCTGTTTTTAGACTGCGACGAGGCTTCTATTTATTATGGAGATGCGCAGGGCAGCAGCACACCCCTTGCAGAGCAGCTTGTTTTTGAAGAAAACTTGAACACACTGAGCTTTTTGCCAAAAGAAGATAGCGAGGTGTCGTTTTCTTATAAATACTCCCTCCCGCTGAAAACAACGCATGGAGAGGGGCTTGTGCTTCATGACGGCGTTTGGAAAAAGCAGGGGAACTGGGTAGATGGCATTTATACGTTGCATGCGGAAGATAAAGTATATGACATACGTATACCGGACGGTATTCAATACGCCATACAGGGGATTGCCGTAACGCTGGAGGACAACGGCGCGGACAGCTTTGTGCGCTATCTGGATTTCCTCTACAGCCGGCAGAACGGTGAAGAAGGGCGTTCCTACGCCTGTGATTTTTTCCGGAAAAAAGGTGTGGATGTTTCTGCCGTGCAGAATGACGACGCGCTGATTTGCAGGGTGAAAACGGCGGGCACAGCCCAGCAGATGAGTGCGGTGTTGGGAGAACTGTTTGGCGGAGGAAACACCGTGCAGAGAACTGAAAACACAAGCGCTATGGCGGTTGTTACCAATATAGAGTTCAAAGACAGCATCAATCTGTCTTATATGCTTACCGGTGATAATGCCAAAGTGCCGTTTACCTATACCCTGAGGAATAAAGGTGGAGAAAATATTGTGTTGTTCAGCGGCGAGGGGGCCGACGTCAGGGATTCGGCCGCACTTACACAGGACGGCTCCAGTACGGTTGAACTGCAGGGCGGTGAAAATGTAGTCAGCTTTACCGCCACCGTACCCTACGTGCAGGGGGTTGTGATATATTGTACCATTGCAGGCGTACTGCTGCTGCTTACAGCATTGGCGATAGTATTCTTTATACGCAAGTCCAGACGGCTTGCTGCAAAGGAACAGCTTGCACAGCGCCGGGAAGCGCCTGATGAAAAGAAACATCTGCCGCAGGAGCATGAGGACCTGCGCCGGAGCCGTACGGATTTTGATCAGGACAGCCGCGAGGATGATCATTTGAATCTATAAAAACGGAGAAAAGCTATGTATCAATCAGTTATTTTTGATCTGGACGGCACGCTTGTGAACTCCCTTTATGATCTTGCCGGAAGCATGAACAGGGCGCTTGTGGTTTATGGCCTGCCGGCGCATCCCGTTATAAGCTATAAACAGTTTGTCGGCAACGGCAGAGCGCAGCTTGTCAGACGTGCAATTGGCGCAGAGCGCCTGTCAGAGCAACTTGTTGAAAAGGTAACGCAGTTTTTTAACCAGGATTACGCGGTGCACTGTATGGACCAGACAAAGCCGTACGACGGTATTTTACCAATGCTTTGTTCTCTGCAGGAAAAAGGTGTGCAAATAGGTGTACTTTCCAATAAACCCGATGCATTTGTACAAGAGATGATAAAAAAGCTCTTTCCTGGCGTTTCGTTTTCCGCAGTCTGGGGAAAGAGAGAAGGCTTTGCTCCCAAGCCGGACTGTGCCAGCGTATATGCTATGCTTAAGGAGCTTGGCTGCGAAAAACAAGCTTGTCTGTATGTGGGGGATAGCGATGTCGACGTATATTTGGCAAGGGATGCAGCGCTTGCGTTTTGCGGTGTGCAGTGGGGGTTCCGTGGGGAACAGGAACTTTTGGCTGCGGGCGCGCAGGCAACGGTGCAAACGCCGGAGGATCTGCTGCAATTTATTGTAAACGGCTGGTGATGGTATGTATATCCCCAATTATCAAAAAGAAATGGATGTGCTGCTTTTACAGCTGCAAAGGGAAGCGCGCGTCCCTTCGCTGCTGTTGCACAGCTGTTGCGCGCCTTGCAGCAGTTATGTGATCGAATATCTTTCCGCATATTTTTCCATTGTCGTTTTTTATTATAACCCCAACCTGTATCCGGACGCCGAGTATGCGCTCAGAAGCGCGGAGCAAAAGAAACTGATTGCAGATATGCCAGTAAAAAACCGTGTGCGTTATCTGGAAGGTGATTTTGAAAAAGAAGCGTTTTATGCTGCCTGCAAAGGCTATGAAGCGGAAAACGAGGGAGGGGAACGCTGCAAACGCTGTTACCATCTGCGCCTTGACAAAACAGCGCAAACGGCCAAAAAGCTGGGTTTTGATTTTTTTGCCACTACCCTTACGATCAGTCCGCTTAAAAATGCGCATACGATCAACCAGATCGGCAAAGAAATTGAGCATGGCCGTCAAATAAGCTATTTGTGTTCAGATTTTAAAAAGAAAGACGGTTTTAAACGTTCTACAGAGCTATCGGCCTTGTATGGTATCTACCGGCAGAATTACTGCGGCTGTGTTTTTTCCCAAAGAGAGAATCAGAAAAAGCCTTCCCCTGTTAAAAAACAGTAAAAAGATTGTACGTAAAACCGCCCTCTGTTCAGGCTGTAAGTCTGTAACAGAAGGCGGTTTTTTGTGTTTATATAAAGTGTGTTTGCGTGTTTTATTACGCTTACTCTCCTTTGGAAAACAGGTAATTGGCGCGGTTGATTGCATTGAGCACACCAGCGATCGAAGCCATGTTGATGTTGCTTTCGATTCCGACACCAAAGATACTTTTGCCGTTTTTGCGCAGAAGTTCAATATAGGCGATCGCTTTGGAATCAGATCCCTCGCTGATCGCGTGCTCATGGTAAGAGACAAATTTATAACAGTCTACGCCAATGGTTTTCATGGCGTTAAAGAAAGCGTCGATGGGGCCGTTGCCGATGCCTTCAATTTCTTTTTCCGAAACGGTACTTTTGTCATGGATGCGGATGGTTCCCTTAAAATGCACTGTATGGCCGCTGCTGTTTCCTGTGCCTTCTTCAAAAAGGCGGTGCCCGATTAACTCGTATTTTTTGGGGATATAAAGGTATTCTTTTTCAAACACATGCAAAAGTTCCCCGGGAACAAGTTCTCTGCCCAGACGTTCGCATTCTTTCTGGACCAACGCGCCAAATTCCGGATGCATTTTTTTGGGGAAATGATAACCAAAGTTGTTGGACATGACAAATGCCGCTCCGCCTTTCCCAGATTGGGAATTAATGCGGATAATCGGTTCATATTGCCTGCCCACATCTGCAGGATCAATTGGAAGATAAGGCACCTCCCAATACGGCGTGCCCGAATTGCGCATATATTGAATCCCTTTGTTGATGGCATCCTGGTGAGACCCGGAAAAAGCGGTGAATACAAGTTCGCCTATATATGGGGTGCGCTCGTGGATTTTCATGTTGGTGCAGCGTTCATAAATTTCCTTGTATTTGGGAAGATCGCTGAAATCAAGCTTTGGATCTACACCTTGCGTGTACATGTTCAGTCCCATCGTTACGATGTCCAGATTCCCTGTGCGTTCACCGTTGCCAAAAAGCGTTCCTTCTACCCGCTGCGCACCGGCAAGCAGTGCAAGCTCTGCTGCGGCTACGCCGCTGCCGCGGTCATTGTGCGGGTGAATGCTGATAATGGCGGCCTCCCGGTTTGGCAAGTGGCGTATGAAATATTCAATCTGATCCGCAAAGGTATTGGCGGTACACATTTCGACCGTGTTGGGCAAGTTTAAAATAACGGGGTTTTCTTTTGTGGCTCCAAGCGCATCCATCACGGCGGCGCAGATCGAAACAGCAAAATCCGGCTCTGTTCCGCTGAAGCTTTCAGGCGAATATTCAAAACGGATATGCGTATCGCCGTCAAAGTCTTCTGTGAGTGAGCGGATCAGCTTAGCGCCGTTTACGGCAATTTCCGTAATACCGTCCATATCTTTCTGAAATACAACCTTGCGCTGCAGGGTAGAGGTGGAATTGTAAAAATGGACAATTACGTTTTTGGCGCCCCGGATTGCCTCAAAAGTTTTCCGGATTAAATGCTCCCTTGCCTGCACAAGTACCTGAATGGTTACATCGTCCGGTATATGGCCGCCGTCAATCAGTTCCCGGCAAATTTCATACTCTGTTTCTGAGGCGGAGGGAAAGCCAATTTCAATTTCCTTAAAACCCATATTGCATAAAGCTTTAAAAAACTCAAGCTTTTCCTGCAAATTCATTGGATCGATCAAAGCCTGGTTTCCATCGCGCAGGTCAACGCTGCACCATATAGGTGCTTTTGTAATCACGCGGTCTGGCCATTGCCTGTTTTTTAAGGGAATTTGTTTAAATGGAATGTATTTTTTGTAAGACGTGTACATACTTAAAACCTCCTGTTATGCATCTGTATAAATGATATGAAATTACCAACTGCTACAAGATATATATAAAAAAACGCCCCTTTCCAAAAAGAAAGGGACGAATAAAATCCGTGGTACCACCCAAATTCAAACGCCGCATAGCGTTCCTCAAACAGGCTTCCAGCAAAGCCCTGACCGTTAACGCAGTCATTACGTTCCGCCCTTCAGGCCCCGGCCTTACGAACGGACAACTCCGGGATGAGCTATACATACAATGCCAAACACCGCCTTACACCGGCCGGCGGTTCTCTTTGCTTTGCGCAATTGTATCTTATTCCCTTCATAGTCTTTCTTCAAAGGTTTCATTCAATTGTCGCTATGATTATATGCACAAAAAACTTTTTTGTCAAGCGTTTTAGAAAAATAATTTATTATACGCAGATTTCCTTCAAAATGAAAACAGCCGGAAAAACAACATGGAAGCAGGCCGAATTTGCCAGATTCTCTTGAAAAACGCGGCGCGTTACCGTATAATAAAATACAAGCATGTATGGAAAGGAATGTTCACTATGTATAAGGATATGTTAGACAGCATAGGCTTTACCAGCGCATATGACCCGGAAGTTGGGGATGCCATGCATCAGGAGCTGAAAAGGCAGCGCAGGAATCTGGAACTGATTGCATCAGAAAACATTGTTTCCCCGGCGGTAATGGCAGCAATGGGCAGTGTGCTTACCAATAAATATGCGGAGGGTTACCCCGGCAAGCGTTACTATGGCGGGTGTCAATGCGTAGACGTAGTGGAAGAAATTGCGCGGAAGAGGGCATGTGAGCTGTTTGGGGCGGAGCATGCAAACGTACAGCCGCATTCCGGCGCACAGGCAAATATGGCAGTGTATTTTGCCATGCTTAACCCGGGCGACACGGTTATGGGTATGAATCTTAGCGAGGGCGGGCACCTAACGCATGGTTCCCCTGTTAATTTATCGGGCAGGTACTATCATTTTGTGTCGTATGGTGTGGACCCGCAAACGCACAGGATCAATTATGACATGGTTATGGAGCAAGCGCTTGCTTGCCGGCCCAAAATGATCGTATGCGGCGCCAGCGCTTACCCAAGAATCATCGATTTTAAAAAGTTCAGAGAAATTGCTGACGCCTGCGGCGCCTATTTAATGGTTGATATGGCGCATATTGCCGGTTTGGTTGCAGCAGGCGTGCATCCAAATCCCGTGGAGCATGCGCATTTTGTTACAACAACAACGCATAAAACACTGCGTGGCCCCAGAGGCGGGCTGATCCTTTGCAGGGAAGAATTTGCAAAGGCGGTGGATAAGGCCATCTTTCCGGGTACACAGGGCGGGCCTTTAATGCACACCATCGCCGCAAAGGCGGTATGCCTTGGCGAGGCGCTTAAGCCGGAGTTTAAGGAGTATGGGAAGAAAATTGTTTCCAACTGCGCAGCGCTTGCCCAGGGCCTGCTCAAACGGGGGCATACGCTTGTTTCCGGCGGGACGGATAACCATGTGCTTTTGCTTGATCTGCGCAACAGCGACCTTACAGGCAAAGACCTGGAGCAGCGTTTAGACGAGGTCTATATTACGGTGAATAAGAATACGGTTCCCAATGAACCGAGAAGCCCGTTTATAACAAGTGGAATCCGCATGGGCACGGCGGCGGTGACAACCAGAGGCCTGGACGAGCATGCTATGGATCAAATTGCGGAATTCATTACGATGGTTATGGAAGACTTTGAAGGCAACGCAGAAAAAGTGCGTGCCGGCGTTACAGAGCTTTGTAAGCGTTACCCTTTGTATGAATAAAGCGCTTGTTTAAAAGGGCGGCTGTGTTGTAAACGCAGCCGCCCTTTTGCCAAATGGTAAAAGGCTTGACGGCGTGCGAAAACGGGGGTACTATTAAAGAAAAACTCTTTTCCGGAAAGGTTTGTGAACCGTATGAATACAGCCCCGCTTGCACAGCGCCTGCGGCCCAAGACGCTGGATGATGTTGTAGGGCAGACCCATCTGCTGGGGGAAGGCAGGCCGTTGCGCAATATTATTCAGTCTGGCGAAATACCCAATATGATTTTTTACGGTCCTTCCGGCGTGGGCAAAAGTACGCTTGCGGCAATTATTGCAAAGCAGACCAACCGTACACTCAGAAAGCTCAATGGGACAACTGCCTCCACAGCCGATATTAAGGAAATTGTAAACCAGTTGGATACCTTTGGCGGGATGAACGGAATTTTGCTTTATCTTGATGAAATTCAGTATTTTAATAAAAAGCAGCAGCAGACGCTTTTGGAGTTTATTGAAAACGGTAGTATTACGCTGATTGCTTCCACCACAGAAAATCCGTATTTTTATGTATATAATGCAATTTTAAGCCGCTGTACGGTGTTTGAATTTAAGCCTGTTGTAAAAGAAGAGGTTGCAAAGGCAGTCTGGCGCGCATTTGACGTTTTAACAGAAGAGCTGGGGCAAACAATAGATGTAGATGACGAAACGGTTTTATATGTTGCAACGGCCTGCGGCGGCGATGTGCGCAAAGCAATAAACGCCGTGGAGCTGAGCGTACTGGCGTCGCCTGTAAAGAATGGGGTGCGCTATATCACGCTGGAAACAGTCAGGCAGCTGGCGCAGAAAAGCGCGATGCGCTACGATAAGAGCGGCGATGAGCATTACGACATTGTGTCTGCCTACCAAAAATCCATGCGCGGTTCCGACTCGGACGCAGCACTGCATTATCTCGGTAGGCTTCTTGCAGCGGGGGATCTTCCGTCGGCCTGCAGGCGCTTGTTGGTTTGCGTTTGCGAAGATGTGGGGCTGGCCTATCCGCAGGCAATCTCTATTGTCAAAGCCTGTGTGGATATTGCGCTGCAGGTGGGTTTGCCGGAAGCCAGAATTCCGCTTGCAGATGCGGTTGTATTGGTATGTAATGCCCCGAAAAGCAATTCTGCATATCAGGCAATTGATCTTGCAATGCAAGATATTGAATCTGGAAAAATTGGAATCATTCCACGCGCTTTGCAAAATATGCATTACGACGGTGACGATAATGAAAATAAAGGGCAATTTTACAAGTATCCGCAGGATTACCCCAATCATTGGGTTGCCCAGCAATATTTGCCGGATGTTCTTGCGGGCAGCAAATATTATGTGTTTGGCGACAACAAAAACGAGCAAGCTTTTAAAATGTATTGGGATAAAATTAAAAAGTAAGGAAAATATGCTGCAGGCGGTTTTCAGAGCTTGCAGCATATTTTTATGGGAAAGGGCCGGACTATGTAGAATAGCCGTTGGTGTTTGTAAAAAATGTATAAATTCATTTTATGAAGTTTGTTTAATTACACAGTATAAAAGTTCTAAGAAAGAAATTTACAATTTGGTAAAGTTGTATAATTAATTATGATAGATGGTCTTTTTCAGATGAAAATCGGAAGACCATTTTTCAGTTAAAAAGAAGGAGGATTTTGAATGGTAAAAAGACAGCACAGGGTCACAAGCATAGCGCTGACAATGCTGCTGGTGTTGGGGATGCTTATGGTTGGAGCTGTAAACGTTTCCACAACGGCAAAAGCAGCGGGAGGCGATGTGATCTACTTTGTCAAACCCGCAAGCTGGGGGACACCATACTGTTATGTATGGGACGACAGCGCGGGGGAAGCAGCGCAGTGGCCCGGGCAGCAGATGGAAAAAGTGGCCGGGGAGGAAGATGTATATGCATATACAATGCCCGGGAACCAGGGCAATGTAATCTTCAACAATGGGAACGAAAGTTACCAGACGGCGGACCAGACGTTTCAGGGAGGCAATAAGCTGTTCACAATCACGTCTGGAGCAGAGAGCAAGACGGCAGGCGGAGTATGGAGCGACTACAGCGGGACGCCGGTAGAGCCGACAGAGCCGGTGGGGCCGACGGAACCGGTGGGGCCAACGGAACCGGCAGACCCTACAGACCCGCAGGGGAGCTATGCGTGCCTGAACAACGCGGCAGGGTGGAGCAATGTATATATTTACTACTGGAACGGAAACCAGAACAACGCGGCATGGCCGGGCGAACAGCTGACGGAGACGGACAAGGACGCAGCGGGGAACTATGTGGTGTATATAGCAGGGAGCTACATAGGGACAGGAACGGAAAGCGGCGTAATCTTTAATAACGGTTCGGGGACGCAGAGCGCAGATCTGCAGCTTGGCCTGGGGGAAACAAAGATTTACAACAACCAGAGCGGAGCATGGGAGGATTACGACACCAGCGCGATCCAGTTTAAGAGCTATGGGACAGACGTAAGCTCGCCGCAGTATAAGGGAACAGATATAACGGTGTCGGCGGAAGCAGTAGGAGGAGAAGGCGCGATCAGCTACAGGTTCAGCGTAAAGAGCGGGAGCGAAGAGACAGTCTTATCCGAGTACAGCGAAAGCAGGAAGAGCGTAGTATGGACGCCTGCAGAAGCAGGGAGCTATACAATCGTAATAGAAGTAAAGGACGAAGCAGGGAACGAAAACAGCAGAACACTGGCGTATGAAATAGAAGACGACGCACAAAGCGTAGCGCCGGTGCTCAAAGGGATCAGCCCGCAGGGAGGCAGTGAAATTCTGGTAAACGAAAGCACGACAATCCGTGTAAACGCGTCGGGCGGTATGACGGGGACAAACCTGTTATTTTACAAGGTGGCGGTCACAGCGCCGGACGGAAGCGCGGTAAACACAGTGTATTACAAGACTGGGAACACACTGACGTTCCAGGCGGCACAGAAAGGGACGTATACGGTAGAGGTATCGGTGCAGAACAGTGCAAACACAACGGTAAAAAGGACTTACACCTATGAGAGCGTAGGGGAACTTACACCGACAGAAGACCCGATTGTACAGAGCTTTACGGCAAACAAGACTTCACCGGTAATAGCAGGGACGGCAGTACTGCTGAGCGCACAGGGCAGCCAGGGGACGGCGCCGTACCAGTATCAGTACAGTGTAAACGGAGAAGTGGTACGCAGCTACAGCACAGACAGGCAGTACACATGGACGCCGGATGAAGCCGGGGAGTACACGCTGAAGGTAACAATCCGTGATGCAGCCGGAAAGACAGCGGAAAAGAGCATGCAGTTCAGCGTAGAAGGAACGACAGCAGAGATTGTACGCGGGGATGTAGACCTCAACGGTAAGGTAGAGCTGGAAGATGTACTGGAGCTGCAGAAGTACATAGCGAAGATGACGGTGCTGTCGGAAGAACAGTTGCTGCGGGCAAAGGTAACGGACGACGGAAAAGAACCGAACTTAAACGATGTACTGAAGATTCAGAAGTACCTGGCGAAATCGATTGGGGAACTGTAAAAGCAGGAGGTAATAAAAGAGAATGAGTAAAGCAAGAAAGATTATCGCACTGCTTTTGACGATGGTAATACTGTCGACGGCGGCGGTGCTGACGGTAAACGCGACCGCAGGCGAGGAAGAAGCGGCGGGAGCAGACGGAGCATCAAAGATAACAGTGCATTACAAGAGCGAAAGCGGAACGACGCCGTATATATACTACTGGAACAGCCTGCCGGTAAATATAGAAACGGAATATCCCGGCAAGCAGATGGCAAAAGATACGGCGCAGGGAGAGGACTGGTACAGCTATACATTTAACGATCTGACAAAGATCAACATGCTGTTTATAGAAAACGGGGAACAGAGCAAGGAGCTGACCCGGAACACAGGCGAGTACTGGTATGCAAATAACAGATGGTATACCAGAAATCCGGAATTCATAGACGATATAGAACGCACAGATTTCAGGGAAGAAACCATTTATTTTGTCATTACCACCCGTTTTTATGACGGCGACACAGGCAACAACGTACACTGCTGGGACGACTCCAAAGCCGGCAACCCGGACAGCGACCCGGCATGGCGGGGCGATTTCCAGGGCCTGATTGACAAGCTCGACTATATTAAGGCGCTGGGCTTTTCAGCAATCTGGATTACACCGGTTGTATCAAATGCAAGCGGCTATGATTACCATGGCTACCATGCGTTTGACTTTACCACGGTTGACCCACGCTACGAATCCAGCGGCGCTACTTTTCAGGATCTGATTGATGCGGTACATGAAAAAGGCATGAAGATCGTGCAGGACGTTGTATGGAACCATACAGGCAATTTTGGCGAGGCTTTTCTGGCCCCCATGTTTGAAAAGGTTTACAATGATGTAAAAGACCTGGAAGACATTAATTCTCTTGTTCCAATTGAAGGGTCAGAGTTTGCAAAATCTTATCCTAATTATGCTTCCCTGAGTGCGGATGCACAATATCAGGCAAGGCTTTCGATCATGAAGAACACAGATGGTAAAGACCATGATGTAAACGACTATTACCATCATTCCCCAGATATGGGCTATGAAAGCAAGATTGAGCAGACCGGCCAGATTGCAGGCGACTGTGTAGATATCAACACGGAAAACCAGGCGGTTGCTACATATTTGACAGATACCTATATGGATTATGTCAACATGGGTGTAGATGCGTTCCGTTTGGATACAGAAAAGCATATTAACCGCTGGACGTTAAATTCTGCGTATTTCCCGGTTTTTGACAAAGTAGAAAACTTTTATATCTTTGGTGAAGTTTGCGCGCGTGTTCGCGATGTATGGAATCATAATATTCCCTCCAGCTCCCCGCCGTTCTTTACATGGGCGGAAACAAAAAGCAAGTGGCAAAATAATTGGAGTACCACAGATTGGGAAGCCAATTATAACAACGCATATGCACATTATGATGAGCACAGCAATACCAGCGGTGTTGAAACGAGTGACAATGCATTTCTTAACGGAAATGATTACCATACGCCGGATTACAGCAAATCCAACGGCACAGGCGTTATAGACTTTTCCATGCACTGGAACTTTGATAATGCCGGCAGTGCGTTCAGGGCGGGCCTTGCGGAAGACCAGTATATGAACGATTCAACTTGGAATGTTGTATATGTGGATTCTCATGACTACAGTCCGGATTCCTGCCAGACAGTGCGTTTTAATTTTGGAACGCAAACCTGGGCGGAAAACCTGTGCCTGATGTTTACTTTCCGCGGCATTCCCTGCCTGTTCTATGGCAGCGAAATTGAGTTCCAGAAAGGCCAGCCCATAGATGTTGGCCCCAACGCGCCGCTTTCCACAACGGGCCGCGCTTACTTTGGCGACCATC
>UQLR01000011.1 GCA_900541975.1 uncultured Oscillospiraceae bacterium | reverse complement strand
TCGCCTGCCGCCTGTTTGTTCAAATCTATTTGCATACACATTGGATTTTCCGCGCCTTCCGGCAAATCCCAAACTTTACAGCCCTATTTTTTTCGGAGCATGGACTTGCAGCCCAGGTAAGTTGCCACCATATACCCGCCATATACCAGCAAAATGGTAACAGACGCCGTAAAAATTCCCGCCGAAGCGTCTACATGCCCAAAAAGCTTAATTACATCGTTGGAAACGTAAATACCAACGGCGGAATGGATTACCGCCAGCAGCAGCGGAAGCACAAACGTAATAAATACCTGCATGAAGATGGATCGATTTAGCATTTTTGCGTCCGTTCCAATTTTTCTAAGCAGCCTGTAACGCTGCTGATTGTCAGAACTTTCACTTAACTGCTGTAAGGCAAGCACCGCCGCGCTGGTAATCAGGAAAACGATTCCTATATAAATTGCAATATACGTAACAACCAGCGTCATTCCTTTGCTTTGCGCGTATACCTCTACTTTTGTATCCACCTTTATAAAGCCGGCTTCATGCATGGCGCTTTCCGCCCTTTTCTCAAACGCAGGGCTGTTTGTTTCTTTATCACCCTTAAGCTGTACGTTGACATATTCCATCACAGGTAGTTTTTGACCGGCCACCAGCCTGTCCGGGACAATCAGGGTACCGGTCATGACAGCAGTCGGCGTGGTGCAATACCCGCTTTCTATTACCTGCGGATAAAATGTAAACGTTTCATTTCCAAGCGTAATGGTATCTCCGGACGCAAGCAGCGCACGGTAGGCGTCTGTCAGTTCATCAAAATTACAGCACAAAGCCACTTCGTTGTCCTTAAGCTGCAGCGGTTTTTTCCCCTGCAGCGCAAGTCCGCTGTTATAGTCAGAAAGTGGAATTGCTTCCACAAATGTTTCATTAACTGCTTCAAGCGTTTGACCTTCCAGAGAGTAGCTGCCGCCCCAGGGCTCGTAATATGTCAAAAGCTGCCCGTACGTAGCGCCGACGTCATAAATATCCAAAACCGTATAAGCCTGTACGATATCTTCTGCGAGCGCGCCATTTTCCTCCATCTGCGCCGCAAAGCTTCCTCGCAGATCGTTTCCCTGTGCGATATATTCCGGGTCTTCATTACCAAAAAACGTATAGGCAGACGCATCGTACGGTGTAATATTTTTTAAAGACTGCGTCTGTGTATCCGCAAGGCCCGCACCCGCAGACAAAACACAAATTGTGACAAACAGCATCAGGCAAATCAGCGACATTGAGATAAACGTAGTTGTGACCTTTGCATTGATCTGCCGCAAAACGAACATGTTTAAACCCTTGTAATACAGCCGCTTGCAGCTCTTAACCGCCCGCAGCAAAAAGCCCGACAAAGACAGAAAAAATAAAAAGGTTCCTATAATGCCCAGTATGATGCAGATCAGCAGCCTTGTGTCCCAAACCGCCAGCCCCTGTTCAATGACCATTTTGTACGCCGTCCCCAGGCAGGCCACAGACAGTAAAAATAAAACAACAGAAAGCCACAGGCTTTTCACCCTGAGCGTTTCATTTTTCTTTGCAGCAGTAAGCAGGTCGATCAGCTTAAATTTTGAAACTGTAATGCCGTTAAAAAGAATTACTGTAAGAAAAATAACGCCAAAATAAAGTATGGTCTGCAGCAAAGCAGACGTAGAAAATACAAACTGAAATTCATCCAAACGCACCTCAAAAAGCTGCGCTGTAAGCACAGACAAGCCCTGAGAAGCAAAAGCGCCGATCAACAGCCCTGTTGCAAGCGACAAAACCCCAATTACAAACGTTTCTACCGTCAATATGCGTGAAATTTCGAATTTTGGCATACCAAGAACCATATAAAGCCCAAGCTCTTTTTTTCTTCTTTTCATTAGAAAACGATTCGCATATATAATTAAAAAGCCCAATATGACCGCGACAAAAATCGATATCCCGCTGATCATATTAATCAACAGCTCCACCATTTTTCTACCGCTTTGGGAAGCGCTTAACGCAAGCATTACCTGTTGGCTTTCCAAAGAATTAAATATATAAAACAGACAAACGCCAAAGGTCAGCGTTAAAAAATAAATGGTGTAATCCTTAAAGCTTTTTTTTACATTTTGAAAGGCAAGCTTATAGAACATTATCGTTGTCACCTCCCAGAAGGGTTACGACCTCAATAATGCGATTAAAAAATTCTTTTCTGGTATCGCTGCCCCTGACAAGCTCATTGAAAATTTTCCCATCTTTAATAAATAAAATCCGTTCACAATGGCTGGCGGTAAACGCATCATGCGTTACCATCAGAATCGTCGCACCCATGACACGGTTCAGCGTATGAATGCTCTCCAGCAACATCCTTGCCGATTTGGAATCAAGCGCTCCGGTCGGCTCATCTGCCAAAATTAAAGATGGGCCTGTGATGATTGCCCTGGCGCTTGCAACCCTCTGCTTTTCCCCGCCGGACAGCTGGTAGGGATATTTTCCAAGAATCGATTCAATCGAAAGTGCCTTGGCTACATTGCGCACCCTGCTTTCCACCTCGTTTGCCGGCGTTTTGACAATTGTAAGCGCCAGCGCTATGTTTTCATAAGCAGTCAGTGTATCCAGCAGGTTAAAATCCTGAAAAATAAATCCCAGCTCTTCACGGCGAAAGCGGGAAAGCTGTTTGGATGGCAGCTTTGTAATATCCTTTCCGTTAATGATAATTTTGCCGGCCGTTACCGTATCTATGGTTGAAATACAATTTAAAAGAGTCGTTTTCCCACTTCCGGACGCACCCATAATCCCCATATATTCGCCCTTGTAGGCTGTAAAGCCAATACCATCTACCGCTTTGGTAACGTTTCCTTTTCCTCCATAGTATTTTTCTACATTTTCTACCCTTAATATTTCGTCCACGCGTTTGTTTCCTCCTGTCTTTTCTATACCTTCGCCAAAATACAGGGGCTTTACCCCCTTGGCTTTAACTCGATTATAACAGGAAAAAAACGCCGCTGCCATATATGCACCTTACAATCTCCTTACAAAACCGTAAGGTCTCTCTTTGCCCCCCTTACGCTTTGCACCAGCTCCGCCAGCTCTGTTTTTGGGAAAACCAGCTCAACTGTTGTTCCCTGCCCCTGCGCAGAGGCAATGGATACTGACAGGGAAAGTTTATCACACAATTGCTTGACAAGGTATAGCCCCATGCCGGTGGCTTTTTTATAATTACGCCCCGTCGTACCTGTAAACCCTTTTTCAAAAACACGACCCAGATCTTTTTTCGGTATGCCAATGCCGTTGTCTTTAATAAAAAGCGAAACGCTCTGCGCGCGATCCTGTATAAAAATAGAAATTTGCGGGTTTTCTTTCCTGTATTTGATACTGTTGGTCAAAATCTGGTTGATGATATACTCCACCCATTTTTCGTCTGTGTAGACCACCGCGTCCGCCTGCGCAAGATCCAGCTTAACCTTATACTTAATAAAACTTTTCGCATTTTTTCGTATGACTTGCTTTGAAAGATCCATAAGCTGGATTTTTTTAATATTGTAATCCTTCTCGACATTGCTGCTGCGTGAATAAAAAAGCGCCTGCTCCAGATAATAATCGATCACGTCCAGTTCCTCGGAAAGATCCTTTGTTACCGGCGAAGGATTATTTTCTATAATCAGTCTGGAAGAAGCGATTGGCGTTTTGACCTCATGGATCCAAAGCTCTATATATTCTCTGTATTCTCTGGACGCATTCCGGTATAAAAGGATTTCATCACGCATGGATTTTTGGCAAATGCGCAGGCACTGATCCAACAACATTCCCTCATAAAACGAAGGTTCGTCAAGCAAAGAGGAAAGCAAATATTTTTTATCCAGCTGCGCAAGGCCGTTTTTTACATCTGTATAATAACGGTGTTTCGGGAAAAATTCTATAAAAAGCGCCGCCGCCTGTACAAACAAATACACCATACTGACAAACAGGACCGCCTGCATGTTCATATTGTATACCAACAGGAACATACCAATAAAACAGACCGCCGCCAACTGCATGCAAATAGCCGCAATCTTGCTCTTTAAAAAATCCTTCACGCTCATAAGCTGTATCCCCGCCCTCTTTTGGTTTTAATATAGTCTGGCGCGCCAATTGCTTCCAGTTTTTTTCTTAACCGGTTAATATTTACAGTCAGCGTATTATCGTCTACAAATTCATTAGACTGCCAAAGCGCGTCCATAATATCGTCGCGCGCGGTAATTTCCCCTCCCGCACGCATAAGCAGGTTTAAAATACGCAGCTCATTTTTTGTAAGCTCGGTCTCCATATCTCCACAGGAAATCGTACTTTTAGACAGATGAATCGTTACGCCGTTATAGCTGTATTGCATCCCCGCCTGATTTTTATAGGTACGGTTTAGCAATGCACAAATCCGCGCAAGCAAGATCTGCGTATTATAGGGCTTTGTAATAAAATCGTCGGCCCCAAAATGCATACTCATCAGCTCGTCGGCGTCGCTGTCCCTGCTTGTCACCACAATTATTGGCACACTTGAAACCCTTCTCAATTCCTTACATATATAATAACCATCGTAAGCAGGCAAATTGATATCAAGCAAAATCAGGTGCGGCTCTTCTTTAAGAGCTGCCTGCACCGCGTTTTCAAAGTCCTCAACGCAGGCAACAGTATAGCCGTATTTTTCAAGAAAAACCTTCAACTCGCTTCTTATTTTTTCACTGTCCTCAATTATTACAATTTTCATACCGTTTCATCCTTATACTATATAAGTGCCTATATATGTTAATCTTAACACAACTTTTTGATGCTCTCAACTATATCTTCCTCGTTCAGAAAAGATTTTTTATGATATATAGAAATATAGTGTAATAAATTATTGAAACAAAACTGATTATATGATATAATCCACATATATTTCGTCTTATCTTGTCACAGGCCAATACATGCAGTCGAAAAATGTTTCGCTGTTTTTATTTATGTTATAGGCAAACATACAGCCATGCTTTTGCAATTTTAAAAGCAAAAGCTTATTTGCATTTTTTAATTTCTTTTTCACCT
Organism: uncultured Oscillospiraceae bacterium; assembly: GCA_900541975.1. Taxonomy (GTDB): domain Bacteria; phylum Bacillota; class Clostridia; order Oscillospirales; family Acutalibacteraceae; genus Scatavimonas; species Scatavimonas merdigallinarum. The sequence goes on along the minus strand of UQLR01000011.1, from coordinate 86,574 downwards.
GTTTGCTTTCTGCCGGCTTTTCCTATAAAGGGTGCGCTTTTTAAATTTTTGCAGCCAACGCCTCACGAAATTTTTAAAAAATGTACATACATGCCATATAAAATAAACAGAAGCCGTGCAATAAATATATAATAATTCACTATATATACATAAAATTATATGTATATAAGATTGTATAATTTATTCAAAAATATTACTACTGTAATTTAGCTGGAAGATTTTTACTATTGTATAAAATGCTTTTGTAATATAAAATAGTTCCCAGTCTGTATTTTACAGGGTAAAAATTATACAAACTGTGAAAATAATTCACTTAACAGAAAGGAGTAAAGTTATGAAAAAATATACATCCTGTTCTTTCGACTCCCCCTATTTTTATGAGATGACATCTACACACAAGTCGGTTTGTGGCAAAGAAACAAGGGTGTACGGGATAAAGCTGTATAAAATTGGCTGTGATGATTCGCTAAACCCTGCCGAATGTTTTATAGCTACCGACGTTTCTGCAGACAAAGCGTACGTGCAAAGGCTCTTGGCCCTTTTTTATGCCAATACAGTTATGCCGCTGCATGCACCGGACATTCTTGAAGAATGCCTGTGCTGTTATCCCGCGTTACCTTTTTAAGTACGAAGAACAATTTGTTCTTCTAACTTTTCCGCCCTTTAGAGGCGGTATTTTTTACCCATTTAAAATACTATTTGTATATTTTTATGTATAAATTACATTTTTGTTACATTTTGTCCAAATTGCCCTTTTCTGTGCGAGTTTGCCATATTTTAATAAAACCTTCCTTGTTTCATTTTTATAAATATTGTACAAGCATTTGTTTATAATGCCGATTTTTTGTTTTTTTTGCTCTTCTTTCTCTTTTGGCTTGCATTTACAGCCAGTATATGTTAGACTGTAACCAAATTGTTACAAATTGTAATGCGCTTGTTAACTTTGACTTTTTGTTAACATTGCATTGACAGCCGGCATTTAATTAAAATGTCTGTTATGTACTGATAATTTTTAGGAGGTCTGAAACAATGCATAAGACGTTGAAGGTTACAGTATCGTTGCTTCTATCTGTTATGATGCTGTGCACTGTATTTGCTATAGGCGTTACTCAGGCGTTTGCCGCTACAAGCACAGGAGTTGGCCTTTCTGCTTATGTGCTGAACGCGTATTATGAGGATTGGTCCTATGTATGGGGCGGTTCTTCCCCCGGCGCAGTTGACTGCTCCGGCTTGATCTACTCTTACAACGGCGTTGGCGGTATCCGTACCGATATGCTTGCCGCTTCGTCCGAATGGGGATACGTATCAAACGGAATTCCCAGAATCCACGGCCTTGGCCTGCACCATCCCGGCCACGTGGGCGTTTATGTGGGTAATGGTATGGCAGTCGACGCCAGAAGCTCTTATTACGACATGTGCTATGAAAGCGTTGACAGCCTCAACTGGGTCGAATGGTTTAAAATATCCGGCGTCAGCTATCCTACAGAAGGTTGGGTACGCTATAACGGCGATTCTTTCTATTATGAAGACGGCCAGTATCTGGTTAATACGTCCAGAACGTTTGACGGCGTTACATATAACTTTGGCAGCGACGGCGCTTCCGATAAAGCGCCCGCCGACAAATACTTCGAAGCAACCGACTATACGCAAAGCAACGTTTCCATATCCGGCGGCTCCAGCTCTTCGTCCGGTTCTTCCCTGTTGAAAATTGGTTCTCAGGGGCAGGCCGTTGAAAAGCTCCAAAACAGGCTGAAAGCTCTGGGATATTTTGAGGATGACGTCACAGGGTATTATGGTACATATACAGAAGCTTGCGTTATACAGTATCAGAAAGCTGCTAATCTTTCTGTCGACGGTATCGCCGGGCCTGAGGTTTTGGGCTCCATCTATAAGGACGACGCACCTGAAAAGAGTAAACCCGCTGCTGCAGACCCTCCTGCAGAAAACAGCGCTTCAACAAACGAAGCAACTGCACCGGTAATTTCCGCCGATAATCAGGAAGAACCTACACAGCCTCCCACGCAAGCTCCTACGTCTGCTCCTACCGAACCAGTCACGGAAGCTCCTACGCAAGCTCCCACCGAGCCGGTAACGGAAGCTCCCACACAAGCTCCTACAGAGGATCCGTACAAAGATCTTCTGGCACTTGGCGGCTATGGCGATAAAGTAACGCAGTTACAGGAGCGTCTGTATGAACTGGGTTACTACACAGGTGCAATTACCGGGCAATTTGACCAGGCTACGCTTGAAGCCATGCAGGCATATTACAAAGCGTCTGAATTCAAGCCTTCTGATACGATGACAGACGAGCAGTTTAACTATTTATTTACAGATAGCGCGCTGTCCGCACCGGAATATGACGAGCTTCAGCTCAATTATGAAGGTGCCAGCGTAAACTCCCTGCAGGAAAGCCTGATTACGCTTGGTTATCTGGATACAGATCAGGCAAGCGGCGTATTGGATGAAAACACCGTTAACGCCGTTAAGACCGCGCAGGCAAATTTTGCACTGGAAGTTACAGGCGTTGCAGATAAAGATTTTCTGAATGCAATTGATTTGCAGACGGCGCAGGAACAAAACGTGCAAAAAACGCAGGCCGTTGCAAAATCTGCATCTATGGAAACCGTCGCTCTTTCCACAGAAGAAGACGGCGTATTTGAACAAATAAGCTACAACAGCGGCAATAACTCCTATATTCTTCTTGTATGGGTCGCGGGGATCATGTTCTTTATTTCCGTATGCTCCCTGGTTGTATTTTTAAAAACACGTAAAAGATCCGCTGTATCTGTAAACAGGTACGGCAGAAAATAATCAGGACAAGCTATTATAAGCAGACAAAAGGGCAGCCGAAAAAACGGCTGCCCTTTTTGCATATCTGTCCCGCCCCTTCTTACGCTTTTAAACAGATGCGATGCAGACAGAAAGCATGTTATTTTCTTTAAATACGAACATCTCACGCTGCTTTACAAAACGCTGCGCCCGGGATGTAACGACGATATCTATTCTTATTTTTCATCATAGGCTCTGCACGCAATTGCAAAACCCAAAAAACCGGTAAGAGCGGAAAACATGGCAAGCGCCGTTCTTACCGTACCGTCCCAAAACAGATAAGATGCAAAAGAAAGCAATAACAGCACCACAGAAACAGATAAAATAATTCCCGAAAGCTTTGGCAAACTCATAACATATACCCTTCCTTTTCCTGTAAATAACCGTATAGCGTATTGGTAACCGACGCAAATTGCTCCATGGAAAGCTGCTCTGCACGGAGACTATGCCCAACCATGGCAGCTTTAAGCACTGTACAAATCTCTTCCTTATCCAGCGCCAATCCGGAAGCCAATGCGTTTAAAAGCGTTTTTCTTCGCTGTGCAAACGCGCTTTTAACCACCCGAAAAAAAAGCGCCGTGTCTTCTGTCTGCCATGGCGGATTTTTATACGGCTTAAGCTGAATCACAGCAGAATCCACCTTTGGAGCAGGCAGAAAGCTGCCTGCAGATACCTCAAAGAGCATTTGCGGCTCACAGTAATAACGCACGGCGATTGTTACCGCACCGCATTGTCTTGTACCGGCAGGCGCGCAGATCCGCTGGGCCGCCTCTTTCTGTACCATAACCGTAATAGCCGCGGCACGGGTTTGCTCTTCCAGAAGCTTCATAATAACCGGAGAAGTAATATAATACGGCAGATTTGCACAGACACAAACCTGCATGCCTGCAAATTCCCGTTCTATCAGCTTGTTCAGATCGAGCTTCAAAACGTCGCCCTGAACCACCTTCACATGGTCAAAGGCGCCAAGCGTCTCATCCAAAACAGGCAAAAGCCTTGCATCAAGCTCTATGGCGACCACTTTTTCGGCAAGTTTTGCAAGCTCGCAGGTAAGCACCCCAAGCCCCGGGCCGATCTCAAGCACACCTACGCCTTTCCCTGCGCCGCTTTCCCGCGCCATGCGCGGACACACGGAGGGATTGATCAAAAAGTTTTGTCCCAGAGCTTTTGAAAAGGTAAAACCATATCTGTTTAAAATACTGCGGATCGTTGCAATATTGGTAAGCTGTTTCATCACTTTTCTATCTTTTCTCCTTTTATTTTCAAATATTCCGAAGTCCTTTGGGATATTTGTTTTTAAGTATACCGTTTACACATTTCCCAAATCCCGTTATTACGCCGTCAACGCTTACCGCCGCGTACCCCTTCTGCCCTTTTTCACAAGGGATTTCCTCTCCCCGCAAAAAGCGCGCGGCCATATCGCTTTTTGCGCAAAGCGGTATTTCCAGAGCCACCGCCCCAGGCGTCGCCGCCATAAATGCGCCGTGCGCCGGCTCTATACGGTTTTTTCGCACTTGCCCCAGCAACACACCCGCACGCAACACATGTAATCCATGCAATTGTGGCAGATCTTTGGGCAAAAGCAATATTCGATCCCCTTCCATCGCAAACCGGCTGCCAAAAATGCGGTATTGGAAAATACTGTCGTACAGTTCTTCTGCCAATGCCCGCAGCGGCTTATTTTTCCCGGTAAACGGGTCAGAATATAAACAGGGCGTTGCCGCACAGCCTCCTTCGCTGCCCGGTTGCTTGCGAAGCCTGGCTACAAAATGCCCTTCTCCACCATCCATAGGAAAGATACGCCGCGCCTTTTCCATTGCCGGACGCCCAAACGGAACGTTTGCATCCTCCAGAACAAACGTATTTTCTCGTTGTAAAAATTTTTCAAGCACGCCCTCGTTTTCTTCTGCAGAAAACGTGCAGGTAGAATATACCAAAACACCGCCTGCCTTAACCGCCTTAGCAGCGCTTTGTAAAATGGAAAGCTGTCTTTCGGCGCAGGCCCGTACGTACGTTTCACTCCATTGCAAACGCGCCTGCTCATCCTTTCTAAACATTCCTTCGCCTGAACAGGGCGCATCCACAAGCACCTTGTCAAAAAAGCCTGCCAGACTGTCGCACAATTGCTGTGGATGGCAACAGGACACCACTGCATTTCGGATCCCCATACGTTCAATATTAGAAAGCAATGCGCCGGTTCTGTTTTTTACAACCTCATTCGACCACAAAAGGCCGCTTCCAGCAAGCTGTGCGCCGATTTGCGTAGATTTTCCACCAGGCGCAGCGCAAAGATCCAACACTTTATCGCCCTTTTCAGGAGCAAGCACCGTTACAGCGCTTGTTGCAGACGGCTCTTGTACATAAAAAGCGCCTGCATGGTGCATGGCTGTTTTTCCAAGCGCCTGCGCTTGATACGGTATATAATAGCCGTTGCAGCAAAAAGGCGAAGGCTGCAGCGCAAAATCAAACAGCGCCCGCGCCTTGTCAGCGCTGTACTTCAGCGTATTTATCCGCACCCCTTTAAAATATGGCCGGGTAAGCAGGGAAAGATACGCCTTATATTCATCATCCTGTAACAACTGGCGCATTCTTTGCAAAAAAATTTGTGGTAAATAAAAATTCATATATATCTCTCTGCTTTTATAGAAGAATAAAAAAATAAAGTTTACAAATACTATTATGCGTAAAGGGGGTGAGCAAAATGGAGAACAACAGGTTCAACAATCAAAATAGAAACCAGAACAACAACCAGAACAACAACCAGAACAACAACCAGAACAACAACCAGAACAACAATCAGAACAACAATCAGAACAACAACCAGAACAACAACCAGAATAACAACCAAAACAAAAACAACAACCAAAACAAAAATTTCAACTTCTAATCCTTATATATCGCATACCGAACACGAAAAACAGAAAGCCTGCTTTTCGTGTTCGGTTTACATAAGTGTGCGGTCCTGCGCCGCGCACTTTTTTCGCGCCGGTTTCCGTTTTTTTCCCACACAAACCCGCTGCACAGCGCCCCAGGCCAAATCAAAAACCCAGACATTCTCCAACAAGAATGATCTTTATTCTCCCTTTGTGGCGCTGCCGTGCACTTACAACGAAATTACAGCAAATCCTGGCGTCTGTCTGACATCCGTCACACATGGAAGGATTCTGCATACGAAAGGAAGCACATTCCCCCGTTTTACTGCAGGGTGTATCCATAGAAAGCTTCATTGTGTTTGCCGGCGCCGCTGTCGTTTTTACGCGCGCGACAGCATCTTCCAGTGTTCTGACAATTTTATTATAGCCAACAACCATAATAACGCTTTTGGGACCATATAATATAGCCGACACCCTGTTGGAATTTCCATCTACGTTATATAAAAGACCGCTTTCCGTAATTGCGTTTGCGCTGCACAGATAAGCGTCACATGTGTAGGTTTCCCTGTAAACCTGCTCTACCTCTTCCCGGGTCATGCCGGGCCTGCTTCTGTCAAGGTAACGGTATTCTCCGTTTTGAATCCTGTCAAGCACTCCTGTTTCCTTTAAAGTAACAGAACCGCCGCTGCTGACAGTACACCCCTTTGGCAGCAGGGATTCCACAAGTTCACACACTTCTCTGCTGGTTTTGCAATAATAAGCGTCCATATTGTTTTTCTTTAAATTTTCCATGGTTCTTGCAATTCTTTTTTCTATTATTTCCCGCTTGCTTTCCTGCATTATAAGACCTCCACCATTTTTTTGTAAGTTTATTATACTACACTCCCCCAAACTTTGAAAGGCTTGTACGTAAATCCCGTTAAATTTGCAGAGAATTCACCGCGCATTTTTTCGGCGTTTTTCTTTTTGCCGGCGTTTATGCGAATGTACGGTTAAAATCCGGCAAAAATATTGAAAGCTCCGGAAATTAATGGTATAATAGCAGAACAAATGCGCAAATAAAATTACATCTGAAAGGATTTATAATAGTATGATCAAACCAAACGAATACCGCACGTATCTTTGCGGAGATTTAAGAGAGAGCGACATTGGAAAAGACGTCCGGGTTGCAGGCTGGGTTGAAAACATCCGCGACCATGGCGGGGTTATGTTTCTGGATGTGCGCGACCAGTATGGCGTGGTACAGGTTGTAGTACACAATGCAGCGCTTTTAAATGATGTAAACCGCGAATGCACCGTTACAGTAAGCGGCAAGGTTCTCAAAAGGGATGAAGAAACCTATAACCCGAAAATTGCTACGGGCACCGTGGAAATTGCAGCAGACACCCTTACCGTTTTAGGCAAATGCAAGGCAAATCTTCCGTTTGAGGTGTCTGCTTCTACAGAAACCAAAGAGGACGTACGCCTAAAATACCGTTTTCTGGATCTGCGCAATCAAAAGGTTCACAACCATATTTTGCTGCGCTCCCAGGTCATTGCGTTTTTAAGGGAGTGCATGTATAACCTTGGGTTTACCGAAATTAATACGCCCATCCTTTCGGCAAGCTCACCGGAAGGCGCGCGGGACTATCTGATCCCCAGCCGCAAACACAAGGGAAAATTTTATGCGTTGCCACAGGCTCCGCAAATTTTTAAACAGCTTTTAATGGTTTCCGGCTTTGACAAATATTTTCAGATTGCCCCCTGTTTTCGCGATGAAGACGCAAGGGCAGATCGCTCCCCTGGGGAGTTTTACCAACTTGATTTTGAAATGGCGTTTGCCACACAAGAAGATGTCTTTGACGTCGCGCAGCAGGTGTTGTATCAAACCTTTTGCAAATTTTCAGATAAAGCTGTGTCCGAGCCGCCGTTCCCACGCATTCCCTATAAAGAAGCTATGATAAAGTATGGCACAGATAAACCGGATCTGCGCAACCCTTTGGAAATCAAAGACATAAGCGACCTGTTTATACAAACAGATTTCGCCCCGTTCAGACAGAAGACCGTGCGTTGCATAAATGTGCCCGATGCAGCCGCACAATCCAAAACCTGGTTTAAAAAAATGGAGGAATTTGCGCTGTCTATCGGCATGAAGGGTCTGGGGTATGTGAAGGTTCGGGACGATATGACTTTTGATGGGCCGATTGACAAATTTTTAAAAGAAGGTGACCGGGAAAAGCTGCTTGCATTAAATCAGTCTAAAGCCGGCGATGTAATCTACTTTATTGCAGACAGTAAGGAAGAAGCGCCAAAGCTTGCAGGGCAGATCCGTACCGAGGTCGCCAAACGACTGGGCCTGATTGATGAAAGCTGCTATAAGTTTTGTTTTATCGTTGATTTTCCCATGTATGCACACGATGAGGAAACAGGCGCAATTGTCTTTACGCATAACCCGTTTTCCATGCCCCAGGGCGGGATGGACGCACTCTCAAAGCAGGATCCAACCGAAATTCTTGCTTATCAGTACGACATTGTGTGCAACGGTGTGGAGCTTTCATCCGGGGCCGTGCGCAACCATGATCTGGATATTATGATCCGTGCCTTTGCGCTTGCAGGCTACACACAGGAAACGCTTGCAGACAAGTTTACATCGCTTTATAACGCATTTCAGTACGGCGCGCCGCCGCATGCGGGTATGGCCCCCGGTATCGACAGGATGCTTATGCTCCTGACTGGCGAAGAAAATATACGGGAGGTTATTGCCTTCCCCATGAACAGCAACGCGCAAGACGTATTGCTGGGCGCTCCAAACGAGGTAAGCGAACAGCAGCTGCGTGAAGTTCACATTAAATTAAGATAAAAAAAGCGGCGGGCCTGATGCCGCCGCTTTTCTAAATACCCTTACGAAAGGTAGGAGCAGCAATGGTTACACATGAAGACGTTTTACAGATTGCGCGCCTTGCAAAGCTTTCAATTAAAGAAGAGGAGCTTGACGCGCTGACAAAAGATATGGCGGACATCATTACTTTTGCAGACACCATCAACAATGCTTTTGAGCCAGGGGAAGAATTTGACAATATCAACCATCTTTCCAATGTATTCAGGGAAGACGTCGTGGTTCCTTCTTACGACCGCGAGCAAATTTTATCCAACGCAAACGACCGCGAAGACGGACATTTTCTTATAAAAAAACGTATGCTTTAACGTATTTTCACAAAGGAAAGGACTGGTACGAATGAGCCAGATACGGGGTAGGATCGCCCATATCAGTAAATTGCTCCAAAATAAACAAATATCCTGCGAGGAGCTGACAAACCAATACTTACAGCAAATCGACCAGTTAAACGGAACACTTAACGCCTATGTAAACGTAACGCCCGAAGCAGCGCTTGAGACAGCCAGGAAAGTAGACCGCAAGATTGCACAGGGAACTTCCATCTCTCCGCTTGCCGGTATTCCCATGACACTGAAAGACAATATATCCACCAAAGGAATTGAAACCACCTGCTGCTCTAAAATTTTAAACGGTTATACGCCTATATACAACGCAACTGTATGGGAAATTTTGCAACAGCACGATGCCGTTTTGCTGGGAAAGACCAATATGGATGAATTTGCCATGGGTTCCTCCTGTGAGACCTCCTGTTTTGGCGGCGCGCGCAACCCCCATAATACGGGACATGTGGCCGGCGGCAGCTCCGGCGGCGTTGCCTCTGCCGTGGGCGGCAATCTGGCCGTATACGGCCTTGGGTCCGACACAGGCGGTTCTATCCGACAGCCTGCAAGCTTTTGCGGCATTGTGGGGCTTAAACCCACCTATGGCGCGGTATCTCGGTACGGGCTGATCGCATATGCCTCAAGCCTTGACCAGATTGGACCTATTGCTACAACCGTTGAGGATGCCGCTTTGGTTTATGACGCGATTGCGCTTTACGATGAAAAAGACTCCACCTCGCAGGGAAAAAGGGATGCAAACACTTTCGATACGCTTCAAAACAGCCTAAAGGGTATGAAAATCGGCATTGCCAAAGAGTATCTTGACGGTGTGCGCGACGATGTGAGGCAATCCATTGAAAATGCGGCAAAGATTTACGAGGAGCTTGGCGCACAGATTGTCTATTTTGACCTTCCCGCATTAAAATACGCACTTCCCGTATATTATATTCTGGCCTGTGCGGAGGCCTCTTCCAACCTGGGCCGCTATGACGGTATTCGGTACGGTTATAAAACGCCGCAGTACCTTGACATAAACGACATGGTCTGCAAAACACGCAGCGAAGGTTTTGGCAAAGAGGTACAGCGCAGAATTCTTCTGGGTACTTACGTATTAAGCGCCGGCTATTACGACGCTTATTATAAAAAAGCACAAAGCCTGCGGGGCTCCATTGTAAAAGCCTTTCAAAATGCATTTGTAAATTGTGATGTTATCCTTGCACCCACTGTTCCCATGACTGCCTTTCAGGCGGGGCAGGCGGTAAGCGACCCTATTGAAACCTACCTTACAGATATTTGTACTGTTCCGGTCAATATAGCTGGCCTTCCCGCTGTATCTATTCCCTGCGGCTTCAATGCAAAGGGCATGCCCATTGGTATGCAGCTGATTGGCAACAGCTTTTGCGAAGGCAAAATTCTAAACGCCGCATGGCAATTTGAAAACGCTGCGCGCGATTCTGTTTTTAAATCCGCAGAAATGGGGGTAAAAATATGAAGTACGAAATGGTAGCAGGGTTGGAAACCCACATTGAACTTGCTACAAACACCAAAATTTTCTGCGGTTGCACCACACAGTTTGGGGGCAAACCCAACACCCACTGCTGTCCGGTTTGCATTGGCCTTCCCGGCACGCTGCCAAAGCTTAACCGCCAGGTGGTCCGGTATGCCATACTGGCCGGGCTTGCAACACATTGTCAAATTGCCAATATATCTAAAATGGACAGAAAAAATTACTGCTACCCAGATCTGCCCAAAGCGTATCAGATTTCCCAATATGACAAACCGCTTTGTCTAAACGGTTATGTTGAGCTTTCAAACGGCAGAAAAATCCGCCTGACCAGAATCCATATTGAAGAAGACGCCGGAAAACTGGTCCACAGCCATGGAGATACCTACGTAGACTACAACCGCGGCGGCGTACCTTTGATCGAAATTGTCAGCGAGCCCGACATCCGCAGCGTGGAAGAAGCCAAAGAATACGTGGAAAAGCTGCAATTGATCATGAAATATATTGGTATATCCGACTGCAAAATGCAGGAGGGATCCATGCGGTGCGACGTAAATATTTCTGTCCGTCCGCAGGGCAGCGAAAAATTCGGTACAAGAACAGAAATCAAAAATATGAATTCCATTACCTTTATGGCAAAGGCCATGGAGTACGAATATTCCCGTCAGGTCGATCTGATTGAAAACGGCGGGGAAGTGGAGCAGGAAACGCTCCGTTACGACGAGGCAACCGACACCACTTCCAGTATGCGCGGTAAGGAAGACGCACACGACTATCGCTATTTCCGGGAACCGGACCTTGTAACGATTGAAGTGTCAGACGAAGAGATTCACGCTCTTAAAGAACGACTACCGGAGCTTCCATTTGAAAAACAGGCTCGTTATATTGATCAACTGCAGATTCCAAAGGCAGACGCACAGCTTCTGACCAAATACAGAAAAGTCGCCGAGTATTTTGAGCAGGCCATCCACGGTACGAAAAACCCTCGCACGGCGGCAAATTTCATCATTGGCCAAATTTTCAGAACCCTGGAAAATGACAGCGCAAAAGAGAACTTTGATGTAGCCGTTTCAGCGGAAAATTTAAACGGGCTGATTCGGCTGCTCGACGAAGGTAAAATCCGTATGAACCTTGCAAAAACCACCCTTGACAAAATGCTGAAGACAGGCAAAAAGGCAACAGACTTTCTTTCTGAAAGCGACATGGGCGTTTTAGACGAACAGGCGCTTTTACAGCTGTGCCGACAGGCAATTGAAAGCAATCCGGGTGCAGTAAGCGACTATAAAAGCGGAAAAACCAAAGCGTTAAAGGCTCTGCTTGGCTTTGTTATGAAAAACAGCCGGGGCAAGGCGGACGCCACCGCGGCGGAACAAAAACTCGTTGAGCTGATCGATTAATTTTAAATACGCATATGTCTTGGGATATATGCGTATTTTTTCTCTTGCATAATTGCACTTACCCTTATACAAAAAAAATCTGTTGCTTCTAACATAAAATTTATTTTTTCGCTATTTACACGGAGTCCAAACGGGACTATAATAGTTTTACAAGTATTTTTATTGGAGGTTTTACATCATGAAAAGCTGCCCTAAGTGCAACGCGCAGGTAAACGATACCACCAAGTTTTGTCCCAGCTGCGGCACGCAAATTCCACAGCCTGTAACAGCAAGTGCACAGCAACCCGCCTCTTTTCCGGGAACAAAAAGCACCCAGCAGGTAAATGCGCAGACACAGGCAAGTCAGCATGCTACATACCAGCAGCCGTCCGGTAATCAAAGGCCGCCGCAAAACGGTACAGGTCCCACCCCCGTTACACCTCCCCCTTATTATACGAGCACGCAGCAGACTGCCGGACAGGATGCATTTAAAAACGGTGTGAACAGTGCGGTGGATAAAACAAAGAATTTCTTTTTTAATACAACAGACGAAAGCACGCTTCATGACCAGGAAGATGTTGCACAAAACAAGGTTCTGGCGCTTGTAAGCTATTTGCATTACTTTTTCTTTATTCCAATGATCATTAAACCGCAGTCCAGATATTTGCGCTTTCACGGCAACCAGGGGCTTACTCTGTTTCTTTGCAGCCTTGCTCTTGCAATTGTGCACGCTGTTTTATGTACGCTTTTTGGGCTGTTCGCTTTTGCTGGGCCGGCCGGCGCCATTGCTTCTATTTTTCTCGTTTGCCTTTTCAGCGTTATCATTTACGGCAGTATTCTTCTCTGGACAATTTTGGGCATTTACAACGCTGTTACGGGAAAAGCCAAAGAGCTTCCGTTGATTGGGCGTTTTCGTCTTTTAAAAGAATTTTAAAAGAACCAAAGGACATAGTAGCCAAACGGTAATTTTTTAATATGTTTTTTCTGCCGCGCCTTTGTTTTTAATCGGTATTTACAATACGCCGTCCATATGATATGGGCGGCTTTTTCTTTTTAGCGCAACAGTTCCCCGCTCCTACTGGAGCGGGGAACTGTCTGTAAAGCTTTCAATTTTTTATTTTTTAGCCTTACCGGTTTTATTTCATGTCTTATTTCATGTTCTTTTCGTACTGCTCGATCATTTTCTTAACCATCTGTCCGCCGACAGAACCTGCCTGGCGGGAAGTCAAGTCGCCGTTGTAACCCTGCTTGAGGTTTACGCCAACTTCAGAAGCTGCTTCCATCTTAAAACGGTCAAGAGCTTCTCTTGCTTCAGGTACTACGATCTGATTGCTGCTAGCCATGTCTGTTTTACTCTCCTTTTCTTAAGATTTTCACATATTTTATTGTCATTTCAATTGCGATGTATCAACCTCTTGATGAACACCGCAATAGTATTGTGTGATAATCTTTTCGATATATTGCAAGAAATATTTGCCCTTTTTCTTACCGCTTTTTCTCTTACAAAACAAATAAAGACAAAAAAATTCTAATAAAAAACAGTAAAATCGGCCAGCAGCACAGCCTTCACAATTGGCTTTTTTGTGTTATCTTTTTTGCTTATATCTGTCTGACTTATTCCTGCGACGCATCATATACAGTTTGCTGCGCCGTGCTTTCGCCAAACTTTCTGAACCGGTCATATCTGCATTGTAACAGCTCCTGTATCTCCATATGCGCATATTTTTCAAATGTGCGGTAAATCAGTCCTTTGAGGCTTTCAAACATTTTGCTTTCTTTTGTTTTTGGTTCGCGGATAATTCGTTCTATCACCTGCATTTCAAACAGGTCTTGCGCTGTCATCTTTAAACATTCTGCCGCTTCCGCCGTTTTTGTTGAATCTTTCCACAATATGCTTGCACAGCCTTCCGGTGAAATTGCAGAATAGACCGCGTTTTCCAACATCCAAACCTCATCGGCTACTGCAAGCCCCAATGCGCCGCCGCTGCCGCCTTCTCCAATCAATATAGTGAGGATCGGTGTTTTCAGGGCTGACATTTCCATCAAATTTTCTGCAATCGCCTGCCCTTGCCCGCGTTCTTCCGCACCAATACCGCAAAACGCCCCGCTTGTATCCACAAGACACAGTACCGGCCTTTTAAATTTTTCTGCCTGCTTCATCAAACGCAGCGCTTTTCTATAGCCTTCCGGGTGCGCAGACCCAAAATTGCGTTCCATGCGCTCTTTTGTATCCCTTCCCTTTTGCAGCCCAATCACTGTAACCGGCATGTTTTCCAGGCTGGCAAGTCCGCCAATCACTGCTTTATCGTCACCAAAGCGCCGGTCTCCATGCAGCTCGAAAAAGGTGTTTCCAAACAGGCTGTTTATATAATCGACAGATGTAAGCCTGTTGTTGGACCTCGCCTGCACTACTTTGTCAAATGCGCTCATAAAAGACACAAATCCTTTCTGCTGTTTTTCAGGCCTTTACTGTAAGCCGTGCAGCTTCAACAGCTTTATAATGGTCATTTTTAAATCTTTCCGTTTTACAACCGCGTCAATAAATCCTTTATCCAGTAAAAACTCCGCCGTTTGAAAATCTTTTGGGAGCTTTTGGCGTATGGTTTGCTCAATGACCCTTGGGCCTGCAAACCCTATCAGTGCGTTTGGCTCTGCAAGGATAACATCCCCTTCCATTGCAAAGCTTGCCGTTACGCCTCCGGTAGTGGGGTCTGTCAGCACCGTAATATACAAAAGCCCCTGATCGCTGTGGCGTTTAACTGCAGCGCTTGTCTTTGCCATTTGCATCAGCGACAAGATTCCCTCCTGCATTCTGGCGCCGCCCGACGCGGTACATACAACAACAGGCAAGCTATGCTTTGTCGCATATTCAAACGCTCTTGTAATTTTTTCCCCGGTAACGGTTCCCATGCTTCCCATCATAAATCCGGATTCCATCACGCATAACACCGTACGGATCCCGCCAATACGTGCAATACCCGTAATGACAGATTCATTTTCTCCACTTTTTAATTTACTGCTTTTAAGTTTACGGTCGTATTCGGGAAATGCCAAAATGTTTTTGGACTCCATATCCCCGTTTGCCTCTTCAAAGCTGTCCCTGTCGGCAAGCAGGGCGATCCGTTCCCTGGCCGACAGCCGCAGATGATGTCCACATTTTGTGCAAACCTTGTTTGTTTCCTCCATATCAGACGCCAAAAGCAGGGTTTTACATTTTGGGCATTTCATCCACATGGCGTCGGGTATATAGGGGCGGTTTTCCTCCACCGGTTCCCCTTCCAGCTCATTTTTTGGCTTTAAAAACGTAAAAATATCGCCATGAAACATAAGCAACCGTCCAATCATCTCTATTTATTTTCATATGGTTCATGCAGGTGTCTCTATCTTTGCAAATTTTTTTCTCTTTTTTCCATAAAATCGGTCGTATATGTGCCGTCAACAAAGGCAGATGCAGAAAGTATTTCAATCTGCAAATCCCTGTTGTGTTCCACTCCATGAATATTCAATTCGCTAAGAGCCATTTTCATCTTTCGGATTGCCTGCTCTCTGGTGCGGGCCTGAACAATTAGCTTACCAATCATGGAATCGTAAAACGGAGGGATTTCATAATCCTGGTAAATTGCCGTATCAAAGCGCACGCACGGCCCGCCGGGAATATGAAGCTTATAGATTCTGCCGCAGCTCGGCCGGAAATCAAGATCGGGGTTTTCTGCATTAATTCTGCACTCTATAGCATTTCCATGTATGTAAACCTTATCCTGACGGATCGTAAGTTCATTACCTGCAGCAATACGAATTTGCCATTGGACAAGATCATTATTTGTAACCATTTCTGTAACAGGGTGCTCAACCTGCAACCGGGTATTCATTTCCATAAAGTAAAAATTTCCATCCTGATCCAGTAAAAACTCTACCGTTCCAGCATTTACATAATGGACGGCCTGCGCCGCTTTTTTGGCAGCCTCCATCATTTTCTGTCTTGTCTGCGTATCGATAGCCGGCGAAGGGCTTTCTTCTATCAGCTTCTGGTTTTTTCTCTGTATGGAGCATTCCCGTTCTCCCAGACAAATAATATGCCCGTATTTATCGCAAAGCAACTGCATTTCTATATGCTTGACCGGGCTTAAAAATTTTTCCATATAAACGGCGCCGTCGCCAAACGCACTGTGCGCTTCGCTGGAAGCCGCATAAAAAGCGCTTTCAAAATCCTCCATATGGTCCACGCGGCGTATTCCTCGTCCACCGCCGCCGCTGCGCGCTTTAATCAAAAGCGGAAATCCAATTCTTTCCGCCTCTGCTTTTGCCTGTTCAATACTGCTGACAATGTCGCAGCCAGGTGTCACGGGAACCCCCGCTTCCCGCATAGTTCTTCTTGCTTTATCCTTATCCCCAAGCAGCGCAATCATTTGAGAAGAGGGGCCGATAAACTCTATATTACATTGCTCACACAGTGAAACAAATTTTGCATTTTCCGAAAGCAGCCCATACCCTGGATGAATTGCCTGCGCACCGGAAGCCACCGCAACGGTAAGGATTGCCGCCATATTCAGGTAACTGTCCGCCACCTGCGGTCCTCCAACACAGTAGCTTTCGTCGGCAAGCTGCACATGCATTGCATTTTTATCCGCCTGGGAATAAATTGCAACCGTTGCAATCCCCATTTCTCTGCACGCCCGTATAATCCGCACCGCAATTTCCCCACGATTTGCTATGAGTATTTTGGAAAACATTTTATTCCTCCATAAAAGCGGATGTCTTACTATCCGCTGTAAAAATTGTTGCCGCCGCTGTAAAAAAGTACAGCCTATTCTTCATTTTTTACAAGTGCAAAAGCAAATTCCGCACTTGCGCAGAGCTTGCCATCCACATAGCCTTTGGCCTCTACAAAATAAAACGCACCCCTGTTTTTTACCAACGTACATACCGTCTCAAGCGTGTCGCCGGGCAGCACCTTGTTTTTAAATTTTACATTGTCCATTTTAGTAAAATAAGGCGTGGCCCCTTTGGCGCGTTCTCCCAAAAGCACACAGCTTGCCTGCGCCATCGCTTCGCACAAAATTACACCCGGCACAACCGGATTTCCGGGAAAATGCCCCTGCAAAAAAAACTCGTCGCCACGAATGGCAAGCTTTCCTTTCGAGGTATTTTCGTCTATTCTGTACGCTTCATCCACCAGCAGCATTGGCGCGCGATGCGGTATGATCTTTTTAATCTCTTCCTGGTTCATGGATTTCCAACCTTTCTAAAACAGCGCTTTTCCTTTACAGCTTTTTATTGTATAAAAGCCGATAAACCCCCATGTCTCTTACAAAATTTTGAACAACGGCTGCCCAAACTCTACAATATCCCCATTCTGTACACAAATTTCCTTGATTGTGCCACTCTGGGTCGCCGTAATTTCGTTCATCAGCTTCATTGCTTCTATAATGCAGATCACATCGCCTTTTTTAACAACAGAGCCTACGCTTACATACGGCGGCGCATCTGGCGAAGGCGCTGCATAAAATACACCCACCATAGGCGCCGTAACAGACTGCACACCGTCGTCCTTTTGTACTTCCACCTTCGGCGCTTCTGCCTGCTGAGAGGCCTGCGCTGCAGCATTTTGCGCCGGCTGTACCTCCCGGATCACTGTTGCCGGGGCAGCCGTTTCTTTTTTAATCAGCAGGCGCTGGCCTTTTTCATCCCTGATCTCAAAACAGGAGATCCCCGTCTTATCAATCGTGTTGAGCAAATCTTTCAATTGCTCCAGTTCATACATAGCCATTGCAAACTTCTCCTCAAATTGTATTTTAAACCCTTTTGAATACAATACAGGCGTTATGCCCGCCAAAGCCCAGCGAGTTAGACAATGCAAAGTCCACCTGTTTTTCTATCGCCTTGTTCGGGATATAGTAAAGGTCGCATTCTTCATCTGGAACTTCATATCCGACTGTAGGTGGAAGCACAGATTTAGAAAGGGCCAAAACCGAAAGAACCGCCTCACACCCGCCTGCAGCTCCCAGCATATGCCCGGTCATAGATTTTGTTGAGCTGATATAAAGCTCCTTTGCCCTTTGGTCAAACACCTGCTTTAACGCCCTGGTTTCCACCTTGTCATTCAGCGGAGTGCTGGTTCCGTGGGCATTGACGTAAATCTGCGCGTCCGGCCCAACCTGTGCTTCTTCTATTGCAATCGCAATCGCCTTTGTGGCGCCTTCCGCTTCCGGATGCGGCGCTGTAACATGATATGCATCACAGGTATTTCCATAACCGCAAATTTCCGCATAAATTTTAGCGCCTCTGCGTTTTGCATGCGTATATTCCTCTAAAATTACAATACCGGCGCCTTCGCCAATCACAAAGCCGTCGCGGCGCTTGTCAAAGGGAACAGACGCTGTTTTGGGGTCGTTTCTTGTGGTAAGCGCCATACAGTTTGTAAAGCCTGCAATCGAAAGCCGCGTAACCGCGGCTTCCGCCCCACCCGCTATAATAGCGTCCGCATAGCCGGCTGCAATTGCATGATATGCCTCTCCTATAGAATTCGTGCCGGTTGCGCATGCCGTTACAATGGGAAGACAAACACCCTTTGCCTGATTTCTGATTGCAATGGTCCCAGAGGCTATATTGCTGATCATCATTGGTACAAAAAACGGAGAAACCTTTTTTGCCCCGCTGTTTTCAAGCGCAATGCAGTTGGCATTAAAGGTTTGCATACCGCCTATTCCTGCTCCAACATATACGCCAAAGCGCTGCGGATCTATTGCTCCCTTTATCCCGCTGTCCTCAACCGCCTGCGTAGCCGCAGCCACTGCATACTGCGTAAAAAGGTCTGTTTTTCTGATTTCTCTCTTCTCAAAATAGAGCGTTGGGTCAAAATTCTTAACCTCCGCAGCGATGGTTACTTTTAAATCAGACGTATCAAATTTCTGAATTGTATCAATCCCGCATTTCCCGCTTTCAATAGATTCCCATGTTGTCTTTACGTCGTTCCCCACGGGCGTAACCGCACCAAGCCCGGTTACTACAACTCTTTTCATGATGGATATCCCTCCTTGTCTTTTATCCTGCAGGACCCCTTCCCTGCAAAAAATGCCTCACATTGCCATACCGCCGTCTACGCGCAATACCTCACCCGTTATATAGGACGCATCGTCAGAGGCTAAAAAAGCCACTGCGTTTGCAATGTCCCGCACTTGCCCCGTTCTGCGCATGGGGATAGAGGCTTTGATTGCTTCTTTTACCTTATCGCTCAACGCGTTGGTCATATCTGTGTCCACATAACCGGGCGCAATCGCATTGCATGTTACGTTTCTTGCCGCAAGTTCCTTAGCAACCGACTTGGTAAGGGCAATGATTCCCGCTTTTGCGCTTGCATAATTGGCCTGCCCCGCGTTCCCGTTTAAACCTACGACAGAGGCCATGTTGATAATCCGTCCGCTTCTTTTTTTCATAAAATGGGAGTAGGTATTTTTAATCATATTAAACGTTCCTTTGAGGTTTACGCGCAATACGCTGTCAAAATCTTCTTCCTTCATAGAAAGCACCAGGCTATCTCGTACAATTCCGGCGTTGTTTACAAGGATATCAATCCCACCAAATTGCTCAATCACATCCTCACACAACTGTTTTACCGATGCAAAGTCGGAAACATCACAATTATACAGCGTACATTTCGCCCCAAAAGCCTCTACTTCTTTTTTCGTTTCTTCCGCTTTTGTGCTGTCGCCTATATACACGGCGGCAATATTGGCGCCTTCCTCTGCAAGCTTTAATGCAATTGCCTTTCCAATCCCCTGTGAAGCGCCGGTAACCAGCGCCGTTTTCTTTTCAAATCTCATGCGTACCGTCCCTTTCTATGATAAAAAATCCTTCGCCGCCTCTCTTTTGGGCGATTTACAGAAGCTCTTCTTTCACCTGTGCAAGCGTCTGTGCGTCTTCCACATGAAATACGCGCGCCTGTGTGTCTATTTTTTTTACAAGCCCGCATAGCGTTTTTCCAGGCCCTACTTCTATAAAGGTATCTGCACCCTGCGCGACTAAGTTTTCCACCGTTTTTTGCCAGTATACGGGGCTTTGTACCTGTTTTGTCAACAATGCCCTGCAGTCGTCTTCATAAGGCTGCGCCGTTGCATTGGCATAAACTGGGATTCCCGGCCTGCCCCACGCAGCATTTTTCAAATAAACGTCCAACCCCTGCGCCGCGCTGTGCATAAACGGACAATGAAACGCACCGCTTACAGCCAGCTGTATTGCTTTTCCCTTTTGTTCTCGGACCGCATTGCAAAATGCCTCCAGGTTTTCCTGTGCCATTGCAACAACTGTCTGTAACGGGCTGTTATAATTGACAGGCCATGTATTTTCAAACTGCCGGCAGAGCTTTTCCACCTGCTCTGCCGGCAGCTTTAAAACAGCTGCCATAACGCCCTGCCGCCGCCCTGCCGCCTGGTCCATCAGCCGCGCCCTTTCACACACAAGTGCAAAAGCATCCTGCTGCGTTAAAATTCCTGCATAGCCTACTGCTGCAATTTCACCCAGGGAAAACCCTGCTGCAAAATCTGGTATGATTCCCGCCTCCCTTACCGCGCAGGCAGCGGCAAGGTCTACTGCAAATACACAGGGCTGAGTATTGACCGTTTGGTCAAGCGCGCTCTTCTGCCCTGTAAAACATAGCGCAGACGTTCCGGGACGTATACGGTCAACCATATCAAAAACCGCCTTTGCAGCTTTGGAACAGTCGCCAAGTTCTTTTCCCATGCCGGTGTATTGGGAACCCTGCCCTGCAAACATAAATACTATCTTACCCATTTTTTGGCACCGCCCAATACTTTTTCCGCCTGTGTAAACAGGTCTTCTATAATTTCCTTTGCGGTCTGCTCCTGCTTAACCATGGAAGCTACCTGTCCCGCCAGTACACATCCGCCGGATACATCTCCCTGTCTGGCCGCCCTTCTAAGTGCGCCTACACCCAGTTGCTCAAGCTCTTCGTCTGAAATCTGGCTGTTATACTCCTGTTTTAAATATTCTCTGGTAAAAGCATTTTTAATGGACCGCACAGGATGGCCCAAACGCTTGCCTGTCAAAATCGTATCTATATCCTTTGCTTTTAAAACTTTATCCTTATATTCCTGCGAAATGGTACACTCTCTGGCAACCAAAAAGCGCGTGCCCACCTGTACGCCTACGGCACCCAGCATAAAACACGCAGCAAGCTGCCGTCCGTCTGCAACGCCGCCTGCGGCAATTACAGGGATCGACACTGCGTCCACAACCTGCGGAACAAGGGCCATCGTCGTCAGATCGCCCACATGCCCGCCGGATTCTCCTCCTTCTGCAATGACTGCAAACGCACCGTTTCTTTGTGCAAGCTTTGCAAGCGACACAGAAGGAACCACCGGGATTACCTTAATACCCGCCGCGTTCCATTCCTTCATATATCTTGCGGGGTTGCCCGCGCCTGTTGTTACAACCGGAATTTTTTCTTCAATTACAACCTTTGCGACCTCCCCCACATAAGGGCTCATCAGCATTACATTTACTCCAAACGGCTTGTCCGTCAGTTCTCTCGCTTTTTTAATTTCTTCACGCAACTGTTCTCCGTTTGAATTCATTCCCGCTAAAATCCCCAGGCCGCCGGCATTGCTTACGCCCGCCGCCAAAGAGGCGTCTGCAACCCAGGCCATACCGCCCTGAAAAATAGGATATTCAATCCCCAGCAGCTCATTAATGGGTGTGCTTATCATATGCTTTTCCTCCGTTTATGTAATGTTGTTTTTGCAAAACGTCGCTCGCCGGTTGGGGCGGCGGCTTTTTAAATATCCCACCGAAGCACACAACTGCCTGTGGTAAGACCCGCGCCAAACGCGCACATGGCGATCATATCTCCCTTTTTCAGGCGCCCGCTCCTGTGCGCATCGTCCAGCGCCATCGGCATGCAGGAAGCAGACGTATTGCCGTAATGCGCAATATTTTTAATATACCTTTCCGCCGGGATCTGCAACCGTGACACTGCTGTGTCAATAATCCGCGTATTCGCCTGGTGCGGAATCACATGGTCAATTGCATCTTGTGTCAGCCCGGCCTGGGCAATGGCGTCTTTCAGCCCGCGCACCATGGCTGTTACGGCAAATTTATAGACTTCCGGCCCATCCATATGCAAAACCGGCCTGTAGGATGGACGCCTGTAAAACGGCGATGTATTTTCCCCCCGCGGAGCATATAACACGTCTGTGTCGCCCTTTGCCGTAAGACAGATCGATTTCAGGGCGTCTCCCTTTTCCAGCACCACCGCGCCGCCGCCGTCACCAAACAGCACACAGGTGGAACGATCCTTCCAATCCGTAATATTGGAAAGGTTGTCCGCCGCTATAACAAGCACTCTTTGCACTCTGTCCCGCGCAAAAAAACCGGCAGCTACATCGAGCGCATACATAAATCCGGAACAGGCCCCGTTAATATCAAATGCAGGGCACGAAGCACCCAGCTCCTTTTGAACCACGCAGGCCTGGGAAGGGGTAATATACTCCCCTCTAAGCGTTGCGCATATGATCAAATCCAGCTGTTGCGCGGTAATATTTGCATTTTCCAGTGCATTTTTGGCTGCGCCTACGCAAATATCGGTAATCGTTTCTGTCGTGCATATATGTCTTTCATGTATGCCGGAACGTTTTTTAATCCATTCGTCGCTGGTATCTACCATAGTGGAAATTTCTTCGTTGGTGAGTATGTACTCCGGAACAAATTTCCCCGTACCTGTTATACTGAAGCTCACGATTTTAACCCCTCCATCTTTTTAAGCCTTGCGCTTAAAAACGTATTCATTCTGTCCATACAGTTTAACAAAATGCCTTTTTCCTGCTGTGTCATACCGCTTGTAATACTTTTGGCAAGGCTTTTATGAAAACGCTTATGTATACGGTCGGCATGCCTGCCGCTGTCTGTCAGCTGCACATATACCAGCCTGCCGTCCTCCAGGCCTTTTTTCTTTACGGCATACCCCTTTTTTACAAGCTTATTGACCGCTATAGTTACAGAAGAGGGCGTAATCATCAGTTCGTTTGCAATATCTCCCATTACCCTGCCTCGAATCGGATCACGGTTAATCACTTCGATCAGATGCAATTCTGTAATGGAAAGATTAAAACGTTTGGAGCGCGTAAGCATATTTTGTTCTACTCTGGAAAAAAGCGAATAGCTTTGTTCCAATACAAAATGAAACCTCTCAATAAAATCCGCCGACATGCTTCCGCCCACCTTTTTATAACCTTTCCGGCCTATATAGTTTGATTGCTTAACTAATTTTATATCTACACTTTATATTTGTCAAGAAAACAACGCGCAATTCTCCGTCTGTCTTCTCTATTTTACCTTTATAATATATTTCACACGATTTTTTTGTAATAATATGGTTTATATCACGATTTGTCCGGATTTCTTTCTTTTACACGGCCGTCAGCTGCAGAAATCTTCTAAAAGCCTGGTCAGCTCTTTTTGCCCATGTGCTTTTACTCCCTGCCTGAGTGTCTTCTGATCATATTCCGGCAGGGTTTTAATCTCCACTTCCGTTATTTTAAACGGACTTTCACTGCCTTCTGAAAAAACGGCAAGCCGGCCGTTATAGTCTTTAAGGTAATATATCGTTTCATTTGTTGTGTCCGTTGGTTTTTCCACCTGCGCCTGACTTTGCGCCGGAAACAGCGTAAATACCAAAGCTGTTACGGCAATTGCCGCAAAAAGCACGCTTACTATTATAACCAAACGTTTTCTGACCATAGCTGTCCCTTCTCCTCCCTGCCGCTGTATGATTTTCCCGTTTTTTATAAAACTTGGCCACCGTATCGCAACTCTTTTATCTTTAGTATTGCAGCGCCGATAAAGTTTATACCGCTATGATTAAAACGCCTTGAAATTAACAGAATATTAATGAAATAATCAAAAAAAAGATTCCTTTTTCTTCCTTTTAGTGTTATAATGTGAAATAAGTGTATTGTCTTTTTATGTCTACACCTTGTTTTTACAGACCTTTTATACTTGCATTTTCAATTTTTACAGGGAGGTCGGCCACTCTATGCGCAAAACCGACATTAATAAATTTACAGGCGAGGCGGAACAGCAAAAAGCTGTGACGACAAGCGCCGCCGTTAAAGGAGCCAAAAGGGCGCTGTCGATTGTATGGAAGCTGCTGTCTACCTTTTTAATGATTTTATGCGTTTCCTTTGTGGTCGTTGGTATTTCCGTACTGATCTACCTTTTCGGTCTAGCCAACGAGCCGACGGGCATTGACTTGCATGCCTCCAAGCTACAGCTCACCAGCTTTATTTATGTAAACGACGAAAACGGCAATCCAGTGGAATACCAAAGGCTGCATAGCACAGAAAACCGCATATGGGTAGATTATGAGAATATCCCCCAGGCAATGAAAGATGCGATTATTGCCATTGAGGACAAGCGTTTTTACGACCACAACGGCGTGGACTGGGTGCGCACGGCCGGCGCTGTGTTCAGCCTTGCTTCCGGTTCCGACAGCTACGGCGGTTCAACGCTGACGCAGCAGCTGATCAAAAATATTACAGATGACAACCAGGTCAGCATTACCAGAAAATTAAGGGAAATTTTTCGCGCTTTAAATTTGGAACGGGATTTTACAAAAGACGAAATTTTGGAAGCTTATCTGAACATTGTCAATTTCGGCAGCGGTTGCCGCGGCGTGCAGGCGGCGGCGCATTTATATTTTGGTAAAGATATTCAGGATTGTTCGATCGCGCAGTGTGCAGCCATTGCCGGTATTACACAAAACCCGGCGGCCTATACGCCTCTTGATTATCCGGAGTCCAACAAAGAGCGCCGCGAAACCGTTTTGCAGGAAATGTACGACCAGGGAAAAATCAACAAGGAAGAATACGACCAGGCCATGAAAGAGTCGCAAACCATGACCTTTGTAGGCTATGTAGAGGAGGAAGAGGACGAAGAAGAGGAAGAAGAGGTGCCAAACTGGTATATTGACATGCTTTTCCGCGACCTTCGTACAGACCTGGCACAGGAACTGAACATCAGCGAAGATGCCGCTTCTACCAAGCTGTACACCGAAGGGTTGAAAATTTATTGCGCTATGGATACCAAAATGCAGGAGTTTGCAGAACAATATGTTTTAAACCTGAACACGCCTTCCGACCCCAACCTGCAGATGGGCCTTATCATGATGGACTTTGACGGGCGCATCATTGCCTCTGTCGGTAGCCGGGAAAAAAAGGACGGCATGCTCTTGTGGGATAGAGCAAATATTTCGGAACTGCAGCCCGGCTCCTCTATTAAACCTTCGTTTGTTTATCCACTGGCTATTGAAAATAAAATCTACCATTTTTCCTCATTCGTATTGGACGAACCGATTGAACACTGGGCCTGGACGGAGGACGGCTGGATCTCCGGTCCGAACAACTCGGGCGGTTATTATTATGGTAACGTCCTGTTGCCCGATGCAATCGAAGCTTCTCTCAACGGTGCAGCTGTGCAAACCATGCAGCTGGTGGGCGTTAAAAACGCCTACAATCAAGCTGTAAATAAAACAGGCTTCCGGCATCTGACAACAGAAGATTCTGAAAATATTGGCGGTTTGTCCATCGGAGGTCTCAACGGAGGCGTCACCGTAAGGGAAATGGTCGCTTCTTATCAGTATATGGGGAACGGCGGTAAATACTATGAACCGTATTCCTACTATTACGTAACAGATCAGGATGGGGACATTATCCTTGACAACCGTGAAAATATTCCAATTCAGTCCTATTCTGCTGAAACTGCTACAATTATGAACCGCCTTTTGCATTACAACGTTACCTACTCCAATCCGGCGCATACGGCCGCCGGTATGGCCGCCATTTCAGGCTGGGATATTTTGGGTAAAACCGGTACGACAGACTACGGCAAAGACCACTGGTTTATCGGCCTTTCCCCCCATGCTCTGTTGGGTATATGGACCGGCTTTGATACGCCTGCCTCCATTGTCGGCAGCACCAATGTTGCCGAGCAAACCTTCCATGACCTAATGTCAGAATATCTGTCCGACAAGGAAGCAAAGGAATTTACGCTTTCGCCCAATGTGGAGGCTATTCCCTATTGCGCATCAACAGGGCTTCTTGCCACCAGCTACTGCGGAGAAACCTATATGGGATATTATACTGAAGATATGCGGCCCGATTATTGCTACGGTGGCCATGGATACAGCTATTACGATGACAGTTACGACGATTATGATGACTACGACGATGATTACGATTCCAGCTATTCCTATGACGACAGCTCAGACGTTTCGTCCGATGATGCTTCGAGCGAACCCGATTATTCCGATATTCCATCAGACGATCCCGGCAGCATGGCCCCTGAGCCGCCAGCCTCGTCTGACGCTCCTCCTGCCGAAAGCGGCGGCGATGATGTTTCCACTGGCGGCGATGTTTCCGGTGATGCGTATATATAAGCTTCTCTTCGGTGGCATATTCGCCTTTGGAGCAATATAATAAGAATTATGAAAACTTTTGAAGAGGTGTAAAATGATACAGGTAGCGATAATGGGCTATGGGGTTGTCGGCTCCGGGGTTGCGGAAATTTTGCTCACACACAGTGAAAGCCTGAAAAAAAGGGCGCAGGAAGAAATGCATATTAAATATATTTTAGATATACGGGACTTTCCAGACAGCCCTCTGTATGACAGATTTACCAAAAATTTTGACGATATCTGTAACGACGAGGAAGTAAAGGTTGTTGTAGAAACAATGGGTGGCCTGCATCCGGCTTTTGATTTTGTAAAGCGCTGCCTGGAAAAAGGAAAAAGCGTTGTTACCTCCAATAAAGAACTGGTCGCGGCCAAAGGTGCGCAGCTCTTGCAGATTGCAAAGGATAAAAACGCCAATTTTCTGTTTGAAGCAAGCGTTGGCGGCGGCATTCCCATCATCCGGCCGATCAGCCAGTGCCTTGCAGCCAACGAGGTAAGCCAGATTGCTGGTATTTTAAACGGGACAACCAATTTTATTCTTACAAAAATGATTCATGAACAAATGAAATTTGAACAGGCACTGGCACTGGCACAAAAGCTTGGCTATGCCGAGCGCGATCCCTCTGCGGACGTGGACGGTTACGACGCGGTACGTAAAATCTGTATTTTGGCTTCTCTTACATTTGGCAAACATGTTTATCCAGACAACATATATACAGAAGGCATTCGAAACATCACTTTAGAGGACGTTGCTTACGCTTTCGCCTGGGGCGGCGTGATCAAATTGATCGGCAGCGTAAAAATGCTCGACGACGGCCGGATTGACATCTTTGTAGCTCCCATGTTTATCAACAGCCAAAGTCAGTTGGCCGGTGTGGACGACGTATTCAACGGTATTATGGTCCGCGGCGATGCAACCGGCGACGTTGTATTTTACGGTAAGGGCGCTGGTAAGCTGCCAACAGCCAGTGCGGTCGTAGCAGACATAATAGACTGCATTAAGCATTTAAAGGCAAGAAAATACTTGTATTGGGCCGACGGTACGGACGATTACGTGCTTCCGTGGGAACAAAGCGTTACATCCATGTTTATCAGGGCTTTTGCAGACAATACAGAAAAAGCGCTTGCATACGCTAAAAATATTTTTGGCGCTGTCACCCCGCTTGCCCGCAACCATGCTGTAAACGGTGAACTTGCTTTTATTACGCCGGAAAAAACCGTAGGCGCTATTCTTGCTGATATCGACAATCTTCAAAGCAAGGGCGTAAAGGTTGCATCAAAAATCAGAATTGGGGATTTGTAATTATGATTCGGATTCAGGTTCCCGCGACAAGCGCAAATTTGGGCTCAGGCTTTGACAGCCTGGGCATTGCTTTGAGTATGTATAACCAGGTCTGGATGGAAGAATTTGATGGAATTGCCATCGCCTCAAAAGACGGCGTTGCAATTCCAACCGACCAAAGCAATCTGATCTACTGGTCTGCTTCTTATCTTTATAAAGAATGCGGGCGGCGCTTTCCAGGCTTAAAGCTCATACAGGAAAACAATATTCCCATGACAAGAGGGCTGGGCAGCAGCAGCGCCTGTATTGTCGCGGGGCTGGTTGGCGCTAACCGCTTTCTAGGCAACCCGCTTACAAAGCACGATCTTGTCAATCTTGCATGTAAAATAGAAGGCCACCCGGACAATACTACGCCGGCTGTTACCGGCGGGCTTGTCGCTTCTGCCATAGAGGGCGGGCGCGTCCATTCTGTTACAGTTCCTATTGCCGCGCATATCCGCTTTGGCCTTTTTATCCCCCCCTTCGAGCTGAAGACTGAAACTGCCAGAAGCGCCCTGCCAGAGTCCTACTCCCGCGAAGACGCCGTTTATAATCTTTCACGTTCTGCACTAATGACTGCTGCGCTTTTTTCCGGAAGTTTAGAAAACCTCCGCGTGGCTGTACAAGACCGCTTGCATCAGCCTTACCGCGCACAATTTATTCCAGGGTTGGACACGGTCTTCCGCACAAGCTATGAGCTTGGCTCCTATGGTACATATATAAGCGGCGCCGGTCCAACCGTTATTTCTATTATAGACGACAAGCTGCAGAACACTTTTCACTTGCATGCGCTTGCCTCTCTTGAAGAAAAAGGTATAAAAAACTGGCGTTTTGAGGTTTTAAGTCCGGATGCCTGCGGCGCACAAATTATAATTGATTGATTTTTTACCCATGTATTTTCGGCGTTGACAAACGCCTAATTTGCATATAGAATTTTTTATAGATTTTTTCACAATGGCCAATATATTGGAGGTAACACTTTATGAGCCTGATTGTACAAAAATTTGGCGGCAGCTCTGTTGCAAACGCGCAGCGCGTTTACAATGTCGCCCGCATTGTAACAGATACCTATAAAAAAGGCAACCGCGTAATTGTTGTGGTTTCCGCACAGGGTGACACCACCGACGATTTACTTGCCAAGGCAGAAGAAATCAACCCCAATGCTTCCAAACGGGAAAAAGATATGCTTTTAGCCGCAGGAGAACAGATCTCGATTGCCCTTTTATCCATGGCAATTGAAAAGCTGGGCTACCCTGTTGTTTCCCTGCTGGGCTGGCAGGCAGGGTTTCAAACTACGTCGATGCATACGGGGGCACGCATCAAAAGAATTATTCCGGAGCGCGTTAAACGTGAGCTGGATAAAAATAACATTGTCGTTATTGCCGGCTTCCAGGGGATCAGCCGTTACGAGGATGTAACAACACTGGGCCGTGGCGGCTCCGACACGAGCGCCGTCGCCATTGCAGCGGCCATGCATGCGGATCTTTGCCAAATTTACACGGATGTAGAAGGCGTTTATACCGCAGACCCGCGTAAGGTAAAAAACGCCAGAAAGCTTGACGAGATTTCCTATGATGAAATGCTTGAGCTTGCTACATTGGGCGCGCAGGTGTTGCACAACCGCAGTGTGGAAATGGCAAAAAAATACAACTTAGAGCTTGAAGTTCTTTCAAGCTTAACTTGCGCACCCGGTACAATAGTTAAGGAGGCAGCTAAAATGGAAAAAATGTTGATCAGCGGCGTTGCAAAAGACACAGATGTAGCAAGAATATCTGTCACAGGCGTACCAGACAGGCCCGGCCTGGCCTTTAAAATGTTTTCAAAACTTGCGGCAAAGGATATTAACGTAGACATTATTCTACAGTCTATTGGCCGTGACGATACAAAGGACATCTCCTTCACCGTTGCAAAAGATAAGGGAAAGGAAGCCGTTGCGATTCTGGAGGACTATATTGCAACCATTGGCGGCAATAAGGTTCTGTACGATGACAGAGTTGCAAAAATTTCGATTGTCGGCGCCGGTATGGAAACGCATGCGGGGGTTGCTTCAAAAATGTTTGAGGCACTTTATGATTCTCAAATCAATATCCAGATGATCTCTACAAGCGAAATTAAAGTCTCCGTACTGATTGCTGTTGAAGACGCCGACCGGGCGGTCAGCGCCATCCATTCCAAATTTTTTGATGTATTAAGTTAAATCTTTATTTGACATTATCCTTTATACATGTTATAATGAAGAGCGGTGACGGGGTAACCCCGCCACCGTTTATATCCGGGTGTGGCGCAGTTTGGTAGCGCGCTTGAATGGGGTTCAAGAGGCCGCTGGTTCGACTCCAGTCACTCGGACCACCAGGCAGGGCCTGGAGCCAATTCGCGCTCCAGGCTTTGTTTTACCCAAAATGCAATGCCCGCGTCCAACGGGCATCTTTTTTGTCAACGCTTCCCACCCCGTCGCGGACTTTGTATCGTTCGCGACGGCTTTTCTTTTTGAAAATCCATCGGCTCACACGCACCGTCGCTCCTCCTTTCCGAAAAAGGTCACGCGTAGCTTTGGCTGTTCGCTCGCAAGCGCACTCCTGGCGCCTGCGCGGCGCTACCAACCTTTTTCGGTTTTTTCTACGCGGTAACTTACGGTATCTTTTTGTCAACCCCTCTCAGAAGAATATCGAAAGAAGTCGACTTTTTCGCTGTTGACAGATTATTTTATGGATTGGAGAAAATATTATGGAACACAACTGTGCGTTTCAAGACGGGAAATACAAATTCAGATACAGAGCGGCAGCTGTAATAATTTGCAATAACCGTATTTTAATGGTTACAGCTGATAATGTGGATTACTACTATTCTATAGGCGGTGCGGTACATTTGGGAGAACAAGCCGAGGATGCTGCTGTTCGTGAGGTTTATGAAGAAGCAGGGGTTCATTGCGAAGTCGATAGGCTTCTATTCATTCACGAAAATTTCTTTAACGAAAATGGTTTTGTTAACCACGAAATTGCCTTTTATTTTTTAATGAAACCTATTAATCCAGAGGCAATAAAAATGGCCAGCAACTCCTGCGGTTTTCAAGAATACCTCAAATGGATTCCCCTTAAAGATTTATCAAATCTAAAAGCATATCCTGCATTTTTTAAGGACGAATTGGCTATGTTACCCACAATACCCAAACATCTGATTACAAAATAAATTTTCTAATAACTTTTTTCTGCGAAAGTTTAAGTCCTATCTCAAATTTAGGTGAATCGCTCTTTTTTTGTAGCACCATTACATGTGCAAAGAGGCCAAATTTTGGAACTCAAATATAAGACATCCAAATTCCGGCCTCTTTTTCTATGCTGTAAACCCAACATTTAAGCCATTGGTCAAGATTTATCTCTTTTTTTAGAAATGAGACATCAAAAATAAAAGCTTGAAAAACGTACTGCCAAAAAAAGCGGTTCTGTTCTAAACCTACAATTCTCATTTTCCGCTTTTGCAGGCGGGTATCCTTTTTGTCAACACTTCCCACGCCGTCGCAGACTATGTATCGTTTGCGACGACTTTTCCTAGCGTTCTTGTTCGCTTAAGCAAATCAAAAAAACGAGCGGCAGATTTTTCCTCTGCCGCTCGCTTGAATTTTATCCAATACAATTCGATAATAGCGCACTACACACTTAATTACCAATTAACCATTAATGGCTGTAACAACGCCGGAACCTACTGTACGTCCACCTTCGCGGATAGCAAAGCGCAGACCTTCTTCAATCGCGATCGGCGTAATCAGTTCAACGTCCATATCTACGTTATCGCCAGGCATGCACATCTCCGTGCCTTCCGGCAGAGAAATTACGCCTGTAACGTCTGTTGTTCTGAAATAGAACTGGGGACGGTAGTTGTTAAAGAACGGCGTATGACGGCCGCCTTCTTCCTTTGTCAGAACGTAAACCTGTCCACGGAACTTTGTGTGCGGATTAATCGTACCAGGTTTTGCAAGAACCTGTCCTCTTTCAATTTCTGATCTCTGTACGCCGCGAAGAAGAACACCAACGTTATCGCCAGCCTCTGCATAGTCCAGAATTTTTCTGAACATTTCAATACCTGTAACAACAACTTTTCTTCTTTCTTCCGTAAGACCAATAATTTCGACCTCTTCAGAAGTCTTCAACTGGCCTCTCTCCACTCTACCGGTAGCAACTGTACCACGGCCTGTAATCGTAAATACGTCTTCAACAGGCATAAGGAACGGAAGGTCAGCCTTACGGTCCGGCGTGGGGATAAATTCGTCAACTGCATCCATCAGTTCATGAATGCACTTGTACTCAGGCGCATTCGGATCCTTGGAAGCACTGTCAAGAGCCAGAAAAGCAGAACCACGAATGATCGGTGTTTCATCTCCCGGGAATTCATACTCGTCAAGCAGTTCGCGAATTTCCATTTCTACCAGGTCGAGCAGCTCCTCGTCGTCAACCTGGTCCGTTTTGTTCATGAAAACAACAATATAAGGAACACCAACCTGACGGGAAAGCAGAATGTGCTCTCTTGTCTGGGGCATCGGGCCGTCTGCAGCAGATACAACCAGAATCGCACCGTCCATCTGGGCAGCACCTGTAATCATGTTCTTAACATAGTCGGCATGGCCGGGGCAGTCAACGTGCGCATAGTGACGCTTTGCTGTTTCATACTCAACGTGCGCTGTGTTAATTGTAATACCGCGCTCCCTTTCCTCCGGAGCCTTGTCGATATTGGCATAGTCGACAAAGTCTGCGTCGCCTTCCAGGTTTAAAACCTTTGTAATGGCAGCCGTCAATGTCGTCTTACCATGGTCAACGTGGCCGATCGTACCAATGTTAATATGCGGTTTATTTCTTTCAAATTTTTCTTTTGCCATTGGAATTTCCTCCCTTGTAATAAAAAGATTTAAATTTTTCCAGTTGTCAAGCTATATTTTAGCAATTTTATTATCAAATTGCAATAGGTAAATGAAAAAAGAACGCTTTTACAATCAGTCTTCTTTCTTTGTCCGCGAAGAAATAATTGCCTCTGAAACAGACTTTGGAACTTCCGCATAATGGCTGGGCTCCATCACATACTGACCGCGGCCCTGCGTCTTGGAGCGCATATCCGTTGCATAGCCAAACATTTCGGAAAGCGGTACATGCGCGTTAATTCTCTGCGCGCCGTTTTCCGCCTCCATACCCTGGATCATACCGCGCCTGGAGTTCAAATCGCCAATTACGTCGCCCATATATTCTTCCGGAACAATAACCGTAACCTTCATAATCGGCTCCAGCAATACAGGGCTTGCCTTCTGCATGGCTTCTTTAAAGGCCATGGAACCGGCAATTTTAAACGCCATTTCAGAAGAGTCTACCTCATGGTAGGAACCATCGTACAGCGTTACCTTTACGTCCACAACATTGTAGCCCGCCAGCACACCGGAAAGCATGGCTCCCTGAATACCCTGGTCAACCGCAGGAATATATTCCTTTGGAATCGCACCGCCGACAATTGCGTTGACAAATTCATAACCTTTTGTCGGATTGGGCTCAATCTTGATCTTAACATGGCCATACTGGCCCTTACCGCCGGACTGTCTTGCATACTTTCTATCTACATCTGCAGTGGAACGGATCGTTTCTTTATAAGCAACCTGCGGTTTACCGATATTGGCTTCCACTTTAAATTCGCGCAAAAGCCGGTCGACAATAATCTCCAAATGGAGCTCGCCCATACCTGCAATAATGGTCTGTCCCGTTTCTTCGTCGGTATAAGCCTTGAAAGTAGGGTCTTCTTCTGCAAGCTTTGCAAGGGCAATCCCCATCTTTTCCTGGCCTGCCTTCGTCTTTGGTTCTATGGCCACGCGGATAACCGGTTCCGGGAACTCCATAGATTCCAAAATAACCGGATGCTTTTCATCACAAAGCGTATCGCCCGTTGTTGTATTCTTCAGGCCAACGGCTGCTGCAATATCTCCTGCATAACAAATGTCGATGTCTTTTCTGTCGTTTGCATGCATCTGCAAAATACGGCCCATGCGTTCGTTATTGTCCTTCGTTGAGTTATAAACGGTGGAACCGGCCTTGACTGTTCCCGAATACACACGGAAAAAGCACAGCTTGCCTACAAACGGGTCCGCGGCAATCTTAAACGCAAGCGCAGCAAAGGGTTCTTCATCAGAAGAGTGGCGAACGGTTTCTTCTTCTGTTTCGGGGTTTATACCCTTAATTGCCGGAACATCCGTTGGAGCCGGCATGTAATCTACAATAGCGTCGAGCAGCTTTTGTACGCCTTTGTTACGGTAAGACGTGCCGCAGGTAACCGGCACCATTGTGTTTTCAATCGTGCTCTTGCGAATCTGCGCTTTAATCTCTTCTACTGTAAGTTCCTCGCCGCTGAAGTACTTTTCCATAAGCTCCTCGTTTTGTTCGGCAACATGCTCGATCAGCTCATCATGGTACTTCTGGGCAAGCTCCTTCATGTCTTCAGGGATTTCTTCTTCCCGCATATCTTTGCCAAGGTCGTCATAATAGACCTCCGCCTTCATTTCAACAAGGTCAATAATCCCCTTAAACGTTTCTTCCGACCCAATCGGCAGCTGGATCGGTACCGCGTTGCATTTAAGCCTGTCTTTCATCATCTGGACAACCCTGTAAAAGTCAGCGCCCATAATATCCATTTTATTAACATATACCATTCTGGGAACGCCGTAATTGTCCGCCTGGCGCCATACGGTTTCAGACTGGGGCTCAACGCCGCCCTTTGCGCACAGAACTGTAACAGAACCATCCAACACACGCAGGGAACGCTCTACTTCTACAGTAAAGTCCACATGCCCCGGGGTGTCTATAATATTGATTCTGTGTTCTTTCCAAAAACAGGTCGTGGCAGCAGAGGTAATGGTAATACCCCTTTCCTGCTCCTGTACCATCCAGTCCATAGTGGCGCCGCCATCATGCGTTTCACCAATTTTATGGTTGATACCCGTATAGAACAGGATACGCTCTGTTGTGGTAGTCTTACCGGCGTCAATATGCGCCATAATGCCGATATTTCTTGTCTTTTCAAGAGAAACCTGCCTTGACATAAAATCCTCCTTAAACAATTACCATCTGAAATGTGCAAAAGCCTTATTGGCCTCTGCCATCTTATGCGTATCATCACGCTTCTTGGCAGCGCCGCCTGCGCCGTTCAAAGCATCAAGGATTTCACCGGCAAGTCTTTCCTTCATTGTTTTTTCACTGCGCTGTCTTGCATAAGTGGAAAGCCAACGCAGTCCCAAGGTCTGCCTTCTTTCCGCTCTTACCTCCATAGGAACCTGGTATGTTGCGCCACCTACGCGGCGAGCTTTTACTTCAAGCACAGGCATTAAATTTTCCATGCACTGTTCAAAAACCTCTAACGGGTCTTTTCCTGTTTTTTCACGGATGATATCGAACGCGCCATAAACAATTTTCTGCGCAACGCCTTTCTTTCCGTCATACATAATATTGTTGATCAGACGTGTAACAAGCTTTGAATGATAAAGCGGGTCCGGTAAAACATCACGCTTTGCTATTGAGCCTCTTCTTGGCACTTTACTTCCCTCCTTCACAATTAAGAGATATCATCGGTACTCGAAAGCGACAAACTCCCGTTGGCCAATACAAAAGGCTTTCGTATCTTAACATATATAAAAGCACATCTGTATTGTACTGGTATTTACAAAAAATAACCTTATCCCATTGAAAGCCTTGTCAATTCCTTCTTACTTACCTGCTTTCGGACGCTTTGCGCCGTACTTGGAACGGGCCTGCATACGCTTTGCAACACCCTGTGCGTCAAGCGTTCCCCTGATAATGTGGTAACGCACACCAGGAAGATCCTTGACCCTTCCGCCTCTGATCAGAACAACAGAGTGCTCCTGCAGATTGTGGCCCACGCCCGGGATATAGGAACTGACTTCGATACCGTTTGAAAGCCTTACCCTTGCAATTTTTCTAAGCGCTGAGTTCGGCTTTTTAGGCGTAGCTGTTTTTACAGCCGTGCAGACGCCTCTTTTTTGTGGGGAGCTCTGGTCAATTGCTCTGCGTTTTTTGGAGTTCCAACCCTTTAAAAGAGCAGGCGCCTTTGCTTTCTTTTCAGATACCTCGCGGCCCTTGCGTACCAACTGGTTAAAGGTAGGCATAGACACAAATTCCTCCTTCCTAAAAAATTTTTATGTGAACGGGAAATATTATAATATGTCCCGGCCAACAGCACTTTATGCAATTATTGGTAATATACAGAAAAAATGCGGTTTTCAGTATGTTTTTGCAGCAGAAAAACCACCGTAAAACATACAAAACACCATTACTCGGCAATTTAGAATGATACCACAAGCAACGGCGTTTTGTCAACGTTTTTATGCAGTTGCCATGGGAATTTTACAAAATAACGGGCAAA
Organism: uncultured Oscillospiraceae bacterium; assembly: GCA_900541975.1. Taxonomy (GTDB): domain Bacteria; phylum Bacillota; class Clostridia; order Oscillospirales; family Acutalibacteraceae; genus Scatavimonas; species Scatavimonas merdigallinarum. Next base: position 50,615 of record UQLR01000011.1, on the reverse strand, counting down.
TTTTTATCCGGCTGCTTTTGCACATTTGCCAGTACGGCGGGCAGCCTGCAGAGTAAAAGCAGGCATCTGTGTTTCACGCTGTATGTTTTACTTATATCCATTGTAACGTCCTTACATATTTTACAGCAGCAATTCTTTTTCCATGTCGTTTCTAATTGATTTAAAAATGAATTCCCCATATTATTAGAAAAGACGCATTTTCAACTGTACGGCGTGCAATACAACCGTCTTAATTTGCCTGGTTTTTTATACGTAACGCGCGTGCAGTTTTGTAGGTTTTGTAAATATATTCCATTTTTACATTGCCTTTTGTCCAAAGATTTTCTTTTGTTTTTGTAATATTCTACAAATAAAAAAAATCATGTGAAAAACTGTTGACACAAATTACAACAACACTTATACTGAGGGTGTCAAAAAAAAAGTGGATTTTGGCATTAAAAAATGACATCGATTTCATGGAGATTTATATGGGTAACGTAAACATCAGCATCGTCGCACAAAAAGCACAGGTTTCACAATCCACCGTTTCCAGAGTACTCAACAACAGTCCTCTTGTAAAAGAAACAACGGCCAATAAAGTCAGACAGGTTATCAAAGAATTGGGCTATACCCCAAACGAGCTCGCGCGCGGGCTGCGCAGCAACGAAACCAAGACGGTCGGCGTCATTGTATCAAATGTGCTGAACCCGTTCTTTACTTCCATTGTGCGTGGTATAGAGGATCTGGCGAATAAAGCCAATTACCATATTATGCTTTGCAACACAGACGAAAAGGCCGAAAAAGAACAGCAATACATACAGGCTCTGCTAAGTAAGCGGGTAGACGGCCTGATCATTGCAAGTACCGGCACCAAAAACGACTATGCCGCCCTGATCGGCAATAAACCTGTCGTATTTGTCGACCGCAAACCGGAAGGCAGCAACAAGGGGAAATTTGACACCGTTCTGGTTCATAACCGGGACGGCAGTCGCAAAGCCGTAACCCAGCTGATTGAAGCGGGGTACCAGCGTATTGGCATTATCACTGGCTCCAACGTATCGACCACTGGTTACGAACGTCTTTCTGGCTATGAACAGGCTTTTTCTGACAAAAAGCTGCCGCTGGACCGTTCTCTGATCAAGCTGGGTGATTTTTTAGGTCACACTGCTTATCAAAATGCAATCGATCTCATTAAAAATTGCAGCTGCGATGCAATCTTTGCAGCAAACAATATGATTTTACTCGGTGTTTTGAGGGCGATAACAGAGCTGGGTGTAAATATCCCTGACGAAGTAGGAATATCTGCTTTCGACGATCTGGAATGGATGCAGTTTTGCCAGCCGCAGATCACCGCCGTCAGGCAGCCCACCTATGAAATGGGCACGGCCGCTATGTCCCTTCTGCTTGATCGCATAGCGGAGTCAGAAGAACCAACCAGAGAAATAAATCTTCCCGTAGAGCTCATTGTCAGACAGTCCTCACAAAAACAAATTACTTAAAAAATGGAGTCGTTTCATTTTTTGCCGCAAAATGAAATCGATGTCATTTTATACCAATTGCAAATTTCAGTCTGAAAAAGCAAAAATGTATGAAAAAGAATGGAGGAAAATTTTATGAAAAAAATACTTGCTATCGTCATGTCCCTGGTTTTGGTCCTTTTGCTTGGCGCATGTTCTACCGAAGGAAATCCCAGTTCCAGTTCTAATCCTTCTTCCGACAATTCTTCAAATCAGGCCGAAAAGGAGATTACTATAGGCGTTACCTTTATGACGCTCAACAGCCCCTTCTTTGAAGCCATGCAAAGAGGCGTCCAGGAAGAAGCGGACAAAAGCGGCGTAAAGGCGGTTATCAGTGACGCACAGCTGAACTCTGCACAGCAGATCAGCAGCGTTGAAAATCTGATCGCCCAAAAGGTAGACGTCATTCTGCTTAACGCGGTTGATTCCAAGGCAATTGTCCCTGCTGTCGAAGCGGCAAACGAAGCAGGCATTCCTGTTATCTGTCTGGACGTTATGGCAGAAGGCGGAGAAGTGGCTGCTTTTATTGCTTCTAATAATGTGGCGGCCGGCGAAATGGGCGGCGAGTTTATCGCAGAGCAGCTTGGCGGCAAGGGCGACGTCGTTATCCTAGACGGTCCTCCCATCAGCTCCTTCCAGGACAGAGCCCAGGGCTTTGAAAACGCGCTGAAAAATTATCCAGACATCAACATCGTACAACATATCAACGCAGTTGAAAACAGTATGACCGCATTCGTCACCGCGGCAGATAACATCCTTTCGGCACATCCTGACCTGAGCGCTGTTTTAGCGGTCAACGACTACGGTTCAATCGCAGTTGAATCTGCAGTTAAATCTGCAGCCAAAGATTTTGACGTAATCTCTGTTGGCGTGGACGGCATGGAAGACGCCGTAAACGCAATTGTAAACGGCGACGTTGTTGCCGGCTCTGTTGCGCAGCAGCCTGCAGAAATGGGCCGCATTGGTATTCAGACTGCAATTAAACTGGTAAACGGCGAAACCGTCGAAGAAACCATTGACGTTCCGCTGAAAATGCTTACAAAAGAAACCGCAGAAGGCTTTTCCTGGTAAATCGGACAGTAACATGGCCTTCGGGATGCATGCGTTTGCATGCATCCCGAAGATCCGGAGGTGAACAATTTCATGGCAGTTGAAATTCTAAAAATGGCGGGCGTAACAAAGCGCTTTCCGGGTGTGTTGGCACTTAATAACGTCAATTTCACTTTGGAGGAAGGCGAAACGCATGCGCTGGTCGGTGCAAACGGTGCGGGGAAATCCACGCTGATCAAAACACTGGCGGGCGTCTATTCGCCCGACAGCGGCACAATTGAGCTTCGGGGCGAAAAGCAGGTATTTAAAAGACCAATGGACGCCAAACAAAAAGGCATTGCGGTCATTTATCAGGAATTTACTCTTTTTCCAGACCTGGACGTTGCCAAAAATATTTATTTTGGCATGGAGCCCGTCTACGGCAAAACGGGGCTGGTTAATTGGAAAAAGGTATATTCCCAGGCAAAAAAGCTGATCGAACGCTTTGGTTTGGAACTGAACATTTATTCTAAAATTAAAGATTTAAGCATTGCGCAGCAGCAAATGGTTGAAATTGCTAAAGCGCTGGCCTGTAACGCAAATATTCTTGTAATGGACGAACCCACAGCAACGTTGACCATTTCGGAAGTGGAGCGTCTGTTTGAAATTATAGAGGATTTGAAAAAGAAAAACGTATCTATTATTTATATTTCCCACCGTCTGGACGAAGTCGTTCGTATCAGCAACCGCCTGACTGTTTTACGGAGCGGTACAGTAGTAGGAAGCGCTGTAACCGGGGAAATTACCAAAAATGAAATAGTGAAAATGATGGTAGGCGAAAACATTAATAATGATATTACGCCCAATCCTGTGGTAGAGCAGCCGCTGGTTATGTCTGTGAAAAATATCTCCAATGCATTTATCCACGATATCTCCTTTGACCTTAAAAAGGGAGAAGTTCTGGGTATTGCCGGACTTGTAGGCGCAGGGCGCACAGAGGTTATGCGCGCGCTGTTTGGCGCCGACAAAATACGCTCCGGCGAAATAATAATCAGCGGAGTAAAGCGCAGCATTAACCGTCCAAAAGACGCCATTAACTGCAAAATCGGGCTTTTACCGGAAAGCAGAAAAGCGCAGGGGCTGTTTATGAACTTGAACATACGCAGAAATATTACGATCGTCAATCTCAAAAAATTTATCCAGGGCATATTTATTAACAGAAATAAAGAATGTCAGGAAGCAAAAAAACAAATTGAGGCGCTGAAAATCGTTACGCCGTCGACAGAATTTCCCGTACTGAACTTAAGCGGCGGCAACCAGCAAAAGGTTGCTCTGGGGAAATGGCTCTGCGCAAATTGCGATATCCTGATATTGGACGAACCCACCAGAGGTGTAGACGTCGGCGCAAAAGAAGAAATTTTCCAGGCGGTGAGCAATCTTGCTGCACAGGGAAAATCCGTTATATTTATTTCTTCTGAACTTGAAGAAGTCCTGCGGGTAAGCAACCGCATACTCACCATGTATAAAGGGCGTATTACGGCCCAGCTCGACCAGAAAAACGCAGATATGAATCTGATTATGCAATATATTACAGGAGGCGACTCAAATGAACAGCTCGCTTAAAACAAAACTTATCAATTTTACAAAGCGCCGCGAATTTATCGCTTTTATAGGACTCGCCGTTATTTGCGTCGCCTTTAGCTTCAGCAGCGAAAACTTTTTTACCCTGTTTAACATTATGGGCGTTTTACGTCAGGCTTCTATCAACGCCATCCTTGCCGTCGGCATGACATTTGTCATTGTTTCCGGTGGTATAGATCTCTCCGTCAGCTCAACTGTATCGCTTTCCGGAACAGTTGCCGCCATTGTAATGGTCAATTTGGGCCTGGGCGTTGTCGCGGGCCTGCTTACCGGATTACTGGTGGGGCTGATCGTCGGCGCAGTCAACGGTATTGTTATTACAAAAGCAAGCGTACCGCCTATTATTGCCACGCTTGGCACAATGACGGTTGCAAGCGGGCTTGCCCTTGCCGTTACAGGCGGGTATTCCGTTTCCGGCCTGCCAGATGCGTTTGCCTTTTTTGGCCGCGGTAATTTAGGCTTTTTACCGGTGCCGGTCTTAATCGTTGCCTTAATGTATGTCATTGGCCATTTTACCCTGCAAAAAACCAAGTTCGGCGCGTCTGTTTTTGGTGTAGGCGGCAACGAAGAAGCCGCCAGGCTGGCGGGGATTTCCATTGATAAAACCAAAATCGGCGTATATATGCTCAGCGGCGTTATGGCCGCCGTCAGCGGCATGATCTTGGCTTCCCGCCTTGATTCCGGGCAGCCCATGGCCGGCGACGGTCTGGAACTCAACGCCATTGCTGCCGTCGTTATCGGCGGCGCAAGCGTAAACGGCGGTGTTGGCGGCGTAATCGGCAGCCTGATCGGCGCCTTGATTATGAGCGTACTGAACAACGGCTTTGACCTCATCGGCGTTGGCCGGTATTATCAAATGATCTTTACGGGTATCGTTTTAATCCTCGCCGTTGCCATTCAAAAGAAGTCCAAAAACAAATAAACGGAAAATTCCAACAATTTTTAAGGGGGTATTCCTTATGGGCGCAGATATCCGTCTGGCCATCCATAATACCATCGAAAAAAATAAATCTGCCTATTTTGCATTTTTAAAAGACCTGGTTTCGTTTGACAGCCGGATTTTAGAAGCCGGAAAATATGGACAGGAAAAAGGTATACAAGACTATTTAAAGCAATACTTTCAAAAATTGGGCGCCCAGGTAGACGCCTTTTCCCCGGAAAACGAAAAAATTTGCAAATATGCCGGCTTTAATAAAAACCATACATACGAAAACCGGGAAAATGTCGTTGCAACATTTAAAGGCGCCGGAGGCGGGCGTTCTCTTCTGATGAATGGCCATTGCGACATTGTCCCTCCAGGCGACGAATCCGCTTGGACCAGTTCGCCGTTTACCTGTGTAGAGCGCAACGGCCGTCTGTATGGACGTGGTACAACAGATATGAAGGGCGGGCTGGGCGCAGCTATTTTGGCGGTAAGCCTGCTTAAAGAACTTTCCATCCCGCTGGCCGGCGATATCATTATCGAATCCGTTATTGACGAAGAGGGCGGCGGCAATGGTACGATCGCCTGCTGCGACAGAGGATACCGCGCCGACGGCGCAATCATCATGGAACCCACCCGCATGGCGGTAATGCCTGCAAACCGCGGCGCATTTCTTGCCCGCTTTACCGTAACCGGAAGACAGACACACGCTGCAACAAAAGGGCTTGGCGTCAATGCCGTTGAAAAGGCGATTAAACTGATAAACGCCATCAAAGAGGTCGAAACGCACTGGTTAATGACAAAAAAACACCCTCTTTTGTCCAACCCTACCGTTAATATAGGAAAAATTGAAGGCGGACTGGGTGCTTCTATCGTTCCTGAAGCCTGTACGGTCGATTTTGATGTAGAATTTCTTCCAAGTGAATATGACAAGGATTACCGTTTAATTGCGGTAGATCCGCAGGATATAAAAGACGAAATTCAGCGCTGCTTAGACTTTGCCTGCGCAGGCGACCCATGGCTTTGCAGCCACCCTGTTACAGTCGACTGGTATCAGGAAACGCTTTGCTTTGAAACCGACGCAGAGCATCCTTTTGTACAAACCGCGCTTAAAAGCTGCAGAAGGGTCCTTCCAGGTGCAGTGCTTGACGGCCTCCCCTGCGGCTGCGACGGCGCCCCGCTTTTCCGCATTGGAAAAATGCCTGTTGTTATTATGGGGCCCGGTGATCTGGAAGAACTGCACACCACAGACGAAAGTATGGATGCAGAAAAATTTTACCAGGCAATTGAAGTGTATGCCAATCTGATTCTGGACTGGGTTGGGACTGTAAAAACGGAAGAAAAGAAAGAAGGTGAAAGTTGTGATTACTAAGGAACAATACAACGCTGTAAAAGCGCGGGTTATCGCATATTTTGACGCCGCTGGTATTGCTTTAACAGAAACCGAAAAAGAGAACATAGAAATTGCCGACTTTGGCCTGGAAGATCTGGAGCACAGCGCGTTGCAGCTTGTCACATATATTAATACAGACAGGGTGTGCGCAAAGGAAATGGTTCTTTTACCCGGGCAGACCTGCCCGGAACATCGGCATCCTCCTTTTGGAGATTACCCCGGAAAAGAAGAAACTTTCCGCTGCCGCTTTGGCAGTGTGTATTTGTACGTCGAGGGTGAACCTACACCCTGTCCAAAAGCCAGCCCGCCTCAAGCCGACAAGGCCTACTATACGGTTTTTCATGAAATTATTTTGACGCCCGGGGAGCAATATACCATTCCCATCAACACGCGCCACTGGTTCCAGGCGGGCGAAAAAGGCGCCGTGGTTTCAGAATTCAGCACTCCCAGCTTCGATGAGAAAGATATTTTTACCGACCCGCGCATTCGGCGCATACCGGAAATTGCAAAGGAGGCATAGCCATGTTTGACCAAAAAATCTGGAAGCAGCAGGCAAACATCATTTGTAAAGTGCTCGAACAGGCGCCTGCTTTTGACAAAGATTTTCTGCTTCCTCCTGAAGAATTTGCTGCGCGCCAGCGCAAAGTGTGGGATATGCTGCAAAAAGAAGGCTTTGATTGCGGCGTTGTATACGCAGACGAGCATTATTGCGGCGATGTCCCCTATCTTGCTGGAAACCCCAACATTATCGTTGAACCAATTGCAGCCATACTATCCAAAAACGGTCTGTATTTTATCGCCGGCCTGGAAAGCGGTATTGTCGCTGAACAATTTTGCCACCGTTCCGGGGTAAAGATCCGCAAAGTTGATATTTTGCGCGTCGACGACCCGGATTACCCCGGAAATCTGCTGACCCCCTCTGATATTATAGAAGAAGCATGCGGCGGCAAGCCCGGAAATATTGCACTTTTAACAACAAAGGGCGTTTTCCCCCTTGGGCTGTACAACACGCTTAAACGCTATGTGGGGGAAGAAAACATAGGTGATTTGTCAAAAAAGTACTATCAGATAAAATATGAAAAATCCATGCTGGAAATGCGGCTGATAGAAGAAAGCTGCCGGATCAGCGACAGCATGCTTGAAGGTATGCTGCGTATTCTGCGTCCCGGTCTTACAGAAGCGCAGGTCGCCCAGTGGGGCTACTGCATTGCGCACGAACTGGGCGCACAAGCAATGGGTTTTCAGGTAATGGTCACAAGCGGCAAAAACAACCGCACCATTGTCGCAGCAGCCTCTAACAGGGTTATTCAGGAAGGCGATATCGTCCATATAGGCGTCTCTCCCAAACGCGACGGGTTGTGCGGGGCACAAAGAGCAACCGTCATGTGTGTAAAGAACCCGCGTGAGGTTACAAAATCTTACCGCACATGGATCGAATTTTTACAGGGTGCGTATGCGCATGCGGTTGCAGAATTTGAAAACATTGCAAAAAACAACCTGCCGGGATATCTGCATGAACAATCTATGATTGCATATTATAATCAGCAAGCGCCGAGGCTGCGCGCCCAAACGGGGCTTTCTCTGGAACGTTTTAGTGAGCTCAAAGGTTATGTAACATCACACAATTCCGGTTATACCGAATGCCAGGAATTTTATGGCGCGCTTTCCTGCGACTTTAAAGACCCTCTTGCAAATACAATGGTACTGATGCTGGATGTAGGCCTCAAGGGATTTTACGACACATGGACGGACGTTGCAATTCCTGGTCTGGATTATATAGTCATCGAGAAAACCGCTGGGAAGTTTGGCGACCAGGTGCGCATTTTAAACCGCCTTCCCGTTGATTTACAGCAATTTGTAGGAGAAGCATTTTAACGTTATGGGGGCGGCTTACAGCGCCGCCCCCGTGTTTTATATAAGAAGGAGGTACGGGCCATGCAAAAAAATGCGCTGCTGCGCTATGTGGGCAGCGCCGAGCAGCTTCTCGGAATGAAGGATTATACGATAAACGGCGGCAAAGCCAGCGGTATGCGCGCAATAGAATTATATAATGCAACCGGCCTTTCTTTTACCGTATTGCCAGACCGCGGTATGGATATTACCGGACTATCCTTTCGAGGTATAAATTTAAGCTTTTTGTCTAAAACCGGGCTTACCGCCCCGCAATTTTTTACAGAGGACAGGGACAAGGGATTTTTTAAAAGTTTTTTCGCCGGATTTCTGACCACATGCGGGTTAAGTTATATGGGGGCACACTGCCGTGACGGCGAAGAAAACCTGGGGCTGCACGGCGTTATATCCAACACACCCGCCTATGAAGTCTGCCCGGAAGTCCTTTGGGAAGAAAACGGCTCTGCTCTTACTCTTAGCGGGAAGCTCCGGCAGGCGCAGGTTTTCGGCGAGCATCTTTTGATGCAGCGCCGCATTACACTTGCGGGGGAAGAAAACCGTTTTACAATAGAAGACCGTATAGAAAATCTGGATTTTGTACCGGTTCCATTTATGCTTTTGTATCATATCAATTTTGGGTACCCCATGCTTTCACCGCAATGCGAACTGCTTCTCCCTTCTCTGTCGATAACGCCGCGCGACAAACAGGCTGAAGAGGGTCTGTCTGCCTCAGATAAAATTACCGAGCCGGTAGATGGCTTTAAAGAACAGGTTTTCTTCCACAAAATGCGCCCGGACCGTCAGGGAAAGGTTCATGCCATGCTTATAAACCATAAACTTCTAACAGCCTTGGAACTGATTTATCCCATTGCACAGCTTCCCTGCTTTACACAGTGGAAATGTATGAAAAGCGGCGAATATGTACTTGGACTGGAACCGGGAAACTGCCATGTAATGGGAAGAGCCCTTGCAAAAAAGGACGGCTCCCTGCAATATTTGAAGCCCGGCCAGCAGCAATCCATACGGATGGAAATTAAAATACACCATTCTCTAAAAGAAATTAACCGTGCGCGGGCTGTTTTTGAAACCTGAAGAAGGAGGGCTTTCAATGAATTACTGCATGGGAATTGACGTTGGTACTTCTGGTGTAAAAGCCGTTTTATACGCAGAAGACGGCGTATTGATTGCAAGCGCCAGCGAAGGGTATGCCATGTACCAGCCGCAAAACGGCTGGGCAGAGCAAAACCCGGAGGATTGGTGGGAAAAAACGATTTTGGTAATCCGGCGTGTACTTGCATCATCTCAGGTTAGGCCCGAGGAAATATCCGGTCTGGGCTTAACCGGTCAAATGCACGGCCTTGTTATGCTTGACCAAAACTGCAAAGCACTGCGTAACGCCATTTTATGGTGCGACCAGCGTACTGCGCAGGAATGCAAAACGCTTACCAGCTTATTTGGGCATTCCCAATTGATTGCTGTTACCGCAAACCCTGCGCTTACCGGGTTTACCGCATCAAAAATTTTATGGGTAAAAAACCATGAACCGGAGCTATTTTCCAAATGCAAGCATATTTTGCTCCCAAAAGATTATATTCGCTTTTGCTTAACCGGGGATTTTGCCACCGATGTATCAGACGCTTCCGGCATGCAGCTACTAGATGTAAAAAACAGACGTTGGTCGCTGGAAATGCTTGACTGCCTTCAGCTAGACCCCTCTATGTTGGCCCAGGTTTACGAATCCCCACAGCTAACGGGGACCATCAGTAAGCAGGCGGCGCAGCTGACCGGGCTTTGCGAGCGCACAAAGGTTGTCGCAGGCGCGGGCGACAATGCGGCGGCGGCAGTTGGAACAGGCATTGTCTATGATAAAAAAGCGTTTACAACCATTGGTACCTCCGGCGTCGTTTTTACTCATACAAACACGCTGCACATAGACCCCAAAGGACGCGTACATACATTTTGCTGCGCTGTTCCAGGCGCATGGCACGTAATGGGCGTTACACAGGCCGCAGGCCTTTCGCTGAAATGGCTGAAGGAAAATGTTCTGTGCGATTTAAAAGCATTGGCACAGGAAAAAGGCGCCGGCGTTTATCAGCTTATGGACTGCATGGCGTTGCAGAGCCCCATTGGTGCAAACCGACTTTTATTTTTACCATATCTAATGGGGGAACGTACGCCGCATCTGGATCCGGACTGCCGCGGCGTGTTCTTTGGGCTAAGCGCCATGCACACGCGCTGCGACCTGATACGTGCAGTAATGGAGGGCGTAGCCTGCTCTTTGCAGGACTGTCTTTCTGTTTTGCAGGAAATGGAAATAAATCCAAACAGCATGGCCCTGTGCGGCGGCGGCGCAAACAGCCCGGTCTGGCGGCAAATGCTTGCAGATTTGTTTAATTGCAAAGTAAACACCATGCAGGCAAACGAAGGGGCAGCACAAGGAGCCGCTATTTTAGCCGCCGTGGGAAGCGGGCTGTTTAAAACTGTGCAGGACGCCTGCAACATATTTGTAAAAGAAGACAAATTTTTTCCACCCTCTTTGGAAAACGTACGCCAATACCGCAGAATATATGCGCAGTATAAGGCTTTGTATCCTGCTTTGTCTCCGTTTTTTAAAGAGCTTGGCAAACTATAACAAGCTATATTTTTTAGGTCAGCAACTTGTTTTAGATAAAACCTCCTCCAATACCCTTTCTCCGAAAAGAACCCGGCGCGGGGCATACGCCCCGCGCCGGGTTCTTTTGTGTCTCTTCACATGTTGTTTTATTTTTTATAGCCCGGTTGCACAAAACAGTATTCTACTCCAGAAAGATACGGAAGGCTGTGGGAAGCGCATATTTTTGCCTAACTTGCTCCATAGTGGCCCATGTAAAGTCCGGTGCTTTTTGTGTGCAGCACATGCAATAACAGGTCATATCCCATTGAATATGTGTAAAAACATGCCGGTAATGCAACACTTTTTCCAGCGTAATTTCTCCACTTCCCCAGTTTTCGGCTGTTTGTACCGCTTCCTCTTCTGTAAGCGCCCCCTGCACGTTTGGCAACTGCCAGAGCCCTGCCAGAAGGCCGCTGCTTTCTCTTTGACAGACTGCAATATCATTTCCACACAATAACAAAAACACCGTTTTTTGCTCCGTTTTTCGCGCACGCTTTGGCTTTTTAACAGGGAGCATCTGTTGCGACCCGCTTGCATATGCCAGGCAAAAGTTCCGGGCAGGGCAGCACGCACACTTTGGATTTCCGCCCGGCAGGCATATTGTTGCGCCAAGCTCCATCAGACTTTGCGTAAAGCTGCCGCATTGCCCTAAAGGATACACGCTTTCCAGTATCTGCGCCATTTTCTTTTTGACCTGCGGCGCATCCACTTCTATAAATTGCTCTGTCACCCTGGAAAGCACACGCAGTACGTTGCCATCCACAGCCGCGCGCGGCTGTTCAAAACAGATAGAGGCAATCGCTCCTGCAGTGTAGGGACCAACCCCGGGAAGCGAAGCAATATCCATATAGCTGGAAGGAAACACGCCGCCGTAGTCACGTACAATTTTTTTTGCCGCTTTTTGCAAATTGCGTGCACGGTTATAATAGCCAAGCCCCTCCCAATATTTAAACAGCGTATCTTCACGCGCCTGTGCAAGATCTTCTATTGTAGGAAACGCCTCCAAAAAGCGTGCATAGTAGCCTTTCACCGCCTCTACACGCGTTTGCTGCAACATGATTTCCGACAGCCACACATGATAAGGCTGTGTATCCCTGCGCCAGTCGAGCTGCCGTGCGTTTTCTTTATACCATTGCAAAAGCGCCTCCGGCAGCTTTCGATACAGGCTTTTTTTGTATGCCTGCAACGCTTTCATACGACGGTGCAACTTTTCATATAGCACAAGCATATGCGCTTCTGCACAGTAATTTCGAAGATCCTGTACCGCAATCCAGCGCACAGCGCTGTTTTCATCCGGCTTTACAAAAACAGGTTGCTTTTCAGGTACAATCAGGCCGTAAGCAACAGAATAATGTATATGCGCAGGTACCGCTTTTCCATTTTTGCTGTGTGCAGGAACCTGCAATATGTCCAGCGACAATATACCGGCGCTCAAAGGATAAACCTGCTGTACGCCCGTTTCCTCACGCGCTTCCCGAATTGCCGTATAAAGCAGCTTTTCTTCCCCATCTGCGTGTCCGCCGGGCCATGTAAAGGTATGAAAAAGATTATGATGCACCATAAGCGCTTTGTCCATCGCAGGGTTTAGCAACAATGCCGAAGCTGTAAAATGTGCTTGTTCATTTTCTCTGCACAAAAGCGTCTTTCCATGCGCTTCCCATGCGGCGAGCATTTTCTTGCGCACCTGCGCTTCTTCCTTTGTTTGCGGGACAAAACGCAAAAGCTGCGCTTTTATATCCATATGGCCACCCTCCCATACAGCCAGTATACAGGATTTCTCCCGGCAATGCAAAAAAACGCAAATTTGCATCTGAAAGCAAATTTTTCAGATTTGTTTTTTACTCCTCCTGCATCTTCCTTTTTTAACATACTTTTTCCATGCCTGAACCACTTGCCCATTATGAAAAAAATGGAAATCCCAGTTTACATTAAAATTTCTTAATTTTTGCTTTTTGGCATCTCATTTTCAAGTTAAAATATAAATCTTGATAAACAGCTTAAATACTGGGTTTATGGCATGAAAAAAGAGGCCGGAATTTGGATGCATCATTTTTGAGTTCCAAATTTCGACCTCGATTCAGCTATAAAAAAGATGCCAACTATAAACGCGAGTATAAAAACATAAACAAAAATAAAAACCGGCGCCATGGTCCCATGGTGCCGGTTTTTTGTATATATTCTAATTCTATATCAGATCAAATTTTTGCATACAGGGGCTTTCTTATGGCAATACAATCTTTCCTGTAACATCCGCCAAAAGCTCCCGCATCTTTTGCGCCTCGCGCAACGCGGCCCCTGCATAATCCTGCGGGTCGCATTTTTCCTTCTGCCAGGCGCACATAATCCCACGGGATGAATTTACAATCGCACCCAGCCCGTTTTTGTCAAACGCGCCGGCTATATTGCTTGCCGTCCCCCCCTGCGCGCCGTATCCCGGTACAAGGAAAAAGGTCCGCGGTAGCTCTGCGCGCAGCTCTGTCAGCTGCTGTGGATATGTCGCACCCACAACTGCACCTACACCTGAATATCCATATTTTCCGGGGATTTCCTCCCCCCATTTTTCGCACATTTTCCCCATGCGCAGGTAAATACTCTCCGCACCCTCCAAACACAGATTCTGCAGTTCGCCGGAACTTGGGTTCGATGTTTTTACAAGCACAAATATTGCCTTATTCATCTTCCTGCATACATCGGTAAGCGGCAAAATACCGTCTGACCCAAGATAGCCGTTTACTGTAAGCGCATCTGCGCCAAACGCCGTAAATTTTTCCCCGTCAATCTCCGTTATGCCAAGGTGCGCCGCGGCATAGGCCTGCATTGTAGTGCCTATATCGTTGCGCTTTCCATCCATAATCACAAACATGCCTTTTTTCTGCGCATATGCAACTGTCTTGGCAAGCGTCTGCATACCCTGCCATCCATACATTTCATAATAGGCGGCCTGTGGCTTTACAGCGGGTACAGCTGTACATAAAGCATCAATCAGTCCCCGGTTATACACCCAAATCGCTTCTGCCGCGCCTTCCATTGTCTTTCCAAACCGGGCAAACGCCGCCTGCTTAATATGCTCTGGAATATAATCCAACTTTGGGTCAAGCCCCGCAACTGTGGGGTTTTGCTTCTCTGCAATTTTCTCAATCAATCTGTCCAATGCCATTGTGTTCCCTCCATATGGCTTCTTTTTTTGTTCTGTACAGCCGCCGTGCTTTACCGGCAGTCCATATCCTGGTAAACAACCCTGCCTGCAAGAATGGTCGTTTTAACCTTTCCTTTAAGAGTCATCCCTTTAAACGGCGTATTTTTTGATTTTCCATGCAGGCGCTCCGGGTCAACCGTCCAGGAAGTGTCTGGATCAAACAATACAATATCCGCGGGCATACCCGCACGCAGGCTTCCGGCTGGAATACGCAACAGCCTTGCAGGCGTATATGACATCTTATCCAGCAGCTGCGGCAGCGTAAGCGCTCCGGTTTGCACCAAAAACGTCAATCCTGCGCTCAATGAGGTTTCCATTCCAATCGCCCCGTTGGGCGCTTTTTCAAAATCGGCCTTTTCCTGCGGTGCGTGCGGCGCATGGTCCGTTGCAATCGCATCAATGGTCCCGTCGCACAGCGCGCCGATAATGGCTTTTCTGTCTTCCTCCGTGCGAAGAGGCGGGTTCATTCTAAAATCCGCATCCCTTTTTAAAAGCGCCCGATCTGTAAACGCAAAATAATGCGGCGCAGTTTCTGCCGTTACCGGCACGCCCCTGCGTTTTGCATCCCGGATTAGCTCTACAGACGTTTTGGTACTCACATGGCAAATATGCACCGGTACACCATATGCAGCGGCAAGCGCAATTTCCCGCGCCGTACCTGCATCCTCTGCCGCGGCAGAAATCCCTTTTACGCCAAGGCGTTGTGAAACCTCCCCTTCATGCATAATACCGCCCTGCGCCAGGTACAGATCCTCGCAATGGGCCACAACCGTCATTCCCAGCTTTGGCGCCTGTTGCATGGCCTGCGCCATAAACGCGGTATTTTCCACCGGTCTTCCATCGTCTGTCAACGCGATTGCTCCACTTTTGTGCAGCTGATGTATATCGCACAACTGTTGGCTTTTAAGGCCTTTTGTAACACTTGCAGCCACATATACATGCGCATCGGCCATTTTTGCCTTGTCTAAAATATAACGTACTGTCTGAGCGTTGTCCACCGTGGGATCTGTGTTTGGCATGGCAAGCAAACTTGTCACCCCACCTGCAGCTGCCGCCCGGCATCCGGAAAAAATATCTTCCTTTTGCGTATAGCCAGGTTCGCGCAGATGTACATGCATATCTACCAGACCGGGCGCAGCAACCAGTCCGTCTGCTTCTATTACTGTATCAGCTGTCTGTACGTGCGTACCAAGCGCCTGCACTACGCCTTTGTTTATGAAAATATGCATAATCTGGTTCAACCCTAAAGATGGGTCCACAACTCTTGCATTTTTTATCAGCATCCCGCCCATTGTTGCACCGCCCCCTTTTTTATCTGTATTTATCCCAGTAGCTGTCGGTTTCAAAGGCCGATACAATCTCGTCCTCCCGTACAATCGCATGCACTGCTTCCGGCCGCTTCCTTTCCTGCCGTGGAACCCGTTGCTGCACCGGTTTTTTCTTTTTGGGAGCGCCTTTATGTATGGGAGTACTTCCGTTTTCTTTTATTGTCCCTTCATTTGTGTATTTCCATACATTGCCGGCAGAAGATACCGAATTTTTCGCTTTTGAGCCGGCCCTTCCTACAAAAATACGCAGTTTACCACTTTTTTGTAAGTTTTCTTCTGTAACTGCTTCGTCATAATCTTCATTGTTGCTTCTGGAAAGCTCTACGCTGTCCTTTTCCTCTTCTAACACAGTCTGCTTCTGGGACTCCGCGTTTTGGGTTGCATTTTTCTCTATCGCCACTTCTACGTCTACCCGCAACGGTTTATTTTTAAACACCCGGTCCTGCGGCTCATTTTTTCTAACGTCTACGCTTGTAACACTCTGCACGGGTACGGGTGGCCGGCCATTGAACAGACCGTCTTTTTGCAATTCATCATAAAAATCATCCATGGGTGAATGCGCACTGTGCAGCTGCGGATATACACATGCTTCCCCATTTGTGCGAATACGCTTTTTTGTCCTGAAAAAAATAATCAGCGCAAAGGCTGCGGCCAGTACAAGTACAACGGCAAAAGCAGCAAGCAATACAACGCCCATATTTACATCCAGCGGTTTCTCCACAATCTGGCTGAATGTAACACTGCTAACCATATTATGAAAAACGCCAAGCTCTTCTACCGAAATATTGTCCCCTGCAGATTGCAGGCGCAGCAGGATCTGCCGGCCGTTGACAATTGTATAGGCCGTTATCGTATGGGTTTCCCCATTTTGCAGCGCTGTATGCGTTTCAAAATCAAAAAACAATGCCTGCGGTGTCTCCGTGACCGAGCCGTTTACACTGTTTTGTCTCTCCAAAAGCTGCTGTTTAAACGCAGCAATCTGCTTTTCAGACAGAAATTTCAAATTATGAACCTCTTTACTTTGTTCGTTTTCAGTCATCTCCACATCAATTTCATAAGATTGGTCTGCCGGGTAGGCCAATAAATACAAATTTTCTTTTTCCATACGGTCCTGTGTCTGCGCAGCATCCAGCCCCAGCTTTTCATACAGCGGACTGTTTTTTTCCGTTTGCCTTGTGACAACAAGATCGTTCCCGGGAAGCTTTACGCTCATGGAAAGCGGTGAAAGACGGTAGCTGACGTCTACGTCAGACGCAGCTGCCGGAAGGGCCAGGACCACCAACAGTAAAATTGCAAACAATATACAAATACAGTTTCTCTTTGCTTTCAGAAGCATAGCCACTCCTCCTGCGGCAGATGCAGCGCCTGCCGGCTGTTCCGTTTTTATACGCACAAAAATCTGTGTTAAAAAATTATACTATAAAACAGACAAAAATACAAGAAAAACAGGCCAGACAGTTGTAGTTGTCCGGCCTGCTACAGGTTCTTTCCTTTACTTTTTTATGAAAGTCTGGCAAAAATTTTTTGCCCTTTAAAACGCATAAACAAATAAAGCAGCACGTTTAATAAAATAAAATACAAAACGCAGAACACAAGCGCCAGCGTGCCGGAAATGGCCGAAACCAAAGATGCAAAAAGGGCAAGTACAAACGCTATGACAAACGGCGGAGCAGACAAAATTATTCCTGCCAGCAATGCGATCAGCACGCTTGCACTTTGTTTTATAACTGCCGTTTCATTTACCCAGTCAAAACGCGGGCACAAAAGATTTACACAAACACCCAGCATTCCGCTAAATACGCATACCAAAGCCGGAACCAGCAGCAGCAACAAAATATCGGCAACTCCAAACGGCATAACAATTGCGCCAACAACAGCCGCAACCACAATCCCTGGCGCACTGACAATCAGATTGGTCAGAGATTTTGCAAAAAAGATATCCATTACCGGAACCGGCTGAGCCTTTAAAATCCAAAGCGTTTTTCCTTCCAGAGAAATAGAAGGTGCGGAAACATCGTTCATGGCACAGCACAAACTGATTACTGCACACCAAAGCACCGGCAAAATCGCCGTTAGACCCGGCGAAACATCTCTGAGCATCACAAGAAGCTTATCGCCTTCAAAGAGCATAACACCGGCAGCCAGCACGGCCATTATTGTCCCAAACGAACAGTTTAAAATATAAGAAGGCATGCTCAAAAAATACGCAATTTCTTTCTTTAAAAGCGCCATCTTTATACTGTTTTTTCTCAGTTTCTGTTCCTTATACTTCACCCTGCCCAACGTTTTGGTTGCTGTAACCATTCGGACAAACCGTTTGGACAAGAACCAGTAAACCGCGCCAATTGGCAGAACACACCATAATATAAGCAAAAGCATATGCAAAACGTCCTGCTGCCCTACTGCGCACCCAAAGCTGTAAGCAGGCGGCAGAAACTGCCTGACCACCTGGGCAATCTGCTCACTGTTGGCCACAAGCTGATCAAGATAGCTTTGCAAGTTGGTATATAAATAGAGATAAAGGCCTATCAAAGCAAACATCAGCAGTGCTACGACAATATTTTTCCTGCGCAGTCTTGCAAACAGCAGTCCCATCAGCCAGCCCAGCACACAGGAAAGCGCCACTGCAAGCAGCGGCAGCAAAAAAGCGCCCAAAACAAAGCACAAAAGGCCAAAAGGTGTAAATGCAGCAAAAAAGCTATATGCAACTGCCGACGGTATCATAATAAGCAATTCATAGATATACGTCAGTACCAGCAGCATAAGAAGGCGGCTGAGCAAAATGGCCGAAGGCTTCACCGGCATGCTTAAAAGCAGCTCGTTGTCCTTTGCCTCAAACAGATAAGACTGCGCCGTGAAAACGCTTCCAATTAAACAAAACAGCAGCGAAACGGCAGCGGCAATGGCAAAATAAAGCCACTGCTGGCCTGCATGAATTAGCGGCGGCGCAATCGCTGCAAACAAAAACGTCATAAACAGAAAAATACAAAAAAACAGATAAACCGCTAAAAGGGTCAATAAAACCGTTTTTGTCGTACTGGTCTTCTTTCCTTTTGACATTTTAAACATTGAAAAAGCCAGAGCCTGTAAACGGTTTTTCAGCAGCAAGTAAACAGTTTTAGCCATCGGTACCCTCCAATTCCAAAAAAACCTCTTCCAAAGATGTATTGCCCCGCACCTCTTGCGTAGGGCCGCTTACAACCAGCCGCCCGTTTTTAATAATGGCAATTTTATCACAAAGCTTTTCCGCCACCTCTAGCACATGGGTCGAAAAAAAGATCGCGCCGCCATCGTTGCAAAGCTGCCGCATCTGTTCCTTTAAAAGGTGCGCAGCCTTTGGGTCCAGCCCAACAAACGGTTCATCCAGCAGCATAAGCCGTGGTTTGTGAAGCAAGGCAGAAATCAGCGCAATTTTTTGTTTCATTCCATGCGAATACGCGTTAATCGGTTCCGAAAGATTTTGGGTAATCTCAAACATATCCGCATACTGGCGGATCCGCTGCTGACGGTCTTCCTGCGACACATTGTAAATATCGGCAATAAAATTTAAATACTTGGTCCCGGACATAAAATCATACAGATCCGGATTATCCGGAATATAAGCAAGGCGCTGCTTGCAGGCAATCGGATCTTTTTGAACAGATATGCCGTCTACCAGTATCTCTCCCAAATCAAACTGCAATAATCCACAGCATGCTTTGATTGTTGTGGTCTTCCCGGCGCCGTTATGCCCGATAAACCCATATATCTCTCCCGGCAGGATCTCCAAACTCAGGTCATCCACGGCTTTTTTAGAACCATAGGTCTTTGTAAGATGGCTGATTTTCAGCATAACATTTCTCCCCCTGACATACACAGAATAGAGCTTTTTTATATTTTAAAAAGCCATTTTATAGAGTATTTTACACGATATTTATCCTATTTGCAAGCACATTGCCGTTAAAATAAAGAGGCGGAAATACTTCCGCCTCCAACTACTCTGTTCTATTTTATACAGCAGTGCAAATCCAGCAGTTTACCACCGCGCTTCCAAACTTTTGTAAACATGGTGGCAAACGTCTTTTTTACTCTTCTGCTTCCTGCTTTGCACGCTCTATCACCTTCTGTGCCACGTTCGCAGGCGCGTCCTCATATCTTTCAAAAGTAAAGGTAAAACTTCCCCTGCCCTGTGTAACTTGACGAATATACGTTGCAAAATCACTCATTTCGGCCATGGGGACCTCCGCCTCCACAATCTGCATGCCATCCTCTCCGGGATTCATTCCAAGCACGCGTCCGCGGCGCTTGTTAACCTCACCCATAACATCGCCCATATTATTGTCCGGCACGGTAGCCTTCAACGCGCCAATCGGTTCAAGCAGCGTTGGGTTTGCCTGTGGCAACCCATTTTTATATGCAACGGCAGCAGCCATTTTAAATGACATTTCTGATGAATCCACCGGATGATATGACCCATCATACAACGTTGCTTTTAGCCCGACAACCGGGTATCCCGCAAGCGGGCCCTTTTTAATACAGTCACGCAGCCCCTTTTCCACCGCAGGAAAAAAGCCCTTGGGAACAGCGCCGCCAACCACTCTTTCCGCAAATTCAAGATCTCCGCAGTCACAGGGCTCAAATTCAATCCACACGTCGCCAAACTGGCCATGTCCGCCCGATTGTTTTTTATGCCTGCCCTGCACCTGCACTTTTTTGCGTATGGTTTCTCTGTAGGCAACTTTTGGCTCCTCCAAATATACGTCTACACCGAATTTTGCCTTTATTTTAGAAACGACCACGTCCAGATGCTGTTCCCCCATACCAGACACAAGCATCTGATGCGTTTCCGTGTTGTTGGCAAATTTAATCGTCGGGTCTTCCTCAGCTATACGCGCAAGCGCCTGCGCCACTTTATCCTCTTCGCCCTTTGTTTTTGGGTAGATGGCCATAGAATACGACGGGGCCGGGTATTCCACAGGATCCAGTACCACCTTTCTTGCAGGGGCACAGAGAGTGTCCCCCGTGCTGGCGTCTTGCAGCTTGGCAACGGCGCCAATATCCCCGGCGCCAACATACGGAACCTCCTCCTGCTTTTTTCCGCGTATAATTAGCACCTTGCCAATACGCTCAGGGGCGCCGGTGCGCATATTCACAAGCGGCGTATCGGCGGATATTTTCCCGGATATAACTTTAAAATAAGAAAGCTTTCCCACAAACGGATCCGCAATCGTTTTAAAAATAACGGCTGCAGCGGCGCCGCTTTCATTAACAGCAAGCTCAACCGGGTCGCCGTTTGTGTCCACGCCGATCTCCGACCCCTTATCGGCAGCGCTTGGCGCAAGCCAAGTAAGGCCATTCAACAACTGGTCAATCCCGAACGTATTTTGCGCGTCGCCACAAAATACTGGGCTGATGGTTCCATTTTTTACGCCGGTGCTGATCCCAACAATAATTTCCTCGGGCGTAAACTCCTCCCCGCTAAAATATTTTTCAAACATTTCATCGCTGGTTTCCGCAACCGCCTCGCAAATTGCCGTGCGCAGGCCGTCAAGCCTGTCGCCCATGTCCGGCATGGCTGTGGGCGTCATCTTTCCATTTTCATACAGATAAGCTCTGTGCTCCAGCAGATTTATGTAGCAATTTGCTTTACCATCTACAATATAAGGGACGACAACCGGGCACACAGACGGGCCGAAAGAAGCCTTCAGCGTTTCAAACACCCTATAAAACCGCGCGCTTTCATCACAAAGCCCGTTGACAAAAAATGCTTTTGTAAGCCCCGACTTCGTCGCCGCCTTAACCGCCTTTTCTGTCCCAACGTTCACACCGTTTTTGCCAGATACAACAATCAGCGCTGTATCGGCTGCGCGCATCCCTTCGCTTACGCCGCCTTCAAAATCAAAAAGCCCCGGCGTATCAATTAAATTTATTTTATAGCCCTTCCATTCCAGCGGCGCCACGGCGGTCACAACTGAAACCTTGCGTTTGACCTCTTCCGCATCAAAGTCGCAGACTGTATTTCCATCGCTAACCTTACCAAGCCGGTCAGAAGCTCCCGCCAAATAAAGCATTGCTTCCGCAACAGAGGTTTTTCCCGCTCCACTGTGCCCCGCAAGCGCTATGTTGATTATTTTTTTTGCATCATACTGTTTCAATTCAGGTTGCTCCTTTCGATTACCTGCGTAAAAGATATTTCGCCAGGATAAGACATTTTTTACAATTACAAATATAATCGCTTGTTAATTGTAGCATATTTGCACATTTGATTCAAATAAAATTTTGCTTCATTATAAAAATTCACCCCTTGTAACAATAATACAAGGGGTGAATTGTTTATTATGCACAAATATCCTGCAAATTTTTATCGCCAACATTACGGCTTTATCTATGTATATTAAGCAAGCACAGCGCCTGTACTGCCCGATGTAACGAGCTTTGCATAACGCGCAAGATATCCCGTCGTAACCTTAGGCGGCTTGGGCTGCCACTGTGCCCTGCGCGCTTTTAACTCTTCTTCCGAAACAAGCATGTTAATCGTATTTTTTTCTATATCAATTTCAATAACATCGCCTTCCCGGATCAAAGCAATATTGCCGCCCACCGCCGCTTCAGGCGATACATGCCCGATCGCCGCACCACGGGTTGCACCGGAAAAGCGCCCGTCTGTAATTAACGCCACACAGCTTCCCAGCCCGCTACCCATAATCGCAGAGGTCGGATTGAGCATCTCACGCATACCAGGGCCGCCCTTTGGCCCCTCATAGCGAATCACAATCACGTCGCCCGGATAAATTTTCCCGGTATAAATGGCGTTAAGCGCCGTTTCCTCACAGTCAAATACACGGGCCGGGCCCGTATGGTGCATCATTTCCGCCGCAACAGCGCTGCGTTTTACTACACAGCCGTCGGGCGCAAGATTCCCCTTGAGGACAGCGATCCCGCCGCTTTTGCTGTACGGATTCTCCGCTGTACGGATAATATCCGTATTTTTAATTTCACAGCCTTCTATATTCTGTCCAACTGTTTTTCCCGTACAGGTCATGCAGTCAGTCGCCAGCAATCCAAGCTTTGCAAGCTCATGCATAACAGCATATACGCCGCCCGCCTCGTCCAGCTGTTCCATAAAATGGTCGCCTGCAGGCGCAAGGTGGCACAGGTTAGGCGTCCTGGCCGAAATACCGTTTGCTATGTCCAGGTCAAGCGCAATTCCACATTCGTGTGCAATCGCAGGTAAATGCAACATGCTGTTGGTGCTGCATCCAAGCGCCATATCTACCGTAAGTGCATTTTTAAAAGCGCCCTCCGTCATAATATCCCGCGGACGAATATTCTCCTTTAACAGCTGCATAATCTGCATACCGGCCCTTTTTGCCAGCTGCAAACGCTGCGAATACACCGCAGGGATTGTCCCGTTGCCGCGCAGGCCCATACCAAGCACCTCTGTCAGGCAGTTCATGCTGTTTGCCGTAAACATACCGGAGCAGGAACCACAGGTGGGGCAGGCTTTGTTTTCATATTCGTCCAGCTTTTGATCGTCTATTTCGCCCACTTTATACCTGCTTACAGCTTCCGATACGGTGGAATAACTGATTTTCCTGCCGTCTACCGTCCCTGCGAGCATGGGGCCGCCGCTTACAAAAATACAGGGGATATTCAAACGGGCCGCCGCCATCAGAAGACCGGGCACATTTTTATCACAATTTGGAATCATAACAAGCGCGTCAAGCGCATGCGCCTTTGCCATCGCCTCTGTTGAATCTGCAATCAGCTCTCTTGTCACCAGCGAATATTTCATGCCCTCATGACCCATCGCAATTCCGTCACACACGGCAATCGCCGGAAATACAACAGGCACACCGCCCGCCATGGATACTCCCATTTTAACAGCCTCTTCAATTTTGTCCAGATTCATATGGCCGGGTACAATATCGTTCTTGGAACTTACTACACCTACAATCGGCCTGCCGATTTCCTCGTCCGTCAGGCCAAGCGCATGCAGCAACGCACGCTGCGGCGCAGCGTTAACAGATTTTGTAATAGTATCGCTTTTCATCATTTCACTCTCCTATCGGCGCTCCTACAGACTGTGCCCTTTTTCCACGCTGGTATTTAAGCGTTTGGCAGCGGCTTCATGGTCGGGAAGAAAGTAACCATCTTTTCAATCTGTCCTAAACCTCCCCCATATGTCATAACAGGTCTGAACAGCGTTTCTTCCGAAATCGCTATTTTCCTATAAATCCGCGTAGTTTTGCGGTGGATTGGAGTACAAATTGGTGTAAATGGTGTATAAGCTTTTTATCATCGCCTATGAAATGTCCCTCACCCATTTGACACTTTATTATACTCATTTTTGAAATATGAGTCAAGACCCTCAAATTCGGACTGTCTCAGCTCTTTCGCCACACCAGTATGGATATTGAGCGCTGTGGAAATATCTTTATGACCAAGCGTGTTCTGAATCACCCTGACATCCCCCTGCTTTGGGCATTCTTGTTGTAAAGATATGTCCTAATGAACGGCAGGCTATCGCCAATAAGATTTTCAACTTTCAAAATCGCCTCGCTTTTAAATCAAAATTTGAAATATATGATGCAATGTATCCGTAACGCTATCCAACTGCTTCTGAAGCACACTCCCATCTTTATAGTGCAGGAAAGCACATTCCTGTACCTTTTCCATACCGGCTTTTTTCAGATTGCTGGTACCGGTCAAGCAGTAAGTACAGTGCATATTGCATATATGCTCTTTGACAACAAGATCATTAATCAAAAACATCCTCTTTTCTCCTCTAATCAAAACATATCGGACAAGGCCGCCTCCGCATAATTCTCAGGATCCAGCAGCTTAAAGCATTCCATATAGTCAACTTGTTTGCGCATGGAAAGCTTAGCTCTAAGTGCATTGAGCGCGATCGTCTTCTCATAAATTCCATAATAGCTTTCCTGAGAACGGTAACAGCAAAGTGCCTCTTTTTTTATCTCATACTGTAAGCTTACATCTACCAGACAATTCGGATATGTAATGGGAGTCCAGATTTCATACATCGCAATTTTCACAAACGAATAGTCCACCCGTATCAGACTTTTTGCCAATACACGGTTGACAGCTTGATGATCGCTGTTGTAATCCAGTAGGTACGGTACAAAAATCAGGCGGAAGCTGTTTTTTTTCAAAATTTTAGAAATTTTTTCACAGAATTCATCTTCATAAAGAACAAGGCCTCCATCAGGAAACGCCAGGCGGAAATCTTTTGTAAAGCCAAGTACTGTTTTCGCACACTCAAACTCATGCATCCGAATTTTTTTTATATTTGGCATTCGGCCGCCTCCATTACCGTCGGTCACTAGTAAAACTGCGACGGTAACGTCGTTTTGCAGCATTTGAGCAATGATTCCTCCACAGCCTAATGTTTCGTCGTCCGGATGGGGCGCGATAACTAAGACTGTGTTTCCCGGTTTGCACGGCAGCGTGTATTTTACAGAATCGGCCGGACCAAATAGCTGTTTGATAATTTTTGTATTTAACATAACGTTGCTCCCTGCTCTGAAGCGCCTGACGGATATGCATAAATTAAATGAGTGAAAATATTCTCAATGAATTGATGTCTTATTTCCCCATACCCGCAAGCACGTAATTCTTTACAGGTTTCATCCAAAAACAGGTGATGGATTCCCCCATGCGTAAGCCAGTCCAGTAATACCGTTGAATGAAACATTGTATCATCCTGATAAAAAACGTCGGCAATACAAAGAAGCCCATCTTTTTTTAGCAGTTGCTTCATTTCCGTTATACGCTTGCTGAATGCCTCAGCAGATAAGTAATGTACCGTATTCATCATAAAAATGACATCAAAGCTGTCTTTTAAAGATTTTATCTCCTGCGTTTGTTCGCATATGGTGTTGTGGACAGCAAGCTTTTTTGCCAGCTTTTCCGTCATTCTTCCTTTGCTCCTTCCATATTCCCCCAGAAGATCCCAGATAAACGGTACCTCCACATCGTTGCTACCCATAAATTCTCCGGCATAATTTTGTGCCTGCGTTTCCCAAAACTGGTATATTCCATGCTTGCCCGGATTAACTCCTGTTAATGACGTAACCCATCCCGGCGCCGTATGGGGAGGTGTGGTAGAAGGTAATGGATAAAATATCCCTTCCAGTGCCAGTTGCTCAAAGGTTGGCAAAATACCTTCGCCAATAAATTGCTGTATTAATTCAAAAGAAGCACCATCCAATCCAATTGACAATACCTTCATGCTTTCACCCGTCTTTCAGTGGTTAACGCACCGCGTTAAAATTGCTTTGTGTAATCATTCACTTGAATATTGCCCGTCAAACAAAGCGTCATAAAACCTGTTATTTCCATGCAGCTCACTTGGAGTTCCAGCTCCCACAATTTCTCCGTTGTCAATCACATAGCATTGATCTGCACCAATTACCGAAGACAACCTGTGTGCCGCTATAATCATCGTTTTTTGTGAAGAAATATCAGAAAGTGCACGATTAATCATTTTCTCGGACTCCGCGTCCAGAGAAGACGTCGCTTCATCAAAAACAATAACGTCCGGATCAGCAATCAATGCCCGTGCTATTGCAAGCCGCTGTTTTTGTCCGCCTGACAATTTTATGCCCTGTTCGCCGATGATTGTATCCAGTCCCAACTCCAGGCTTTGGACAAATGAACGCAAATATGCCTTCTCCAGTACAGACCACATTTCTTGTTCGTCTGCTTTGCAATTTGCCAGTAATAAATTGTCTCTGAATGACAAATTAAGCATGTATGGATCCTGCATGACTGCCGCGATTCGTTTATGAAGCGTATCATCATTTATTTCCTGAATATCTTCCCCGTCAACTTTAATTGTATTTTTTCTAACCGGATACACTTTCAGCAGCAGCTTAATGATTGTTGACTTCCCCGCCCCGCTGCGCCCGACTATCGCTACACGTTCACCGGGGCAAATTGTCATGCTAATATTTTTCAGCACCGGTCCGTCGCTTTGGCTGTACGAAAAAGATAATTTATTAATCTCGATATTTCCTGATATTTTCTGCTTCCTGACTCCCTCTTTTTTTTCATAAGTACTGTCAAGAATAGAAAAAACCTGATTTGTAGCTACAGCATTGATCAGGAACCCCTTATCCGCTTCAATGATTCCATCTATCATCTGATTTATTATTTCGTAGTAGGTAATAAACATAAGCAATGAACCGACCGACAGCGTATTGGCAATTATGAAGCAACCGCCAAGCACGTAAAGGCTTAACCTGGTTAAAATATGGAATTTAAATTCAGAAAAAATAATACCAAGCGTCCAGATAATATCGTTTTTATAACCAATCTGATTAATTTTTTTTTCAAAATTTTCATATTTTTCTGCGACTTCAGGTATTATTCGAAGCGACTTTATTTCCCGCCAGTTGCGAAACATATCAAATGCATAATTTTTCTGTTCGACAGTGAGCGACCATTGATCATAATATGCGGCCTGAAGGCGCTTCCCAATAAACTGAGTCAGCCAAAAAGACAAAGGGATCAAAGCGAAACCAAATAACGCCAGTCTCCAATCTGTCATTACCAAAATAACGGCTGTAATGAGAATATTCAGACAGTTGAGAAGATAATTTACAACTTGCTCGACAGGAAAATCCTGAATGAACTGAGTATCCCGATATAATCTGTTGTGCAAATCCCCGGTATTGTGCTTTTTAAAAGCAGGAGTGCTCATGATTAAATAAATCCTTAAGAGCTTTTTTCTTAAATTCAGGGATGTCCGATATGTAATTTGATTTTTGAGTTTCTTTTGTAAAACCGTCAGAAATGCACGCAAAGAAAAAGTAATGATATATGCAAGAATTAAAATCCATAAAAGATTTATATTCCCTTCTGTCATTATATTGTCAACAAGTATTTTATATAGGTATGGATTTACATATGAAAGAGCCAGCAGAAAAACACCTGAGCCAAACAGAAGAAACATATATCGGGGCGCAGGCATAAAATTTCTGATGTGCTGTAATACATTTATTTTTTTTCTTATCAGACTGAACATAGGACAAATCCTTCATCTTATATTTTTGAAATGATCCGGCCGGGATTATTTTGCTCCTGATATAAATCACAATAGATTGGACAGCTGTTCAAAAGCTCTGTATGCGGAGCGCACGCGGCAACCTTTCCCTGATCAATCACCGCGATTCTGTCGGCGTTTATAATGGTTGATAGCCGGTGTGCAATTATGATCATTGTTCTACCCTGCGAGAGCTCCGCCCACGATTCTTTTACGATCTGTTCCGTTTGATAATCCAACGAAGACGTCGCTTCATCAAATATTAAAATTTCCGGTTTCATCACAAAGGCCCGGGCAATCGACAACCGCTGCTTTTGCCCTCCTGAAAAATCCATATCGTTTTCCCCCAGGATCGTATCTAATTGGTCAGGCAGTCCCTGTACAAAGTCCTTTAAATCTACTTTTTGCAGAACTTCCCATATCTCCTGGTCGGTAATATTCTTTTTCACGCAGGAAAAGTTTTCTCTGAGACTGTCATTGAATAAAATAACATCCTGATGAACAATACCAATATTCTTCCGAATACTTGCAAGCGAACAGTCGTTTAAATTCTGACCATCAATATAAATATTTCCTTCCTGCTGTTGATAAAAGCGCAGCAGCAGATGAATCATTGTACTTTTTCCAACACCGCTGCGACCAACCACTGCTATTTTTTCTTTCGGCTTTATATGCAGCGAAAATCCTGATAACACCGGGTTGGAGCGGTCATACGCAAACGTAACATTTTCAAAACAGATTTCTCCATTGTCTATTTGAAGCTCCGTCCCGGTCTCATCCTCAACAGGTTGCCCGTACAGCTCCGCCAATCGGTCAACCTTTGCATAGAATTGAGGAAATTCAAAGATTTTTTTTACTACTTTATTCATAATGGTGATGGCATCGTTGTAGTATAAAAGGCACGTAATAAACCCGCCGATCGTAAACAGATTTATGATGATCATGAAAGCTGATACAATATACAAAACCAAAGTAGAACCCAGCTGAACACCTGCGTTGAGCCATTCATTTTTTATCTCCATCTTGTCAGAATCAATTTTCAGGCGGAAAAGTTTAATCAGCTTGCCGACAAATTGTTTAAGCATGCGCGTCCCTGCGGCCATCAGCTTAATTTCCTGCATGCCTTTTATAATCTCCATTGTCCATGCTGTAAATACACCCTGATTTTTATAGTAATCCTGCTGTAAAGCTGCTATTTTCCTAATATATAACCTGGAAATGAATACCGTCAGCGGTATCAATACAAAAAATGCAAGTGCTGTATATAGGTTGATCGTACTTAGCACATAAACGGTTGCCGCAACCTTAATAACAGGCCCGATCACCCAAACAATATTGAGTATTAAAAAGCGTACAATATAATCTGCGCTTTCAATGCGGTCCAGATAATCGCCCGTTTTCATATCAGATAACACATCTGCCTGAAAGCGCAGCACCCTCTTAAACATCATTGTATGTACGCGTGTTTTCACCTGTTTGCAAATGTAGTTGAGGACAAACAGCTGCAGCATATTAAACAGCAGCTGTAATAAAAACACAACGGCATACAGTAAAACCTTACCGAAGAACGCAGAGATATCTTTATCATAGATAAATCCGTCAACCATCTGCCCTAATAAATATGGTCCGGCAACCGATGCAACCCATTCGGGGATGACAACAAGCATATAAAGCAGAAACCAAACTTTTTCCGGACGAATTAAAGTCCAAATAAAACGTGCTCTTTTCACAATGTAATTAACTCCATAACCTTTTATGCTTTGTATAAATTATTATAACCGTAAAACGCACTGCCGATTGCCGTACCATTATCGCCCGCAGCCGGCTGAATAAAATATTGATCAAATAATCTTAGCTTATAAATTTTGTAATTTGCCACACTATTGAGCACCACACCACCTGCCAGGCACAAACGTTTTGAACCTGTCAATTTTTGCAGATATGCGGCGAAATAAACCATTACATCTTCCGTCACTTTCTGCGCCGCCCATGCATAATTTGCTCTTTCTTCAAACTGCTTCTTCGGATCTTCAATATGATCGATTCGGTTTTTAATTTCCAACAGCGCATAAATATCATTAGCGGTCATTTTTATACAGCCGTTTCCCGTAAGGCGAAGATATTGTTTCACCTCTTGGTAGCGTTTATCGCTGCCATAAGGTGCCAACCCCATGGTTTTGCCTTCTTCCATTTCATTAAAACCTGCTACCTGCGTCATAACGGAATAAAAAACACCCAGTGAGTTTTCAATATAATCTGTTCCTGGTAAATTATCGCCGTATTGCTTGAATAATGGATGGATTCCCTTGTTATCGGCTTTATAAAGAGAAACGGTTTCATATTTTAATTTGCCGTCCACAGAAAACCTACTTCCTACTGCATCCACCACCATCACCGCGGCTTCCTGGAAACCGGAGGGATAAAAGCAGCTGGCTGCATGCGCTAAATGGTGATTGATTAAAGACACCTTTACCGGTATTCTGAAATACAGGCTTTTCAGTAAGATATCGTTTGCAACAACTTGACTTATTTGTTCAAATCCAATCCCCGCCTGCTTTAGGCAATATTTCCATGAAGCTCCCTTTGCTACTTCAATCCCTAAACCCAATCCATGCTTTTTCCGTGTAATACGTTCTTCTTCAATCATACAAACAATCTTTCCATTGTGTAAAAGGCAAGAAGAAAAATCATGATTAGAGCCGCCAAGTCCTAAAACATACATGAGGAGTTTCCTTTCTGCGTTACTTTATTTTGCCTAAAATTAAGCTTGAAGCATGTCCGCCAAAGCCCAAGCAATTTGCCATTACTGTATTGACTTTGCATGACAGGGGCTGCGTTAATACTCCCATATGTTCTAATAGGGGATCTGTTTTTATGGTATTTACAATCGGCGGGATTACCTGACGTCTGATTATTTCTACTGCAACGATCGCGTTTAAAATCCCCGACGCGCCTTGTGTATGACCGATAGCCCCTTTTATTGCAGTAACCGGTATGCGGTTTTCTCTGTTTTTTGAAAAGACAGCATTCACTGCCGACATCTCAGCAGCATCTCCGACGGCAGTCCCTATTCCATGCGCAAGAATACAATCAATTTGATTTGGCTTCAACTGTGCACAGGATAATGCATTCTGCATTGCTGATACAATGTTCTGTGCGCTTTTATCTTTACCGGACAATGAAAAGCAATCAAAAGAAGATCCGGTTCCATAAATACTCACAACAGCAGCCTTGTTTCTTTTTTTTACTGTTTCGTACGATTCCAGCATCAGCATGCCGGCGCCTTCCCCCAAGAGAATGCCTTCACGGTCAATATCAAAAGGTCTAAATTGCTCAGATGCCATTATTCTATATTTTGCTAAAGTAAAATGCGCAAGAAGGCGAAAAACGTCGACTCCACCGCACAAGGCTATATCTACCTGATCCCTCTTAATCCAGTCATATGCCGTTTCAAGCGCCAGCGCTCCCGAGGCACAGGCTGCCGTAACGGTTACCACCGGGCCTGATATTTCATATTTCTCTGCAATCGTATCCGCTATATTTTGCAACGGATATCTTTTCAGCTGCGGGGACTGTCTTTTGGTTAAGGGCTGCCAGTAATTTGCACAGTACCAGTTTTCCATATCGCCTGTATCTCCGGCAGCGGTACCAACGCATAATCCCACTCTGAATTTCTTTATGGTTCCGCTGTCTATTTCCGCCTCGGAAACAGCCTGCTTTGCAGCTTGCAGCATAAAATAGCAGGCACGCCCGTAACGGTCTTTTTCAGATGGATCTTTTTTTTCATCCGGTATTAGCACCGCTTTTTTTTTGAAAAAATCCTGTAACTGTTCTTCAGGCAAATTGGCGGCTGCACAGCGATTCAAACACAAATTCTGAAAAAAAGCATCGCAGCCTAAACCAAGTGCATTTACCACGCCAATACCAGTTATATAAACTTTTGTTTTTTCCATCAGTTATTCGTCCTCTCTGCGGCCGCCTTATCCGCTGCAAGGTTTTGTACTGCCTGGCTCCAGGCAATCAGCGATGGAAAACCGCCAGAGAAATACTTTTTTAAGAGTTCCAGACAAACATCGTTATGCTTTTTGCAGAAGAGCTCCAGTGTGCGGTCGTGCTTTTCTTGTATATCTTTGCGGAAATGACCCATGTGATAATTCGTTGCGATGTAGCTGTATAGAAAAGATACGCCCACATGCGCCAGACGATAGCCCAGCTCTAAATCTTCACAGCCCCACTGTCGGCCAAAAGCTTCGTCAAACAATCCGGCTCTTAACAAATTGTTTTTTCTTACAGAAACATTTCCTCCTGTAAAGCACATCCAACCAGTCTCCGGACTGTCTGTTGCATGCAACAATTGTTCTATATCTTGTTCAAATCTGCTTTTTTTTGCATAACGCTGAAGGTATGGGTTGATTGAGCCATCCATAAGCATTTCTTTTTTTATAACCAACGACTTGTACGACGCATGTGGATTCACATTTTTCAAATACGTGCCCGAAGCCGGATCAGAAAAAAGCTTTAAATAAGGCAAGTCAAATATCTGTCCGTGAACCGCGAGCATTTTATTGTTTTTATGCGCTTCCACATGCCCAGATAAAAACAGTGGATCCAAAAGCAAATCGTCGTCAACAAAGATGATAATATCCCCTTTTGAATGGTGAACCCCGGTATTCCTCGCGGCTGCTCTTCCACGGTTTTCTGTTTCTATAACAGTCAGCGGCATCGCTTGATATTCTGCCTGAAATTCTTTTAATATTAGATCGCTTTGATCTGTTGATCCATCGTTTACAATAATCAGTTCAGAATTCTTAGTCTGTTCAAGACGCTTTACAGATTCCAATGTAAGCAACAACCGGCTGGCTTTGTTATAAGTGATCATCACAATACTGGTAGTTATCAGTCTGTTCCTCAAGCTGACCCTTTCCTCCGTTTTCCCTTATAATTTTTTTTACCATGTCCACAATTGACCCGAAGGTTGCATATTGGTCCATTATTAAACTGTCATCCGGAAATTCAATATCAAACGACTCTTCCAGTAAAACTATCATTTGTATAAATTTTAAAGAATCTATATTGTGAGACAGAAGGCTTTCGTTCATATTGTTTTCGTTAATTTTGTTCTCTTCCATAAACTGATTGATTACTTCTAAAACCTTTTCCGAAGA
Organism: uncultured Oscillospiraceae bacterium; assembly: GCA_900541975.1. Taxonomy (GTDB): domain Bacteria; phylum Bacillota; class Clostridia; order Oscillospirales; family Acutalibacteraceae; genus Scatavimonas; species Scatavimonas merdigallinarum. Next base: position 17,856 of record UQLR01000011.1, on the reverse strand, counting down.
AATGTCCATTGTATTCACCTAATTCCTGATACTTTGTTATAGATATATTCACAGCAATATGGAAGAGATTGCAGCAATTCGGCTCCTAAATCCTCATCGGGTATTTGAAAGCCAAAGGTATTTTCCAAATTGAGGAATATTTCCAGTGCGTCGATTGAATTGATACTGAGTTCTGTAATTAAATCTGTACCGACAATTTCCGCAGGAAGCTTATCCAAATGCAGAGAAATCACCAGCAGTTCCCTCATTTTCATTTCAATATCCTGCAAATTCATGGCGATACCTCCATAATTTTGCTGCTCAACGTTTCAAGCGTCTGTACAAGCTCCTTACCAATATCCACATCATCAATGCTTATGCCAAAATCCCTTTCCACAATGATGATCAGCTGAATGGCATCAATAGAAGACAGATTAAGCTTTTCTATCAAATCTGTGTCCGGAGTCAACTCATCTAAAATAGTCTGATCCAGATTCAACATATCTTTTAAAATTGCTTTCAGTTTTTCCTGTATTTGCTCCCGATTCATTGACCTGATCCACCTCTTATCAATAATTCCCACATATTTATCTCCATCTCAAAAAGTTTTTGCCGTTTCAGGCAAAGCATGGAGTATATGCTTTTGTTTTTAGAAAAATAAGCCTTTAACAGCATATTCTTCATCCATTCCCAGCTTTTTGTCAGACTATTGCAATTGGCCATTAATTTAATAAAAACATCCTTATTTAAATAAGAAATACAATTTTGAAAAAGAATCTGGTTTGCTTTCTGCCTGTACATAACAGCTGAAGCATTTTCAGCATTAATTCTATATGCCGCGTCTCCCATCGGGAACTTCCAAAGATTCTTTTCCCGGCCAAGCTGCTCAAGGGACGCAATAATTGACTCTGCATTTTTTTTGATGTCCTCTATGCAAATATCTGGTATTAAAATCTGCTGAGGAATATGGAAATAGTAGCACTTTATTTTTTGTTTTGCATATGTCATTGCGTCCAAAATTTGCTGTTGGTCAACTGCATAGCGGTTATAGCCTTTGGCCCCGTTTTCAAAAATATAAAATTGGCTTCCCCCCTCGTCATAACCGGTCAGTAAGGTGTAATGGGACAAATGACTTTTATGATAATACATTATATTAGATTTAACAAGATAATATAAATCAGTCGCTATGTAAATAAAGTTCCCCTGATCCAATAACTGTTTCAACTCTGCGATAGCTGCGTTCCCACTTTTTAACATGTAAGGCTCCCCCATAGGAATCTCACTGTGAAAAAATTCATCCAAAGTTCTGCACGGCAGTTCTTTTTGAAACAGATGAAAATAAGCCCTTGCATAAGATTTTAACTGGTACCTGACCCGTAGGGCTTTTTCGCCCTTCTTCTCATCATCTCCGCATTCAACAATTGCATATTCGTAATCGTTGGTACACGTCAATTTCTGATACTCCTTATCGACAGAAGTCAAAATTGAAAAAATGCCGTTCATAAAACAATTTGTATAAAAATCCGTAAAAGGTTCAATTGTTATCTTTTTATCCGTAAGCATTCACCCAATTTCTATTGATTAAATGTGGAAAACAAGCTAAGTATTCGTGCTTTTTGCTATGCTCTGCAACAATTTTTGGCTTCTGGAAGCCATAGAATAAAAATTTCCGGCCGGTTTGATTCTGGCAAGTTGTATTGGGCTGACTCCCACAAATGGATATGCTGGATCAACGGAAAGAACATTATTTACAGCTAATTTTGAAAACATTTCAAACAGGCTTGTGTCCTCTTCTTCCAACAGCATTCTGACAATGCGATCGATTGTAGGGCGTGGAATAACCATTTCATCACACGGAATACAATATTGAATATAAAAGTTAATATTTGTCAGATATTTTTGAAATCTAAAATTTAACGGCGGCTTTTCGGAGGAATCACTCAACTGCCCTGCATAATTGTAATATGCAATATACCCCGTGCTGTCTTTATCTTCACGCAGGGAAACCAGTCCGGCAAGCAAAAATGCGACCAGGCCATCGTAATCCTTTAATCCGCTTGCAAAAAAGACGTCAAATTTGTTTTTTAAACAATTTGGAAATTCTTCCAAAATATTTACGCAATAGGTTTCGATACCAAGCTGGTACCGCTCGCTTATTTTACGTATATACTTTAATATTCTGTCATCGATATCTACAACTGCAATTTTTTTGGCTCTGCCGTTGAGTGCATAAAACAGGCTAAAAAGCTCGTCGTCACCAATAAAAATAACCGATTTATCGAGTGTGTCGCGATATTTTTCCATAAAACAAAATCTTTTTATCAGGCTTTTAAACGTATTAAACGACTGAAAAAACTCTTCATTTGCTTCATATTCGCGAGCTTGTATAAGGTCATAAGCCTTTGAAAAATTTTTCCTGTTGATTTTTGTATTAATCAAGTCATAGGAAGCAAAATGACACATATCTCCGGCCTTATCTTTATCCGGAAGAACAGCTGCCCTGCATTCATTTTTTAAAGCCAAACGGTCGAGAAGATCATCTTCCAGCATATATCTAAGCAGAGCAACAGTGGCCGCAAACGAAAGATCCGTATGAAAGGCTTCTTCCAGTCTGCATCCGTCCGTTACTTTGCATAGGGCTTCCCCCACACCTGCCAGGCTTAGCGTTGTATCATTTGGAATCGTTTTATATAGTTTTTGATAATATGTTTGAGCTGTTTGCAGACTTATCATCATAAGGCGCTCCTTTTATGATACTTTGACCAGAGAAATTTCTGTCATTTTTTATATTCAGAATACTGTAAATTGTGGGAAGGATATCCTCCACTGAACAGATTCCATCCCGAAGCTTTCCCACATGGGGTCCAAGCATTCCAAACGCGCTGACGTCTCTGTGCCAGCCTGTCTGGCAATTTCTGTGAATATAGTTGCCCCAATATGTATCACCGAAAAATAAATACTGCCAGTCGTAAGGTTGCAGCAAAATATCTGGGATCTGGTCTCCTTCATATACGCTTTTCCCCGGTAATACACTTGCAAACATTGGCTGGTCGCAAAAGGGATTGGGCATTTTCTTTAAGCAGTCGATCGTATGTTTCAGGACTTGATCGTACTCATTATCGGATACTGTTCCATCCTGGTAAAAAGATTTGCGATTAATATTCACACCGTTTGACCCCTGTACAGACTCAAAAGCTGTACTGCGGGCATATGCTGGCATTTTAGAGTCCGTATTATAAGAGAATAATCCGCATTCGGCTAAATAATCGTTAACGGGTACAAACGTTTTATGGGTGTCGAATCCAACTTCCGAGAAAAACATCAAATCTACGTTTTTCGTGTAGACTTTCTCCATCAGATCCCCCAGTATCTTATCGCATTTCACATATGCCTGAAAGACGGCTTTCTCTTGCAGAGGGCAGTCCTGATGTATCTCTCCAAAATAAAAGTGACTGACCCGTTCTATTAGGGTATAATTTACAATAAGGATGTCCAGATCTTCTTTTAACATCTCCTTACACGTGCGATGTCTCAAATCCTCTATTTTTTCAACTCCATGGAAAAAGGAATCTTTGGTATAGCCGGGATTATAAATGACTGCAGTATCCTGGACGCACAGCGCGTTTTTTCTGCTCAATTCATATAACAAATTTGAGGGATAGGTATAGTGCAGGCTTTTTCTCATTGCATAACTGACCATTACCCCATTAATCGGATAAACCGGGTCCGTCCCAAACACATTGATAACTCCAATTTTATAATCTTTAAATTCATTGAAATTCCAAAAAAAATGTTCCTTTATCTGATCGGATTTCCAAACTACAGGCATATAATCTTCGTTATGCACATGAAAATATGCCAGAATACCATGCTCCCTATCCCTCATACCTGAAAAAGCTGAAACCAGCCCGGCCGGTTCATAGGGAATTCGTGTACATTGCAGCTTGTCCAAATGCCCTTCTTTTGACAAACGTTTAAAGTTGGGAAGATAACCTGCGTTCATCCACTCTTGCAGCAACTGATAATTTATTCCTTCAAAAATTGGAATCAAAAGCTTTCTCATAAGATAATCCTCATATAATTATGTATATTTTAATTAACGCAGTTTTTCATAAATATAGTTTCCTACAGCCCAGTTTCGTAAATTATGCAGCCGGGCTCCCTTGTCGCCATGCTCGGGATCGTTAAACAAATCGATCAGCTTCTCACAGGGCATATCGGGACATAAGCCGCAATGTTCATAACCTTTGCTGATACAACAAACGGCTTTGTCGCATTCGCCATAAAACATATTACCTTTTTGCCCTTTACAGCCCAGGCAGTTGATTTTATCTTTCCATACGCATATACCACAGTACGTACCACACCTTGCAATCATTTCGTTGTCCATAATGACCCTCCTATTAGTTTATTTTTATTAGTATAAACATAAAAATATTTTTTACCGCCTCCAATAAAATGATCGCAATAGCATGAATTCAGCTTATCCACTTCACTGTAAAGCATTTTAAAATTTTCATACCTGGTTGCACCGGATTCTAATTGCATATTGTCCAGAACATAATACAAGTCCCTCTCCGAATCATATCCTTTCAAAATGATATAATGCTGCTGATGATTTATCTTATAATCTGCCGCATATGGCAGTAAATACAGATCGACTGGCAGAACCACTATTTTTTTATCATCAATATTTTTCATTATTTCTTCGTTCAGGTCATCGTTCGGTTGAACATATTCAATCTTAAAAGAAACGCCAAATATATCTTTTAGTGTTTTTGTGTAAAAATCCACAAAAGTATTATCCAGTATATTGCCCATCTGATCAATGAGGTAAAACTTACTGTAGGATTCCCATAAAAGAAATAAATCTAAAAAATCTTCGTTAAAAGCAGAAAAAGCAATGGCTATCGGCCGGGTTCTACAATCGAGTTCTTGCCATAAGAACGGTATATTTTTAGAATGAATAGCTGTGTTTACATGAAATTTCTTTCTATTAACGATTTCCATTTCTATTACCATTCCTTTTAATTTGACAAAATACCTGTTTATTACATTTATAATATATTAAAAATATATCAAAATTATATATGTATGTCAACAAAAAGATTAATTTTATCGATTTTTTGTGAATGTTCACAATATTAGTGTTATAATTTAAAAAAATGACGAATAAAAACAACCTGCTTACAGTTTAGTTGCAGAAACCGACTGATAAAGGTTAAACACTTGTCATAAAAATTGTAGCAAGCACAATGAGATATTATCAAACCATAATAAAAGATAGAAAAAAGGACGTTTTGAGCTACAAAACTAACAAATTAAATATCCGTTGATGAAAAGATAAAGCCTTACGCTTCAATAACTTGCCGGCCGTTCTCACAGACCCATTATCGTTTGAAACATCACACAACGCCGAGCTGTAGCTCGTTTCTGAAATAGTATTTGGGGCAGGATCGAATAAATCTTTCTGTCTGTCATTTTCAGGTCTCTCTTCCCAATGATGTGCTTCCTTATTTTTAACACATCTGTCAGAACAAAGTTGACAGTAAAAAACGCCTGTTCCATTTATTGCTCTGCTTATAACAGTCGCCTCTCTCTCGTGTCCGTACCTGCATTGCCATATTATTTTCTTGTGGGAAGCAACAGAAACCGCAGTAGACTTCCATTTTTTTGCCGACCATTTTTGCGCCAGTAAGGGCTTTATCGTGGCTAAATTATTGATACCCTCTACTCCCCTTGCTTCTGAGCATATAGGGTTTTCTTACCCTTTGAGCGCACCTTTACACTTATCTGCCACTCGTAACCGCAAATACCTTTTCACCATGCCTTTTTGTTTGATCCAAAAGTTATCTTGTCCGGTGTAAGCAGCAGATTTTTATCCGACCATTCCGAAACAAGCTCAGGGTGTACCTCTGATAAAAGATTACTCATATCAAATCCCCTCCTTCCTCTGTGATTACATTATATTTGGAAAGAGCTTTTTTCGTAGTTTGCGAATCTACTTAAAATAAAAAGTCGTCTGAAAAAGGATAAATCCTTTTCAAACGACTACAATATAAAATTAGCTCTGTCGGTTTATTGATCTGAACGCTTCCAATAATTCAATTTTGGCAACATAGCCGCCATATATTCTCGTACCTGTTCCGGAGTCCAGTTTTCATCTGCCATATGATCGGCACAAAAGTTAATCAAATCATCCATATTGTCGTATGTGAATTTCCCTTCAGTGTAACACCACTTGCAGTATTCTTCATTGAATGTCCCATCAAGTTCTTTACTGATAGAAGAATCATCAAGAGGCATACCGCAGCATTGGCAAATAAGCTGTCTTGGGGAACCTAAAAGCGTATTGATAGAAACATCAAAAAACTTAGAGAGCAGTTTTAAGGTTTCTGTATTTGGAATTGTTTCTCCGTTTTCCCAACGGGATACCGCTTGCCTTGTAACATAGAGCTTTTCTGCAAGTTCATCTTGTGACAAACCTTTTTTCGTTCGCAATTCGAGTATAACATCTTTCGTATCCATTAAAATCACCACCTTGTAAATATTATAATATGTGTACATTCTACAAGCAAGCAACCCGCTGTTGCTTATACAGGTTACTTTTTCTCTCGTGTCAAAACAGCTCCAACAACTGCTCCAATAAGGAGAATCGGTGCTACTCTGACGAACAGCCACTCCAATGCGTGAAAGCCTACTCCCATAACTGCGGTTTCGGGTTTACTGTAATCCCACCCCAAATATGGACTGTTCAGCACGGATAAAACCGCAAAAGCAATTACGATCAACGCACACAATGAGATAAAACCCCAATGAAATATCTTTCGTCTCGTTGTTTTCCTTTTGGCGAGCTGGAGATTTATAACCTCCAGCTTTTCGGAAATCACTTTTAAATCATCCGGCTTTGGCTCATCAATCGTTTCTCCAAGCAAAGTGCTTACAGGAGTTTCTAACGCTTCTGATAGGGAAATCAACATATCGGAATCAGGAACAGACAAGCCTTTTTCCCATTTAGAAATTGTTTGCCGCACTACATTTAGTTTTATAGCGAGTTCTTCCTGCGAAAGCCCTTTTGACTTTCTGATAGATTTAACATTTTCATTTAACATTATGGATAACCACCTTTCTTTCAGTCGTTACCATTATTGTATTCAAAACAAGCCGTTGCTACAAGCAACGCATATTAACATGGGATCTGTTCGCCCTATCCCCTTTGTGATTGCATTTTGTTTGAAAATAGTTTTTTGTAGTTTGCGAATGAAGATAAAAAAGACTTTGAGAAAGTAATATGTCTCAAAGTCTTTTCGGGATTTATCTCCCTTTGTGTTTTTCTTTTCGTTTTTGTTGTTTTAAGTCATACTGGCGTTGCTTTTCCGCTTCTCGCTTTCGTCTACTGATTGCTTTTCTTATCAGTTTATTTTCTTCTCGCTGCTGTTGCAATGCCTGTTGCGATTTTGTTCCGATACCGGACTGAGCAGATTGTTTTCGTGCTTGTCTTTGTATTCGCTTCGGATTTTTCGCTTCTTTTCTGACTTTCACATCAACAGACGGACTGAACTTGAGCTGACTGTAATTTTTCACAACGAACTCTAACACTTCATAATCTTTGGGTTCTGCTCCGAATGTAACTTTGCATACAGATAATTTTTCATCTTCTATACGCTCAAATACACCAACCCAAAACGGGTTTTCAAAATATACTGTCAGCTTTCCGATACTTTCGCCCATAACGAAACCCTCCTAAAATGTATTTCGCAGAAATGGACAACCCGGAGGGGAAGGTTACTTACCTGAAACATTATCAGACGGCTGGGCTACCTACCAGCTCTAACACACCAAATGATGTGCATTGCGTTTTTATCCTGCGATTATATAAAGTGCTTTGTTGCACAATATATCAAATATATTCCATTTTCTTTTACCTGTAACTTATTTGGCAAATGGGCAATCCCATTAAGGAACTGCCTATTTATTCCGTTCATTATGCGATTTTCCGCCTCTGCACACTTTCTTGCACCAAATGATGTAAATTTGATGTAAAAGTGTACTGTCACAGCTTTTTCCGACTATGAAGTACATCTCGCTTTACAGGGTAAAACGGTACATCTTAATAGAGCTTTGCGCCAGCTGGAATGTAATCGTCTACCATCAGCAGATGGAGTTTTTCTTCGCCCTCCTCGTGGTGTACGGCGGAAATCAGCATACCGCAAGAGTCGATACCCATCATTGGTCTCGGCGGTAGGTTTACGATTGCAATGCAGGTCTTGCCCACCAGTTCTTCCGGCTCGTAATACTCGTGAATACCGCTTAAAATCGTCCTGTTTTCGCCTGTACCGTCATCTAGCGTGAATTTCAGGAGCTTCTTAGATTTCGGCACAGCTTCACAGGCAAGCACCTTGACCGCACGGAAATCAGACTTGCTGAAAGTCTCAAAATCTACAAAATCCTTGAACAAAGGCTCGATTTCTACTTTGGAGAAATCGATCTTTTCCGGCTCGGCTTTTACATCATTCGAGGCGGTTTCGGAAGCACGATTTACTACATCATTTCCCGCATTTACATCTTTCAAGGGTTTCATGGTGGGGAAGAGCAGAACGTCCCTGATCGCCGCGCTGTCTGTAAACAGCATGCACATTCTGTCAATTCCAAATCCAATGCCTCCCGTCGGAGGCATACCAATCTGCAGCGCATTCAAAAAATCTTCATCTGTGGTGTTGGCCTCCTCGTCGCCCTGTGCCAGTTGTTCCTCCTGTGCCCTGAAGCGTTCTCTCTGATCAACCGGATCATTGAGCTCGGAGTATGCGTTGGCCATCTCCCATCCATTCATAAAAAACTCAAAACGTTCCACATAGTCCGGATTCTCCGGCTTCTTCTTGGTAAGCGGCGATATCTCAATCGGGTGATCCATCACGAAGGTCGGCTGAATCAGATGCTCCTCCGCATATTCCTCAAAGAACAAAGAAAGGATGTCTCCTTTCTTATGGCGCTCCTCAAACGCAATGTGATGCTCTTTCGCAAGCGCTCTCGCCTGCTCAAGAGTTTCCACCCTGTCCCAGTCGACGCCGGCATATTTTTTCACCGCGTCGACCATGGTGATGCGCTCAAACGGCTTGCCCAGATCCATCTCAACTCCGTTATACACAATCGTCGTCGTGCCGAGGACCTCCTGCGCCACATGGCGGTACAGATTCTCCGTCAGATCCATCATTCCATTGTAATCTGTGTATGCCTGATAAAGCTCCATCAAAGTAAACTCCGGATTATGCCTTGTGTCAAGTCCCTCGTTTCGGAACACACGGCCAATCTCGTACACTCTCTCAAGCCCCCCGACAATCAGCCTTTTAAGATATAACTCAAGGGAGATGCGGAGCTTAAAATCTTCGTCCAGCGCATTGAAATGCGTCTCAAACGGCCTGGCAGCGGCACCGCCCGCGTTGCTCACAAGCATCGGCGTTTCCACTTCCATAAAGCCCTGTCCGTCCAGATATCTGCGGATTGCGCTTATGATTTTTGATCTTTTGATAAATGTATCCTTGACCTCCGGGTTCATGATCAAATCCACATATCTCTGGCGGTAGCGCATGTCCGTGTTGGTCAGCCCGTGGAATTTCTCGGGAAGAATCTGAAGACTTTTAGAAAGCAGTGTCACTTCAGACGCACGAACAGAAATCTCCCCGGTTTTTGTCTTGAAGACTTCTCCCACAATACCAACCACATCGCCCACATCAAGCTTTTTGAACGCTTTGTAGTTTTCCTCCCCCACGCCGTCTCTCGCCACGTAGGACTGAATATTACCCTTCAAATCCTGCACATTGCAGAAGGAGGCTTTTCCCATCACACGTTTGGACATCATACGTCCTGCGACAGAAACTTTCTTTCCTTCCAGCCGGGCATAGTTGTCCTTGATTTCCTGGCTGTGATGCGTCTGGTCATATTTCGTGATAACAAAAGGGTCGCGCCCCTCCTGCTGAAGTGCCAAAAGCTTCTCTCTGCGTATCTGTAAAAGCGCATTTAAGTCCTGCGCCGCTTCTTCCTTCTGGTTTTCCACAGCGCGCGGCGTTGTTTGTTCCCCCATTTTTATTTCCTCCTGTTTTCCCTTTTACATGCAAGAAGGCGTGCACAAGGCACGCCTTCGCTTTTATATAAGTCTGCCAGACCTTAACAAAAGTGTGGCGTTAAAAACACATCGGTATCTTATTTGCTGATCTCCAGCACTTCGTACGCAATCGTACCGCCTGGCGTTTCTACCGTGGTCTTATCCCCCGGCTTTTTCCCCAAAAGTGCTTTGCCAACAGGAGATTCGTCAGAAATACGCCCTTCCAGCGGATTTGCCTCATTAGAACCGACAATTTTATAGGAACTTTCCCTGCCGGTCGACAAATTTTTAACTTTTGCTCTGGAGCCTACATGAATAATTTCCGTATTGATCTCATTTTCATCAATCAGCTTTACATTTTTCAGCATGGTCTCAATCGTTACAATTCTGGATTCCACCATGGCCTGTTCATTTTTGGCTTCATCATATTCGCTGTTTTCAGAAAGATCCCCAAACGACAACGCTACCTTAATCTTTTCTGCAATTTCCTTCCTTCTGACCGTTTTCAGGAAATCCAGCTCTTCCTCCAGCTTTTTAAGGCCTTCGTCGGTAAGCAACACCTGTTTTTGCATTTCACATAACCATCCTTTTTTCAATGTAACAGCGCACCGGCGCCAGCACGCTTTTATTATAAATATATGTCCGTTTATATAATAGATTTTATTATAGACAACGCGCAAGTCTGTGTCAAGTATTTATCCCATAACCAACGCATTTTTATACGCAGGAAGGGTAAATCTTTTATTGTCTTTCATTCCTTTTCTTTTTTATGGAGACAAACGCCGGTTTTTAAGCATTTTTGTCTAAAAAAACAAAAAGGAACACCGGGAAAAAGGCATAAAATACAGCTATAAATCCAAAATAAAATGTGGTATGATAATGTGTATTAAAATAAAGATTTTTCTATAGGAGTTTGCTATGGATACGGTTTTATTTGATCTGGACGGCACATTGCTTCCCATGCAGCAGGAGGCTTTTGTCGAAGGTTATTTTTCCGCGCTTGCAAAAAAATTTATTCCATTTGGCCTGGATAGTAAAATGCTGATCCGCGGCATCTGGACGGGTACGAAAGCCATGGCAGAAAACGATGGCTCTATTACCAACGAAAAAAGGTTCTGGCAATCGTTTGCCTTGTTTATGGGGCAAGATATTTTAAGACTTGCGCCTGAATTTGACAAATTTTATATGCATGAATTCAACAACGCAAAGCAAATGGTAGGTTTTACGCCGCTTGCGCATACCTGCACACAGCTTCTGAAGGACAAGGGCTACCGGTTGATTGCTGCGACAAATCCCATTTTCCCCGCCAGCGCTACGCAAAACCGGCTGCGTTGGGCCGGCGTAGACCCCAATATTTTCCATTTTATCACAACCTATGAACACTGTACCTTTTGCAAGCCAAACCTTGGCTATTACAGGGAAATCCTGCAAAAAGCCGAAAAAGCGCCGGGCGACTGCCTGATGGTAGGCAACGACGTAAACGAAGACATGTGCGCCGCTGCGCTGGGCATAGATACATATTTAATCACAGACTGTTTGATCAACAGTAAAAACAAAGACATTTCCACTTACAGGCATGGCAGCTTTCATGATTTCTACCAGTTTGTACAAGAGCTTCCTTCCCTGAATGAAGCGAGTAAAAGCAATGAGGAAGAATGAATACTATGCATTACGATGTTGTCATTGTCGGCGCAGGCCCTGCAGGTATCTTTACCGCAATTGAAATGCTCCGGCGCCATACAAATAAAAAAATTGTGATTATTGAAAAGGGATGCCCCGTTGAAAAACGCCGTTGCCCCAAGCTTAAAACGAAAGTTTGCGTCAATTGTAAGCCCTACTGCCACATCACCACCGGGTTTTCCGGCGCCGGGGCGTTTTCAGACGGCAAGCTTTCCCTCAGTTGTGAAGTGGGTGGTGATCTCCCGCTTTTGGTCGGCGAAGAACTGGTGCAGGACACTATACGCTATACAGATAAAATTTATCTGGAATTTGGCGCGGAAGAAAAGGTCGAAGGCGTTGGGCAGGAAGAAAAAGTCAAAGAAATCCGCAAAAAAGCTATTCAGTCCGGCTTAAAACTTGTGGACTGCCCCATTCGTCATCTGGGCACCGAAAAGGCGCAATCTCTTTATAAAGAAATTGAATCTTATCTGCTGGAAAACGGCGTAGAGATCCTGTTTGGTTATGTCTGCAGGGATTTGCTCATCCAAAACGGCGTTTGTACCGGCGTGATTGTAGAAAGCGTATATAAAAACGGGCAAACACAAATGATACAAGGTGAAAATATCATCGTGGCAACGGGCCGAAAAGGCGCCGACTGGCTGGAAAAAATATGTTTGGAACACAACATCGCCCATCAACCCGGCACGGTAGACGTCGGTGTGCGCATTGAAGTCCGTAACGAGATTATGGAAGAAGTCAATGAAGTTTTGTACGAATCCAAGCTCATTGGTTACCCAAAGCCGTTTAAAAACAAAGTACGTACCTTTTGTCAAAATCCCGGCGGCTTTGTCAGCCAGGAAAATTACGACAACAACCTTGCTGTTGTCAACGGGCATTCCTATAAAGACATGAAATCCAATAATACAAACCTTGCCATTTTGTGCTCTCATAACTTTACAGAGCCGTTTAACCAGCCCATTGCATACGCGCAAAAGGTGGGCGAGCTTACCAACATGCTTGCAAACGGACGTATTCTGGTCCAGCGTTATGGCGATATTCTCGACGGCAAGCGCACCTGGCCTAAAGAGCTGAACCAGTCAAACGTAAAACCCACCATACCCGACGCAGTGGCGGGAGACATCACCTCTGCCATGCCGTATCGATCCATGCTCAATATCATTAATTTTATTCAATCGGTGGATCATGTAGTACCGGGTTTTGCCAGCACGGAAACTTTACTGTATTCGCCGGAGCTGAAATTTTACAGCAACCGCGTAAAGATGGACAGCGAGTTTCGCACCAATATCCGCGGCCTGCATTGCCTGGGCGATTCCAGCGGCTGGACCAGAGGGTTGATGATGGCTTCGGTCATGGGTGTTCTGATGGGTAGAAAACTTTAATCGTACGCGCTTGCCAAACAACGTTCATTTTTTCAGTGTTTTAAGGATATATGCTTTATACAATATTTCCACACCCGGATTTGTCTAATATTGACATTTTCCGCACTTTATGCTATAATTCCTAATCTATTAAAGGCCAAATTCTGTGTATTTTGCATGCACATTTCCCCAAAAATTTAAACAGGCGGCTTTTGCAGCCGCCGCAGGACAGGGTATGGTGAAATGAAAAAAGTTAATCCAAGAAAGGTCGTTCTTGCACTTGCAGATATGTTCATCATCTGTGTAAGCTCCCTTTTAACCAACTATCTGCTCGACCTTTTTAAAATAAAAGCGCTGTGGCCCTCGCAACTGGGCGTTTTTACAGTACTGCTGGTGTTTTTATGCTTTGCCTTTCTGCTGATGAGCGGCGCTTACGCCAAGCTGTGGCGCTATTTTAATTTAAAAGATTACCTTTCCTGCGTGGTGGGTATGCTCTGCGGCAGCCTTGTGGTGCTTCTGATCACCTATCTGCTATATCCCGAAGCGCAGGTCAGCCAGTTTCTTCACTTTTTAATTTTACAGTTTGTCATCGGCACCTGCGGCATTGTTCTGTTCCGCATTATGTTCCGCAAAACCTTTCTGGTTTTGGTTGACGAGGGCAAAAACGAAATTAAAAAGCGCACGCTGATCGTGGGTGCGGGGCAAGCCTGCAAAATTATTTTAAAAGAGATTCAAAACGCGGGTAACGACCCCAAAAATCCCTGCAACGACTATTTTCCCGTGTGCATTGTGGACGACGATCCCAAAAAATACAAAACAGAAATACGCGGCATACGTGTGCTGGGAACCAGTGAAGACATCATCCGCCTGTGTAAGGAACAGGAAATCGACGTCATTATTTTTGCCATTCCTTCCTGCACAGAGGCCGAGCGCCGCTATATTCTGGACCTTTGTTCCGAAACCTCCTGCAAAATTAAAATTGTTCCGTACTTAAGCCAACTGCTTTTCGACGGGGACAAGCTCAACATCATGCCGCAAATTGCAGATATCAAGGTAGAAGATCTGCTCGGTCGGGAGCCAATCACCTTTGATAAAAAAGATATTAAGCGCTTTGTCGACGGCAAGGTATGCATGATCACCGGCGGTGGCGGCTCCATCGGTTCTGAACTTACGCGCCAGATCGCCAAATACCACCCCAAACAGATCATTATTGTAGACATCTATGAAAACAATGCGTATGATATTCAGCAGGAGCTTCTGATGGAGCACGACGAGGACAGCTTTCATCTTGTCACACTGATCGCATCTGTACGCGACCATGAAAAAATGAAGCGCATCTTTGAAAAATACAAACCGCAGCTTGTATTCCACGCCGCGGCGCACAAGCATGTGCCGCTGATGGAGACCTCCCCCGAGGAGGCCGTTAAAAACAACGTGTTGGGCACATTTAACGTAGCTTCTCTTTCAGAATTTTACGGCGTGGAAAAATTTGTGATGATCTCCACAGACAAAGCGGTCAATCCCACCAACGTCATGGGCGCAACCAAGCGCTGCTGCGAAATGATCGTACAGTACATGGCGCAGTTTGGCAACAGCAAAACCGAGTTTGTCACCACGCGCTTTGGCAACGTGCTTGGCTCCAACGGCTCCGTTATCCCGCTGTTTAAAAGACAAATCGAAAGCGGCAAACCCATCACCGTTACCCACCCGGACATCATCCGCTATTTCATGACCATACCGGAAGCCGTGTCGCTTGTTTTGCAGGCGGCCGCCATGGCGCACGGCGGCGAAATTTTTGTGCTGGACATGGGCGCGCCCGTTAAAATTACAACGCTTGCTGAAAACCTCATTCGCATGTACGGCAAGGTTCCGTATAAAGACGTGCCAATCAAGTTTACAGGGCTGCGCCCCGGTGAAAAGCTGTTTGAAGAGCTGCTGTCAGCCGAAGACGGAACAGAAGAGACCTGCCACGAAAAGATCTTTACAGCAAAAATCAAAAAAACAGGTAAAAAAGAAATGGATGTATGGGTACAGAAGCTGCTGGAGCAGACAGATGAAGAAAACGTAGTAAGAATGCTGAAGCAAGTAGTGCCTACATATACACCGAACAGAATCAAGGATTAGAGGGGATTGTAATGAGAAGTGACAATGTTAAAAAGTTTGAACCGTTTATAAAAAAAGTATGGCTCAGTTCGCCTACTATGCACGGCGAGGAACTGAAATATGTTACCGAAGCTTATGAAACCAACTGGATGTCGACGGTAGGAAAGAATATTGATGAAGCGGAGCGTATAACCTGCGCAAAAGTTGGCTGTAAATATGCTGTAGCACTTTCTGCCGGCACAGCTGCTCTGCATATGGCAGTTAAGCTGGCAGGTGTAAAACCAGGAGATAAAGTATTTTGCAGCGATATGACCTTTGATGCAACTGTAAATCCGGTAGTGTACGAAGGTGGAGAGCCGGTTTTTATTGATACGGAATATGATACGTGGAATATGGATCCTGTTGCTCTTGCAAAAGCTTTTGAGCTTTATCCGGAGGTCAGGACAGTTGTTATAGCTCATCTTTATGGTACGCCTGGAAAGATTGAAGAAATCAAAGCTGTCTGTGATCAGTATGGAGCAGCTATTATAGAGGATGCCGCTGAATCTCTTGGCGCTTCTTACAAGGGGAGACAGACCGGTACTTTTGGCGATTATAACTGCATTAGCTTCAACGGTAATAAAATCATTACCGGTTCCTCTGGCGGAATGCTTTTGACAGATGATTTGGAAGCTGCAAATAAAGTAAGAAAATGGTCTACTCAGTCCAGAGAAAACGCACCCTGGTATCAGCATGAAGAGCTGGGTTATAACTACCGAATGAGTAATGTTATTGCAGGTGTTGTCAGAGGTCAGTATCCATATTTAGAGGAACATATCGCTCAGAAGAAAGCTATCTATGAGCGCTATAAGGAAGGGTTTAAAGATTTACCTGTGATGATGAATCCATTTGATGCAGAAAAATCTGAACCAAACTACTGGTTATCCTGCCTGCTGCTGAATCCGGAAGCTATGTGCAAGCAGGTACGCGGCGAACAGGAAGCATTGTATGTAAGTGAAGCAGGAAAGACCTGTCCAACAGAAATTTTAGAAACTTTGGTGTTTTATAACGCTGAAGGAAGGCCAATCTGGAAGCCGATGCATATGCAGCCTATTTACAGGATGAATGGTTTTGTAACAAGGGAAGGCGACGGCCGTGCTAAGACTAACGCCTATATCGGCGGAGGTAGTGTTGGAAAAGACGTCGGTATGGATATTTTTCACAGAGGCTTATGCTTGCCCAGCGATAACAAGATGACACCGGAGCAGCAGGATACAGTAATTGAGATTATTAAGAATTGTTTTAAATAGATAATATGTAAAGGATTAATAAGATCATATGCATAAAAGAGGATTTTATGAAAAGTATATAAAAAGATTTCAAGATTTCATATGTGCTTTAACAGCAATAATTATATTGAGCCCTGTATTATTTATTATAGCTGTTTTAGTATATTTTAAATTCGGGACACCTATTTTATTTAAGCAAAAAAGGCCCGGTATAAATGGTGAAATATTTGAAATTTATAAGTTTCGCACTATGACTAATGAGGTTGATGACAAAGGTATATTATTGCCAGATGATGTCAGATTAACTGCATTTGGGAAAAAATTAAGAAGCACATCTTTGGATGAGTTGCCAGAATTATGGAATATTTTAAAAGGAGATATGAGTGTTGTGGGTCCTAGACCGTTGCTTGTAGAATATTTAACTATTTATAATAAGAAACAAGCTAGAAGACACGAAGTGCGTCCTGGGATTACTGGATTAGCACAGATTAATGGTAGAAATGCTATCTCTTGGACGGAAAAATTTTCTTGGGATATAAAATACATTGATAATATTTCTTTTATAGGTGACTGGAAGATTATATTAAAAACAATATTCGTTGTTCTAAATAAAGCAGGAATTAATTCTAAAGGTTCTGCTACTATGGAGAAATTTACTGGGGAAGAAAAGTAAGTAGATTTTTGGGAGACAAATTAGTATGAAAAAGATTGTATTGTATGGTGCTGGTGGCTTGGCTAGAGAAATAGCTAATATGATTGAAATTATCAATTCGATTGAAATAAAGAAGGGGAACATTGGCAAGTATGATTTATTAGGTTTTTTAGATGATAATGTCAAGGTTGGAACTAATATTAACGGTTATAAAATATTAGGGAACAGCGAGTGGATTTTTCGACATAAAGAGGTATTTTGCACTTGTTCTATAGCTAATGTTGATGTAAAAAAGAAAATTCATGATTTTTTAGAGGATAACGGTGTTAAATTTGAATCTTTAATAGCTCCAGATGTCTATGTTCCTCCTTCTACAAAAATAGGTAAAGATTGTGTAATTGTAGGTCATACCTTGTTGTCTGTCAATATGAATATTGAAGATGGTGTCTTTATTAATAGTGGAGTATCCTTAGGGCATGATGTATTTATTGGTAAATATTCATGCATAATGCCAGGCACTAGTATCAGTGGATATTGCAAAATAGGAAAACAGGTTACAGTTGGGGGGCATACCTTTATTGTACCTAGGAAAAATATAGGAGATAGAGTAATAATTGCTGCTGGCAGTGTTGTGTTTGGCAATGTTAAGTCTGGTACGACTGTGTTGGGCAATCCCGCTAAACGTATGAGAGCTTTGGAAAAATAAAAGGGAAGATT
>UQLR01000010.1 GCA_900541975.1 uncultured Oscillospiraceae bacterium | reverse complement strand
GACTTTCTGCAAATTCGTCCAAACAGTGGCAAAATGACATTTATATATTTATATAATGTATATAATAGCATACGGGTTTTATTTATTAAAAGGAGGTATATATAATATGAAATCATTAAAAACCCGGATTAAAATTGCAGTTGCGATGTGCATGGCAGTTTTATTGTGCCTTTCAGCAACCGGCATGGCCGCCGCAACCAGTGAACCGCCCGCAGAGAAAAGCTACTACTTTGACAACTACTATACCAATTGGGATACGGTGTACTGTTATGCATGGGTCGGAGGCGAGCAAAACGCCGCATGGCCGGGTGAGCCCATGACACAGGAAAGCGGCAGCGCGCTTTGGAAAACAACATTGGAAGAAGATGCATATGAGTGGATCATTTTTAACAATGGTCAAAATGTGCAAACATTGGATCTTATGATTCTTGATGATTATGACACATTCTCTGGAAACCATATGTCTTCCGGCAAGGTAAACGGATACTGGAGAAATGCAAACGAATATATTACGTACGCATTTCTTCCCTATGATTACTGGGACAACGCCGATTGCTATGCTTCTTATTGGAACAACAGCATACAGCAGAATTGGCCCGGCATCAAAATGAACAAATCTGACAATTATTATTTCATAACGCTTCCCCCCGAAGCACAGAACATCATTTTTAACAATGGCGGCAACGGAAAGCAAACGACTACATTACAAACAAGCTCCTTTACTTCTAATAGTATTGCTTTGACCGGCTCGACCATTGGTCAGGATCCTTATGGAAATACCTTATACGAAATTACATTTCTTCCCCCACTTCCGTAATTTTTTTTCAACTATATGTGAATTATTTTCACATATAGCAAAGAAAACTATAAAACCGTATAAGTAAAAAAATAAAACCGTATGCTATTTTTCAGAGAATAGAACCATCATTTTCTCTGATTTATGATTTGCCATGATTTATCATTATTTAACTGAGCCATTTCAGCAAAAATTCACTGGCCGGTGCAGACTTTTTCTGCACCGGCCTTCTCCTTTAAAAGGGTTAAAAGCTTCTCAGTGACAAGAAGAGGCCTTCAACCTTTTATATCAGAAATACTACAACCATTTATAATCGTCCCCCGAAAACAATACACCCGAACCCATTCACAAGCGGTATCAAATCCGGATTTATTCGTTGTGGCAAATAGCCCTAATTGTGATACAAACGCCCTCCTTTTGCGTTAGGGGAAGACTTTGCGCCAGGGGCTCAAAAGCCCTCTATGATGCTTATAATTTTTTTTTGAACAAAGTTACCACAAGGATAGAAAGCAGAATTTCTACACCAGCCAGAACAGCTATCATCATAAGGTCACTGCCCACAAGCATGGCCACAGCCGCTGTGTCTATCAACATATGGGCGGCAATACATGGAAGGGAACCTCGGGACAATTCTTTTACGGCACCGAATGTAAATGTGTTCCCTAATATCATCAGATAGAATACAAGATAGTTTGACGAACCTGTTGTAACCCAGGGCAACCGGTAGATGGGAAAGTGCCACACAAACCAGATAAGGGATATAACGAGCATTTTTAAAACAAAGCTCCTTTTGATGGCAATATGTTCCTGAAGATACCATCTCCATCCGACCTCTTCCAGGCCGCCCTGAAGCAGAGTCCAGGGGAAATAGGCAATCACGGCAGAAAAGGGCGAACCAGTAAATGTCACATTGCCCAGAAAAAGCGATACGCCATAGTAAACAGCGGGCACAAGTACTGCAGCAGCGAAAGCATACCAATTCTCGCGGATTGGAAACGCCGCTTTGATAAATTGCCATATCCCCGATATCTCGCCGGATAACCGCATAAAAACAAAGGCCAGGAGCATGGGGATTAAATTCATAAAAATAAAGAGAATGGACGTCCACATGTTGGTGCCGTGTGGACTGCACCACAATATAACCTGTCCAATAAAAAATGTGCATCCAATCGTTACTATTGAGTACAAATAAGGTAATAAGGTTTGCTTACTTTTCATCTCGGTCCCTCTGATCGGCAAGTTTTGTTTTATTCTATCAATTCTGTGTCACTTTGTAAAGTTCAGGTTATCAATACTACCAAAGAAAAACTTGAAAAAGGTTGGTAGCCCCGTAGACGTTGCAAGCGCGTTTGCAAGCGAACAGCCAAAGCCGTGCGTAACCTTTCTCAGAAAAGAAGACGCCGCATAATGAGTGCGCCGGTGACTTTTTAAAAAGAAAAGCTGCCGCAAGCGATATACAGCTTGCGGCGGCTTGGGTTTACGTTACAAAAAAGATACCCGCTTCTGGTCGGGGCGCTGAATGAAAAACGGTCGGCAAAATCACTACGAAGCAGAACTGTTGCGGCATATCTGCGCTTGAATCAGATAGGAGGATCAATCCTCAAATTGTGCCTTGATCCGCTCATTTACCCGGGCGTCCATCCCATCGGGCAGCAGCACTAAATCTTCTTCCAAAATGGGGATTTCTGCGATATCATCTTTTTCACCGTATTGCGGAAAGTTTACCAGCCAAGTCCCATCAATAGAATCCGGATCACAGATCCAGCCCTGCATCCCTTTGTGTACACCATCTTTTGCGTACTTCTCTTTTTCAACCATCACTTCCACACAATCCATCTCTCTCATACTACTTACCTCCATATGGCGTATTTAATTTCAGCTTACCGTTTGGTTTTACCATCCATCCCGTCATGAACGATACTTCGCCCGTTCCATCTTTTCTTGAAATCGTAACTTTAACGTTAATTCGCTGCCCATACTTATTTAATTTTCCAAGCGCGTAATCTCCTGCAATATACTTTTTAAGCGCCTGTTTTTCTAGTTCGGCTTGCAGCCACCGTGCGTCATTAACTGTATAGCCCCAGCTTTCAAAGGCTCTGTTCTTTCCATGCTTATAAAAGTTGTCAGGGTCGAATAAGTAAGGATCAAATTTACTGTACTCGCTGTATGTCGCCGCATGCATTAAAACTGCCGCGTAATCAATCGGGTCTAACGTACAGTGACAGAACGGATGATGCGACCACATGGGCGACTTGTTTTCCAGAAACCAGCACCCATCAAGCACCAAACACATATCACAATGGGTTTTCCCTTCTGAATGGTGTGTCCACTTAACCCAGCTTGATGCAGCAGATTTCCGAATAACGAGTAAGGCGGCCCATTGTTTGTTATAATTACCGCTAACTTCCGGCAGATCGTAATAAGCCGGCAAAGATTTAGATACGGGCGACAACTTGTCATATGGCAAAACATAACCACATGCTTTCTTGCTATACACCTGAACCATCTCCTACTTGATGATAAGGAAAAATCCTTTCACAAATAGGGGGAAAAGGAGCAGAAGTTGCATAGAACAATGCAACTTTAGATAATTGTTCACAAAAAATTTACAAAAACAAACCACAGGCAATTTAGAAACAGACCCAGTAAAACAAAAAAAGAGTTAGGTAGAAACAGATAAAAGTGCATCCATTTCCACCTAACTTTTATGGTGGACCCGAAGGGATTCGAACCCTCGGTCTCCGCGTTGCGAACGCGGCGCTTTCCCAGCTAAGCTACGAGCCCATAACAAATATCTTTAAAAAAATAACACACATATTCAACGCAACGTTATTATTTTACCACTAAACACATAAAACTGCAAGATTTTTTTTATTTTTTTACTTCTGTTTTCTTTTTAAAGATCCGCATTTGAAACTATCAAATGCGGATCTTTTTTCTTATAGCGTCTGTAAAACCCTGTCTCCCTCAGATAAGAATAATCTCGTCCTTTACAGTATAATCTTCAAGGGGCGGGTTCTTTTCATCCGGGTCGTCTATTATTGCAAGAATCTGTTCAAATTCCGTTTCAACTGTTGCGTTACCCTTGGCAATAACGTCAAACGTTACGGTAACCAGTACGTCTTCCGTTGTAAAGTCAAAGCCTTCAATCGCATCGGCCGCGTTGAAATACATTCTTGCCGTTCCGTCATTTGGTTCAAAATTCCATACAATGCTTCCCATGCACAGCACCGGGAACAATTCCCGTTTAGAAGCCTCAACCGTTGCGTCTGAAAACTTAAGGACGCTGTCCGTATAATTAATATGTGCGTTTACACCCGCCACCAGTTGGTCTGCCTGCATAGACACAGTATACGTTACTTGATCGCCGACTGCAACTTTTTGTCCGTTTACCGTTGCATCGTTTCCGCTCGGATCGGTCGGCTCTGTCGGGCCGCCGTTGCACAGTATCTCTACTTCATCGCGCAGTGTGTAGTCTTCAAGCGGCGGGTTCTTTTCATTCGGGTCGTCTACCATCTGAAGAATTTGCGCAATGTTTGTTTCTATTGTTGCATCGCCTTTTGCTATTACATCAAATGTTACGGTGACAACAACATCTTCTGTTGTAAAATCAAAGCCTTCAATTGCATCGGCTGCATTGAAATACATTCTTGCCGTTCCGTCAATCGGCTCAAAGTTCCATACAATGCTTCCCATGCACAGCACCGGGAACAATTCCCGTTTAGAAGCCTCAATTGTCGCATCTGAAAATTTGAGGACACTTTCCGTATAGTCAATATGCGCATTTATTCCCGCCACCAGCTGGTCTGCCTGCAGCTTTGCCGTATAGACAACCTGGTCGCCCACGCAGGCCTCCTCACCATTGACCGTCACGCCGCCTGCCGGGGGCGTTGTCGGCTGTGTCGGCTGTGTCGGCGGGTCGGTGGGTTTGGTTGGTGGGTCCGTCGGCTGTGTCGGCGGGTCGGTGGGTTTTGTCGGCGGGTCGGTGGGTTTTGTCGGTGGGTCTGTCGGCTGCGTCGGTGGATCCGTTGGTTTTTCTTCCACAGGGAACTTGTCTATTTCTTTTGCCACATACCGCTGTACCAGTAAAACATCTGCTACAGTGACCTTGCCGTCCCCATTTACATCACCTGCAACAAAAGCGTCGCCAGTCAGGACAAGCATAGATGCAATGTGTTTTTGCATTTCCAATGCATCTCTGGTTGAAACGATTCCATCATCGTTTACATCGCCATACTTAAGCACGGTGACGTTATCTGCTACTGCGCTGTCGTCTGCTTCCACTGCAACCGCACTTAAGCACATCATGCTTAGCAAAATGGAAAACACAACAAGCAGCGCAACGCATTTTCTTGCTTGCTTTTTCATTTGTTCCATCCTTTCATTTCAAAAAATCCTAAATTCTGCGGCAGTCCGGCAAATTTACTGCGGTTTTACAGCCATATTTTCCCACAGATACATACCATTCGCCGCTGTTCGGAGCAAGATGCTCCAAATTGTAATAATTATACTGTTTTTTCCTGTGAAATGCAAACCAAATTTGTTGAATTACAGATATTTTTCCGCTTAAAAGCACACAAAGTTTTTTTTCTTTTTTTATGGATTATGCCGATAAACGGAAACACAAAACGGCATGTAGCAAACTTTTATGTAAACCATTCCCAGTTTTTTTAAATAAAAATATGCCCCTGCGGTTTCAATGAATCCCGCAAAACGGGTTACTGCGTGCTTCTGCTTGACATCCCCCCTTTTTGACATTAATATATTATAGAGTATAAATTTGTTATATTTTCGTTAAGGAAAGGATTAACACGATGGACAACAGTAAAAAGACCATGGATAAAATTGTAGCGCTGTGTAAAAACAGAGGCTTTGTGTACGCCGGGTCGGAAATTTACGGCGGGCTTTCTAACGCATGGGATTACGGCCCTTTGGGCGTTGCGTTTAAAAACAACGTAAAAAATGCATGGCTTAAAAAATTCGTACAGGAAAGCCGTTACAACGTGGGGCTTGACAGCGCTATTTTAATGAATCCACAGGTATGGGTGGCTTCCGGCCATGTGGGAGGGTTTTCCGACCCTTTAATGGATTGTAAGGATTGTAAAACGCGCCACCGTGCAGACAAACTGATTGAAGATTCGGGCGCAGACGCCAATAATATGACGTTTGAGGAAATGGCCGCCTATATTCGCGACCATGCTATTGCCTGCCCGGAATGCGGCGGCAAGAATTTTACAGACATCCGCAAATTTAACCTAATGTTCAAAACCTTTCAGGGTGTAACGGAAGACTCCAAAAACGAGCTTTATCTTCGTCCTGAAACCGCGCAGGGTATATTTGTAAACTTTGCAAATATCCAGCGAACCACCAGAAGAAAGCTTCCTTTCGGCGTAGCGCAGGTGGGAAAGTCTTTTCGTAATGAAATCACACCGGGGAATTTTATTTTCCGTATTCGTGAATTTGAACAAATGGAGTTGGAATTTTTCTGTAAACCAGGAACCGATCTGGATTGGTTTTACTACTGGAAAGATTTTTGCAAAAACTGGTTGTTGTCGCTTGGCCTGAAAGAGGAAAACCTTCGCCTGCGCGACCATGCAAAGGAAGAACTGGCCTTTTATTCCAAAGCTACAACGGATATTGAATTTCTCTTCCCGTTTGGCTGGGGTGAGCTCTGGGGTATTGCCGACCGCACCGATTATGATCTGACACAGCACCAGGAGCATTCCGGCAAAAGCCTGGAGTATTTTGACCCGGAAGATAATACGCGTTATGTACCGTATGTAATTGAACCTTCTCTGGGTGCAGACCGGGTTGCGCTTGCATTTTTGTGCGACGCATATGACGAAGAGGTCATAGATGAAAAAGACACGCGTATCGTTATGCGCCTGCATCCTGCTCTGGCGCCCTATAAAGCGGCCGTTTTACCGCTTTCCAAAAAGCTTTCTGAAAAAGCCGGCGCTGTATATACCATGCTTTCGGAGCATTTTATGGCGGAATTTGACGACGCCGGTTCAATTGGTAAGCGTTACCGCCGTCAGGATGAAATTGGTACGCCGTATTGTATTACTTATGACTTTGACAGCGTAGAAGACGGATGTGTGACCGTTCGTGAACGCGATACCATGAAGCAGGACAGAATTCCCATTGACAGCCTATGCGAATATATTCGTACAAAGACTTATTTTTAAGCAAATGGTTTTACTGCAGACTGCAACAAATTAAAGGGGATTGGCTTTAAAAAAGCCGATCCCCTTTAATTTGTTCTGTTTCAGTTCATTTTACAGGTCACAATGTAGCCGTCTACATTGTTGCCGGATATTTCATAATCCTGCTCCGAAGGAACAGGCACTTTTGTTTTGCCGCTCTCATCCGCCTTCACAAAATAAACCATATGATTTTTAAGGGAAAGGTCTTTAATTATTAACGGCTCGTCCACTGTATAGGAACGCAACAGGTCGATATACTCCTCCAGGCATAGATTATTTTGCGTCATATAAGCCGCATGAATCTGCCCAACATAACGGAAATGCCAAGGCTCATTTGAAATCCCTGTTATATCCTTTTTACTATCATTGTAGCGCACAACAAACCCATAACGCGCACAATTTTCTGCAATCCAGGCGTATTTATCTTCACCTGTAAATTCTTCTATAATTCCGTCGTCTGTCAAAAGAGAAAGATCAAACGCGTAGCCCGTCTGATGTTCGCTAAAACCTGGTTTTGAAACCCAGCTTGCCCCTTCCTCTCCCTGTGCGGTAATTGTATTATCATAAATTTCCTGTTGTATCTCTTTACTGCGATAACCGCTGTTGATCATCACATCATTGTCACCGGCCGCCTTGTAAAAATCCCCAAACATGGCATTAACATTTTCCATGACAGCGCCGCCATTGATCTGCGCATTATAGTCCGTTACCTGGTAGGTCCCGTTTGATTCTTCCATCAGGTTCACAAGGTTTATGCCGTCAACTTCACTTTGATAATCGTTGTTCACCAGAATCAGCGGCCCTCTGTACATACTGTTTTGGTCAATCTCTACAGTAGTGTACGCCTTTGATTCTTCAGAATACTCCGGCACCGTCACATTTTTTTGGACGGTTTGCGTCTGTCTGGCCGCAATTTTGGGGCCCGCGCTGACGGCGAACAAAATCATAATCATCAACGCCGCTGCATACACCAAAATGCCTGCCGCAATCAGAACGTCCCTCTGGTCAACATTTTTCTTAAATTTGTGAAAGGCGCTTTTTCTGGGTGCCATACAAAAAATTCTCCTTTATTCTTCAAGCTGAGAAGTACAGTGCGGGCAACGGCTTGCCCTTATGTCAACTTCGCTGCAGCAAAATGGGCAAACCTTTGTTGCCGGGGCTTTTTCTTCTTCCTGCTTTTTCAGGTATTTTCCAAGATCCATGAGTTTATTTATTCCCTTGATCAGCAGGAATATAACAAACGCCGTAATCAAAAATGTAATGACTGCCGTGATAAATGCGCCATAACGGATATCTACGCCGTTGAGCGTAATAACCAGGTCCTTAAAGTCCAGGTTGACAAATATCCCAATAAACGGCGACAAAACATCGTCCACCAGGGAACTGATAATTGCCTGAAACGCAGCGCCTACGATCACGGCAACCGCCAGATCCATTACGTTCCCCCGCATAATAAAATCTTTAAATTCCGAAAAAAGCTTTTTCATCCGTATGTTCCACCTTTCCTTAATTACGTTCCCCTCTATTGCTTACAGGCAGATTTTATGGAAAGCCTTTTTCCCCTTTTTCATGACAATAAAGCCCTTTTCCTGAAATTGGGCCGCTGTAACGCAGGCGCCCGGTTCTGTTACTTTTTGATCCTCTACCATCACGCCGCCCTGCAAAATCAGTCTGCGCGCCTCACTTCTAGACGGTGCAAGCTTTGTTTTCAGCAACAAGTCAACCACTGTAACCCGGCCGTCTGTAAAATCGCTCTGCGTTAAAGTGGTGGAGGGCATGTCCTGCGCGCTTTTGCCCGCTTCAAACAACGCCTTTGCCGCACCTTGTGCTTTCTGTGCTTCTTCCTCCCCGTGGATCAGCTTTGTTACCTCAAAGGCAAGCACCTCTTTCGCGCGGTTTATTTCACTGCCCTGCAGCTTTGCAAGCGCACCAATCTCTTCAAGTGGAAGAAAGGTCAGTATTTTCAGGCAACGTTCCACATCTGCGTCTGCTATATTCCGCCAGTACTG
This sequence comes from uncultured Oscillospiraceae bacterium, assembly GCA_900541975.1. Taxonomy (GTDB): domain Bacteria; phylum Bacillota; class Clostridia; order Oscillospirales; family Acutalibacteraceae; genus Scatavimonas; species Scatavimonas merdigallinarum. The sequence goes on along the minus strand of UQLR01000010.1, from coordinate 83,271 downwards.
ATAAAATGCATATGGGCTGGTTTTTTCCGGATCCAGCCATACTGCACCGGCTTCTGTTTTTCCCATCTTCTTTCCTTCGCTTGTAGTAAGCAGCGTAAACGTCATACCAAATGATTCCGCCGTTTTGGGGATCGGTTTTCCGGTCTGCTCCGCTTCTTTTGCGGCAATTCGTCTAATCAGCTCCACGCCGCCTATAATGTTGCTCCATTGGTCGTCGCCGCCAAGCTCGAGCTGGCACCCGTATTCCTGGTTCAACACATAAAAATCGTAACTCTGCATCAGCATATAATTTAGTTCAAAAAAGGTAAGCCCGCCACGCGCAAGCCTCTGCTTGTAGCATTCTGCGGCGAGCATCTTATTAACGGAAAAATGCACGCCAATTTCGCGGATAAATGCAATATAATTTAAATCAAGCAGCCAGTCGGCATTGTTAACCATAATGGCCTTTCCGTCTGAAAAATCGATCAGGCGCGACATTTGTTTTTGAAAACAGCGAATATTGTGGTCGATCCTTTCCTTTGTAAGCATTTTCCGCATATCACTTTTTCCGCTGGGGTCGCCGACCATGCCGGTTCCTCCGCCAAACAATGCAATGGGAACATGCCCGGCCCTTTGCATATGCGCCATCACCATAATTTGTACAAAATGGCCCACATGCAGGCTGTCCGCCGTAGGGTCAAACCCAATGTAAAACACCGTTTTGTGGTTGTTGAGCAGATCCCTGACCTGTTGCTCGTTTGTTGTCTGGGCAATCATGCCCCTTGCCTTCAGTTCGTCAAATACGCCCATTTGTATTCCTCCTGTTTTTGTGCGCTACGGCAAAAAATAATGAAAACCAGCAGAAAGCGGCGTTTTTTGCAAGCCTATATGAAAAAAGCCGTCCCCTGCCGTACAGAGGACGGAAAATTCCGTGGTACCACCTCAATTTACCGCCGCTTCACAACGGCAGCCTCACGGGTACAAATGCTTTTATACCCTCACGCTGCAACGGGCGCACCCGGTCCGGCCTACTTGGACAAAACGCCCGTTCAACGGACGGCTCAAAGATGTATTTCGCCCCAAAAACGCAACTGCTTACACCTGCCGCAGCCTCTCTGCACCGTTTCTTTGGAGGTACTTTTTCTTCTCACTGCCTGTATGTTCAGTATAGTAAAGCCAGACAGGTTTGTCAAGAGGGCAAACGCCCGTATAATATTTTTTGTCTGATTAACGCTGAATTTGCAGTTTTCCATTGTCATCAATCAACAATATGTCGCCTTTTTTTGCTTCGTGCGGCAACTCCTCCAGCACAATTGCAAAAAGCTTTTTTTCCTTATTTGTACAATAGGCATATTGCGTATCAAAATGGTCAATTTTTAATGTGATCATTCTATTCTCTCCTTTATCTGTTACGCGGCGGTAAGCGGTGTTACAGTGTTTCCGTCGCTGTAAAATACAATCGTACCGTACACGTCTGTTCGGTACACCTGTATATTTTGCTTTTCCATACGGCGGATCACCGTGCGCTTTGGAAGCCCATAGCTGTTATCACCTACGCTGATAACCGCATACTGCGGTGAAACGGCTTGTAAAAATGTTTTTGTGCTGGAGCTTTTACTGCCGTGATGCCCTACCTTTAAAACGTCTGCGTGTACATCCGCGCCGCTTTCCAAAATATCCTGCTCAGACTGCTTTTCTGCATCTCCCGTAAATAAAAAACTGTTGTTTTTATAGGTCAGTTTTATTACAAGTGAGTTGTTGTTGGAGCTGCCGTATGCCTTAAGAGGTGCAAGCACCGTAAACTGCATCTGGCCAAGCTGCAGGCTTTCCCCCGGCTTTGGGTTTTGCATCGCAATACCCTGCCTGTCAACGGCATCCAGCATATCGGTATAATAGTCTGCCTGCGGTACAAGGTCTTCTTCTATATCAGGCATCCAGAACCGCAAAACCTGCAGCCGCTGTAAAACCGACGGCATGTCGCCTATATGATCTTTATCCGGATGCGACGCAATAACAAGATCCAGCTTCTTTACGCCACACTGTCTTAAATAATAGGCCGCCGTTTCCTGCATAGAGGGGTTTCCCGCGTCGATCAGCACATGGTAGCCATTGCAGGTAATATAGGCGCTGTCTGCACAACCCACATCCAGGAAATGGACGTACAGCCCGTCTTCCTCCATAACGGGTACGGGTGAAAAAATGGAAAAAACGTCGTCCCATGTAGGTATACCCAGCGGTGCGCCAAAGGAGATAAGCAGCGTGGCCGCCAAAGCAAGTGATAACAATACAATTTTTCCTGTCTTTTTCTTCATAGCACAGTCCTTTTTCCATAGCCGGGTTTTCAAAATTTTATAAGGGGCGCCTGTGGATATTCATATATAAGCCTTCTGTTTCGACCTGGCGCCCGGCCTTAGCCACGGCGTTTTTTCTTTCTTCCTTGCAAATTCTTCCGGCTGCCATGCGCTGTCCGCTGTTTTTGCAAAAGCCGCGCGCGGTAAGCAGGTGTGGGCGGTACCAGGCATTTTTTATCTGTACCAATCAAATCCTCCCTGCCGGCCAGAAGCAGCGCTTCTATGACAAGTTCTCTGTTTTTAGGCTGAAAATACTGCAACAGAGCGCGCTGCATGGCTTTTTCATGCGCTGTTTTCGGCACATATACCTGCTGCAGGGTATATGGATCCATCCCGGTGTAAAACATACAGGTAGAAACCGTACCGGGCGTTGGGTAAAAATCCTGCACCTGTTCAGGGTGGATATGCTCCTGCTTCAAAAAAAGTGCAAGTTCCACCGCGTCTTTCATCGTTGACCCCGGGTGCGAGGACATGAAATAGGGCACCAGATACTGTTCTTTCCCCAATTGCCCTGTAAGCTTATAAAATTCATTTGCAAACCGCTTATAAGTTTGAATATGCGGCTTTCCCATTTTATCAAGCACCGCGTTCGAACAGTGCTCCGGCGCCACTTTCAGCTGGCCGCTGATATGGTACTGCACAAGCTCCCTAAAAAATTGGCGATCCGGGTCTGCCATCATATAGTCAAACCGGATACCCGAACGGATAAACACTTTTTTTACCCCGGGTATGCTTCGCAGTTTACGCAGCAAATTCAGATATTCTGCATGCGACGCCTGCAGCTGTCTGCACGGGTGCGGCGCCAGGCATTTTTTATTTTTACACAGACCCGCCTTTTCCTGTATTTTACACGACGGCAGCCGGAAATTGGCTGTGGGGCCGCCCACGTCGTGAATATAGCCCTTAAAGTGTGGATATTTTGTCAGCCTTACCGCCTCATCCAGAACGGACTGTTCGCTTCTGGCGGTAACGGCCCGTCCCTGGTGAAACGCAAGTGCACAAAAATTGCATGCGCCAAAGCAACCGCGATTGTGGGTGATGGAAAATTCCACTTCTGCAATACCAGGGACGCCGCCCTCTTTTTCATACATGGGGTGGTATGTACGCATATACGGCAAAGCGTATACCAGATCCAGCTCCTGTGTAGTAAGTGGAGGCATCGGCGGGTTCTGTACCAATATTTTGCTGCCATGACGCTGTATGACCACACGGCCGCGCACCGCGTCCTGCTCCTCCATCTGCTTTCTGCATGCAACGGCATAATCGCGCTTGTCCTGCCTCACGCGTTCAAATGAAGGGCATTCGCATACAGAAGCCGGCACATACTCCTTTGTTGGAACAGCATAACAAACACCCCGAAGATTATGCAACGCTGCAATCGGCAGACCTTCTTTCAAATGCTGTGCAATTGCAAGCGTCTGGTTTTCCCCCATACCATAGGTCAACAGATCTGCGCCGCTGTCGATCAGAATGGACGGACGGACGCAGTCGTCCCAATAATCATAATGTGCAAAACGGCGCAGAGAGGCCTCCAGCCCGCCTATAATGACAGGGCAGTCCGGATAAATCCGCTTAAGCCTGCGCGTATAGGCAAGCACCGCCCGGTCGGGGCGTTTTCCTGTTTTTCCTCCCGCTGAATAAACGTCATAACTACGCCGTTTCTTTGCCACTGTATAATGGGACACCATACTGTCTATATTTCCCGACGTTACCAGAAAACCAAGCTTAGGCCTGCCAAAGCGTGTAAAATCTTTTGTCTGGTTTATATCTGGCTGTGGCAAAATGGCCACCGTATAACCGTGATACTCCAAAAGGCGTGACAAAATGCTGACGCCAAAGCTGGGATGATCCACATATGCATCGCCTGTCACAAAGACAAAATCGGGCGCCGCTACGCCTTTTTGTATCAGTTCTTGCCGGCTTACAGGTAAAAAAGCCATAACGTCCCTCTTTCCTTTTCATGTGCCCATGGAACAAAGGGCGGGATATTTTTTCCCGCCCTTTTCCTCTTTCTGTTTGCCCTCTTACCTTGCCTCTGCTGCAATAAAGCTTGTAGAAAGCAAGTGCATTAATACTGCAGGCTTTTAATTCTTTTTACAGCTTCCAGCGTACTTTCTCTGTCGCCAAAAGCAGTCAGGCGGAAAAACCCTTCGCCGTTTTTTCCAAAGCCCGCACCCGGTGTTCCGACCACATTCGCCTTCTCAAGCAAATAATCAAAAAAGTCCCAAGATCCCATCTCATTTGGGCATTTCAGCCAGATATACGGGGAGTTCTTTCCCCCTGTGTAGGCAATCCCCAGTTCGTCGAGCGCCTCCGCAATAATACGGGCATTTTCCTGATAATAGGCAATGTTCTCCCGTATTTGTTTTTGTCCTTCTTCAGAAAATACCGCGGCAGCCGCGCACTGGACGGGCCAGGAAACGCCGTTAAACTTTGTTGCCTGACGGCGGTACCACAGCTGGTGCAGATTCTTCCCGCAGCGCGTAAGCTCCTTGGGAATAACCGTATATCCGCAACGTGTTCCGGTAAAACCAGCCGTTTTGGAAAGCGAGCAAAATTCAATGGCGCAGCTTTTTGCACCTTCTATCGCAAAAATGCTTCCGGGTACATCCTGCGTGATAAACGCTTCATATGCCGCGTCAAATAATATGACCGCGTCGTTTGCAAGCGCATAATCCACCCATGCTTTCAGCTGTTCTTTCGTATAGACCGAACCCGTTGGGTTGTTTGGCGAACAAAGATAAATGATATCTGCCTTTACATTTTTGTCGGGCATAGCTGCAAATCCGTTTTCCCAGGTAGAATCGGCATATAAAATCTTCCTGCCAGCCATCAGGTTAGAATCCACATACACAGGGTATACGGGGTCTGTGACCAGCACAGTGTTGTCCGTGTCAAAAATATCACCAATATTTCCACAATCGCTCTTTGCGCCGTCGCTTATAAAAATTTCATCTGCGCCGACTTCTACTCCATGGCTTTTATAATAACCGGCGACTGCTTCCCGTAAAAAAGCGTAGCCCTCATAATCTGGATACCCTTTAAATGTTTCTTTATGGGCAAGATCTTCCGCTCCCTTTTTCATTGCTTCCACCACAACAGGCGCAAGCGGAAGCGTTACATCGCCTATTCCCAGGCGGATCAGCTTTTTATCGGGGTTAGCCGCTGCAAATGCTTCAACTCTTTTTGCAATCTCTGCAAAAAGGTAGCTGGGAACCATACGGTCAAAATTTTGGTTTATTTTCATACGCTTTTTCCTTTCCAGACGTGCGTTTCACGCTTTATTTTTCTGTTATTTTTTTATGCTCTAAAGACGCCTTGACAAAATCGCGGAAGAGCGGATGCGCCGCCTGTGGACGGCTTTTGAATTCGGGGTGGTACTGTACACCCACATAAAAGCGGTTGGCCGGAATTTCCACTGCCTCCACCAGCATCCCGTTCGGGGAAGTACCGGTAACAACCATACCGTTTTTCTCATACGCTTCCCTGTATTCGTTATTAAATTCATAACGGTGGCGGTGCCGTTCGGCAATTTCGCTTTTTCCATACGCGCGCGCCATATTGGTTTTCTCTTTGATCTTGCAGGGATACGCGCCCAGGCGCATGGTGCCGCCTTTGGAAACAACGCCCAGCTGGTCGGGCATAAGGTCGATTACCCTGTTCTCCGAATTGGGTGCAAATTCCCCGGAGTTTGCATCTTCCAGCCCCAATACGTTTCTTGCAAATTCTATGACAGCCGTCTGCATGCCAAGGCAGATGCCAAGATATGGCACGTTATTTTCCCTTGCGTACCTTGCAGCCGTGATCTTTCCTTCAATCCCTCTGTCGCCAAAGCCTCCGGGAACCAATATCCCGTGGCAATCGCCTAAAAGTTCTTCTACGGTATATTCTGTCACAAGCTCTGCGTCCACCCATACTATATGCACATGCGCGGCGTTTTCATAACCCGCATGGTGTAACGCCTCTGCAACAGAAAGGTAGGCGTCGTGCAACTGCACATACTTACCTACAAGCGCAATTCTTACATCCTTGTTTCTGGACTCTATGCGTTTGAGCATTTCCAGCCATTCGCGCATATCACCTTCCTTACATTCCAGATGTAGTTCCCTGCATACAATATCGGAAAAATGGTTTTTTTCCAGCATCAGGGGTGCCTGATACAACACGGGAAGCGTAATATTTTCGATCACGCAGTCCGGTTTTACATTGCAGAACAACGCAATTTTTTTGAAAATGCCTTCGTCAATCGGTTCGTCGCAGCGCAGCACAATAATATCCGGATTAATTCCAAGTGAACGCAGTTCTTTTACACTGTGCTGCGTGGGTTTCGACTTATGCTCGCCGGAGCTTTTTAAATATGGCACAAGCGTAACGTGTATAAAAATACAATTGTCCGGCCCTACCTCCAGCGATACCTGGCGGATCGCCTCTAAAAACGGCTGGCTTTCGATATCTCCGACTGTACCGCCGATCTCCGTAATGACTACGTCCGCGTTTGACTTTTTCCCCACATTATAAATGAAATTCTTAATTTCATTGGTAATATGCGGGATCACCTGCACGGTTTGCCCCAAATATTCGCCTTTTCTTTCCTTATCCAAAACATTAGAATACACTTTTCCCGTCGTAAGATTGGAAAATTTATTGAGGTTTTCGTCGATAAACCGCTCGTAATGCCCCAGGTCCAGGTCTGTTTCCGCACCATCTTCCGTAACGTAGACCTCTCCATGCTGGTAAGGGCTCATGGTGCCTGGATCCACATTAATGTACGGATCCAGCTTCTGCGCTGCAATTTTCAAGCCCTTTGCCTTCAGCAGCCTGCCCAGAGAAGCCGCTGTAATGCCTTTGCCCAAGCCAGAAACAACGCCGCCCGTTACAAAAATATATTTAGCCATTTTTTTCGTCCTTTCCCTTAACAAAAACGCCAAGGGGCAACCTCTGTCGTCGCCCCTGCGCCGCCCCTTTTTCTTAACGCACAGTCAGATTTTTCCGCCCGTTTGCTTTCGTGATTATAAAACGATGGTACCTTCAAAAATACGTTCTGCCTCGCCTGTCATATAGACCGTTTCACCTGTATAGCGGATCACCAGATCTCCGCCTTTGAGCTTAATGGTAATATCTTCGTCTTTGGGGCAAAAGCCATTTTCCACAGCCGCCACAGCCGCGGCGCACGCGCCGGTACCACAAGCCCACGTTTCACCGCTTCCGCGTTCCCATACGCGCATACGGATGGTATGGCGGTCAAGCACTTTTACAAATTCCGTATTGACACGCTCCGGGAAAAGCGGATCGAATTCAAATTGCGGACCAATGCTTTCAATATCCAGCGAATCCACGTTGTTCACAAAAACCACACAGTGCGGATTACCCATGGACACACAGGTAATATGATAATCCTTGCCGCCAATCGTCACAGGTTCGCTGATCACCGCTTTCCGGTCCATGGCAACGGGGATCCTTGCAGGGTCAAGCTCCGCTTTTCCCATGTCTACACGCAGCCGCCTGACCTCTCCGTCCTGTTTATAAACTTTCAGCGTTTTAATTCCACTTAACGTTTCAATTGTCACCGTGTCTTTATTCTGGTCAACCATATCATGGTCATACAAATATTTCCCAATGCAGCGCACACCGTTACCGCACATTTTCCCCTCTGAGCCATCCAAATTAAACATACGCATCTTTGCGTCCGCAACCTCTGACGGGCAAATCAAAATCACGCCGTCGCCGCCTATACCGTAACGCCGGTCGGAAAGCCGCACGCTTAAACCCTCCGGGTTGTTAATCTTTTGGTGAAAGCAATTAAAATAGATATAGTCGTTGCCGCAGCCATGCATTTTTGTAAATTCGTATTGCATTTTTTCACTCCTCATATGATTGATATCCACCAGCTCTGTATTGTGCGGCGTGTACCGGCTCTTCAAACAGCCGGCAAGCGCGTTGGCGGTATCAATGGAGGTAAGGCATGGAATATTACGCTCTACGGTCTTACGACGGATTTTTACGCTGTCGCGCGTTGGGATACGCCCTTTGGAGGAGGTGGAAATTACATAGCTGATTTTCCCGCTTTCGATCAGTGTCAGGGTATTGTCTCTGGATTCATGAATTTTATTGACGACTACGGCTTCTATACCGTATTCTTTTAAAACCTCCGCCGTACCTTTTGTAGCATAAATAGCAAAACCCAGTTCTGCATATTTTTTAGCAGTATCGCCAATTTCTCCTTTATCGCTGTTGCGTACCGTAATCAGAACCCCGCCAGACTTGGTCATTTTATAGCCTGCGCCGGTCAGACCTTTGTACAGCGCTTCCTCCAATGTTCCGGCAATACCAAGCACTTCCCCTGTGGACTTCATTTCAGGTCCCAGGTGGTTGTCCACATTAATGAGCTTTTCAAAAGAAAATACCGGAACTTTTACGGCAACATAAGGTGATTTTCTATAAAGCCCCGTGCCGTAGCCCATATCTTTAAGTTTTTCGCCCAACATGGCCCTTGTTGCAAGGTCCACCATTGGAACGCCTGTTACTTTGCTGATATAGGGAATTGTTCTGGAAGAACGCGGATTGACCTCAATGACGTACAGATCGTTTTTATAGATTAAATATTGAATATTGACAAGCCCTCTGGTTTCCAAAGAAAGCGCCAAATCTCTGGAGGAATGCACAATCTTCTCTGTCATTTCATCGTTGATATTCCATGCCGGGTATACAGCGATCGAATCACCGGAATGCACACCCGCGCGTTCCACATGTTCCATAATTCCGGGAATCAGAATCTCTTCCCCGTCACATATGGCGTCGACCTCTATTTCCGTTCCCATCAGGTATTTGTCAATCAAAATAGGATTTTCAATGTTTTGCGAAAGAATAATCGACATATATTCGACAATATCATCCTCATTAAAGGCGATAATCATATTCTGTCCGCCCAACACATAGGAAGGACGCATCAGTACAGGATAGCCAATCCTTCCGGCTACGTCAAGCGCTTCTTCCGTCGTCATAACAGTCACGCCCTGTGGCCGTTTAATTTTATGCCTTTCCAGCAGTTCGTCAAAACGCTCCCTGTCTTCCGCCATATCAATGCTGTCGGCAGAAGTCCCCAAAATATTTACACCCTGCTTACTTAAAAACTTTGTCAGCTTGATCGCTGTCTGTCCGCCAAACGCCACAACCACGCCGTAGGGCTTTTCTGTATGGATAATCCCCATAACATCCTCGTTTGTCAGCGGTTCAAAATACAGCCTGTCAGCCGTATCAAAATCGGTGGAAACGGTTTCGGGATTATTGTTGACAATCACTACCTCGTAGCCCGCCTTCTTCAGCGCCCATACACAATGGACAGAAGCATAGTCAAATTCTATCCCCTGGCCAATCCGGATCGGGCCGGAGCCAAACACGATAATGGTCTTTTTCCCTGTATCCCTTTCATCTATAAATTCGCGCGCCTCATTTTCACTGTCAAAAGTAGAGTAAAAATAGGGGGTTTCCGCCGCAAACTCGGCCGCGCAGGTATCTACCATTTTATATACGGGCAGCATGGGGGTTTCAATTTCGCAGCCGCTTAAACGGCTGACAACTTTATCCAAAAAACCCATATGTTTTGCCTTACCATACAATTCCCGCGTAAGCGGGCCCTGTCGCAGCGCCTCTTCCATTGCCGCCAATTTGGAAAGCTTATGCAAAAACCATTCGTCCACCATGGTGACAGCATGGATTTCGTCTACCGTTATGCCTTTTTTCAACGCCTGGTAAATGCAGAAGAGTCGTTCGTCGTCACAAACCTTCAGCCTGTTTCTGAGCGTATCCACAGACATATTTGCAAACTTTTCGCTGTTAAGCGTATCCAACGAAATTTCAGCACCGCGCACCGCCTTCATGATTGCCTGTTCAAACGTAGGCGCAATCGCCATAACTTCGCCGGTCGCCTTCATCTGCGTGCCAAGCTGACGCTTTGCATATACAAATTTGTCAAACGGCCATTTGGGCAGCTTGACAACTACATAATCGAGCGCGGGCTCAAAGCAGGCATAGGTCGAACCCGTTACGGCATTCCTGATCTCGCTGAGCGTATAGCCAATGGCAATCTTTGCCGCCACTTTTGCAATTGGGTAGCCGGTTGCCTTAGAGGCAAGTGCCGACGAACGCGAAACCCTGGGATTCACTTCGATTACCGCATAATCAAACGTTTCCGGGTTCAGTGCAAATTGGCAGTTGCAACCGCCCTCTACGCCAAGCGCAGAAATAATATCCAAAGATGCGCTTCTGAGCATCTGGTACTCTTTGTCGGCCAGCGTGACTGCCGGCGCAATTACAATGCTGTCGCCCGTATGTACGCCTACAGGGTCAAAGTTTTCCATGGAACAGACCGTAATGACATTACCCGCTGCGTCGCGCATAACTTCAAATTCAATTTCTTTCCAACCTGCAATACATTTTTCTACAAGCACCTGTGTAATAGGCGAAAGCTCCAGGCCGTTTGCCGTAATCTCCCGCAACTCTTCTTCGTTTTCTACGATCCCGCCGCCTGTGCCGCCCAAAGTAAACGCCGGACGGATAATCAAAGGATACCCGATCTCCTGCGCAAAACACACGGCGCTTTCCACATCGTTTACAACACGGGAGGGTATAACCGGCTGGCCGATCTCTTCCATTGTATCTTTAAACAGCTGTCTATCTTCCGCCTTGTCAATTGTAACAGGGTTTGCTCCCAAAAGTTGAACATGGTTCTTTTCTAAAAAACCTTCCTTTGCAAGTTGCATGGAAAGCGTCAGCCCCGTTTGTCCCCCCAAAGTGGAAAGCAGGCTGTCTGGCTTTTCTTTTTCAATAATCCGCTTAACGGTTTCCAGCGTAAGAGGCTCTATATATATTTTATCGGCCATAGCGTTGTCTGTCATAATGGTGGCAGGGTTGGAATTGATCAAAATAACCTCCAGCCCTTCCTCCTTAAGCGCTCTGCAGGCCTGTGTGCCTGCATAGTCAAATTCCGCAGCCTGTCCAATCACAATTGGTCCAGACCCAATCACCATGACTCTTTTTATGTCTTGATTCAACGGCATATTCTATTCATCCTTTCCAATATCAGGGGTTGCGTTGTGCGGCGCTGTAAGCCGGCTCTATACTACTGTCTATTTTTTTCGTCCATCATAGAGAGAAATCTGTCAAACAGAAAACCCGTGTCCAGCGGGCCGCCGCAGGCTTCCGGATGGAACTGCACAGAAAATGCAGGCATGTCCAAATATTCCACGCCTTCGCATGTGCCATCGTTTGCATTTTTGTAGCTTTCCCTTGCATTTGCGGGCAGGCTTTCCCCTACAACCGCATACCCGTGGTTTTGGCTTGTAATATATACCCGGCCTGTCTGTGTATCCGTTGCAGGCTGGTTAGCGCCGCGGTGGCCGTATTTCAGTTTTTCTGTTTTGGCTCCCTGCGAAAGCGCAAGAAGCTGGTGTCCCAGACAAATGCCAAAGGTAGGAATCTTTTCTTGGCATAAAATCCTGAGCTGCTCAATCACCGCGCCGTTATCCACAGGGTTTCCGGGGCCGTTGGAAAGCATAATTCCGTCGGGATGCAAGTCCATAATATGCTGCGCCGTGGTATAAGCGGGCACAACCGTAACATTACAACCCCTTTTCATAAGCTCGCGGCGGATATTATCCTTTGCGCCAAAATCCCACAGTACAACGTTATACCGCGGTTGCTGTGCGCAAAAACGCTTCTGTTCGTTTTTCGTTACAGACCGGACCGCATCCGTTACCCTGTAAGATGCAATCTCCTTTAAATCCTGCTCCTTATTTGCAAGCGAATACACCAGCTTGCAGTTCATAACGCCGTATTCGCGTACAATCCTCGTAAGCGCTCTGGTGTCCAGGGCGTACATGCCCGGAATCCCGCACGCTTTTAAAAAGGTGTCAAGAGTACCCTCGCAACGAAAGTTAGAAGGTTCTTGACACCTATTTCTTACAATATATGCCCGAAGCGCTGGCTGTGCGCTTTCAAAATCGGAGGGAATAACCCCGTAATTTCCAATTAAAGGGAACGTCTGCATAACCACCTGCCCATAATAACTGGGGTCGGTGAGTGTTTCCAGGTAGCCGGTCATCGCCGTTGTAAAGACAAGCTCCCCCGTTACTTCCTTTTCAGCGCCAAAGCTTTTTCCTTCAAACACCTTGCCGTTTTCCAAAATTAAGTATGCCGTTTTGCTCATAATTTTCTATCCATCCCTTTCCTGGTACTGCTCTGGACGCCGGCCGCTGTCCTTAAATATACCGTTTTGGCTTATAATGCCGTCTTTGTACAAACGTTTGAACGCCGCTTAATTTTCATATGTGTTAAGCACCTGCTCTGCTACTTTAATCTTACTCTGACGCATATCCATCGCCTGTTTTTCAAGATAGCTATGCGCTTGCGATTCGCTCATGGAAAGGCACTGCATCAAAACACATTTTGCCCTGTGGATAATTTTAATTTCCTCAACCTTGCTTTTGAGCTCCATATTTTCCCGCTCAAGCCTCGTCAGCCTGCGTTTAGAAACCTCCCACATTTTAACGGCCTGGCAAAAATACCTGCGGCTGATTGGCTTTGGTATAATAAAAATACCATGATTTTCTATTTTTTCTCTGCGCGTCTCGATTGCATCCTCACGTATTAAAAGCAAAACACCCGCACGCGTGTTGTCTGCCATATAAAAAGAAAGCTCTATCCCCGTTCCATCTACAACCGGGGTGTTGATAATAACCAAATCAAACGGATGGCTTTCGGCAAGACACTCCGCCTTTTGCACAGAAAAAACCGCTTCTATATCCATGTAGCCTCTTTCCTGCAGCAGGCCGGACAAAGGCGCTATACTCTGTTGCGATTTGGATACAATCAACACATTTTTCACAAGTATCACCAACATAATATTTTAATGGAAAAAGCAGAAAAAAGCAATAAAAAATTTCACTTATTTTCTCCCTGTTTTTCGGTAGTTTTTTATAATACAAAAAAACGGCGCCGGTTTTGCCGCCTTTTAAGGCACCTGTCTGTATATAAAGCCACTTGTTTTTCAGATGGCGATCTCACTGGTTTAGAATACAACACCGGCATATTTTGCTCTGTTTCACAGAATACCTGCGCATAAAAAAACAAGGCGGGAAACCCCGCCCTGTTATAAAATTTTTAAGCCTTTATTACAGCTCTGCAAAATACTTAATGGTTCTTACCATCTGGCTTGTGTAGCTGTTTTCATTATCATACCAGGAAACTACCTGTACCTCGCTTGTACCGTTGTCCAGATTGATAACCATCGTCTGCGTTGCATCAAAGAGAGAACCATAGGTAATTCCTATAATATCAGAAGAAACGATTGGATCTTCATTATATCCATAAGAATCAGACGCGGCGGCCTTCATGGCTGCATTAACCTGATCAACCGTTACAGAACCTTCTACAATTGCTGTAAGAATGGTTGTAGAGCCTGTTGGAACGGGAACACGCTGTGCGCTGCCGATCAGCTTACCATTAAGTTCAGGAATAACCAGACCAATCGCCTTTGCAGCACCTGTGGAGTTCGGCACGATATTCACAGCAGCTGCACGGGCTCTTCTGAGGTCACCTTTTCTGTGCGGTCCATCCAAAACCATTTGATCACCCGTATAGGCGTGGATCGTACTCATAATACCACTCTTGATTGGAGCAAGCTTGTTCAAGGCATTTGCCATGGGGGCCAAACAGTTCGTCGTACAGGAAGCTGCGGAAATAATCGTATCTTCCTTGGTCAGCGTCTTTTCGTTTACACTGTAAACAATTGTGGGAAGATCATTGCCCGCGGGCGCAGAGATAACAACCTTTTTAGCGCCTGCATCAATATGCGCCTGACTTTTCGCCTTTGAGCAATAAAAACCTGTGCACTCCAGAACAACGTCAATGCCCAGTTCGCCCCACGGAAGCTCCGCTGCATTCGCTTTTGCGTAAATGGTAATTTCCTTGCCGTCTACTACAATGGAATTTTCTTTTGCTTCCACCGGCTTATCGTAGCGCCCCTGTGCAGAATCGTACTTTAAAAGATGCGCAAGCATTTTTGCGTCGGTAAGGTCATTAATTGCCACGACCTCGTACCCTTCTGCACCAAACATCTGCCTGAAAGCAAGGCGGCCAATGCGCCCAAAACCGTTAATCGCCACTTTTACTGACATAATACTACCTCCTGAATTTTTAAACTATTCAATTAGCACTTCATATAATAAAGCATTTTTCGCAATAATACAAGCCTGTTGATAAGATTTTAACAAAAATTTTTAATAAATTTTTCCATTTCAAAAAAACTCTGCCGTTTTGCAGGCCGTTGCCGCTTTTTCCATATTATATAGTCAGACCGCCGCGCGTTTTTGTCTGCCCGGCCCGGCCGCATATACAAAAGATACAAATAATTCTTGACTTTTACTCTATCGGAAGATAGAATAGATAAGGATATTTGTATGGTTTTTTCCACCGCTTCCGGCGGTTAAGACTGTACGCAAATACCGCAAGGGGCAAGCGGCTTTCCATGCTGCCGGTCGCTTTATTAATTGGACTCGTATACGGGGCCGTTATAAAATAGATAAATCAATGAAATTGTAACAGGTGCGCGCCCTGCGGCGTGTATATAAGAGACTGTTTATCCCCGCTTTCGCGGGCTTGTTGTGTTTATTTTAAGCAGACAATTGAATATTATCCGTAATAACGGCTCTTTGAGTTGATTAATTTTTTATGAAATTTAGCGTTGAAAAAAATCAAATCAAGGAGGTGCCCATTCAGATGGATTTATGGTTGGCGATTGTGCTGATCGTAGTAATTGCAGCCGCATGTGGCGGAGCTGCTTTTTTTGCCGGCATCAACCACAGGAAAAAGATTGCGGAAGCGGCAATCGGCTCTGCGGAAGCAGAAGCCAAAAAGATTGTAAGTGAGGCTTTGAAAACTGCGGAAGCCAGAAAAAAGGAAATTATTTTAGAAGGTAAAGACGAAACACACCGGTTGCGCAACGAATCAGAAAAAGAATTGGCAGAAAGAAGAAGAGAAGTACAAAGACAGGAACGTAGAATTCAATCCAAGGAAGAAACGCTTGATAAAAAGCTGGAAAATCTGGAGATGAAAGAAGAAAAGGTACAAAAACGACTGAAAGCCGCCGATGAAAAATTTGAAGAGGCGGAAATGGTTAAAAAAAGTCAGTTTGAAATGCTTGAGCGTATTTCCGGTTATACGGCCGAACAGGCAAAATCCTACCTTTTAAACGAGTTGGAAAGCCAGTTGACCCACGAAAAGGCCGTACGGATCTTAGAATATGAACAGCAGTTGAAAGACGAAAGCGAGCAAAAAGCAAGAAATGTTATTTCGCTTGCAATACAGCGCTGTGCGGCAGACCATGTGGCGGAGGCAACGGTTTCTGTTGTTCCACTGCCAAACGACGAAATGAAGGGCCGTATTATTGGCCGCGAAGGCAGAAATATACGCACCATTGAAACGCTTACCGGCGTGGATTTAATTATTGACGACACTCCCGAGGCAATTACGCTTTCCAGCTTTGAGCCGGTTCGGCGTGAAATTGCAAGGGTCGCACTTGAAAAGCTTATATCCGACGGGCGGATCCATCCGGCAAGAATTGAAGAAACTGTAGAGAAGGCCAGAAGAGAAGTAGAAGCCACAATCAAGAAAGAGGGCGAGCGCGCCGTAATAGAGGCGGGTGTCAACGGAATTCATCCCGAATTGATCAAGTTGCTTGGCCGGCTGCGCTACCGTACAAGTTATGGACAAAACGTGTTGAACCATTCGCTGGAGGTTTCTTACCTTGCAGGCATCATGGCAAGTGAACTGGGTTTAGACCCCGCTATTGCCAAAAGAGCCGGGTTGCTGCACGATATTGGTAAAGCTCTCGATCATGAAATTGAGGGTTCTCATATTGAAATCGGCGTAGACGTTGCAAAAAAATATAAAGAAAGTGAAGCCGTTATTCACGCCATCCACGCGCATCACGGGGATATCGAGGCCAAGACGGTCGTCGCCTGTATTGTACAGGCTGCGGATGCTATTTCCGCTGCAAGACCCGGTGCACGGCGTGAAAATCTGGAAAACTATATCAAACGTTTGCAAAAGCTGGAAGAGGTCGCATCTTCGTTTAACGGGGTAGAAAACTGCTTTGCCATTCAGGCCGGGCGTGAAATCCGTATTATGGTAAAACCCGAGGTTGTTAACGACGAGCGCATGATTCCACTGGCCAGGGAGATTTGCCAAAAGATTGAATCCGATTTGGAATACCCCGGACAGATCAAGGTCAATATCCTACGGGAAAGCCGGGCCATTGAATATGCAAAATAGGCGGGACTTCCGGTACACAAGCTGCACGCCTGCTTTGGGCACAAACCTGTGTGAACAGTCCGCTTTACCTATATACAGACTATTTATAAATTCAATAACATCTGCTTATCAAGAGTGACGGAGGGACAGGCCCTGTGAAGTCCGGCAACCTGCAGTTTTTGCAAGGTGCCAAATCCTGCGGTGAAACCGGAAGATGAGTTTTAAAATCCGCTTTCTGGTTTGTCTGAAAGCGGGTTTTTTATTTGAAAATACTTTTTTATTCTTATTTTTATAATGAAAGGAAGGTTTTTATGGAAAAACATTATTTCACATCTGAATCTGTAACAGAAGGGCATCCCGATAAAGTCTGTGACCAAATTTCCGACGCCGTTTTGGACGCAATTCTTGAGCAGGATTCAAATGCGCATGTTGCCTGCGAAGTAACGTGCACCACCGGTATGGTGCATGTTATGGGGGAAATTACTACCAACTGTTATGTGGACATTGCTTCTATCGCAAGAGAAGTGATCTGCTCTATCGGTTATGACGACCCTGCCTGCGGCTTTGACGGGAACACCTGCGCCGTGCTTACTTCTATCGATGCACAGTCGAGCGATATTGCCATGGGTGTAAATCAAAGCCTGGAGCATAAAAGCGGAAAACAGGACGCTTATAACCTGTATGGAGCCGGCGACCAGGGTATGATGTTCGGTTACGCCTGCGATGAAACGCCGGAACTGATGCCTATGAGCATATCCCTTTCCCATAAGCTTGCAAAACAGCTTACAAAAGTGCGCAAAGACGGTACTTTATCTTATTTGCGGCCTGACGGAAAAACGCAGGTTACAGTAGAATACGAGGGGGACGCCATCCGCCGTGTGGAAGCCGTCGTTGTTTCCACACAGCATGACAGCGCCGTGACGCTGGACCAGATCCGCGAGGATATTTTAAAGTATGTAATCCAACCCATCATTCCGGAGCATCTGCTCGATCAGGACACAAAAATCTTTATCAACCCCACAGGACGCTTTGTGGTTGGCGGCCCGGTGGGTGACAGCGGCCTAACCGGCCGTAAAATTATTGTAGACACTTACGGGGGCTTTGCACGCCATGGCGGCGGCTGCTTTTCCGGCAAAGATCCCACCAAAGTGGACCGCAGCGCAGCCTACGCGGCTCGCCATATTGCAAAAAACATTGTGGGCGCCGGTCTTGCAAGAAGGTGCGAAGTACAGCTGGCTTACGCAATTGGCGTGGCGCATCCCCTTTCGATTATGGTAGAGAGCTTTGGCACTTCTGCTTATACAAACGCACAGCTTGCCGGCGCAGTCAAGCAGGTCTTTGACCTGCGTCCCGCCGCTATTATTGACCGCCTGCGCCTGCGCGGCACCAAATACCGGCCGCTTGCGGCTTATGGTCATATGGGCAGAGAAGAACTTGGTGTAGCCTGGGAAAAGCTTGACCAAGTAAAGGCGCTGCAACAACAGCTACCAGCGCTTTAATGAAAAAAAGGACTTTGCAGCAAATATTTCTGCAAAGTCCTTTTTTTATATTCTCTTTCAGGTCGCTGTGCAACCGGAAAAACACAATACCAAGCGCTCGGCTCTGGCCGTCCTTATCCCTGCTCTACAATGGATTTAAATACTGTGGCGGCCGCTTCTGCATCGTCTGCCACCGCCACAAATGCATACACTCCGCTGTGCGCTACCGTATATTCCTGTAAGAGCGCATATTCCTGCGGGCTGTTTTTAAAGCCGGACGCACGCTGGACCATATGGTCAGCAATTACTGTGTCAAGCTGCGGCATATAATTAACGTCTGCTACTTCAAAACAGGCAATTTCAAATGCAGATTCCGGTGAATTGGAAACATAGACCGTGCTGCCGTTTACAAGTCCCTCCGGAAAAACAAAATGCCTGGAAATCTGATTTTCCTCTGTTTTAGAAAGATTCTCATATCCCATGTGCTTGATCACACCGGCAGTTATTGTATCGGTAGAAAGCCAGTCGCTGGCAGTGTCTGCTTCCGCACTCTGCACGTTTTGCTTTCCCATCCACTGGATTGAAAAAACAGACAAGACCACTGCTCCAATAATAATGACCGCCAAAGCGGTTACCGTCCATATGACTCTCTTTTTATACGGCGCCATATATTCCACCTCTTTTGCAGCTGCAAAATGCTTCTCTGTTTTATCGCGCTTTTGCAGCGATTTCCTCTGTAATGCTCTTAATAAAATCAGCAAGCGTACACGCGCCCAGATCGCCATTTTTTCTGGAGCGGATTGAAACTGTGCCGTTTTCTATATCTTTGTCACCGAGCAAAAGCATATAAGGTACTTTTTCAAGCTGTGCCTCACGGATTTTATAACCGATTTTTTCACTCCTGTCGTCCACTTCACAACGAATGCCATAGGCTTCAAGTTCTTTACAAACCTGCAGAATTTTTTCAATATGTCTGTCGGCAATCGGTAATAGCTTCACCTGCACCGGTGCAAGCCAGGTTGGGAAAGCGCCTGCATACTTTTCAATAAGCAGCGCCAGCGTTCTCTCATAACAGCCTATAGAGGTCCTGTGGATAATATAAGGATTTTTCTTCACGCCGTCTTTGTCCACATATTCCATGCCAAATTTTTCTGCCAGCATCTGGTCGATCTGCAATGTAATCAGCGTATCTTCCTTACCATGAACATTCCGAATCTGGATATCAAGTTTCGGCCCGTAAAAAGCTGCTTCTCCAATCCCAACCACATACGGAATCTCCAAATGATCCAGAATTTTTTTCATGGCGCTCTGCGCCTCGTCCCATTGTTCCGGCGTTCCAATAAACTTTTCCCTGTCGTCGGGATCCCATTGCGAGAAACGGTAAGAAACATCTTCATAAAGCCCCAGCGTTTTCAGCATATAAATGGCAAGCTCCAGACAGCTTTTAAATTCCTGCTCCAGCTGTTCAGGCGTACACATTAAATGTCCCTCTGAAATTGTAAACTGGCGTACGCGAATTAATCCGTGCATTTCTCCGCTAGCCTCATTGCGGAACAGGGTAGACGTTTCATTGTAGCGCAGGGGAAGGTCTCTGTACGAACGCCCTCTGTTTAAATATGCCTGATACTGGAACGGGCAGGTCATGGGGCGCAATGCAAAAACCTCTTTGTCGTTTTCCTCGTCGCCCATTACAAACATACCGTCCTTGTAATGATCCCAATGGCCAGAAAGCTTGTACAAGTCGCTTTTTGCCATATAGGGCGTTTTTGTCAAAAGCCAGCCGCGCTTTTGCTCCTCATCCTCCACAAAGCGTTGCAGCGTCTGAATAATACGCGCCCCCTTTGGGAGCAAAACAGGAAGCCCCTGGCCAATCAGGTCAGATGTTGTAAAAAGCTCCAATTCGCGGCCCAGCTTGTTATGGTCGCGGCTTTTTGCCTCTTCTACCCTTTTGAGGTACTCCTCCAGCTGGGAAGCCTTTGGGAACGCCGTTCCATACACCCTACAAAGCTGTGCATTTTTTGCATCGCCCCGCCAGTATGCACCCGTGCAGTTTGTAAGCTTGATTGCCTTCAACGGCGCTACCGTCAGCAGGTGCGGTCCCGCGCACAGGTCTGTAAATTCCCCCTGTTTATAAAAGCTGATCGGCTCGCCCTTTTGTGCATGCTCGTTTGCAAGCTCTACCTTATACGGCTCTTCCATCTCCTGCAAAAGCCTGATCGCCGCGTCCGGCGCGAGCGTAAACCTTTCAAGCGTAAGGCCGCTTTTTATAATAGACTTCATTTCCGCTTCTATGCTTTCCAAATCTTCCTGTGTAAAAGGCTTTTCCACATCAAAATCATAGTAAAACCCGTTGTCTACAGCCGGGCCAATTGCAATTCTGGCGCTTGGATACAGCTTTTTAACCGCCTGCGCCAGCACATGGGAGGCCGTATGCCAAAAGGCCTTTTTTCCTTCATCGTCTTCAAACGTTAAAAGCTCCAGCGTACAATCCTTTGTAAGCTCTGTACGCAAATCGCATACAGAACCGTCTATTTTACAGGCACACACGGCTTTAAACAGGCCGCCGCCCAACGATTTTGCAACTTCCGCCACAGGAGTGTTTTTTTCATACTCCTTCACAGCGCCGTTTTTCAATGTTACCTGGATCATTTTTTATACATTCCTTTCCTGTTTTTTATTACACAAAAAACAGCCTCATCCCAAAGGGACGAGGCTGTGCCCGTGGTTCCACCCAATTTCAGCAGAAATACTCTGCCCTTACGCAACCTGTAACGCGGTCAAACGGCGCGCCTTGCTACCGGCGCGCGCTCAAAGGTGGTAAAAACAGCCTTTCTGCTGCTGCGCTTTCAGCCTGCGGCGCATGCTCTCTGACGCAAAAATACGGCCGTTTTCTTCCTTCTCAGCACTTTTTACATTTTCAATAATCGTAGCACAGTTTTATAACGCTGTCAAGCGGTGCGCCTTTTCTTTTCATTACAACCTGGCAATCGCCCTTTGTATTGCCAATACATCACTGGTGTTTACGCTGTCGTTTCCGTCATAGTCGGCAATTTTTAACTGGAATGGCGTCAGTTGAGATACAGCCGATAAATATTTCTGTATTTCCAGCACGTCTGTAAGCAACACGCTTCCGTCGCCGTTTACATCGCCGGCCTTTTCACTGAGCGCCTGGAAAGCAATATTACAGGATCTTGCATACGTATAGGCATAACTTAAACGATAGCCTGAAATAGAAAGCTGCGGACAATTTATAAACGCATCCAACGCTATTTCCGCAACAGTATCCAGCAGTTTGATCTGCTTAAGCCCTGTGCAGCCTGAAAACACCTGGCTTTGTATATTTGTCACAGCGATCCCCACCGTTACATTCTCAAGCGCCGTGCAGCCTGAAAACGTTTTACTGGACAAGGTATGAAACCCGCCGTCTATCGTGGCGGTGGTAAGCGCCGTACAGCCTGAAAATGCTCCACTTCCCAAATAAGCTACCGTTTTGGGGATCCGTACCGCAGTCAAAGCTGTACAGTCTGCAAAAGCCTGGTCATCAATAAAAAACACGCTTGCAGGCAATGCAAGTTTTGCAAGTTTGCTGCAGCCTGAAAACGCCCGCATCCCTATACTAAATACGCTCTGCGGTATTGTTATAGACTGAACTGTCTTATTTTGGTAAAAAGCACCTGCTGCAATCTGCCGGACGTTGTCAGGGATTGCTGCATTTGCAGAATTCCCATTATATTTTATTAAAATACCATCGCCCTGCACAACAAAATCTTCCTTGTAGCCGGCAAGCCATTTTGTGTTTTCAAAAGCAAGTGGACCAATTGACTGGACCGTCTGCGGTATGGAAACAGACGCAAGGTTCTGGCAGTCAAAAAAAGCGCCCTCTCCTATTTCCAGCACGCTGTCCGAGAGTGTGACCGATGTAACATCCAGATGATTTGCAAACGCATAGGCGGCAATGGAAACAACGCCCTGCGGTACAGAAGCCGCCTTTTCTGTACTGTTATAGGCAATTAAAACCGTGTTGATACAAACATATGGATCGCTTTGGGAGGCAAGCCAGGCTGTATCTTCAAACGCATGCGCGCCCACCGAAACAATACTGTCTGCGTAATCTACCGTTTGCAAATTGTTACAACCATTGAAGGCATTGTTGCCAATATAATACACATAGTCAGGAATTGTAACGCTTTTTATCCGTGTATTTCCCGCAAAGGCTCCATCTCCAATAGAATATACGCCAGAGGGAATCGTCACCGCCTGCCCGGTTCCGTTATATTTTATAAGTACGCCGTTCTCTACTTCAAATTCTCCAGCTGCACCGGCTGAAAAAGGCATAACCCACAAAAGGAGCGCCACAATCAAAAAGGCGGAAAGGCCTCTATACCGCTTCATACAAACATACCAGCTTTCTCTTTTGCAATCTTTTTTCTATTGTCCTGTACACGCTTTGCATGCCTCGTATTTCCCCCGTTGCAAGCATCACTGCAGGATAAGCTGTGCAGAGGGTGCACGCCTTACGCAAAGCCGTTGTTTTCATTATAACAAAAAGGCCGGCTTTTGGAAAGCCCGCCCTGTTAAAATTTATATTTCTTATTCTATTCTTTGTGATCGTTTTCAGAAAGCTCTAAAATTAAACGGTCAATATCATCCAGTTTACTTGCGTAATCGGAAAGGCCGTCGTCCTTTTTGGTTTGATCCTGCACATCTCTGTTGTAATATCCTACATAATCCACCGGATCGTTTTTCTTTCTGTCAGCCTCCTCAACCTTTGCCATAATGGCTTCGGCGCGCGCCGTTTCAGGGTCGGCAGCCTGTCCGGACTTCAGACTCTGCCTTGCATTTTCATGGCTAACATGCAATTGCTGCTCTTTCTGCGGCGCCGTATCAACCGCTAAAGCGTCCTCCTTCTGCTTTCCCTTCGCGCCGGCCGTCAGTTCTAGCAAGAAAAACAGGATATAAAGCGCAAAAGAAAGGAATTCAAACACACGGATATTTGCAAAGAAATCCACTCCCTGCCCGCTTTGAATCAAAGAGGCAAAAAGCGCGCCGGCATAAGCAAAAATGACAACTACCGCGGGCAGCCCATAAAGAAAACAGGCTTTAACCGGGTTTTTCCCTTTAAGTTTGATATAAACCATAGAAACATTGAACAGAAAAAGCGTTGCGAAAACCATATAAACAAGGTCGGACATATCCTTAGCAGCCGGTGAAATTGCAGTATAACTTGCAAACGTCAGCACCAGGCGGCCGCAGCACCAGACGGTAGGCAGAAGCATAAGAAACGGCATATGCTTTGCACGATTGTACCCTGTCAGAGAGGAAATCCCCATAACAAAGATCATCGCTCCCCCCGCTAAGGACAAAAGCACATCGATCCCACTAATCCAGTCAAAAAAGCCGGCGCTTATCATTTGCATCACCAAGAGAACTGCATCTGTCAAAAGCAGCGCGCCGGTAAGGATGGCAAAAAAGCCTGCAAATATATTCCGTCCTATGTCGTATTCCGGCGCGGTTTTTTTGTCGGCAAAGCAAAAGATCGCAAGAATAACAAAAAGCGCCACAATACTGCCCACAAAAATTATAGATACCAGGCCACTGTCCAAAAAACCCTTATCTACACCGCTGTCAATAAACAACACCTGATAAATGCGTAAAAAAACGGCTGCAAAAACGACCGGAATAAACGGAATCCACGACAACTTGCTCTTCATACACGCAAACGCCTCCAATGTTTTACAAGAATAATGGGAATAAATGAAGATTTTAAAATATATACATGAAACAGGCTTGTTTTCTTTTACATTTACACAAGAGTGTACGTATTATTTTAATTCAATTCCATAGTTCTGTCAATATAAAACCACGATTACAAAATCCCACTGCGCAAATACATAAAGGCAGCGCCATATAATTTTCAAAGCTCCCTATGCGCAACCGTAAATTCAGAAAGAAAAGGGTTTGCAAATGAAAAAGATCATGATAACCTGTTTACTGCTCGTTCTAGTAATGGCTGCTATTCCCGCCATAACGCTCAGCGGCATTGTAAAGCCGGACAATAGAAAACCAGACGCGGCCGCATCTGAAGTATTGGAAGCTTCACAGGCCACAGAAGCGACAGAAAAAGCAACCGAAAAACCAACTGAAAAACCAACTGAAAAACCAGCAGGCAAGGCAGACGCCCAAAGCTTTAAAATCCTTGACAATGCAACAGGCGACGTTCTGCAGGTAAGCGACCGTGATTTTTGCATAGGGGCGCTCGCTGCAGAAATGCCCGCTTCGTTTGAGGAAGAGGCATTAAAAGCACAATGCACTGCACTTTATACTTTTTTCTGCAAAAAAAGAGACGCACAACGGGAAAAAACTGACAGCGACTTAAAGGGCGCGGATTTTTCCTGCAACAGTGAAAAGAAAGAGGTATATATTCCAAAAGAAACACTGCAAAGCTTATGGAAAGACAACTTTGAAACCGCCTATAAAAAGCTGGAAAATGCGGTAAACGCCGTATTTTCCCAGGTAATACGCTATGACGGGGAATTGATCACCGCAGCTTATTGCGCCATTTCCGGCGGTATTACGGAAAATGGGAAAAACGCTTTGTCGGAAGACCAGCCCTATCTGCAAAGCGTTGCAAGCCCCTGGGACGCCCTGTGCAACGAATACCTTTCTACTGTTACACTGACAAATGAAGAAGTTAAAACTATTATAGAAGATACATGGAACGATATTACGCTGGGCGATTCCTCTCAGGAATGGTTCACCGATCTAAAAACAACAGACGCCGGAACTGTTTCCTCCGTAAAGGTAGGGGGAAAAGAGGTAACGGGGCAGGAAATCCGGGATGCTTTTTCCCTGCGCAGCAGTAATTTCGAGGTCCTGTACACTCTGGACGAATTTGTATTTACGGTAAGGGGATACGGGCACGGCGCTGGATTAAGCCAGTACGGCGCAAACGAAATGGCAAAGCAGGGCGCAGATTACCAGGAAATCCTAGCCTGGTATTACCCCGGTACAACCATAGAAACGCTTTAACACAGCCTTACCCGCCTGTAAGCGGTCTATCTTCTCTTCATAAAACGCCTTTATGGTGCACAGCGCCGTAAAGGCGTTTTTAACATTTTTTACATCCGAATTTCTTTTATCCCCGAATCATACCCAATACAATTTCCTTCACCGCTACAATAGCGTCGTCCACTCTGGACACATCCTTTGCGCCTGCCATAGCCATATCGGGCTTTCCGCCGCCGTTACCGCCGGCAATTTGCGCAACTGCCTTGACAATCCTGCCCGCATGGGCGCCCTTTTCCTGCGCCTCTTTGCCGCAAGCGCAGGCAAAAGTCGCCTTTCCATCTGTAATCCCGGCCAGGACCGCAATGCTTTTGGGCGCCATACTCAGCGCCCTGTCACACATGTTACGGAGCATTTCCACATTAACATCTGTAAAAGCAGCCGAAATGATGCGCACGCCTTTAACAAGCTCTGAATTAGCAAACATGTCGTCCATCTTCAACATGGCAAGTTTATTATTCAACTGCGCAATTTCTCTGTCCTTTTCCTTAAGCTCTTCCATTGTCTGCGTGCAGCCGCGCAGTAAGTCCCTGGGGTTACTAATTTTAAGCGCGCCTGCAGCGTCTCCAATCAGTGTAAAGCAACCGTTGAGCACATTGAGTACGCCTCTTCCCGTTACGGCTTCAATCCTTCTTACACCGGCCGCAACGGAGCCCTCTCCAAGCATTTTAAACATCCCAACTTTCGCGGTGTTGTCCACATGCGTGCCACCGCAAAGCTCCGTTGAAAAACCTGGAACCTGCACAACACGCACAATATCTCCGTATTTCTCCCCAAACAGAGCCATCGCGCCCATCTTTTTTGCCTGTTCTATCGGCATTTCCTGTATTTTCACATCTACCGCTTTCAAAATTTCTTCATTGACCATGTCTTCCACAGTAAGCATTTCCTGTGCGGTCATGGCAGAAAAATGCGTAAAATCAAACCGGAGCTTTTCACCGTCTACAAGCTGGCCTGCCTGCTCCACATGCGTTCCCAGCACTTTTCTAAGCGCCGCCTGCAGTAAATGCGCCGCGGTGTGATTGCGCATAATATCCTCCCGGCGGATCTGGTCAATTTGCAGCTTCACTGCTTCTCCAACGGAAAGCATTCCCTCTGCAACAGTTGCACTGTGCAGGTAAATGCCCGCGTGGTTTTTGCTGGTATCACGTATTTCGACCGACGCAATTTCCGTTTGCGCCGTTCCTGTGTCGCCTGTTTGGCCGCCGCTTTCTGCATAAAACGGCGTTTTATCAAAAACCAAAACAACCTGCTCGCCCTGGTATGCCGCCTGTACGCGTTGCCCATGATTGACAATTGCAAGCAGCTTTGCCTGTGAGGTTGTCTGCGTATAACCGGTAAATTCTGTCGGTGCAATGTCTGAAAGGTCGGTGTCATCACTGACCCACGCGTCGGCACCAGCGTTTTTTCTGGCATTTCTGGCGCGCTTTTTCTGTTCGGCAAGCAATTCCTTAAACCGCGCTTCGTTTACCGTCATCCCTTTTTCTGCGAGAATTTCCTTAGTCAGATCAATGGGAAACCCATATGTGTCGTTCAGTTTAAAGGCGTCTTCCCCAGAAAGTTCGTCAACTTCTTCCCGGCCAATAATATCATGCAGCATTGCAAGGCCCTGGTCGATGGTTTTACAGAAATTTTCTTCTTCAACCTTAATGAGCCTTGTAATGAATTCCGCCTTTTGTGCAAGCTCCGGATAGGCCTGTTCGTTTTCACGGATTACAGTTCTGCATACTTCATACAGGAACGGGCGCTTGACACCCAAAAGCCTTCCATGGCGGGCAGCCCGACGGAGCAGACGGCGCAGTACATACCCTCTGCCTTCGTTAGACGGCATTACGCCGTCGCCAATCATAAAGCTTGTGCTGCGTATATGGTCGGTAATCACGCGCAGCGAAATGTCTGATTTTTCATCTTTCCCATATAAGACCCCTGTAATATCTACCACGTGCTTCATAATATTTTGCACGGTATCAACCAAAAAAAGATTGTCCACATCCTGCATTACACAGGCAAGGCGCTCCAGCCCCATGCCAGTATCAATATTAGGGTGATCCAACGGTGCATAGTTGCCGTTTCCGTCACTGTCAAACTGCGTAAATACCAGATTCCACACCTCTACAAAACGGTCACAATCACAACCTACCGCGCAGTTGGGGCCGCCACAGCCTTTGTCCTCTCCCCTGTCAAAATAAATCTCCGAGCAAGGTCCGCATGGTCCTGTACCGTGTTCCCAAAAATTATCCTCTTTCCCAAGGCGCACCATATGCGAAGAATCCACGCCGACTTCCTTTGTCCAGATGTTGTACGCCTCGTCGTCCTTTTCATAAACCGACACATACAGCTTTTCTTCCGGCATTTCCAGCACCTTTGTAAAAAATTCCCACGCCCACGCGGTAGCTTCCCGCTTAAAATAATCCCCAAAGGAAAAATTCCCAAGCATTTCAAAATAAGTTCCGTGGCGCGCCGTAATCCCCACGCGTTCAATGTCTGGCGTACGAATGCACTTCTGGCAGGTGGTCACGCGCTTTTGGGGTGGCGTAATTTCCCCTGTAAAATATTTTTTCATAGGCGCCATACCGGAATTGATCAGTAAAAGACTTTTGTCGTCCTTAGGCACCAGGGAAAAGCTTGGAAGACGCAAATGCCCCTTGCTTTCAAAAAACGATAAATATTTTTCTCTTAATTCGTTTAATCCCGTCCACTTCATGCTGCATGCTCCTATTCTGTAAAATTTTTATTCCAAAAATAAAAAGCTCCCGCCCCCTATGGGACAAGAGCTCTATCTCCTGTGGTACCACCCAAATTGCACGCAAAAACCTGCATGCCACTTTTGCCCGTTAACGCCGGAAACGCCACAGCTCCTCGCCGCGGTAGCTCTGGGGCGGCCCAAACCCTTCAAACGCATAAAAGCCTTACAGCCTGGGGCTTTCTCTCTGTAAGCGTAAAAAGATTCTTTTTCCCGTCATCGCTTTCTGTCTGTATTGTAGAGTATTATAGCGCTGTTTCCTCTGGCTGTCAAGGCACGTCCGGAAAGTTTTCCACCTATATTGCCTGCACCTATTTTTCATACATTTTTTCAAACTGCGCCGCTGCTCTTTTTTTCCGCAAAATAGCCCCACCAGATATTTCATCATCCGTTTCTATCAGCAGCTCCTGCATAGGATGCGGCGCGCTCTCCACAGGGTTTCCCCAGCTGTCATAAATGCTCCGGATCTTTGTTTCAAACGGAATCCCGCTATAGGGCAGCACATCGACCATATCGCCTGCAAAAAAACGGTTGCGCTGTGTAACCACGGCGCGCCCGCCCTGCTTTCCAATACATACGGCGACCACCTCATAGTTGCGGATATACCCTCCGTTGTCCTGGGTTTGCCCCGGTTCCCCGCCAAAGAAAAAACCGGTAGAATATTCCCTGTGGCTGATTTTATCCAGTTCCTGCCGGATCCATCCAGGTACGGCATAGCTTTCTGTATGGCCGTTTTGATAATAATCATCCAACGCCTTGCGATAGGCGTTGGTTACAACCGCCGTATAATATGCAGATTTCGCCCGGCCTTCAATTTTAAAACTGAAAACCCCCGCCTGTACAAGCGCCTTGATATGGTCTATCATACACAGGTCCCGCGAATTATACAGGTATGTTCCGTCTTTATGCTCTTCCACCGGGAAAAAGCGCCCGTCTCTGCTTTCTTCGTATAAATGGTATTTCCATCGGCAGGGCTGCGCGCAATCACCGCGGTTTGCGTCCCGGCCGGTCAGATAGGAAGACAGCAGGCATCTGCCGGAAAAAGAAACACACATGGCTCCATGCACAAAGCATTCCAATTCCAGTCCGGAGGGAGTCTTTGCACGGATTTGTGCAATTTCCTCCAGAGAAAGCTCTCTTGCAAGCACAACCCTGGACGCACCCAAATTATAAAAAGCTCCGGCGCTTTCATAATTGACAATACCCGCCTGCGTAGATATATGTACATCCACCTGCGGCGCATATTTTTTCGCCAGCGCTAAAACACCCATATCCGCTATAATCAGCGCGTCGGCACCGCACTGACTGATATACTCTAAAAAACCAGGCAAACGTGGCAGTTGGTCATTTCTGGGTAAAATATTGCAGGTCACATACAGCTTTGCACCCTTATGATGCGCTGCCTGTACAGCCTCTTTCAGCCCTGCACGGTCAAAATTTTCAGGCGCGGTGCGCATACCAAACTCCCTGCCTGCCAAATACACGGCATCTGCTCCAAAATACAGCGCGTTTTGTAAACACTCCATATCCCCTGCCGGAGCCAGTATTTCATTTTTTTGTTTCTTTTCCATGCTGCTCATCCTCTGCAACAATCAGGGGGCCCGCAGCATGCGCACCCCCTGATCTGGTAAAAGTTTTTGTTACTCCTCTGTAAGGCCGGCTTCCTGCATATTGGCAAGATGCTCGTAATACGTTGTTGCATAATACGCCTGCGCAGGCGCTGAATCTGTTGCCGCTTTATGACAGAAATAATAATATCCTGTATCCTTTGGATTGAGCGCAGCTTTTATGGCCGCCTCGCCCGGGTTACAGATTGCGCCCGGCGGCAGATTGGTGATCTCGTAAGTATTGTAGCTGCTGTGGAACGTATCTTTGATGTCTTCCGGAATATCTTCCTGAGATGAATACGGATAATAGATGGTTGCATCCGATTTAAGCATATTCAGCTCACCGTCGCCATACTCGTTTGTGCCGCCCCACTGGTCGGTGGCCAGACGGTTATAGAAAATGGAAGATACATAGTACATATCGTTTTCATCTGCAGATTCTGCCTGTACAAGCGAGGCCATATTAATTAAATCTTCAAATGCAATACCTTTCAGCTCCGCCAGCTGGGCAATACTCAGCTCCTCTTCATAGCCCGGGTAAATGGTTGTATTTTTAAAGCACTTTTTATTAAAGTTGTCCAGGAATTTCCGTATAACGTCGTCGGGATCCTCATTTACATAGAAAATATAGGTATCCGGAAAGAGGTAGCCCTCCAGTTTGTATACTCTGTCTTCATCTTCACGGATGGAAGCAATAAATTCATATTCCTCGTCAAATACATCCGAATTACAGGCCTCCAAAAATTCATCCATTTCACATACACGTTTTTCTTCCAACAGCTTTCCACATTCCCGGACGGTAAGCCCTTCTGTAAACTGTACCGACACCACTTCCCTCGGCCCAGAATTATAAAGCAGATAATTCAAGATTGCTTCGTAATCCATATTGGTGTCCATATTATAACTGCCGGGAATAAACCCTTCTGTAGACTTTGTAAGGGTGGCATAAGCCTTAAAGAAAAACGGTTCGTTGATCACGCCGCCCTCTGTTAAAATTTCAGCAACCTGGTCAATTGTTGCGTTTTCAGGGATCACAACCAGCGACTGGTTTTCCTCTGAACGGGAAACCGCCAGCAAATCGTTTACGCCAGTAATCAAAAATTGCCCCAGAACGGCTCCAACCAGAATAACCATTGCAAGCCAGACAAACTTAAACATACAGCCGTTGCGCTCTGCTTTTGCCTTTTTACGCTTTTTTTCAGACTTTTTATAATTCTTCAGCGCCTCTTTTTCTTCCCTGTCCATTTTCTGCTTTTGCTCTTCGCCGCTAAAGCTTGTAATGACATTATCTTCCGGCGCCTCTTCCTGTCTGGCATAAAGCAGTACATCATCCACCTGGGCATCCTGCCTGCGAATCTCTTCCGATTTTTCCGGAAGCAGATCCTCAAATGCAGGATGCAGCTGCGCAGCGTCGTCTACGGGCTTTTGCGTTTCCTGCAGATCCTCAATTTTCAGTTTGAATTCCTGAATTTTTTTCTTTCTTGCCTGCGCAATCGCCGCTTCTTCCTCTTTGCTGTCGCCAGAAATATACCGGCCCTGCGGCGGATTATTCTGCGGCTTTATTTCTTCACTCATCTAAAACCCCTCCATATCCGTAAAAATGCGGAAATTTGGATTCTTTTTCTCCGTTATACCTGAACCGCCAATATATAAGGCTGGCAAAACCCTGCTATTGCGTCCGTCCGGCGGCGGCATATCTGTCCTGCCGTCTTTCACTGCGTATTTTTCTGAAATACCGGTCGGTTACCAGCAAATCCACCGGTTTGTCAAAATATCCGTGCGGCAATTCCCATTTTACGCACATGCTATAGCAAATACCTGCCGTTACGCCGTCAAAGCCATTGAGAAAACGGTCATAATAGCCTTTGCCATACCCCAGCCGATATCCCTGCGAGTCAAAAGAAAGTCCCGGTACAATACAAAGTGCATGGCTAAAATCTTCTACCTTCTCACATTTTTCTGGAATAGGTTCCCATACGCCAAATGCAGCTTTTTCCAGATCCTGCAGAGAGCAAATGTAATAAAACTCCATTTGCGTGCTTTGTGTAATACACCTGGGTGCTGCCACCTTTTTTCCATCGTGCAGCGCCGCTTCAATCATTTTAAGCGTATCTACCTCTATCTCTTTTGAAACATATACAAGAAGCTGTTTACAGCTTTTGTACTGCCAAAGGGAAAACAGCCGTTCTCTGATGCGCCTGTCAAGCTCCTGTTTTTTTGCAGGTTCTAAATTTGCGCGCTGTTTTTTCATCTGGCTTCTAAGCTGGATCTTAATCGCCTTAATATTTTTTATGGACATTGCAGCGCCGCCCTGATTTCCAGGGCCTTTTGCCGCCCCGCAATTTTTTCCACAATCAAAAGTGCAAATTCTATTGCAGCGCCGGCGCCCTTTCCCGTTATGATTTTACCGTCGCACACCGCCGGCTCTCTGGAAAGTTGCGCACCCGTAAGCTCCTTTTCAAACCCGGGAAAACATGTGGCGCGCTTTCCCTGAAGAAAACCCATATGGCCCAATATAGAAGGCGCTGCGCAGATTGCGCATACATGAAGCCCATTTTGTATACAATATGTGACGCTCTCCTTAACGACCGAAGAATTTTCAAGATTGAGCGTTCCGGGCATGCCGCCCGGCAAAACAACCGCATGCATATTGTCGGTATGAACATCTTTTTCTTCCAGGTCGGCAAGCACGGTAATTCCATGCGAACCGGTCACTTGCTTTGCACCGACTCCCACAGTCGCCGTATCCAGCTCTGCACGGCGCAGCACGTCCACCGTTGCAAGTGCTTCTGTCTCTTCAAACCCGTCTGCCAGAAAAACATATAGCATCATACTGCCCCCTTGTCCTTTTTATCTAATCCAGCGTCAGCCCAAGATATGCCTGCGGGCACTGCGCATAAAATTTCTGCACTTCATTTTGCAGCGGCTTTACCATCCCAAAGCGCTGAAACGTTCCCCCTGTTTTAATAAAGGGCGGCAAACGCAGCGAATACCATTTTGCCTGCATATGCTGTGCAAAAGTTGCAAACAGAGCGCTGAAGTCCTCTTTCGCACAGATGCATTCTGAAACGTAAACTTGCCGGCCCTGTACGGAATAGAACATATATCCGCTTTCCGCCGTAAACACGCCGCCCCCATATACACGCGCTATGTCACAGGCAAGCTTTACATGCTTTGTCCCAAACAGTAAACTTCCTTCCTGATCTATAAGTATATTAAACCTTAATTGGGCAATATTGTCAAATGAACAGTTTATGACCTTGCTTCTGCGCGCGGTCAGCGCGCAGGCCTGCGTATGGGAAAAGACGGCAAACTGCGACTGAAAGGCCGTATGATAACCAAGCCTTGCATAATACCCATACAGGCTTTCTTCCGCTGGCAAAAGCACAGAAAAGCAGTCTCCCCTGCGTTTTGCACAGGCCTGCGCATAACCGATAAGCCTCTGCATAATTCCCTGGTTTCTGTATGGGGCAAGCGTGGCCGCTCCAAAAAGATAATGCGCCCGACAGGCCTTTCCGCCTGCTGCAATCTGCGCAGGGAGCAGGTATAACGCCGCTGCAACCCTGCCGTTTTCCTGCGCCGTATAGCAAAGATCCGGGGTCAGAAACCCGTTAAAATAAAAATCCAGTGCAGCTGCGTCTTCCTGAAAACAGGTTTCAAACAGCGCCCTGCACTGCGCCATTTGCTCTGCCACAGGCTGCGTATATTTTATCACGCTCTAAAACCCCTTCATATTCTTCCAGTAGAATGCACGGACGGTAAGAAAGCTTTGCTCTGCGCAGGCCTTCAATCCCCAAATCTTCTTCCCGGTTGATATATTTGTATTTTGTCAGCGTTTGAGCAAAAAAATGGTTGATCGCCGCATACAGGCCTTCATAACCGGACAAGGCCTTTTCAAAATGCACCACGAACACTTCATCATTCAGGGGCTCACCGGCGGTCATCGCCACGGGTATACCGTCCACCCGGATCAAAGCGCCCCGGAATCCAAGCGTATCATAATACTTAAACGCTTCACGGATCGCGCAAACCTCATGCGAAAGCCCATTATCACGGCCAAGCACATTTTCACTGCACCACTGCTTGGCCACGTGCAGTGCATCTTCTTTATTTGCTTCTGTGATCGGTTCAAACGTATAGGCGTACATGTTTTTAAAACGGGAAATATGATTGCGTTTCCCATGATATTTCCTACCCTTTAACTCCGCCAGATCCTGAGAATAATAAATATACTCTGCATAAGCACGATTGGATGCAAATACAAATTCCCCGGGATACAACGCCTCCACCTGCTGTGTCTGCTGCGCGGTAAGCCCTACCAAAGCCAACTCTTTGTGCACTTGCTTTGCATATAACAGCATTTGCGCAAGCACTTCTTGTATATCTCCATCGCCTATGGGATATGCAAAACGGATTTTCCCCGGCTCGTTTCCATAGGCCCTTAAATAAAATTGCTTATACCGCCCGATCCGTATATGGTACATACCGCGCCATATAAATGTAGATCCAAACGGAAGGTCACAACTAAAAAGCGTTTGTTTTTGGTTTGCCTGCTCCAGCAGAGCGTTTACCCATTGCTGATCCTGTATACAGGGTTCTTTTAATTCCAGCATAAACTCTTGTTTCCCTCTTTTTCTTACTTTTCATCTTTATAAAATCATTTGTACCTTTTGCATAATATCGCTTTCAATGGCTTCTATCGTCCTGGGAGCTTCCCCCTGTGCGCAGGGGATCACTTTCCAGCCCCACCTCTTTGCGGCGTATAATGCCGACTGCCTGCAGTGTATTAAAAAATCCCCGTTCTTTTCATGCAGGTCTTTTTTTCCTTCATCCCCGCCATAGCGCTGTGTCATCAGCTTTTGAGACACCTGTACCGGCATATCCAGATACAGCACAAGATCCGGCCTGGGAAGCTGCAGTTTACCATATTCATAGTCCTCAAGCCAGTCTAAAAAAACGTCCCAGTTTTCCCGTTGCGTCTTTGTCAGCTGATAAACTGCATTTGACGTTGTATAACGATCTGCCAAAATCACTTTTCCATTATGGTACGCTTTTTCCCAAAATTGCCTGTAACCTGCATAACGGTCCACCGCATAAAACGAAGATGCCGCATAGGGGTTTACATCCTGCGGGCGCGTGCCAAATTCCCCATCCAGATACATTTTTACCAAGGCCGAGGAGGGGCTCTCATAATTGGGGAATGTAACCTGTAAAACCTGTAAACCTGTTTTTTGCAGATTTTGCAAAAGGCGGCTTGCCTGTGTTGCTTTTCCGCTGCCGTCAAGTCCTTCTATTACAATCAGCTTACCCTTATCCATAGTATTCTCCCCGCAGAGCTGTGAACGCTTCCCGCACCTGTGCCGCCCGGCCGCATGTCATTTTCCCTTCTGTACAGCCTCCCCTGGTACACGGCGGGCCTGCCGTTTTAAAAAGAGCCGGGGCAGCTTGCAGGCAAAGCCTGAGCATTTGCATAGCAACATCTTGTATTTCCCACTGCGCCCTGTTGCAGCAGCGGTGCGAAAAAAAATTCAGCAAACTTCTTGCATTGAATGTACAAATCATTTTTGTGCAACATGCGTTAGGCAGAACAAAGCGTGCATCTTCTATCGCCTGCTTTTCCGCCTTTTGCGCCGCCTGTTTTTCATCCATACCCTGTCGCAGCCACTCTTTCATATGCGCTTGCTTCAATGTAGATACCAGGCTGTCATAATGACGCTGGTCTTCTTCCATTGCCTTTAAAAACTCTTCCTTTGCCTGTGGTATATTTTCGATTGCAGGCGGCAGCACAAATTCAAACTGCGCTTCTTTGACGTAGCGCTGGCTCTGAACACTGTAGGAAGCAATTCTGTGCCGTGTAATCTGTGCCAAAAGTGCGCGCGAAACGCCTTCAATTCCAAATGTAAAGCTCACATGCTCAATAGGGCTTTCATGGCCAATTTTTGCAAGCATGTCCACAAATCCTGCCGCTTTTTCCTGATCCAGGCCGTCTTTAACCGTTTCAATATCCGCCGGTGAATAGCACAGTTTTGCAGCACATGCTACTGTTTGCTCCGGCATGGGCGTATAAGCAATTAACGTTACCTTTGCAGACATCGTTATTCCCCTTTTCCCGCTTATAATTATTTCTTTGCATATACAGGTCAATTATAACAGAATTTTTCCTTTTCTACAATACAGGGCAAGAAAAAGCAAAAAACTCCACCGGCGGGCAATGTTGCCCGCCGGTGGAGTTTTTCATAAAGCAGTTAAAACAGCAAATGTTATATTTTTAAGAAACGGTATACTGCAAATCAATCCAGCCGGTTACCTGTCCGGCTTTTCCAATGTTTTCCCGGCTGTTGGTAATACGAACCCTCCCGCTTACCACATCGTCGTCCCAGCGGTAATATACACCGCTTACTGTTGTCGATTTTTCTTTTGCCGTGGCGCTTATATATAATGGAACGTCTTTAAGCGTTAACTTACCCAAAACAGAAGACGCAGGCGTATAAATTTTTGCGCCTTTTCCATCAAACACAAAATATCCCGGATTTTTATCCGCCATTGCCTTGGCATAATCCAAAACAGAAAAAGCACCAAGCTGGCTTTTTACATCTTCCCAGCTTTTTCTGACCCTGTACAGATTGTCGGTGATCGGTTTGCCGCCCGAGCTACCGCCGGACCCTTCCGGTAAATAAGCAACGTCATACAAATTACATACGCCTTCTGCAATGGCCTCCCCAATTTTTTCCGTATTGTTAATAATCCACTGTGCACCTGTTACCGTGTCGTGGAATTCCACCTCCGTATACGTAGCCGTCGCAACTGTTGCATTAAGCTCATAAAGTTCCGGATTACTGCGGATTGAATAATCCGGGCCGGGGCTGATCGGTCCCACGGCGTTTAAAATACACTCTCCGGCCTTCAGGTTGTCTGCACCCATACTGTAAAGCATAACCAGCGTGCCTCCGGTTACCTTACCGTTATATGCGTTGGTATGAATGGGAATATGCAGGTCTGCGCCCCAACTGTTGCTTTGTTCAACCGTTGTATACATCGATTGCCCCTGCGGCGCCTTTTTTACAGAAAAGCCACAGCGCTCCAATGCTTTTTTTGCCGACTCTGCAATTTTATTACATTGAACCATTTCGTTTGTATTGCCTGTTGCATAGGTATTATTATTTTGATTGGATGGACTCAAATAAATTTTTTTTGCCATTAAAATTTCTCCTTTATTTCTAAATAAATTTTCCTGTGCGGCGTTTTATTTTGTATTAAACAACACTGCGCAGAATTCAAAATTTTTTACGTATGTATATGTTTTTAAAAAACGTCGGCTCATTTGTTGTACGGCAACTCAGCTGTATTTCAGCAATTATAAATAACTATGCAACGCTTCTTCTTTGATATGCCGGAACAAACAGCCGCTTTGCCACAAAATTTTTACCGTATTCCCTGCAACGGCGCCTTAAGCTTTTGCCAAAGCCCGGAGGATTGTCCGCAATATATACTCTTGCAGACAATTTTACCCTATTATACTTTTCTTCCACTGAAAAACGGCTTGTTCGGCAGCCGGCTGCATGCTGTCCACCATTATCCTATGCAAAAGTACTGAAAATTGTGCTTGTCCTCTATGCAGACAGTCTGTTTTCCCTTCCAAAACAAAAATATAAAAAAACTCTTTTTGACCGCAGGCGGTCCACTTTTGACCCTATATAAAAGTTTCTTTTCCACAGGCTTGCCTTTCTTATCATCTTTAACTGCATACAGACATAAAAATATAGGGAACGATAAAGGGGGGCAATACTGTGAAAAACATGATCTACTGTTCGAATCTGGCATACCCACCCATATGTGTAGCGGGAAAAAACCGCATTTATGCGCAGGCCATGCTCAGCAATATGGGGGGAGTTCATTCGGAAATGTCCGCTGTCAGCCTTTATTTTTATAATTCGCTTGTGGCGTGCACTTACAAGGACATTGCAGAAATTTTCCATCATATCAGCATTGTAGAAATGCATCACCTTGAGATATTTGGAAAACTTGCAAAGCAGCTTGGCGCAGATCCGCGCCTTTGGTCACAGATCAACCGCAGAATGGTTTACTGGACCCCGCAATACAATAACTATCCCACACAGCTTCGCATGTTGTTGATGAACGCACTGCACGGGGAGCAAAAAGCCGTTGAAAAATACACAACACAGGCGCGCAGGATCAAAGATGAAAATATTGTGGAAAACTTAAAACGGATCATTGCAGATGAGGAAATTCACATTGACATTTTTAAAGAACTTTTATCCTGTGACAAATTCGTTTAAAGTTAAAACACTGCAAAAAACCGTCCGTAAAGCAAGAAGCTATGCGGACGGTTTTTAATAAAATTTATACTTTGGGCTTGCAGCAGCAGTTTTCTCCACCGATATCCGTTACCTTCGGAGGAAAAAATTCGTCTGTCGGGAAATCCAGCCGGTTAAACATCTCGCACGGGCTGTCTGATGAAGTGGTGCATTCTTTTTCCGGAATGCAGAAATCATATGTGGGTACAAGCATTTGTACATTGCGCTCTATCTGGACAATTGTAAAGATTCCTATCGTAACATATACGTCTTTTTCACCCTTTGCTCCCAACTCTCCGCCGTAGCGGTTTACAATGCACTCCGGCACCCTGCAACAGGGGATGCACGGTTCTCTGCGCGTGCAAAGCTTTGCGGAAAGCCCTATGGGCTTTGCCACCTGTACGCTTGCCTTGGGCAAATTCTTAACCGGCGCGTTGGGTATGTCTGGATCATCCAACTTAAAGTCCGAACTGAAAATTTTAACATTTCCCTCGCTGCCGTAAAGGATCACTTTTTTATTAAAGATACTTAAACCCTTTACATTTACAGGCATGGCTGCCGGCGCCATAAAAACATCCAGCTCCACATCGAAGAAAAACGTCATATCGACAGAATAAAAGCCCTTATGGAAAGGCACCGGCTCCAAATCGATATAGACCGTCATAACGTCTACGTCCCGGATTCTTACATTGCTGGCCTTGTCAATCATACACTGCGCCGATTCACAGAATAGAACCTTCAGATCTTCTAAACAATCTTTATCATAAAATTATGCAAGATAGAAGACCCAGACAGCACTCTCCATGCGGAGAGTGCTGTCTGATTGTAAATAAGCAAAACTAAATTTCTACCCACACTCTCCATGCGGAGAGCGACTTTTAACAAAACCAACGAAACAAAAAAGCAGCTGATTTCTACCCACGCTCTCCATGCGGAGAGCGACTCGTTTTGAGGGAGGCGGCACTTTGATGAGAAGAATTTCTACCCACGCTCTCCATGCGGAGAGCGACGGATATTGACAAAAAGATTTCGCAAAAAATTGGAATTTCTACCCACGCTCTCCATGCGGAGAGCGACTGGTTGTATCAAGCGCTATTTACTAGCCTAAGCATTTCTACCCACGCTCTCCATGCGGAGAGCGACGTGCATATCGTTCAAATGGTACAGCTTCCACAAGCATTTCTACCCACGCTCTCCATGCGGAGAGCGACTGTGCGGTGCCTTGAGGAGCCTCGCAAAATGACAATTTCTACCCACGCTCTCCATGCGGAGAGCGACCAGAGCGAGGCCATCATATCCTCGTTAGAGGACCATTTCTACCCACGCTCTCCATGCGGAGAGCGACTCGTGCACTTTTAGAGCAAGGGCTAGAAGAGGAGGATTTCTACCCACGCTCTCCATGCGGAGAGCGACGTTAAAAAAACGGTAACAGCCACAGATGAGCAGCTGGATTTCTACCCACGCTCTCCATGCGGAGAGCGACCTGATAAATACTTCCTCAAGCGTTAAGGGCAGCGATTTCTACCCACGCTCTCCATGCGGAGAGCGACTTACACTGTCTACACGGTTACGGGCAAACCGATCAATTTCTACCCACGCTCTCCATGCGGAGAGCGACATTCAGTTCTGTATGCTAATTTAAAATAAAAGGGGATTTCTACCCACGCTCTCCATGCGGAGAGCGACGTAGGCGTAGATGGTGCAGAATATGTTATACCAGATATTTCTACCCACGCTCTCCATGCGGAGAGCGACATATTGTCGATAATTGTCTATAGGGTTTAGGATATTTCTACCCACGCTCTCCATGCGGAGAGCGACTGACCTTATATAGATAATAAGGAGGCGTAAAGATATTTCTACCCACGCTCTCCATGCGGAGAGCGACAGCGGAACAAATTGATACACTGTTAAGCCAGCATATTTCTACCCACGCTCTCCATGCGGAGAGCGACACGTAGACCACATTAAGGTTGTGGTAAAAAAATATTTCTACCCACGCTCTCCATGCGGAGAGCGACAACTAAAAATGCGGTATTTTTACGGCTGTTCTGAATTTCTACCCACGCTCTCCATGCGGAGAGCGACCGTTTTAGCAGCTGGTTTAATCCGTTAAACAGCATTTCTACCCACGCTCTCCATGCGGAGAGCGACGTCTTGAATCATTTGTTCAAACATAATCCAAATACATTTCTACCCACGCTCTCCATGCGGAGAGCGACCAGGAGCAGTACATAGAGCTTACCGGCATGTTGATTTCTACCCACGCTCTCCATGCGGAGAGCGACCGTGAGACAGGTAAAGATGACCCGGTTTTACCGGAATTTCTACCCACGCTCTCCATGCGGAGAGCGACTGGCGTGTCTAACGCAGGGTTTACCGTCAAACTGCATTTCTACCCACGCTCTCCATGCGGAGAGCGACAAAGGCACCGCAAAGGAAATGGCAGAAGGAGCAAAATTTCTACCCACGCTCTCCATGCGGAGAGCGACCACGCCCAATCCCCCAATTTACACAAGCTCGCTTATTTCTACCCACGCTCTCCATGCGGAGAGCGACAAGCCTTCAAGCAAAAATTACGCAGCTGCAGGATATTTCTACCCACGCTCTCCATGCGGAGAGCGACGTTGAGAATATTATTGACCGGACAAAATATAACGAGCTGATTTCTACCCACGCTCTCCATGCGGAGAGCGACGTTGGTTTGGACGACCAGTTAACGCAACTCAAAAATTTCTACCCACGCTCTCCATGCGGAGAGCGACAGCAAAAGACAACAAAAACACATACAAAATCTACAGCCAATTTGTAAAAACGCAAAATCACTGCGGTTTATGCCCGCTTATCTTACCTCACACAGCCTTTAAATAGATAGCGTTTGTCTAAAAGGCCGGTGCGAAGCTGCCAGCAATTGTATGTTTGCTTGTCGTTCGCACTAGTTTTTCACTGTAAAAGTGTATTTTTTACAAAATAAATTGTAATCTTTGGTAAAATATACATTGGCACCACTCTCTTTCCCTTTCTCTACCAAAATAACACTTTTCTGCAGCGCTGTATATAATTTTGTGAAAACTGGTATAAACAGTGTGTAAATTGGTAATAAAAACTAATCGCTAAAGAAACTCCGTAACAATCACCATTGCTACGGAGAGATAAAATAATATTAAATTTTTACCATATACTTTAAAACAAAAACACATATAATAGAAAATATGGTTATTATATTGTACCAAAATACCAGCGGATATTTTCGTTTTAATCGTGTAATAGCAAATTTGCACTTGGAACAATCAAAACAAGACTCATTTGCGCATTGAGTTGATACAGAAAATCCTGATACCTTAGATATGCAATACATTAATAGAAAAACCACATTAAATAAAACAAAACCTACTATCAATATAATTAAGGCAATTTTATAAATTGGTGAATTAATATCACTTATTGCTGCTATTAATAAATCACTTCCTGTCGCAAAACCTATTACCAAACCGGAAAATATACCTAATATGGTTATTGCGTGAGCATTTGCATTATTAATTTTCTTTTCAAAATTTTTTACTTTTTTCTTATATTCACCGATTAGCTCATTATTCTTTGCTATCTTTTCTGATGTTTGATCGCCTATATATTTAATTTTATCCATTCTAGACAGCCTTAATGTTTCTAAAGATATATGGTCTGATAATTTTAGAATCTTTTTTTGTAATTCTTGCTTAATTTGATTTTGCTTTAACCTTCTTTCTGATTCGTCTAAAATTTTAAGCATAGTTTCATTCAATTCATCTCGTTGATCTAGCAACAGCTCATTTTCTAAAAAACAAGAGATTTCAAAATATGAATGTCTATATTTATTATCTTTATAAACAATTTCTAACACATGAAATATGTCGCTATATATAGAGGTATCGTTTTGTTCAATTTTTGCAATAACCGAATATTCAGAAATAGCTTGAAGAAATTCTGTAACATCAATATCTGTTCTCTCTTTTAATTTTTCTAATGTATCCATTAAATTTTATCTCCTATATTTAATGGATCATAGTTTCTAAAAAAGCTATTTATGGACTGTATAGATATTTCTTGACCCGTTACCGTTGATTTCCAAGGCATCTCATTATGTGTTTTTTCTACAAGTTTTGAAGCAGATTCATAGTATGTTTTCTCAAGAATGGCATTAATTATTTTTTTATCCGTTTCAGTTATACCGTTTATATCCGTTGAAATTGTTGTTGTAGTTATGGGTCTTGCCCCATTGTCACTATATTCAAAATATGCTTCTTTAACAACTGGCCCATAAGGCCAATTAAATATGGAAGAAGCAAACGCAGCACGATGATATTTTTTCAAAAAATATCCTTGTACATAATACAAAATTTTCTGTAACTTTAAATTAGTAATTTGTATTTCCTTTTCCTGGAACTTTCCTATTATATATCTTGATAAGTTCTTTACATCCATATTTACATCCTCTTCCATACTTTCTTCAACTGCATTATAGCATGAAATAAACCAGAGTGCACTGTTTTTTTGTAAATTTTTTTCACTTTTTTCTTTTCTTTGTGATTTTTTTGTTGTTTTTTTTATCAAAAGTCGTATAATTTTAATAAACAAAATAGATCAACACCCTATTACCAAGCTGTATACACTATTATTATATAAATTTCTCTCTATATATTTCCTTATTAAGCTGGCAAGTATTGTCTAAATATGGTCAAATTTTGACCTACTGCTTGTAAAATTCCAGAAAATCTATAATCTCTTTCCGTGATTTCTCTACTCATTGTATCCAAATAATCTTTGCACATGTTTTTTGATATTTATCCAGTATCTTTTATATAGCAAAAGCCCCATGATGTCGATTTATTTTCTACATCAGGGGGCTTTTGTCTATTGTTCAATCTTACTGATTCGGCTTATATCCAGAGGGCAACACGTATTACTTCACTGGTTTCTCATATGTCATCGCCTGCGCGCTGTCGCTTACGCCCTTCGTGGTCGGATCGCTGACAACCCCCACAAACGCCAGTATTTGCAAGAGCATTACGGCAATGTCTAATATTTCTTTTTGATCAAACGCCGGAATCACACCTGCCATGTTGAACAGTGTATAGACAAGCGTTAATACAAGTGATATAAGCCCCAACCAAAAAGGGCCGCTGCGCAATCTTACTTTCCAGTTAATATTCATTCATTTGTCTCCTTCCCGTATTCTTTTATTAATGCTTCATAATGCTTTCGTATTGCGCCGTTTCCACCCAGCGCTATGTATTTATGCCCCGCTTCTATTCTTTCTGTCAACGGTATTTTTTCAGACATAATGACAAGCTTCAGGCATGTTAAGTAGTTTTCTTTTTGATGCCGCTCCATGCGCTTGAACGTACAGTATGCTTTTGCCACCATTGCAACTATGGCGACTGTAGCGCCAATGGCACTTGCATATGCACCAAGCTCCAGAATTCCCAACCACGCCCACCGCCTTACGCACCAAGCGCAGATTTTGCGGTGTTGAGCTGCTTTGTAATAACCTCTCGCATTTTACGCAGGGTTTTCTCCCCGACGATTCCGTCAACTGTAAGCCCGGCCTTTTCCTGGAATTCTTTGACGGCCTTTTCAGACCCTGTTCCATACCCCGTTTTGTCGTCAACAGACGTCTTGATGTACCCCAGCAGCTTTAGGTATTTTAGGTCTGATTTTACACTGTACGCAAAATTGTTGATGTCGCCTTTTGCAACTTCCATATAATTTTCCCCGCTTTCCTCCTTGTATTTTGGCGCGGCATAGCCGCGTATCTTGCTGTAGCTTAAGCTGTAGCTGCGCTGTGCAACCGTGTTGCTGTAATTGCCTTCAATCGTATGTACGGTATTGCCGCTTACCTTTTCCACCAGCCCCACGTGTCCCCAGGTAAAATGGATCAGGTCGCCCACCTTTGGCGTATAGGATGCATTTTTCCAAAGCCCCTTGTTCTTCCAAAGCGCTTCGCCTGTGGGGCCTGCGCTTGCCGTGAAGACCGTCTGGCCGGAAGTAAGTCCGGCCTTCTGCATGCACCATGCGCAGAACATAGCGCACCAGTCGGCGTTTTCAAATCCCTGGTTTTCACAATGCATATATTCTGCAAACCACTGTCCAAACTTGGTCCAGCCGTTGGAGCTTTCTTTATAGCCCAATTCTTTTTTTGCAAGGGCAATCACGGTTTCTCTTTGTGTTGCCACTTTTTTCATCCCTTTCTTCGTTTTTAGATTTTCTATTTATAAACGCCGCTGCACACAGTTACATATGAGCTGCATGCCCGCAGCATTTGGGTGTATGCCATCCGGCAAATACAGCGATCGATTAAACATCGTAATCCCTGCTGTCCGGGTGTCTACAACCGGCACACCAAAAAAGTCACATTCCTCTTTTATAACCTCATTGTACCGATCAAGATTTGCACCATCTGTCTGCGAAGTATACAGAGGTAAAATACATATTACATGCGCCTTTGGATACCATTTCAGCAAACGAATCAACATGGCTCTATATGCGTCGGCAAAGGTTGCAACCAGAAGATTTTTTATCTGCACATCTGTCAGCTTCGTCGGGTCATCATATGAAAACGTTCCAAGCTCCACTTTTCTGGAAACGTCGTTTGTGCCACCAAAAACAAGGATATAGTCAGGCTGGCCGTTATCTCCCAAATGTTGT
The DNA here is from genome assembly GCA_900541975.1 of uncultured Oscillospiraceae bacterium. GTDB lineage: Bacteria > Bacillota > Clostridia > Oscillospirales > Acutalibacteraceae > Scatavimonas > Scatavimonas merdigallinarum. The sequence goes on along the minus strand of UQLR01000010.1, from coordinate 38,742 downwards.
ATACGTGTACTGGATGCAATATGCTTATCTGCGCCAATATCTGTTCCCTCTGATCCATCCCAGGAAACAAGCGAACCGGCCCACGATTCATTGATACCCAAAACCATGCCGTTTTTGTCAAGTAACCGTTTCCACCAGGTTAAATCCACATCCGTCAGCAGATTACTTTGCGGATACCTTGCCCGATTCCCTGCTGGAATATAACCCGCAAATGTGCTGATGCTGTCACCTAAAACAGATACCCGCTTACCACGTAAAGATGCCGTTATATTGTCTACCTGCTGCTTCGCTTCAAGTGCAATCTCAATTGCACTTGTTCCCTTCATAGGTGTTTGAGAGGGCGGGGTGGTTGTTTGCGACTCTGTGTACCAATATAAGGTACGGCTTACATCATCCTTCCAATATGGAACGGCAATTTGGTTAACCCCTTCCGGAATTTCAATGTAGTCTTTTCCATAAACCTCCGCTGCCGACAAATCCTTTACCCATGTGTTGTCCTGGAACAAGCCAACCCTGATCCCCCCACCGACAGTAGAGTATTGTGATTCCATTTGAAAGCTGCTGGCGGCAATGCGATCCCCCTCTGTAACGGCCAATAACGGCATGGTATCTACATATGCATTGGCCGTTAAAACGCCCTGTACATAGTATTTTCCGGAAATCACCTTTTGTGGATCGTACAAATTTTCCCCGGCTTCCCCCGGTTCTGTTTCCTCATACAGCATAAATTTTTCCTTTACATCCGACGCCAAATATTCCATTGTAATCGGGCCTTTTTGAAAATTTTCAAGGGCGTTGTAAAAGCGGTTTATGGCCTGATCAATCAAACCGGAAAGCTGATTCTCCACCTGTGTATCGCCATGAATACTTGGCTTTACACGCAGCCGCTTTATTTCTGTTTTTCTGATGAACTTGTCCTCTTGGTTTGCCTGCAGCTGTATGTAGATATTGCCTTCTTCCATTAACCCCTGTGGTATGTCAAATGTTACAGGAAATTTTTTTGCCTCGGAAAAATACCGCTTTTTTCCTACCATCAAATTTAAAATATAAACATATGCCGGGTCGATCCAAGGTTCCGGCAAATCAAAAATCAGTCTGGCTGCATTATGCTCTTCCTGATACCCAATTTTGTCATCTGCGGTAAAAATTTTATCGTCTACCACCCGCAGAAAAATATTTCTTTGCATGGTTCCCCCTCCCTATAACAATTTTAAACGATATGGGGCGAGAATGCCCCCTGCTTTTGCAGGGGGCATTCTCAATCTGATTCTGTTGTTGTATAGGATTCTGTCGCCGGCTGCATGGCTATGTCCTTTTTGAGAGCAGTGCGCCGTTTGTTCATAGCTTTCATCAGCACATCTGTTGGAAACCCTAATTCTCTTAAGGCACGTATATGCTTTTTATACGTGTCCCCATCTCCTGCTTCAAATGCTTCTGCGGCCATTTGAATTTCCTTGCTGTTTTCTGCCAGGTACTTTGCAAGACCATTTTCAATCTTTTGGTCGGTGTCGGCAACTTCCTCTCCTTTCTTCTCTGCCAAGCTTTTATATCTCTCCTCCAAATATTGGTATTTCTCCCGGTACCTGTTTTTGTCGCCCTGTTTTATTGCATTGCACATTTCCTGATAGATTGCATCCTCTTCTGTCCAGGCTATGCCATCCGGCACAATTGCTGTATAGATTGTTTCCAGCTCGCGCAGCAAATTTCCTGCCGGAATCCCTGTAAGCATTGACGCCGCTTTAACAGCTTCAGATACAACGGCATACAGGCTTTTTTCAGATTCTCCTGCAAACCATTCCGTCCAGTCCTCCATGGATCGGATCACGCGGAATATGCCTTCTGTCGCCATATCACTGTTGTACTGATAATAACTGTCATCCCCTGTAAATAAGCCGTAAATCTTGGCATTCATCCAATTTGCCAGATTGTTGACAACTGGCAGCCATCCAACAGGGTTGCTGTTTGCAATAAAGTTTTGCAGTACCTTTTCAGCGTATTTTTCTGCCCATGTCTTGTCATTATCATCGTCACGGAACGCATCCACAACAGACTTTGCAAGAGCCGTAGCATAATTTGCTAACAGCACGACCAACGATACACGCACCAGGTTTTTTATTGCTGCAGAATCCTTCTTGTTCTCCGTCCATCTTACAAGCGCGTTGCGCAGCAGGTTATACGTTTTGTTGGGTTCGGATAAAAACGCTGCCGTGGCCTGCATAAACGGGTTTTTATTGCGCATATAGTGGCTTTTGTGCAACACGGTATCCACAACCTGTGTCCTATCCACAACATCGCTGAACCGCTCTGCCGCCGCTTTATAAAATGCGTCTGAATGCACCTTTAAATCCGGCCGCATAGCTTTAAGCTCCTCGCAGCAGGCATTGAATATATAGCCCCATGTAACATCGTCCGCCTTCCCTGCAAGCCACATGGATGCGTCCGTAATTTTTTCCCCTTTCGTCTGTATCCCTGTAACAACAGATTTCAGGGAATTCCCAACCGCTATATCATGAAAGCCCCAGGATTTCCAAAGCGCAATCGGCGCATATTGTTTTGACCGCTGTACAGCCGGCTTGTGCAGCAGCGCTTTTGCCATATATTTTGGGTCAACCATTGCCATAGCCCGTATATAAGCTGTAGGCTGCTGTATAACTACGCTTAAGTTTGCCCCAACCGCTGCAATTTTATATTTTTTCATAACCGATCTTGCAAATGCACTTTCAAACTCCGGTCGATTGGCCGCGCTTATATCCTCAATAAGTTTTACAAAATATGCATGTCCTCCTTTGCCATAAACACGTTCAATTCCTTGTTTTACGCTTTTTCCGGATTTCACATCCATATAATTATACCATTTCATTGCGTCTATGATCGGCACGGCAAAAGAGTTATACATAGACATTTCTGTGACATGCTTAAAATACACGTCGAAAATGTCGCTTAATATAAACGGATTGGCAGCATCTTTTACGGTGTCCTTTGTAAAACCAAAGTTAATTACAGACCACAACGCTACGTTCTGGTTATTTTTGATTGTAGCAACAGAGTTTTTGTCGACGGAAACGGGATAATAATTTTTTTCATGAAATTTTTCATATCCATATAATTTTTTCGAAGTTTCATTGCCCTGCCTTGCGCACGTTGTTGCCATATAGCTTTGTAACGCGTCTGCAAGTGCAATCTGCTGTGGCGTTAATACCGATGTAATCTTCCGAACATTCTGTATGGTAACGCGCACCGGCGTCGCGCTTGCCTCCCCGTTTGCCGCTGCCGGGCGGATCCCTCCATATAAAATATGCGCTGCAGCCTGCGGTCTTTTAATCGCTTCGTACAGCCCCATAATCTGCGTTGTAGACAGTGTCAGGCTTCCTCCGGCCACCTGGAAGGTATGCATCGCATTTTTTCCTGTCCACAGTTCAATCTTTTGGTTTCCCTTGACCCGCTTAAAATATTCCTCTGCTTCTTTCAAATTCAGCACATGTGTGTCAAACCCTTTTCGTAAGGATTTATGTATCGAATACGCCGCTTCGCCCAAATGCTCAAAATAGGAAAAGCTGTCCATTTGTCCCAGCTCCAGAAAATTCTTTGCTGCACGCTTCCAGGCTGCGTTATACAGCTTTTCTTTTTTAATTGCGGTTTGATCGATTGTATCCTTTCCTGCCTGCTCTACATGCTTATACAGCTCGTTGGTATGCAGATCGTTTGCATGGACGACCGCGCTTTTTACACTTCGGACGATGTAAGCCAGCTCTTTTAGTTGCTTCGCGTCCATCTGGTTAATGGTTTTCGACCCACCGTAGGAATCTATAAAGGCGCTGAGCCTATATTTAAATTCCGGATCTATGCTATACAAAAACGCTGCGGAATTCCCACCAACCTCTGTATGATCAAACTGCTGCAAAAAATGGTTAAGCTGCTGAAACGCTTCTGTCCACTGCATAATTCTTGCTCTGCTTCTAATCATAGACGCTTCTCCGTCTGCCTTTAACTTGGGCGTAACAAAATCAAGGCTCAAAAGAAATTCTGCTATTGGTTTTTGTAAATCCTGTATTACATGCCTTTTTTTATCCGGTTTTATAATCCACCTGTACAGTTCCATTGCGGTGCGCTCTATGCTGTCCCTGTATTTTTTCCTCTCCATGCTTTCTCTGGCCGCTGCGCGGGAATTTTGGTACAGCTCCCTATAATATGCCTGCGCCTGTGCTTTTGCCTTTGCAAGCACCTCGGTATTGTTTTGTTTGAGCTTTATCTTTTCCTCCCGCAATTTGTTTTCATACCGCTTTTTATATGCCTGCTTGGTCTGCTGCAGCGCGTCTGCATACTGTGCTTTTAACAACAAAAACCGGTTATTTTGCTTTTGTGCCTGCGTTTTCACCTCTGGAATACCAAAGTATTCCTCATATAGCCTGTATGCCAGATCCTGGGCGGCGGCATCTATATTTTTCCCATATGTATTTACATATTGCGGCTGCAGTGCGTCCAATACCTCAATTAGCCGCAACGGCTGTTCGGCCTCCGGCGTATGCAGGTCAAACAGCTCCGGATAAGTGGCGCTAAGCTCTACCCACATGCTGGTAAGCGCTTCTCCCTCATTTGTTACATTCACTCTGCCAAACAGCCGGTTTCTTCCCGCGCGGTAGCTGCCATACGCGTAAGACAGTTCCTGTTTTTGGCTGTCTGAAAGCGTAATCCTGTTCTTTTTTAATCTGCCAAGTAAATTTGCATACTGCTCCTGCAGCCGTGTGTCAAGCGTGCTGCTTTTTTCAATCACTGCCTTTGCTATATCAGTACACATTTGCATAGCGTCCGTAAAGTTTGCCTGCGGATTGTTTGCGATATAGTGAAATACCTTCTCATAATTTTCCACAAACGTATGCAGATCGTAGCTGCTTGCATATTCCTTGAGTAATTTTCTTCCCACCGTATATAAAGCCTTTACATTTGCCTGCTTTGAGCCGGTATGCTGCACCATGCTTGCCAATATCCGGTTTAAGCGCGCAATTTGCCGGTCGCCTTCCGTTGCATCCGTATATTCTGTTCTGGCGGTCTCGCGCAATGAAAACTTCAGCGCTTCAATCGAATCCTCCTCCTTATTGACAGAATGGTTTTGATCCGATATAATACTGTCGGATTCGGATTTTGCCAGCAGCCCGGAATAGGATTTTCCGGCGCCGGGCAGCAATTTTCCGGATTCATCTGTAAGTTTGATATTTGCCTCCAGCTCGGATGCTTCCGATATTTCGGCGCTGGACAGCAAATGGTCAAACTTATTTTTATTTGCAACAAAAATTGTCGCAGTATTATCCAGATTTTCTAATAAAGCCCCCATATGTTCGCGCGGATATACGCTTGTAACCTTATGCGCAAGCTCACCATACAGGTCCTGGTTCGTTTGCATGCTTATAACAACAGGGTTGCCGGCTTCCAACTTGTCTGTTATAAACACCAGCGCGGTTTTAGCCGGGTTATAAATAACGGCAACTGGATTATACATCGAATCCTGTAGGTTTTCAAAAATCTGCTTAGGCAGCCCATGTGCGGACCTGCTGTTTTCTTTTTTCAACCGCATGCCCTTTGTGATTACGCTGGTAGGTACATATACGGGTGCAGGCTCCACCTGAACTGCTTGCAGATAATCCGGTGTTTTTCCCAAATACAGGCTGTCGCTGCTTTTTAAATTCCCGCTGAAATACCTGTCAAGCTGTTCGCGCCAAGACAGGCTGCGGGTATTTTTTATACTATACCGCACAGAACCTTTGTCTTTGACATCTGCCCTGGCGGTTACATTTTGCCCTGCTTCATATATGCTTTCCTGCAGCAATTTTGCCATTTTCATAATACTTTTGCTGTCGTCAATCATCTGGGCAGCTTCTGCGTTTCGTTTTGCAAAGTCTGAAAATATTGCCCGCAGGCGCTTTCCGAAATCCTTGAGAACTTCTATTAAGCTCTTTTTTTGCTTTGCGGTTAACTGCAAAGCTGCATCTATAGCGTCTGGATCTGCTGCAACAGACGAAAGGCTGTTGCATACAATTTCTTCCAATGCCTCTTCTTCGCTGATCCATCTGCCTGTTTTCTCAAAGGTAACGTCCTGTAATTGGCCGATCCTTGTCTCTATGTCATACCCTTTTTTGCTTTCCAGCCGGCCTACTACAAAATCAGACAGCACTTTAAAGCCTTCCGGGTTATAGGCATGAATATAGTGCCCTATCTCATGAAATGCAATTGCCGCAAGCGCGCCGGCGTCTGCATCGGTGTGAATTACAATATTGTTTGCACCAATATATACGCCGTTGATCTTCCCGGCGTATTTTTTATTTTCCGCCGGATTGTCCGTAAGCTTAATATTAACCCCGTATTCGTCTGCAATGGCACGCAGGATTTCTACTTGTGCTTTTACCGTGCTGGAAAGCTTTTCCACATTTGCAACGCTTACATACAGCTTCCCCTTTGCCGGTTCTTTGTCCCCTCTGGCGCGCTGCAGCTGCCTTTGCTGCGTATGCAGGGTTGCTTGTACATCCTGTATGCCGGCAAGGTATGCAGCCTGCGTAACATCGTGCCCCATTACCTCCGGTATAACCGGCGCCATTTGCACTATAGCTGTATAGCTTCTTCCCTGCCTGCCGGCGGCGTAAAAAATTTCAAAATCTCTTGCATAGTCCGCCACGGACAAATCTCCCTTATAACGGTCAACAAAGGCGTTTGCGCCCGCTGTACCAAAACGGCCCGCTGCCTGATAGACGCTTCTGGTTTCTTCGCTTGCAATGGGAATGCGGTTGATGCTCACCGTTTTACCTCCGCTGAGCTCCACCTTTACATCTCCGTTTTGTGTGCTGGCAACACGCTGTATGTACTGTATTTTTCCATCATATTTTGCCGTTGTACGAATGGCTCCCGCGGCGTTTTGGGTTTGGATCACATTTTTCTTTTGCACCCCTGTAACGGGCATCCCCTGTGTGATCTCTGTATGCGCTTTTCCCCTGCTCGTTTGCATCTGTTGCGTTTGGGTGTACTGTGCTTGCCTGTCTGCATCCTCCTTAAAATCTATATCCTCTTGCGCCTCTGCCTGTACCGCCTTATGCAGCCTGTTTAATTCCAGACCGGACAATGGCTGGTTGTTTTCCCTTTTCTTTTGCATCTGCACGGCAAGTTTGTAAGCCTGTGTATTTTTTGCACGGCTAAGCGCTTGCTTTAACATCTCTTCTTCGTTTTCCCTCTGCAAAATTCCTTCTTCTGTTGCGCTGTAATCTGCATGATTCAGCAGGTTTTCTTTATACAGCGCTCCAACTTTATAATTTCCGGGTCTCTTGCCCTGTTGCTGCATACGATTTACTTCATTTGCAAGCTTATATGCCCGGCTGGTCTCCGGCGTAGTTACTCCGGCCGCAACAAGATCATCCAGCTGTACATTGCTTTTTCCCTTTTTTATATTTCCACCTGTGTGTGCCGTGTTTGCTGCGTTTATTGCAACCGCTCCGCCAGACAGCACACCGCCGGCCAATGCCCCGCCGGCAAAAGACTGCCCTATATTGGCAAGCGTGTCCATAAACGCCTGTTTCCACGCTTCCTCTTCGGTATACCCGGCCTGCTCGTAAGACTGCACCGCACGGTTAAAGTCCGCATTATCGGTATTGATAAGGCTGTCGGCAATTAGATTTGCAACGTCGGTGGCAACTTCTTCAGAGCCTTCTGTAAAAGCCCCCTTCATTACATTCTTTACAGCATTTACCAACCCTGTTTTATTGCTCGCTTTGAATGCTTTTAGCTGCCCCAAAGAAATTTTTTCAAACATCGCTTCAGACACCCCTGCCGCCATCCCTGTAAGCAGGGATTGCTTTGCCGTGCCCCCTTTTTCGGAAACATGAAGGGCAGCATCAGCTGCAGCATTACTGCCCTGGGCAAACAGCCCAAACGCTGCTAGCGGTGCAGCTGTTGCAGAGTCTGCTATTGATATTCCCGTTCGGTATAAAAATTTTTGCCATTCTTCTTCCAAATTATTTTCTACTGTAGTGCGCATTGTATTTGTGGCATTGACAGCATTAAAATGTGGGCTGTTGGGATCTACAGGGTTAATTTCCCCTGTCACCATTTCTTCCATTCCTTTTGGCAGGTACCCCCGTATGGCCACATCCGGTGCTGCCACACCACTGAGTATATTTGTGGCCCAAGATGCAATTGTGGCCATAACCGGGGATTCTTCCGCCAACTCTTCTTGCGCCGCTTGTGCCGCTTGTCTTTGCTTGGCGTTTTGCTGTCGTGTGTAGACATCAAGCAGGGCATCTACATCATACCCATTATCTGCAAGCTGTTGTTTTAATTTTGCTGCCTCTTCCTTTTTTTGTTTTATTAATGGGTAATATTTATCTTTTTCTTTTTTCGCCGCAACACTATTATAGTTTACTGCGTTACCATTTTCATCTGTAATGCCATAATCTCCGTGCTCAACATCGTAAATCATCTGCACTTGATCTCGTACCGTTTGTCCTGTTGCAAGGTAATTTTGTACGGACTTGCTGTCTTGTCCAGCCTTTTGCATTACAAGCGCGTCGTATAACGATACTTTTCCGTCCGTGTTGGTATCGTACGTCTCTTTATCTGCCTGTAATATTTTTTCTGCTGTTTTTGTTCGTTGATCATATTGGTACCTTTTGGCCGCGTCCGTATTTTTAAACGCATCATACGCCGTTTTTACTGCATTATATTCTGTTTGCAGATCCTGCTTTCTCGTTTGCGCCCTTTCATCCTGATAGTTGCTTTCCTGGCTTAACAAGCCCTGCAGCTGCTTTAATTTATCTGTGTATTCCTTTTCTTTTTGTGGCACCTGCTCATACGCTTTTTGTTCCAAATAGGTCTGGTATTCTTTTGTTAAATCTTTGCCGGCAAGTGCATATTGGTCTTCAAGTGTATTTTCCCCCTTTTTTTGCTTTTGCAAAACAGTTTTTACATTTAATTGTTTTCCCTCTTCTGATTTTTGCGTATTTACATTCGTTGCAGAAAGGGTTTTCTGTGTTTGAGCCGTATTTTTGCGTTTCATATAATCCAATGCATCTGCAAAGGTAGGCTGATAAGACCGATTGCTATGATAGCGTTGTGTTATGTACGTGCGCTCCTGCTGCTTCTTTTTCTTTTCCTTGTCCCGTTGATACAGCGCTGCAATTGCATTTCTGTTGTTTTGTTTATAGTCCATTTTTACTTCCTCTTCTAAATTTATTATAATACTCGCTAACTGCTTTAATAGTTGTATCCAGCAAGCACGCTTTGGTCAACAATGGTATTTTTCCCATCCTTTTGCTTCAGTAAAATACTTTTTAGACTTATCGGACCATACATATCATTCCACACATCTGCACAGTCGTATAGGGTTAACAGGTGGTACTTCTTTTCTGCTGTTAAATCCAACTGGTCAATATAGGTTGCAAGGTCTTCTTTTGTGGGCATTTCTTCTTCTATCATTTTATTGATTGTGTCGTAATACGGGGACATATCTACCTGATACGATTCCCCCGCATTTAATTCTTTTTCGTAATCAAACTGCTCCCGGGCCAGCTGGTTTGCAATGGCGTCCTGCTCCTTTCCATGCGCAAACTGCTCCCGTGCCAATTGGTTTGCAATGGCGTCCTGCTCCTTTTCATACGCAAATTGTTCCCGCGCCAGCTGGTTTGCAATGGCGTCCTGCTGCGCGTTATAGTTGAACTGCCTGTCTGTGTTTTCCTGATTAACCGTATTCCAGTAATTTGTATCCTGATACATGGCGTTATTGTAATATGCGTCCAACACATCAGCGTACTTGTTATAGTCAAAAGACCGCTCTGTGTCATATCGGTTTGCGTAATAATCGCGGTCTGTATAATAGTCGTTTACGGTGTCCCTGTACCGGCTGTAATCTGTGCTATCCTGCGCCTGCATAAGATTAATGCCGTTCAGCAGCCGGCTGTTTTCGTCCTGGTATCTTGCATAGGCCTTGCTTTCCAGGTTATCTATAACATCTGTAAGCTGCTTCATATATGCATTGTATGTTTCCTGTCCGGCCGCCTGCGCATAGCTGTTGCCATACCCGCCTGTTAGGGCAGACACCTGTCCAACCGTGTCGTTCATTGCTTTTTGGGCATTTTGTGTATATTCCTGCTTTTGGCGCTGATACGCGGGATCGTTGTTATGGTTATAGTCAAACGTACTGCCCATATACTTGTTGATCCCGCTGGCAATGCTGTCTTTATAGGCGCTGGTATAGCCTTGCGGCTTTTTCAGGCTGTTTAACTGCTTTTGTGCCTGCTGTACCTGTGCGTTTGGGTTATACCCGTTTTTCAAATATTGATAATACTCGTTATAGGTCTTGTCTTTCCACGTTGCGTCCGCCATAATATCCCCCCGCTTTACTCTTCTTCGTTTGTCACATGCATTGCCTGTAACTGCTTTTCTATTTTTTCAAGCCTCTGACAAATCTCATCCTGCTTATGATTATAGGCCTCTGTAAAATTTGTATCATCCATATGCAGCATGGCCCATTGCAGGTAATCATGCAGCTTTATAAGGTACAAATTCATTTCCTCTAAATCCACTTTTTGTATAGGTGCTTTTAACGTAAACTCTGCCATTATAGCTCACTCCCTTTTTCTATTGTCATTGCAAGCGCATATAGCACAAAATCCCCCTCCCCTTCCAGCCGGATTCGTAAATGTCCGCAGCGTGCCGGAATAATGGGTACAGTAATACTTTTTTTCTTTTGCTCTGTCACACGGTACACAGGTTCCCATTTTTCGTTATCCTGCTGCAACAGGATCGTTAATTTTCCTGACAAAGACATTCGAAATTGTAATTTTGCTATATATTTATTATCAAGCTCTTCTGTATATAGATCTCCTGTTTCCACATACCAGTCAAAACTTTCTTCTTCCGCCAAAATCCCATTGGCCTCTGTGTAATCATTTTTCCCGCCAACCGCATATATGCTGTCCGCCACAAGGTACAGCTCACTTTCAAAATTTATAAAGCCGGCAACCTCTACCTGATCCTCCTTGGTCCATATATCCTTGCCGGTGTCGTAGCAAAACAATTGATACGTGCCATTTCGATCCTGCATAGATATATAATATTTATCCTTATATCCGCCGGCCACCGCATGACTGTATTCCTCATCGCCTAAATTGTCACTGACCAGTACCGGTGCCGCGTCATTAAATAAAAAAATTCCATCGCGCCCCTTGTAATACACATGCTCATTAATATTTACAATGCTTTTGCTTGCGTTTCCTTCTACACCCCGGCATGTTAGCGTTGTCATCTGATAATTGGACGGCCGGGTTCCATAGATACGAAATATGGCATCTTCTTTGAAAAAGATAATGCTGCCTTCGTATGTACAAGCGCCTGTAAATTTTCCGTATTTTCCCACAGAGACCGTATAAGCAGCAGACGAAACCGTCTCATAATTCCGCCAGTTCGTGGGGTCGCCCAACACGCAGGCATAAATTTCGTTGTTTTCTGAATTGCAGCCCCAAAGCCTGTTTTGGTACGCCGTAACATATTCCAGGTCCGGCACTTTTCTTGCAAAGGATACGCCCTCGCATGCAACGGCATCAATAGAAAAATTTTTTGAACTTCTGTCAAACTGGTACATATCGTTATGGATCTGCCCTTCAACGACCAATACGCTGCAGCCTATATAACTGGCGGTATTGCTTGGATAGTTCACGCCCGAAAACCGCTGCTTTACTTGTAACACTTTATGCATGCCGTTTAAACTTCCATATGCCTGTGGCATCCCGGATATGGCAATGTAGTCACCCGGCTTAAATCCATCTATTTCTGCACTTGCGCCAGATGCATCATAGATTGCTATGGCAACGCATGTCATATCTATTGGCGTCCATCTGGTAATGGGATTATCTACCGATTTCCCATCCTGAAAATCTTCTACTTCCGTACACTGGTATAGCGTTGTCGGATTGCTTTGTATGGATATTCCAATATCTCCAAGTGTATAAATCCTACTGCCAGTTTGCTGTAACAGCTCTTTTGGGGGCTTTGTAAATACGCCGTTATGATAGTTTTTAGCAAAGTTCCAATCATAGGGCACTTTAAAAACAGCCATTTTATATCCGGCGCTGCAGGTAAAAACCCGTTCCATATCATAAAGCTTTTTTACCTCCTCTTGCGTATTGATATAGACCTTATCCGGAAAAATATACAAATATGCGCCGGACACCACCATCTGGCGTTTTACACCTGTAAGAGGCAGCTGCAAAGATTGCCCTGCAAACACAAGCTTATTGTCCTGTATATAGTACAATTGATCCACGGCCGCAATTTCATTTATATTGGCTTCATTCCCTACGCCCCTGTGTTTTCGCGTTGACAGCAACGGATATGCATCGGCAGTCATATTTTTCATATCGTAAAACATCCCCGCAGGCACATATTCTTTGTGGCAATAACCTTTAAACGCTGTCATTACGGTCTTTTCTGTTTTCTTTGCGTTTTGCTGTGGCAAAAACATAACGTCACCTCATTATATTTTTCAGCTCTGTATCCTTCCCGCTGTGCGTCCGTGTATAATGGCGCTCAAAGGCATCGAGCGTCTGATTAAACATCAGCATGTCGTTGTTATACCGGTCAATTTCCGCCAGATGAAAATCAATTTGTGCAAGCACATAATATACATATACGCTTGCAAACGCATGATTTACCAGCAGGGTTGCGCCAGTATCGTCCCCATACTCTGTAAAGTCCTGCTTTGTGGTAAACTTCGAAAAGAACTCTGTGTATAAATTTCTGTCCAGCTCTTCCAGCCATTCTACTTTTTCCATATCATCTATTGCATTGGGGCGCAGCCTGTCGCACTTGTCTATACATTCTCTTATTGTCATTTTTTTCTTTTCCTCCAAAGCATTAAAAGCATTACGGGAGCAAGCTTTTGCCCGCTCCCGCTTTCCTTTTAACTCTTTACTCGCCGTCAGCAAGCGTTTCTATCATAACTTCCACGTTTTCCCTCTGCGCAAGCCCGGTCTTAATGACTTCCGCAATATATGGTTTTACTTCCACCCATTTCCCGCGCTGTATCGTACAGCCTTCACCGTTAACGCAGACAAAGACAGGCGACTTATCTTTCCTGTCCAGTGGAATTTTAACTCTTACCCGCTTGCCTTCTTCTGTCGGTTCTACCTGTTCTGTCGGTTCTACCTGTTCTGCCGGTTCTACCTGTTCTGCCGGATTTTTAGTTTCTTCCGGCTCTTTTTTTTGCGCCATATTGTATTCCCTCCATGTGTTAATTTGCCTTTGCCGTGGCACTGTATTTCGACAGGCTCTCTATGCGGATTATAAATTCATCAGACAATATATCCGCACCCTTTGTCGCTTTCCAGCCCACGGAACTGATACGGTTAAGTTCGTCGTTATATCCCAGCGGTTTTACAATATGCTTAAGTCCACCGTTTGCAAGCTTGGTCTTGGCATACGCGTGTGCGCCCAAGACAAGTGTGGAAAACACCGCTTTTCCGGTTGGGCAGCCATCTCCGGTCCATATTTTGGCTTCGCTCGATTTTACAAATCGTACATTTCCGATCATGCCGATTTCCCCGCGGAAATAATTTTCCGGCTTTGCATACTGCATAACATTGACCCATTCCTCCTTGTAGCGCATTAGGTCATATGCGGCATACGGATGTATAATAGCCACATAGCTTCCCTGGATGAGTTCTGCATTCATTGCTTCCAGCTGGGCTTGGCATCGAAAGATTACATCCGGCGTCAGTCGACAATCATCCGTAAGGTTTGCGCGACTTGTAACCTCCGTGCCATCTGCCTTTGGGGCATATAACACGTTAAAACCGCTGTTCAAAACCTCCCGCGTAATTGTGTCCAGCGTTCTGCCCGCCTGTGAGCCCAGCAGCTTTGTTTTTTGTACAACAATTGGGTCAACCGCTGTCATCTGGATAATATCAGATGATTTTATGTAGTCACCGTACTGATGTACTTCCCCTGTAATTTTTGACACAGAAAGCTTATTACCTGCTTTTGTAACGCCCTCCACCAAAGGCTCTGTTGCTTTTTCCAATGCAGAAAATTTTCTGTATTCAATTGTGGATCCTGTACCGTTTGGTATGTCGTATTCATCCCCAAACTGATCATGTACCAAATTCGGCTCTGCGTTATCAATGAGCCGCGTTTTGTAAAACTCTTTGATTTCCGCCGAAAGGCTGTCCTGTGTAGAGATCTGTACATCCGTATCAAAGAGCTGTAAATTAAAGCCTTGCATGCTTATACTGTTTTTCTGTTCCATTTTTGTCCTTTCTGCGGGCTACTTAAAATATTTTTTCTCCATTTAAAGCCCGGCGCTCCAGTTCATCCCGTTGCGCCTTTGTCATATTTGCAAAATCGTATTTGTGTGTTACAGCCGCTTGTGCGCCCGCTGCATTTTCAAGCGGTCTGCTGCCTCTTGCCTGTATATCTGCTGTAACGCGCTGTTTTGTATCCTGCACCGCTGCCTGTACCGCCCCGGCCTGTATGTCGTCAAAATGGGCAACCTGATACGCCGCGCGGACGTCAATTCCCCTTTTAAGCAGGTCGCGGAAGGTTTCGTTTTCCAGTTCCGTTTGCAGATCAAAGTCTGGGTATAGGGCTTGTGCCTGCTTTGCCTGCTCTTCCCACTGCGCAAAGATCTTTGCCCGCTGCAGACGCTGTTGCTCTGCCTCCTGCTGCTGCCTGTAACGGCTGTTATCAAGCTCCAGCCGGCGCATTTTTAACAGCTGTTCTACTGATACCCCTTGCTGCATGGCAACATCGTCCAGGTATGTTCTATCATTATCAATTGCCTTGGAAAGTGCCTCCAGATTCTGTACGCCATACCGCAAAAACAGCTTTTCCATTAAAGGTTCATATTGCTTTAGCTGCTGCTGTGCTTGCTCTGACACTTTCAGATTTTTCAGGCGGTTATCAATAATATTTTTGGTCCTGGCTCCAAATTGCTTTTTATACTTGCCTTTGATCAGCTTTTCAAATTCCGCGTCCAGATCCTCCTTGCTGTCTGCAGGATTATTTTGCGCTTCATCCTCCCCGGCGATAGGAGCATTACTGCCGTCTGCAGGTGCGGCCTGCATGCTTCCGCTTGCTGATTCCCCAGCTGCCGCCTGTGCACCGGCTTCATCAAACAGCTGTAAATCAAAATACTTATACATTACAATTCCTCCTGTCTGTCGTCTGTTCCGACGTGTCAAGGCTTTCCCTGTATCTATTGTATCTGGTTTTTACTGTCAATGCCCCGCCTTTTCAGAGGAGATAAAAATTTTAAGGTGTTGTGGGTAGCTGTTCTCTATCCCTTTAAGCCCATCTAGTATTGTAGCTGTAATCTGATGCAAAATTGGATCACGCCCTATATAAGCAACACGGCTGTCCCCGCTTTTCAGCTTTATAAATTTGCTTTCAATTTTGCCCGCTTCAAAATCCTGTAATACGCGTTGCGCCAGTGTATTGACAAGCGCTGAGACGGCAGCACATACAATATCGTTTCCGGGGTGATAGCCTGCGTGCCCTTGTATAACCATCTCTGTTTTATCATTTTGATTACGTACTCGTATTTGTATCATCCGGATTAGACACCTCGCTTGCCCGTCTGCGAGCTTTATCTTCCTGCGTGTTACCGCTCAAATCTTCTCCCAGACTGTTTGTGGCTATTGCCTGCCTGTTATAGCCGTCTCCGGCCTGTCCTTGTCCCTGCAAAATCTCCCCTTCTACCTTTGGCGGCTGGGCGCCCTGCATGGTTCCTACAATGCTCAGCAGCCGGTTCATCTGCTGCTGCATTTGTTGCAGCTGTTGGTACATCGTACCGTTCTGCGCAATTTTCTGGCGGATTGCCTCTTTCCCCTCAAACTCCATCATTTCCAACGCTGTCAACGCCTGATCTGCGAGCTGCGGGTTAAAAAAGCCCATGCTCAGCATAGCCTTTGCATCTTCATTTTGGGCCACCCTGTTAAAAGGGCTTTTTTTCTGTGCGTTGACCTTAATATCAAAAATTGGCACACGTTGCGCCGTTTCAACTCCAAAAGCTGTTTCTGTTGTATTGGGATGAATACGGCTGTTGTCGTATGAGACAAACCGGATTTCTTTTTCTTTCCCGGTTATACGAAAGCTTCTTGCCTCTGTATAAAACTGCCGGATCAGTTCTATGATCAGGCAGCATTCCTCTTCAAAGGCATTAAAGCTTCCTTTATTCAGGTCACGTGACAGCTTGCTGCCCGCTTCCTGCAAAGCAGCAATGGCGCTTGCCGCCGTTACGCCGCTTGTAGTGCCGCCTTGTGAAAAATCCCGGTTTCCGCTTGTTTCTTTTAATTCCTCCACTTTCATTTGGTACGCAGAAAACACGTTTCCGTCAATCGGTTGAACCTCTACCGGTTTAATATTCTCTGTGCTCGTGCTTTGCACAGGGATAAAGGTTTTATTCCAGTCTGCAAAATCTTCAATGTTTACACTGCTCTGGTTTGGAACAAAAAAGCGCGGCTTTCCCCGCATGGCGGCATTCTCCAGAATAATCTGATTTAGTTTGTCAATATAGATCTGGCAGTCCTTTGTTGTATCAATATACCCAAACCCGACTGGCGTATCTTTTTCCGGAAACAGAACGTCAAAAACAAACGGATATCTTCCATGGTCATAAAATCCCCTTGTTTTATAGGCCGCCTCGTTTTCCGTTGCAAACAGCACCGTATCATTTACATATTTGCAATAGTGCAGGATGGTTTTTCCTTTCGTGTGCACTTTGTAATAACAATCTATTACACAGGATTTTTGCGATGTGTCTATACTGTCATCATGCGCGTATGTATTCAGCATAAAGCTGTTGCCGCCCAGCTTGTCCTGCAATTGCGGATAGACCGCTTTTAATGTGTCGTTATTTGCAAGCGTTACATAAAACAAAAACTGGCTGTCCTGTATATCCTCTATACCTGGCTCCCAAAACAGGTTGAGCAGTTCACAGCGTTTAATTTCTATGTCGCCCAGTCCCCCAAGCTTACCGGGATTCCAAAATACGCCCTTTACGCTTGTTCCATTTTTGATTTTGTCATACGCCGCTGCCGAATAGATCCGCTCATAATGGTTTTGCTCTAAAATAACCGGAATAATCTCGGTTAATATCTCTGCATCCTCCCGGTCATCCTCCGCGCGCGGAAGGACATTCGGTTCCGGGTAGCTGTCGCGCATATCTGCATGCTTGTTAATGATATTATTTAACAGCCAGCCAGATGTGGGTGTAATTCTTTCCTTACTTTTGGGCTGTACCTTTTGACGGATTTGCTCCCAATGCCGCATTTTATACCAGTTTTCATTGTCTATGATCCGGTTGTCCAGATTTTCTTTTCCCTTTTGATATTCCATCAGCTTTTCGTTAAATTTTAACAGCCGTTCCCTGCCCACTACAGGCATATTCTCTGCTTTATCCGTTGCAGTTGGCTGCAAAAGGGGTGCTTTATTGTTTTTCATACATTTTACCTCCTCATAAATTATATATACCGCTGTATTTATCCTGCTTCGGGAGCAGCTCCAGCGGATCATCCGTTACCGGCGTTGTCAGTATATTTTTTCTTGGGCTGATTGGATTGCACATAAGCACATAACGGCATTCATCATATATGTGATCTTCCTGCTGGGTATCAATATCCTCCACCTTTTTTTCGTCATACACCAGATTTGGAATAGTCCTTATAAAGCTTTTGCAGGTATTAAACACATAAAACATGGATTTCCCCTCCGCATCAAAAGCAAACCGATGGTGATACTGCATTTTTCCCGCTATGCGCGTATTATCCCCAGGCTCCCAAAACACACCGTTTTGTGCCATTAGGTCTGCAATAGATGTCCCACGGCTTTTGTCAAAAATGCTGGGATCCGCCACGCCAATAATTTTTCGCCCTTTCAGGTTTTTGTCCGCTTCCTCATACTCCCGGATTTTCCGGGCAATTTCATCTGCGCTCCATTTTACCCCTTCATTTGGCGTTGCCGTGCAGCCGTACAGCTCTTGTATTCTAAAAATACGCCCCTCTTCGTCTGCCGCGTACCAGCCAACCGAAAAAGGCTTGCTATACCCAAAATCAAAGCCTCTGTAAACCGTCCAATGCTTTGGGATCTTAAACGGCTTAATCACGTGGGTAAAAACACCGTCGTCATAATGCTCGGGATCATCACGCCATTCTGTAAATACCTGCCCGGCAAACGTGTTCCAGTCCCCATACAGCAGCGCGTTGCGCAATTTTTCTTCCATCCCTGCCAGTCGCGATAAATACTGGGGATTATTTTTAAGCAATATGGGATTGTCAAACACCTTGCTTGGTACAAACACCCTGCTGCTGTACAGTGTTGTTTTCCCATTTGGTCCCACAATATGCATGCGCTGCCAATACGTTGTTTTGGGCGGTGCAGGATCAATAAAATAAGATTTCACCCATCCGTGCCCTACGCCGCCCGGGTTTGCCGTTGCCCGCATATAGCTGCGTGTATTGGCTCCGCTTGCACGGTTGCGCGATAACATATATTCATATTCATCCCATGTAAAATGCGTCAATTCGTCGATTCCGATAAAATCAAATTGTAATCCCTGATAGTTGTATTTTGCCTTATAATTTGACATGTGGCCAAAATATATTTTTGCTCCGCTTGGAAATTTCCACACATGCTTTGCGTCATTATATTTGGCACCTGGAAAAGCTCTTGGGTAAAAGTTATAGCATTTCTCCATAATTTCTATCAGCTGGGGATATGTCTTTCTTAGCAGCAGCGCTTTATAGTTTGGCACATGTACCTGCCGCAGAGCTTCAATTACAAGATAATCACTTTTTCCTCCTCCCGCCGCGCCTCCGTAAAGCCCTTCATCTTCTCCCCGGCACATCATTTCATATTGCTTTGGCTGCGGTTCCCATACAACATTCATTCGTCATCACCATCCATTGCCGGTGTCAATAGCCGTTGCATTTCTGGCATTCTCACAATGCCATACTGTGATTTTTCTTCCTGATCGCTCTGCTTCCCTTCAAAAATGAGTACGATCTGCTGCAGGTCCCGCACTGCTGCGGTAAGCTGCCGCAGCGATGATATATTAACTGTGCCTTTCATTTTGTTCTGCTTAACGTGCTCTTCTGTAATGTCTACCCTACGGTTATATCCGCTTTCATCTTTTTCCATAACGGAAAATTCCCGCTTAATCTTGTCATATGTTACATGCAAATTCAGTTCGTTTGCAGCTTTGGAAATTTTATTAATCAGCTTATCCGTAGCTCTGTTTAATTTATCAAAGTTATTCAATGCTTTCCTCTGTGCCTGGCGCTTCATATTTGTGCCAAGTTTTTTTCTGTATTTTTCCCGCTCTTTTGTCCACCCCTCCCTTTGCGCCCGTTTGGTTAGTGTGGATCTGCTTAAACTGTGCTTTTCCGCCAGTTTTATATATCCTAAACTTCCCGTTATATACTCGTTTTTTATAGCTGTCCAATCTGTTATTTTTTTTGTACCGCTTTTCAAGTTCTTTCACCCCCTATAATTAGACTAACAAATTTGCAAAAAAAATGCCCCTTGCTTTGTGACGCCGGGCATAAAAAACAGCCTGCGTAAACAGGCCGGTTTTTACTACTTATAACTGCTTTCAAGCATTTGAGCAATTGGGCATTTCGTATAGCTAAAGCTCTGGCAATATCGTTTTCGATAAGCCTTTTTTTCTTCCACCGCGCAGAACTCTAAGAGCATTGTGCAGCCCGGCACAACACTCTCACAGGCAATTTTCTTATCGCGCTCCCGAACAAAAAACGGGCAGATTATCACCGGCTCTTTCGGCATGTATCACATCTCCTCTGACGTACACCATACGGAAGCTTGTCCCCGTAATATCATTGACATACATTTCGCATTCGTCTTCTATAATTCGATAGCCGCGCGGTGCAACGGGCGGCTTCCCTTTCATAAATCTTGCAATATCCCGGCTTCCGGCTTCCTTAACCTCTACCTTTGGCGGTATAAGGTTGCGGCTTTGCTTCATCCGCTTTTTACCGGTTACATCCTTGCGGATATAATCCGCAAGCTTTTTGTAATTTCCCGCTGCGTAAAGCTGTTCAAATTGTATACGGCCTGTACCTGCCCCCTTTTTCCATATTTTTTGGATTATTTCTACCGGCAGGCGCGGAATAACAAGGTGCCCATGCCATCGTTTGCCTTTTTTTCCTTTTTCCAGACAGCCTATGTATTTCAGCTCTGGTAATTGCGGCGCTTTCCGGCAAAAATATGCAAGCCTGCGCAAAAAATTATGCATGGTTTTTCTTGCGTCCTCTTCTGACTGATTTTGTTCCAACGTAAGTGTTATATACCAGTCGCCGGCAGAAAAATTGTTGCAAATCAGACGCTGGCAATTGCGTTGTGCCTGGATTGTGTTCCGAATTTTCTGCTTATCTGTGCTTTCTGCTTTTTTATGGCCCCTTGCTATGCATTTTAAGTTTCGGCGCCGGATGCTTTTATACACTTCTACTTCCACCATGCTGCCGCTTGTAATAATTTTTTTGTAATAAGGCATTTTAAACATCCTTTTCGTCCTAAAAATAATCACTCTATCAAGGTTAAAAAGGGCGGTTGCAGCCCTTTTTAACCTTGCATCGATTTGTGGATGTGCTTTATTTTCTTTCCTCCGGAGTGTTTTTAAGCTCTATATTGCATAAGCTTGCAATTTCTTCATGTTAAACCTCCATTATGTAAATCGTGCTGTATAAACGCCCTGAGAAATCAAACACTATAGGCAGCAGAAATGTAAATTATATAGAAAAAGGAAGATACTATGGACCGTGAAACGCTTATGCAGGAAGTCAAGGGAATCTACGCCAGCCTTTCCCAACAGGAAACGCAGCAGCACTTTTCACAAACGGGAAGCAGCCTGAACCCTGAAGAGTATTATGAAAAAATCCTCAATATGGTTTTACATGAAATTTCGGCCGGCACATTTGACAGATTTCAGTCCGGGAAAGCCATTGTGGACGCTGTGGCAAAAGACAAGCATAAATGGCTGTCACAATGGAACACAGCAATGGAGGGTTAAAACAAACCCTCTTTTCCATTTTGCAGGTGGTACATGTGTTATATTTAATCAGCTATAAATTTTACGGGTTCCATGAAAAGGAATACGTCCCCTTTTTCAACGCTCTGGACGACATGGGCGAAAATATTATGCTGTATGACGGAGCGTACCTGTTAAACAGCGTTTTAACCGCCTATGGCGTACGTAAGCAATTGCTGCCCCATATTATGCCAGCGGATAAATTTGTGGTATGCCAGATGTACCGGGAACACAGCGCGGGGAAGCTGGAGCAAAACCATAAGGATTTTATTTTTCGCACCATTGATTTTGACCCCACGCCCTACAGCCCACACCTCGGTTATTACAGCTTTTAAGTCTGACCCATATTGACCCATATATTTTGACTTGCAAGCCGAAATCTGCTATACTATTTTTATTAACACATAAGCTTCGGCTTTGGAGCGCATAACAGCTGCAACTGTTATGCGCTCTTTCTTTTGGATTTAAAAATGTTCCGGATTATGTAGCGTTCGAATTCAAAGCGCTCACTGTCTGACAACGGGCACCAGATCGGGACGCCCTTCCATTGCTTGTACCTTTCAAACAGAGGCTGAATTTTGGGATGGTTGATGTTTACCCGGTAGGTATACGGGTTGTCCAACGCCCAAATGCTGTTATGTTCCATCTGTCTTTTTCTTTTCACCGGCCTTTCTTTCTTTTTCAATCGCTTTACGCCCAAGCATATCGAACCGATCGATAAAAATGCCCCAGTTTACGATCGGATGATCCGTATAAAATTTTTTTGCCTGCTCCAATGCCTCATCCACAAAGGCATACAACATTTCCCGCTTCATTTTTTCTTTTCGGACCGAAACAGAACAATGCCGGCGGCTACTGCCGCTGCGGTATACGCAAGCGCCGTGCTGCCCGCCTCCTGCAAGCTCATGCGGTCTGTATCTACGCTGCCGGCAACGCCAATTACCCCAAGAATACAGCACAGGATCACCATCTCTGCCGCATGGTGCCGGATAAAATACCAACAGCCATAAATCCAAAGCAATACATGTTTCATAATCGTTCCTCCTTTAAGCATCCTCTTTATATTTTTTATTTTGCAGGGTTTTCTTGCGTGTGCAGTGCTCTGCTGGAGAATTGCGCGGTATCTTCTCCATACATATATAATCGCAGTAGCTTTCGCCTGTCCCGAAGGTTTTTCGGTAGATACACCCTTTACAGCTTTTCCTGGTCATGGCCTTCCCTCATATGGTTTTGCCGCCGTGCTTATACGGGCGGTGCTTGTTGTATTCGTGCTTTGCCTGCAAAATACCCATGATATCTATTTGCGCATAGGCACAGTAATCGAAAATGCGTAAGATACAGTCGGCAAGCTCTACCGCTGCCCCCTCCGGCTTACAGCCTTCCGGCTCGTGCCTGTCACAGTTATAGTAATGCTCACAGCTTTTACTGCCGCCGGCGCAGGTGCCATATAAAGGCGGGTTGCCGTTTCTGTATTCTTCCAGCGCCTCCGAAAGCTCGCTGTGGCACAACGCAAGAATCTCCGGAAAGCTTGGCGGCTTGTCCCACCAGCCGTGGGCAACGGCATTTTTATGTACATCCTCTATCAAGCGTTCCATATCCTGTATGCTTTGCTGCTTACTCATGCTCTTGCTGCTCCTTTTGCTTTTTCTTTAAGGTCCTGCCCCAGTCCACTTCCATTTTGACCGGTTCGTTATATTGGCTTGACATAATCATGCTCAACGCGTGCTCCAAGTTTTTCCGGTTTTGTATAACCTCTTCTTCTGTTGCCGGTAAAATCCGTATGGTCACCTTTACCCTGCCCTTCTCTCCAAAGTCCACATATGAAACATCCCCGTCCTTTGGATAGCCTGCAGGCGGATTATATAGATTTTGCCGCAGACGTTCTTCTTCGCTCATTGCCATACTGATCACCTCTTTCTATTTGTATGGAAAGGTTTGTTTGTCCTATGAACTAAAACAGCGTTGCAATTTTTGTACAATGTGATTATTGTTCACAATACCTTTTTATGCTAAAATATAGCAAAATACAAGGTTAAAGGAGAATAATCATGAAAAAAGTTATTTTGTCGCTTTTGTTAGTACTTCTTTTATGCTTTTCCGCTGCCTGCACTTCTGTTGAAGAAAATACCACCTCTGCAGACACACGCGCATTCGTTACAGAGTCCGTAACTGAACTACCAACGGAACCGCCTACCGAAGAACCTACTCAAGAACCTACTCAAAGACCTACCGAAAAGCCTACAAAAGCGCCTTCCCCCTCCTCTGTTTATAGCTACGACTCTTCCCCAGACTATACTTACGAGGCTTCCTCTTCATCTGTTGAACTTCCGGAAAATTCTATGACCGTATATATTACCCCTACCGGGAAAAGATGGCATCTTATAAGTACCTGCGGAGGAAAAAATTCTTATCCTGTATCTATTAACAATGTTGGCGGCCGTACACCATGCAAAAAATGCGCAAGTTAATAGAACTTAACATGCTATAAATTAAGAAAGGCAGTGGTATTATGACAGCAATCAAGGAAAAATTGGTAGCATCCCTTGGTGCAGTGGGGTATATTATTTACTGCGTAATATCTATTGTTTTAACTTTTGCCCCTTTATTGGTACTTAACTTTCCATTTTGGGTAGATTTTATTATTATTACTTTGGTAACGTTAATTCCCATGTTTGGCAACTTGATTGGACTTGTTTTTTGGATTTGGGCGTTTTTTGTTGCCATTCAGAATCCCACCGATATTGCTTCCATCATATATTTTGTTGCTTTTGCAATATATGTGATTACAACCTTGCTTCCGCTTGCTTTGTCACTTTTTACAGCACTTTTCTCCAAACGTCGATAAAACCACCGTCGGCGTTTTCCTTTCATTTTACTTAGCTGGCCTTTTCGGCATCATCTGCAAAAAGGTACTCAAAAGAACATTTAAATAAATTTAACAAGGTGGTAATTTGTGATCTAGAAAATTCACCTGTTTTCTTTTTATTTTCATAAGTTACTCTTGAGACATTTAAAATATTTGCCATTTCCAGGTTGCTTTTTCCCAATCTTGCTTGTTCAGCCTCTAAATTTCTAAACATATAGCGACCTCCTTTCTTGTTTGCGTTTTGAAACTTTAGTTTTATTATAGTTTCAAAACGCAAACAAGTCAATAGGTTTTGCAAAAAAAGTTTGCAAAATGAAAACTTTTTAATTGACTTATTTGATTTGGACTTATATAATCAAGATAAAAGGAGGTATTATGACGATGACCTTTGGAGCAAAATTAAAACACGCGCGTCAGGAAAAGGGTCTTACCCAGATGCAATTGGCTGATTTAATTGGAGTTTCAAAATCAACTTTAGCAAACTATGAAACAGACAACAGAGAACCTGATATGTTTAAAATAAAAAAAATATTAAGTGTTCTTGACATTTCTTCCGACTACCTTTTAGGTGTAGAAAAACAATCCTCTCCGTCTAAGGACGAAGAGGAAAATGTAGATGAAATAGCAAAAGCATTATATGAATGGCTTATCCATACGGGTTTTTTAAAGGAAGGGCAAGATTTAACTGAACAGCAAGTTAAGGGCCTCCACGGCCTCTCTGATATTCTTATGGCTCTTTTCGGCGAAGAATTTAAATAATTCCAGCCTCTTTTTTGCATTACCCAAAATTGTCCACTGGTGTGCTAACTTGTATACGTTATCCGGTACACATGATTTTTCTTTCATGATTCTTCCTCCTAACAAATTAATAAAATTTGAAATGAGCAATACTAAGAAAAGTGTTTCATTGCTATGTATCTTAGCACACCTTTCATAAATTGCTATAGTTTTGTGAAAACTGGCAATATATTGTTATAATTTGCATGATTTACCATTAAATTCCAAGCTGTGACAAATAGCAGGCTGTCCCGGAGCCCGGAAACGGTTTAAGTTACAATAACACTATTTTCTTTTATTTTTGGCGTTACCCACGCTTTCTGTTGCAATATAAAAACAACCGCTTCCGGCAGATTTCCGGAAGCGGTTTAAAGGAGTCGCGTGAGAAGCTTTCACTTCTCAAATATATTATATGTATTTTGCAAAAAAGTGTCAAGCTTTGCAAAGTACCAATGTGAGGGGATTTTATGGAAATTTTACTATTGGCTGTTATAATTTTTGCTGTCTCTATGGCACTAGTTCGGTTAAACAAATATATTGAAAACAGAAAACAGGAAAAAAAGGAATTTTTGAAGAACAATACCGTAAAAAATTTTAAAGAAAAAATAAACGCATTTCCGCTAAACACACACTGGTTTTCAGAATACATTTATTTTATTGTCCCGGCAAGTATTGTTTACACTGTTTTAAGTATTTTAACCAAACTGGTATTGTTTGCTTCTTCAATTGCATTACAATCTTTGGAAAACCCCTTCCTGTTATACACAGATTTAATATATTTTTGCATCTCCTTATATTTATATTTTAATTTGCGAATTTTAAACAAACATGGTTTTTGTATGATTCTTATTCATTTAATTATAAGTGGTATACAGATTACTCTTTATATAATGGAGGGTTTTTTATTTTTTGTAAAAACGCCACTGCTTTTCTTCATGTTCTTTATAGGTATCTATACAGGCTATTTTTTCGTTTGGCTTCTTCCCAATCTCATTTATTTCAGAAAAAGAAAAGAGTTATTTTCCCCAGCGCCAAATGCAGGCATACACAACACAGGTAAATATACTGTGAAAGAAGCCTACAATAGGGTAAGTCAATTTCCGCTCCACACAAATTGGTACTGGTTTTATGTTTATTTGCGCTTTCCCATCAGATTTCTTACATCTTTGTACGCATTATGGAGTGTACTGTCTTTTTATCTTGAATATTCCTTGATAGATATGCCAGCAGAACAAAGTTTTATCGTTTTCTTAAATATTGTTTTACTCGTTTTTGGTGTTATTGTATTTATCCTGATGCTGCAATTACATAAAAGCGCCTATCGGTTAAATTTTATTTATTTAGCGGGTGAGGTGGTCTATATGGCATACTCTTCTGTTATAACCGCAAGGATGACCGCGCCGGAAGCAACCCCTCTCATGTACGGTGCTGCATTTTTATTTTCCCTGCTTCTGTCCTCTCTTGTTTGGTTTCTCCCTAACTTCTTTTATTTTCAAAAAAGAAAGGGATTGTTTTTCCCTGCGTTGGACACGCACGCAAAAATATTTAAGTATAACGGCATCGACTGCGATAGAAGAAGTTTTGTGAAGCAGACGGCTTATATCGCCTGTGTAGAAAAAACCATAGACGAAATAAAAACAGAAATTAACTCTTTGCAGAAAGCTTCCGAAGTACAATCACTACAGCATCAGGCGCTGCTTGACGCGTATACCATTGCACAACAACTAAAGCAAAACCGGCAACTTACTTTCAGCGAAGCCTATAACCGGCTTATGCATAAAAAAACGCACGGTTTAACGGCTGCACAGCCTGTAAAGAAAACACCGCAGGAATCTGCATCGCATGTCAACCAGGGCCTAATCATCTTTCTGGTTTTGGGCGCAATCATTGGTATATCCATGATCATTTATGGGTTGGCGACAATTTAAATCTGCCAAATTATTTTTAGCTCCTACTTAGGTTTTAAAGACCAAAGCAGCATATTTCTATCGTTCTTAAACAAATCCACATTTTAACTTGCACGATAACAAAAATAAACCGTTCCCGGTTTTTCGGAAACGGTTTATAAAAACAAAATGTAGCTTATTGCATCATATCAAGCAGGGCAAAAAAGTAAAACTTAGCATTCCGTGTTTGTTGATCTTTAAAAAGAATATTTTCCTTACGCATAATATTAATATAATTTCTTAAAGTATTTTTATTAATTCCGGTTTCACGGTGAAGCGTATCCACTGTAAAAATCGGTGTTTTAAAAATAGCTTTTACTACCAGATCAACATTTACCGTATTAATTTTGCTCTTAATAGAAGCTGTCACATCTTTACTGAGACTTTCCAAATTGTCTATAAAGGCTATATCCCGCGTAGTTTGGTTGATCACAGAGGTAAGAAAAAATTGGATCCAGTTTGTAAAACCTTCTGTATTGAGTGCTCTTGTTCCCTGCAAATAAGAATAATATTTGATTTTATTCTTTTCAAGCTCCTGGCTTAGAAAAAAATAAGGGCTGGAAATTACATTTTGTTTGTATAAGTATATAGGGATCAAAACACGGCCAACTCTTCCGTTTCCATCGGGGAACGGATGAATGGTTTCAAACTGCGCATGAATCAGCGCAGCTTTTATAAGGGCAGGAATTCCATCCTCAAAATTATAATCTGCGTTGATATATTTTTCTAAATTTCCCATTAAGCTTTCTACGCTGGAGGCAACCGGCGGAACATGTTCCCCAACGCGGTTTTGCTGCGTACGAAACTCGCCTGCAATGAATTTTGAGTTTTTTCGAATATTTCCACTTAGCAAAATTTTGTGGATTTCTTTAATCATTTTATTCGTAATGGGTAACGTTTCCACCTGTTTACTTGCTATTTTTAAAGCTTCATTATATCTTAGCACTTCCTGCAAATCCTGATTTTTGGTTTTTTTGCTTCCTTCTAATTCGGCTTCGTAAACTGCATCTATGGTGGTTTGCGTCCCTTCTATTCTTGTCGAATACAATGACTCCAAACGCAGCATATGACTTACGGAATACGTAATATGCCAATTGCTTTGTTTCATTTTTTCATTAAACGCACCTATATTCATAGAAGCCTGCGCAAACGCATTTGCAAATTCCATGAAAGCAATGTTTTTTTTATCAAACGGAAATAACATTGGCTCAAATGGTTTAAGCATAGTTAGCACCTCTTTTCTTCCTATTTTATATTATATCCATATTTTTAATTTTATACAACAATTTTATTTAAAAAAATGTTCTAACATTATTTTTTTAATATAGTTCATTGGTTTTTCTGTCCCTATAAATCTTAGCAAAAAGGAGGCTCATGCTATGCAAAACGCCATATATTTGCGTAAATCTCGTGCCGACCAGGGCACCGTGGAAGACACCCTGCGCAAGCATAAAGAAACATTGCTGGACTATGCCGCTAAGCATAACATCTTCGTGTCCCTGAACGATATTTACGAGGAGGTCATTTCGGGCGAAAGTCTATATGCACGTCCGCAAATGCTCCGCCTGCTTTCCGATGTAGAAGCAGGCAAATTTTCCGCCGTTTTATGCATGGACATCGACCGCTTGGGGCGCGGCGGCATGTCTGACCAGGGGATTATTTTAGATACCTTCAAAAGCAGCAATACAAAAATTATTACGCCTGCAAAAACGTACGATTTGAACGATGAATTAGACGAAAACAATATGGAGTTTGCAGCATTCATTGCGCGCTTTGAATATAAGCAGATCCGCAAGCGTATGCGCGCCGGTGTTAAAAAAAGCATACAGGACGGCTGTTACCTTGCAAACGCGCCCTACGGATATGTAAATATTACGGAAAACAAGCGCGCAACGCTTGCCATCCAGCCAGAGGAGGCCGCATATGTGCGGCAGATATTTGATATGTACGTAAACCAGGGCATAGGCTGCCAGACCATTGCGGACAACATGAACGCTATGGGGGCAAAGCCGCACCGCGCCGCGCAGTTTGGACGTACATCTGTTATGACAATCTTAAAGAATCCCGTGTACATTGGAAAAATTGTGTGGGATAAAAAAACGCATATCCGGAAAAACAGCAAAGGCAACAGTAAACACATAATTATTTCGAACCCGCAGGATAAATGGACTGTCACCCAGGGGTTACATCCGCCGATTATTGATCCGGAAACTTTTTCAAAAGCGCAGGAGATCATCCAAAACCGTTACCATCCGCCGGCCTTTACCGGCGTGGTTATCAACCCGCTTTCGGGGCTGATTGTGTGCAAAAACTGCGGCGGTGTCATGCAGCGTGCCGCCAATTGCAAGGGCGGCCCGTTCTGTTTGTGCCAAAAGCGCGGGTGCATGCCCATGTCTAAGCTTGCTTATGTTGAGCAGTCGCTGCTTGGCAAGCTGCAGCTTGCTGCCGACGAGCTGGCGGCCGCTGCACAAAACCCACGGCCCCCAGCCGCCTCCAAAGAAGATTATCAAAAAATTATAAAAGAGATAGACCACCAAATTAAAACCGTCCGGCAGCAGATCAGCCGTTTGCAGGACCTGCTGGAGCAGAACGTATATGATATTCCTACCTTTTTAGAGCGCCAGAAAAAGCACAGCGAAAAATTAGCCGCCTTGGAAAATAAAAAGACGTCGATCCTCCGGCAGGCAAACGCCCACAGAGAGATCGACATCCAGAAAACCAGGCAAAGAATCACAGAAGTGCTGGCAGCTTACGCAACCGCTGCTCCTCAGCAAAAAAATATTTTACTTAAAACCATTGTGGAAAAGGCCGTATACTACAAGGAAAAAGGCTGGGCGCCGGCACAATTTGAGCTTGAGGTTGCTTTAAGACCTTCGTTCTTGTAACTTGCACAATGTTCCTCTCCACAACTGTCATATACCCTGTAGGCATCAATACATACGGCCTCTTTTTCACATCCGGGTTCGTAATTGCAGCCTGCGGCTGAAGAAAATTCTGTTTCCGCCATAAAAGTTCCTCCTTATTTCAAGGGCTTTTTGAAAACCTGTACCCTTTACCTGCTTTCAAATTGGCCCATAGCTTTACTAATATTGTATGGAGGACGCCTTTTATTGTTACAGTTTTATATTTTCTCCAGCTTTGCAAAATTGGCCATGATCCGCTTTGTTCCCACACTTTCAAATGCAATTTCTAAAAGTATATCATTGCCCATAGGGGTCGCTCCCAAAACCATGCCCACCCCAAATGCTTTATGGCGTACTTGGTCTCCCGGCGCAAGCGCAGGCAGCGGGGCGGCGGCCGTCTGTGCTGCTCTGTTCATCGTTTGTGATGCAAAAGCCGGCGTACGGCCATGCCAGGCCGGCGTTTGCATGGATGCCGCCGCGTGCAGGTTTCCCGTTTCTTCCAGCAGTTCGCCGGGGATCTCCATGGCAAAGCGGGAAAGCCGGTTTCTTTGCGTCATGCCAAACAGCATGCGCTGTCTGGCATGACAAAGGTACAGGCGCTGCTTTGCTCTTGTAATGCCCACATAGGCAAGACGCCTTTCTTCTGCAAGCTCTTCCTCCAGTAAGGTTGCCTGCTTCCCGGGGAAAATCCCATCCTCCATTCCCGGTATAAAAACAACGGGAAACTCCAGCCCCTTGGCGCTGTGCAGCGTCATCAGCACAACACAGTCTGCACCGGTATCATAGTTGTCAATATCGGTAAACAGAGCGATCTCTTCCAAAAAGCCGGAAAGACTCGCCTGGTCTCCGTTATCTTCTTCATATTTTAAAATATTGGACAAAAGCTCATTGATATTCTCAATCCGGTTGTCACTGTCTTGCTTTTCTTTTTTCAACCAGTCGATATAACCGGTCCGTTCTAAAACAGCGTGATACACCTCTTCCAAAGAAACATCGTCCCGGCCTGCCAGTTCCGCCAACTCTTCGAGCATTGTACAAAAGTTTTGTAATTTGGAGCAAGCACGCTTGAGCGGCTCATATTGTTCTGCATGCCGGATCACGTCATACAGGCTTTCCCCCAGTACAGACGAAATTTCCACCGCATGTCCAATTGTGGTATCCCCTATCCCTCTTTTGGGTTTGTTAATAATCCGTCTGAGCCGTACATCGTCAGACAAATTGCCGGCCACCTGCAGATACGCGGTGATATCCTTGATTTCCTCTCGGTCATAAAAGCGGTGCCCTCCAATCAGCCTGTATGGTATCCCACTGCGGCTAAAGCTGTGTTCTATCGCGTTTGACTGCGCATTCATTCGGTAAAGCACGGCAAAATCAGAATATTTTTTCCCTTTTGCCACCTGGTTTAAAATGGTATCGGCAATAAACGCAGCCTCTTCGCGCTCGTCATATGCAGTATGTAGCTCTATTTTGTCCCCCACCGCATTTTGTGTCCACAACGTTTTTCCTTTTCTTCCCTTATTGTTGCGGATTACGCCGTTTGCAGCATTTAAAATATTTTGCGTAGATCGGTAATTTTGTTCAAGCCGAATAACAGCGGCATTGTCATACGTTGTTTCAAAACTCAAAATATTTTCAATAGTAGCGCCTCTAAATTTATAAATACTTTGATCATCATCCCCCACGACACAAATATTTTTCCATTTTTCTGCAAGCATTTTTACAAACCTGTACTGCACGCGGTTTGTGTCCTGATATTCATCTACCATAATATATTTAAATTGATTTTGGTACAGCTCCAGCACATCCGGCGCCTGTTCAAAAAGCCTGATCGTGTTGCACAAAATATCGTCAAAATCCATTGCATCGGAAGCACGCAGGCGTTCCTGATACAACGCATACGCTTTTGCCACAGACGCCATCCGGTTGTCATTACCGGCTTCTTCCTTCACCTGGTCCGGCGTGGCCAACCTGTCCTTTGCACGCGATATTTCTGCCAGCACACTGCGGTGCGGAAGCACCTTTTCATCATATTGCAGCGTTTTCAAACAGTCTTTTATCAGCCGCTGCTGATCCTGCGTATCGTACACGGTAAAGTTACGGCTGTAACCGATCCGGTCGCCAAAGCGGCGTAAAATTCTGGAACAGGCGCTGTGAAAGGTTGCCGCCCAGATTGCTTCGCTTCCTTCTCCTATTTTTGCTGCAATACGGTCTTTAAGTTCTCCTGCCGCTTTATTGGTAAATGTAATTGCCAGGATCTGCCACGGACGCGGTGGATAAACCGAGAGCTTTTTTGCCAGTTCTTCGTTTATATTTCCCTGTTCAGCGGCGTTTTTCATCTGCTGAATTTCTTCTTCAGAAAAATCCTCCCTGACCCAATGGCTTTGGTATGCATCACCGTATTTGAGTAAATTTGCAATCCTGTTGACCAGAACGGTGGTTTTTCCACTTCCTGCACCAGCCAGGATTAGCAAGGGCCCCTGTGTGGTAAATACCGCCTTACGCTGCATATCGTTCATTTCGGAAAATTCCGTTTCCAAAATTTTTTTTCTCAAATTTAACAATTCTTCTTTCGTTACACTCAAGCGCTACACAAATCCTTTCCAAAAAAGCTTATCCTTTCCGACCTTTAAGAGCAGCGGAAAAGAATCCATAAGAAAAACACAGCCGCAGGGCTTTTTAGCAGCGGCTGTGCCAGATACAGGGCCGGTTTACAGCAGTTGGTCAATGTCTATATCGTTAATGCTTTCGGGGCTGTCGTTGCCCTGTTCAGACGACTGCGCCGTTGTGCTGCTCTGCGCACTCTCAGAGGAATCCTGCTGGCCTTCCGAGGAGGATTCCGCAGTGCTCTCCTCCTGCTGTATTTTATCAAGCACTTGGTTTAACTGTTCTTCTTTTGTCGCATCATCAATTTGGTCGTCCTGGCCAACATCATTATAATAGATGTAATACGTTCGGTACGTACCATCTGCCAGCTGCACTGTTTTAAAATAGCCAAGTACGCGCCGGTCGAGCTGATCTCCATCTTCTGTTTCCAGCGTCATGGTAATATCGGCAACAAAGCCGTTGTCAAATTCTGAAAGGTTTATTTCATTCATCTGCAGGCTTTGTATCCCTAACCCGTCTTCATCCATTTCCCCCATCAGCAAATCGGAAAAGGTAACGCTTACCGCTCTGCGTTGCGAATCTTCCTTTGTTTGAGAATCCGCATAATGCTCCAGCTGCAGCTCCGGTTGCGCCCCGGATTGGTCTGCATGAATCGGAGGGTTGGTAAACTGTACGTCGCCGTCCCCTCCGCAGCCTGCAAAAAAAGCGCCGGTCAAAAGAAGAGCACATGTCAGCAAAAGCGCTGCCCATCTTTTTTTCATAATACATTCTCCTTATCCTTTTCTAAAAGCCACGCAAGCGCACGCGGAAAATAGTTCCGCCAAGCCTGCTCATTGTGTCTGGCGTGCATGTCTGTCTCAAATTTCAGGCTTTTGGGCGGAAAGCCGCAGGCCAAAAGCTGCTGTTTCATCTGCACTGCCCCTGCATACAGCATCTTTTCCAAAAGATCCCCATTGCCATTATACATATAGATTCTCTGCGGATAATTCTCTTTTGTAAAATCAAACCTATTGAAATAGTTTTTCCACGTTTTTTCTTCAAACAACACAAACGCCGGGGACAGCGCCGCGATATAAGAAAATTTATCCCGGTTTTCCAGGCCTATATAAAAAGCCTCCAGCCCGCCGCTGGAACTTCCCGCAACGGCGGTATGCGCCCTGCCGGTCAAAACTGTATAGTACGTTTCAATATACGGCATCACGGTTCGTGTTACAAAGCGTGCAAACTGTGCGCCTTTGCGCCTGGAAAAATCATAGCCGCTCATCGCCTGTACCATAGTGGGGACCGGCCCCAAATCCGGCGTCAGCTCAATTTCACGCTCTTTATTTCCATTGTCAATCCCTACAATGATAAACCCCCGCATGCCCACCGGCAGCTGCATAACCGCCTGGTCGGCACACCACCCTCCGTAGGGAGCGTCCCTGTCAAAAAGATTTTGCCCGTCGGTCATGTACAACACGCCATATGCGCGTTTTCCCTGCACATAGCCGGGCGGCAGCCACACTGTCGCAGATTTTTTACGGCCTGGCCCATATGGGAACCAATGCGTCTGTAATGTTCCGGCCGGCATGCGGCTTATACTTTTTTCAACTGCAGCATTCATTGTGATCGATCCTCTGTTTCTGGTTCATCATTTAAAAATGTTTCAATAAAATATCGGGGACGCTGTTTTGTTTCCATATAGATTTTGCCAAGGTATTCACCAATGATCCCAATCGCCAGCAGCTGCAGTCCCCCAATTGCCCAAATAGATACCGCCAGACTGGTCCAGCCTGGGACGGTATTGCCCCAGAAGTGGGAAAAAAGCGAATAGAAGAGCAGAATAATACTGATCGCAAAGACAATCGCACCCAATATTGTAACAAAACGAATCGGCTTGATACTCAGGGAAGTTACCCCTTCCCATGCAAGCGAAAGCATTTTTTTCAGCGGATATTTGCTTTTTCCCGCCAGGCGTTCCCTGCGTTCATACGTCACCGTTGCCGTTTTAAAACCGATCATTGGCACAAGCCCGCGTAAAAAGAGGTTGACTTCTTTATATTCTGCAAATGCATCTAATGCGCGCTTGCTCATCAGCCTGTAATCCGCATGATTGAATACGATCTCTGCGCCCATAAATCTTAAAAATTTATAAAATCCTTCCGCTGTCACGCGTTTAAAAAAAGTGTCGGTTCTGCGTTTACTCCGCACGCCGTATACAATATCGTACCCAGCCTCATACTGTTCAAGCATCCGGTCGATCGCGTCAATGTCGTCTTGCAGGTCGGCGTCTATGGAAATCACTGCGTCCGCATGCTCTTTTGCCGCCATAAGACCGCCGTATAATGCGTTTTGATGCCCTCTGTTCCTTGAAAGCTTACAGCCTGCCACCAGGCGAAAGCGTGCATGCAGATCACAAATAATCTGCCATGTTTTATCTTTGGAACCATCGTCGATATACAGAATTCTGCTATTCTGCGAAATTTTTTCGCTGTGTATCAAACTTTCCATTTTCAAAAGCAGCTTTTCAGTGGTATCGTACAGAACCTCTTCTTCATTATAGCATGGTACGGCAAGATACAGCGTTGTCATATAAACCCTCCAAATTTCTTTTTTTAAAGCTTTTGCAGTGCAGCGCCGTACCCTGCCGGCGCAATACAAAAATGTTCACGTATGTTTATACACTGTAAAACATAGTACAAATAGCTTTGTATTTTTTATATCCATATTTTACTATAATGAAACAGGAAATTCAATATGCGGCAAATTAAAAAAGCCGGGAGCCCTCTGCAAACAAAGGGCTCCCGGCTTTTGCGCCATATTTATACAACCTCAATTACAGAAACCGGACAGCATTCCTGCGCTTCTACAGCCTTGTTCTGCGCATCTGGGGGCAGATCCTCAACCGCTGCATATGCTTTTCCGTCTTCCCTTTCTTTAAATACCTCCGGACATATCTGCATGCATTGCCCGCACGCAATGCATCCGTCCTGATCGATCAGCACTGTCAAAAAAATTCCTCCTCTCCGTCTGCAAGCCCATTTACCAGCCGCTGCATTTCCTGCTTAGAGGTCACGCTATGGGTCTTGTTAATAATTGTCTGCCTCTGTGCATCTGAAAGCGAGGTAAAGCGGTTGAGCGCTTCTATATTCTTGGCAAGTGCCATACTCAGGCCAAGCGGCAAATCATTATAAATTTCCTGCATTTCATCACCCTTTATCAGTTTTTGCAGGATTCTCCCACTTTATTCATTCTGTGGGCGGTCTAATAACACATGTTGCGCATACGTCTGATCATCAAACATGATATGATAAATACGCTGCAATGCCTGATACATATTCTTCTGCTCGCCCGGCTTTTCAGCGGTTTGCAGCGCCATAATAATATACGGATGCCCAAACAGCGTGCACTTCATATCCGTTTTTAAAAAACCGTTTTTCTCATAAAATGCAATTCTGCGGCGCTTAGTCGCTTCATCCTCCTGTGAACAGAAATATGCAGGATCTTCAACCTCGGCAAACAGCATGGAAAACGGCGACAATTCCGGTTTAAGCAGCGTTAGAAACCGGCTGCCATATCCACGGCTTCTGTTACCACTGCACACTGCATAATAATCAAGCAGCAAAACGTGGGAGGCGGTATCTTTTGCAAAACAGGCGTATGCCTGTATCGCGCCGCCTTCAAACAGACCATAACACATATACAGCCCATTTTTTAAAAGGCGCAGCAGCACATTCAGCGGTTTAAGCTCTTCCTGGCCAAAATCGCAAACCATATATGCGTTATAAACGGCGCATACCTCTTCTCTTTTTAATTTTTGTATTTGCAGCATAAAACAAACTCCATTCTTTTCAAAACATTTTGTCAGGAGAGCATGATTACCTTGTCGGTGATCAATTCCTTTAGCTCGCCATATTTGTTTCTGCTTAAAGGGATTTTTTCCTCTACATCCTTCAGTTGAATCGAATACGATGTGCCGAACACATTGCTCTGCACGGTAACGATATTGGCCACTGGTACAATAAAAGACTGGTGGCACCTGAAAAAGCCATGCACCTTTAGCATAATCTCCAATTGCCCAAGAGAATATTTAGAAACCAGTTCTTCGCCTTTATAGGTTACAAGGTAAATTTTTCTGCCCCTTTTTTCTATATATTTAATGCTGTCTATCTGGATAATTTGGTAACCGCCTTCAAAATGGAACCCTATTTTTGTCTGTTTTTCCTCCCTGTTTCCACCTGCACGTTCTGCAAGCTTTTTGCTCACCCGGCCAATCGCCCGTTCCAATCGCAATATATTGATCGGCTTTACAATAAAATCGACCGGCTCAAAATCGTAGCTATCCAAAGCAAACCCTGCATGCCCTGTCACAAAAACAATCCAAACCGCCGGATAATTTTTCATAATATAGCGCGCTGTTTCAAAGCCGTTGTTATCCGGCATTTCAATATCCAGAAAAACCAGGTCTATTTTGTTTTGACGCAGCGCTTCCACAAGGCCTGCGCTGTTGTTCACAGCCGCCACGATATCTATATTGTCAAAATGGGCAAGCGCTTTGAGCGTTGCCTCCCTTGCGGCTTGTTCGTCGTCCACCACCAGCGTCTTTATTTTCAACCCGTCTGCCAAAATTTTGCCTCCCTTATTTTCCCATTTATGGTAAAATTATACTCTGGGCGTTATGTAACATTTCCAATTGATTTTACGGCGTTTTGTTTCATTTTCACAAGCTGTTCCTGCCTTCTGGTTGTATTATAGCACATATTGTGTTAAAATGAATAAAAAGCCATAAATTTTTCAGGAGGTATCAGCCATGCCGTTTTCTTTATCTCCGCTTACAGTGCTCAACGTTGCGCTTTATGGCCTGACCATAACCATGATACTGGTCATTACACTCTTTATCAATACCAGGCTGCGTCCATTGTCTGTTCTATTATGCGTGGCGTTCGGCGCGCTCAACACATTGTCTGTTGTTTTACTGAAAGGTGCGTTTATACTGCCTGTGAGCGCTGTAACGGTGCTTGTATGGTCTTTTGTGCGTGCTTTTTCCAAAAAAAGGCGACCTATGGAAATTTTCCTGAGCTCCTGCGTTGCTCTGTGCGCACTTATACACTACCGCATCTTCCTTTCCCTGCTTTCCTGTACAGAAGATCAGGCGCTTCACTGTATTGGTCTTGCCATTTATGCCGTTTTAATAGGCGGGCTTTTTGCCGTTTTTCTAATTTTTAAGGTAGCTCTCTTTAAAGAAAGCTGGGTTACAAGCTTTTTTATGCCGGAGGAAAAGGCGGTCAAGCAAATCCGTTATTTTGTTTTTCTACTTCTTTCCATTTTAAGCGTGCTTACCATGCTTGCCCTGTCTGCGAGCGTTGCAGACGGAAACCTGTATTTAAACCTGTTGCTCTTTTTTATCTCTATTGTAATCCTTGCATTTTCTTTTATTCTGGTCAAGCTTTTGGTCGAATACTGCATTGCGTGTGATACCAATATAAAAAATTTGCACTATCAGCAAAACCTGGAAGCGTTTATGAAGGTAATCCGTTCCCAGCGGCATGATTTCAACGTGCATCTGCACGCAATTAAGGGATTGATTGACACAGACAATTTTACAGAATGTCGTAAATATATTGCCACCATGGTAAAGGACTCCGGCGACGTAAATGAAGTGCTGCCAGTACACAATCCCATCATCAGTGCGATGCTGCACGCTTTTCGCGAAAATGCAGAAAGCGCAGGCATTCATATAGAGTTTGATATCCACTACAATATGAAGGATCTTGCTGTTTCCGCCTATGATCTGAACCGGATTCTGGGAAATCTGATCCAAAATGCAATGGATGAAATCAAGCGCAACAAGTCTGACAATTATGGGATTCATCTGCATATCGGTAAATCAGACAACATGACCATGATCGATATTTCCAACCGCTTTGACGTCTTATCGCATAATTTTAACAATTTGTTTTCAGACAAGTATACCACCAAACGGCGACACGAAGGGATTGGCCTGAATACCATCCTTCGCATAACGGAATCGTATGGAGGGATGGTCTATCCTGAAGTTGACGGCGATATAATCCATTTTATTGTGCGCTTACCAAATGCGCCGGATTAATACAAGCTTTATATTTTTGTAAGCAATTCCATCTTCTTCCGGAAAGTGGAGTTGCTTTTATTTTTCCAAATTGGCGGGATTTTGCGCAAAATAGGCATGGGAAATAACACAATAGACAAATTCAGTTGCTTTTCATTTTAGTTTTTACTATTCTATAGCCATAGTTCATTACACAATTCCCCACAAAACCAAGCGGTTTTTGTGGAAAAAGTTAAATTTCATATACACCTTTTTCATATATACCTTCCAACGAAAAAGCAAATGCTTTTTCCCCGCGTTTGCTTTTTCGTTACAAGGTAACAAAAAAATACATACACTATATTTTTTATCAATTGCTTTTCTTTATTACTTTTTGATAAACAGGGCAAAAACTTGCCAGGGAACGCAAAGTA
The DNA here is from genome assembly GCA_900541975.1 of uncultured Oscillospiraceae bacterium. Taxonomy (GTDB): domain Bacteria; phylum Bacillota; class Clostridia; order Oscillospirales; family Acutalibacteraceae; genus Scatavimonas; species Scatavimonas merdigallinarum. Next base: position 96 of record UQLR01000010.1, on the reverse strand, counting down.
TAAACAGCATCAGGCTTTCTTGAAATAATGGTAAGACTTTCTTAAGATGTTTTGTAGGCGTGTTTTTCATACTAAGGTGAAAAACGACAGGCGGCA
>UQLR01000009.1 GCA_900541975.1 uncultured Oscillospiraceae bacterium | reverse complement strand
CCGCTGTTTTAAGCGGTATGCGCATTTTATCTAGACATCGCCAGCTCCCCGGCCATTATCACGGCAAAAAATGGTTTTGTAAAAAATTCTTGCCCCAGCAAACGCCTCTACTGCGAGGGTTTGCAAAATCCAAATCACAACAAAACTTTATTTTATTATCAAAAATACCGTATTTTTAAGGTTTTTTGCCATGTCGCAAAAAAATAAGACCCTGTGAGCCGAAATGACTCACAAGGTCTATTCTTTAGTTTAGCACAAATTTTTTGTAAAAATTGATTTGCACTTTAACAGCCATGCGCCATGCTTATTTGCTTTTAATAGCAGCCTGTGCTGCAGCCAGACGTGCGATCGGCACGCGGAACGGGGAGCAGGATACATAATTGAGGCCAACGTTGTGGCAAAACTCAACAGAAGAAGGATCACCGCCGTGCTCGCCGCAAATACCCAGCTTAATATCCGGGCGCGTTGCTCTGCCAAGCTCGGCCGCCATCTTTACCAGTTTGCCAACGCCTGTCTGGTCAAGCTTCGCAAACGGGTCAAATTCGTAGATTTTCTTTTCATAGTATGCATCCAGGAACTTGCCTGCATCGTCACGGCTGAAACCAAATGTCATCTGCGTCAGGTCGTTTGTACCAAAGCTGAAGAACTCTGCTTCTTTTGCAATTTCGTCCGCGGTAAGCGCAGCCCTTGGGATTTCGATCATCGTACCCACATGGTACTGCATGTTCACGCCCGCTTCTGCAATCAGCTTGTCGGCCGTTGCCGTTACAACATCCTTTACATACTTGAGCTCTTTGAGCTCGCCTACCAGCGGGATCATGATTTCCGGTACAATGTTGTATTCCGGATGTTCTTTATTAACCGTGATCGCCGCGTTGATTACGGCAGTCGTCTGCATTTCTGCAATTTCCGGGTACGTTACCGCCAGACGGCAGCCGCGGTGGCCCATCATCGGGTTAAACTCGTGCAGGCCGCTGATCACGCTTTTCAGGTGCTCAACCGTAATGTTCATTTCTTTTGCAAGCTCTACAATATCTTCTTCCTTTGTAGGAACAAATTCATGCAGCGGGGGGTCAAGGAAGCGGATCGTCATGGGACGTCCTTCCAGAACCCTGTACATGGCTTCAAAGTCGCCCTGCTGGTACGGCATGATCTTTGCAAGCGCGTTCTTTCTTTCCTCAACCGTGTCGGAAACGATCATTTCACGGATCGCCTTAATCCTATCGCCTTCAAAGAACATATGCTCGGTGCGGCAAAGGCCAATACCCTCTGCGCCAAATTTTACAGCCTGCGCCGTGTCGCGGGGGTTGTCTGCATTGGTCCTTACCTGCAGCGTTCTGGCCGCGTCCGCCCACTTCATAAATACGTCAAAGTCGCCTACAATTGCAGCGTCCACTGTGGGGATGGCTTCGCCGTAAATGTCGCCGGTTGAACCGTTGAGAGATATATAGTCGCCTTCTTTAATCGTCTTGCCGCCAAGGGTAAACATTTTTGCTTCTTCGTCAATGCTGATCTCACCGCAGCCGGAAACACAGCAGGTACCCATACCGCGCGCAACAACGGCAGCGTGGGAGGTCATACCGCCCCTCACGGTCAAAATACCTTCAGCAGCATTCATGCCTTCAATGTCTTCCGGGGAAGTTTCCAAACGGACCAAAACAACTTTTTCGCCCTTTTCAACCCACGTTTTGGCGTCTTCGGCAGTAAACACAACCTTACCGCATGCAGCGCCGGGAGATGCAGCCAAGCCCTTGCCAATCGGCGTTGCGGCCTTCAATGCACTTGCGTCGAACTGCGGGTGGAGCAATGCGTCAAGCTGCTTGGGGTCAACGCGCAAAACAGCCTCTTCCTCTGTAATCATGCCTTCTTTTACAAGGTCCACTGCTATTTTCAGCGCCGCCGCAGCGGTTCTCTTGCCGTTTCTCGTCTGCAGCATATAAAGTTTTCCGTTTTCAATGGTAAATTCCATATCCTGCATATCTCTGTAATGCTTTTCCAGCCGGTTTGCAATATCTACAAACTGCTTGTACACCTCGGGCATGTCTTCCGCAAGCTTTGTAATATGGCTGGGTGTACGTACACCGGCAACAACGTCTTCACCCTGCGCGTTGATAAGGTATTCGCCAAACAGCGCTTTTTCGCCCGTTGCAGGGTCGCGCGTAAAAGCAACGCCCGTACCTGAGTTTTCATTCAGGTTACCAAACACCATGGGCTGTACGTTGACGGCGGTACCCCAGGAATAGGGGATATCGTTCATACGGCGGTATACGTTTGCGCGGGGGTTGTCCCAAGAACGGAAAACAGCCTTTACAGCCTCCATCATCTGTACTTTTGGATCAGTCGGGAAATCCTCGCCCTTTTCCTGCCTGTAAAAGTCCTTAAACAGAACAACCAGCTGCTTCATATCGTCGGCATCCAGATCAATGTCGTCCTTAATGCCTTTCTTTTCTTTTACTTCGTCAATGATAACCTCAAAACGTTTTTTGGAAATTTCCATAACAACGTCGGAGAACATCTGGATAAAACGGCGGTAGGAGTCATACACAAACCGCTCAAATTTAGGATCCGGATTGCCCGCAATCAGGCCGGCGACAACGTCGTCGTTCAAGCCCAGGTTCAAAATCGTGTCCATCATACCCGGCATAGACGCTCTTGCACCGCTGCGGACAGATACAAGCAGCGGATTTTTTGTGTCGCCAAATTTTTTGCCGTTGATCTCTTCGACCTTTGCCAGCGCCTGATAGATCTGCTCTTCAATATCTGCGCCGATTTTTCTTCCATCTTCATAATAACGGGTGCAGGCTTCTGTAGAAACCGTAAAACCCTGAGGAACCGGCATACCAAGCTTGACCATGCCGGCAAGGTTCGCGCCTTTTCCGCCAAGAAGCTCTCTCATGGTTTCGTCGCCTTCGGAGAAAAGATAAACATACTTATGGCTCATTGGAATGACCTCCTAAAATTTTTTCCGTGCAAAATGCATTTGCACCATTTACAAGATAAACTGACTTTACAAGTCCACGTTGTATTATAGCAAAGATTTCCTGAAAAGGCTATACTTTTTTCCAATAAAAACAGACTAATTTAATGATTATTATAAAACATAATACTGTTGAAAACGTTAAAATTGTCAGAAAGTGTAATTTAAAACTTGAAAAATATAATATCTGTGCGATAATATGAATATCTGTAGGACAAAAAATAACGTGCATTTGCACCCGCTTTGCACTGTATAGCTGGGAAACGGGGCTTTGCAGGCTGCAAAAAAACAGCATGTAAAAAGGAGTGCTCTTATGTCACAGCAGTGCGCCGTAATTTTAGCAGGCGGCGAGGGAACGCGCATGCGCTCGCAAAAGCCCAAAACACTTTCCATGGTGCTTGAAAAGCCCATGCTGCAATGGGTACTAGACGCTTTAAAAGAAAGCGGCATTGACCGTATATGCATTGTTACCGGGTATAAGCACGAATGTATAGACGCATATATAAAAACGCTGCCCTATCCGCTTGAAACTGTATTTCAGTCTGAACGCCTTGGAACAGGCCACGCTGTCATGACGGCAAAGGATTTTTTACAGAAAAACGGCGGGGGCGACGTTGTTGTTTTAAACGGCGACGCACCGTTTATCAACGGTGAAACAATCCGGGACGCATATGCGCTGCACAAAAAAAAGCAAAGCAGCGCAACGGTTATTTCTGCAAATGTGGACGACCCTTCCGGTTATGGCAGAATTATCAGGGATAATCATACAGGCGCGCTGCGCGCCGTTGTAGAGCAAAAGGATACAGACGGGAAAACCGCGCTGATCCGGGAAGTCAACTCCGGCGCCTACTGGTTTCATATAGATGCGCTTTTAGAAGTGCTTGGCGATATTACCACAAATAACAACGCGCGGGAATATTACCTGCCCGACGCGCTGAAGCTGCTCTTGCAGAAGGGCAAAACCGTGCAGGCGTTTACTGCGCCGTGCGCAGACGCGGTTTTGGGGGCGAACGACCCGCAGCAGCTTGCAGAATTAAACAGGCTTGCAGAAAAAAAATACGGAAGCTTGCATGTATAAATGTGCATGGCCTTTTGGGCTGCACATTTTAATTTATATCAGGGGGATCAATCATGAATTTTCACGGTAAGGACATTAAAATTTTCACAGGAAGCTCCAATAAAGACGTGGCGCAGGGCATTGCAGGCTGCCTTGGCCTTCCGCTTGGAAAGTCCGACTGCTCTACCTTCAGCGACGGGGAAATTTCCGTTTCGCTGCATGAATCAGTCAGAGGCTCCGAGTGCTTTATTGTACAGTCGACCTGCGCGCCTGTAAACAACAACATCATGGAGCTTTTAATTATGATCGACGCTATGAAGCGCGCTTCTGCCGCGCGCATTACGGCCGTTATGCCGTATTTTGGCTATGCAAGGCAGGACAGAAAGGCTAAGGCCAGAGATCCAATCTCTGCAAAGCTGGTTGCCGACCTGATTACCGTCGCCGGGGCGGACCGTGTGCTTACAATGGACCTGCATGCAGCGCAGATTCAGGGCTTTTTCAATATTCCTGTTGACCATTTGCTGGGCGCGCCCATGCTGGCTGCACATTTAAGAGAACAGATTGCTACCAAAACAGACGAGTATGTTGTTGTTTCGCCCGACCTGGGGTCCGTTACAAGGGCCAGAAATTTTGCCGCAAAAATCGGCTGTCCGCTTGCTATTATTGATAAGCGCCGCCAGAAGGCCAACGTTTCTGAAGTTATGAACATTATCGGCGATGTAGAGGGCAAAAAGGTTATCCTTGTCGACGATATGATCGACACTGCCGGCACACTTTGCAACGCTGCAACCGCCATTATAGAAAAGGGCGGCGCAACAAGCGTTTATGCCTGTGCTACGCATTCTGTCCTTTCCGGCCCGGCGATCGAGAGAATTGAAAAAAGCCCTATTAAAGAACTGATTTTACTTGACACCGTTCCGATCCCAGACGACAAAATGCTGGATAAATTTACCATTCTTCCCGTAGCGCCCGTATTTGCCGAAGCAATCGAAAGAATTTATGCCGACAAACCTGTTTCCCCCATGTTTGGCTGATCTTTTCCATCCATACAGATAAACTTTCCAGGCGGCATACAGTTTATGCCGCCTTTTAGCCGTATAAAAATAAAAACAGCGCTGAAAAAACAGGCGGACTCCAGCGCTGTATGGCCCATGCCGCCAAAACGGAGACGAAATCATGATGCATTTTTTAAAAAAAAGCAAACCTTTGACCGGACCGGTGGAATATATTGTTGCCGGTCTTGGGAACCCCGGGCGTGAATATGAAAACACGCGGCACAACGCAGGCTATATCACCATAGAAAAGCTCGCTGAAAAGCACGGGACACAGCTTAACCGTTTGAAGTTTAAGGCGCTGTATGGAGAATGTACAATCAGCGGACGCCGGACCTTGCTTTTAAAACCGCAGACCTTTATGAATCACAGCGGACAGTCTGTGACACAGGCGATGTCTTTCTACAAAATTCCGCCTGCACATGTCATTATACTGTTTGATGACGTTTCTCTGGATGTAGGCCGCCTGCGCATCCGCAGAAAAGGCAGCGATGGCGGGCAAAAAGGTATGCGCAGCATTATTTACCTTTCCGGTAAAGACGATTTTCCCCGCATAAAGCTGGGGATCGGCGCTAAACCAAACCCAGGGTGGGAACTTGCAGACTGGGTATTGTCCCGTTTTACGCCAGACGAGCTGGAGCGTTTGGATACAGCAGCCTGCAACGCCTGCGCAGCTGTGGAACTTATCATCAACGGCGAAATCGATAAAGCCATGAACCTTTACAACAGCTGACCTTTGCCCGGCATAATGCCGCCGGGCGCTTCCTTTGCTGTTTACATATTTTATTTTACAAAGGATACGGTTGGGAAATTCATGAAATTTTTAACAAGCATTCTGCAACAATTGCCGGAATACCGTCGGCTGCGCGACTGCGCGGCGCTACCCTGCTCTACATTGGCCGCCACCGGCTTGGCCGCAATTCATAAGGCGCATATAATTCATTCGCTATGCAGCGAAACCGGCAACCGGGCTCTGGTTGCCGTGTCGAACGAAGCCGAAGCGCAAACACTTGCAAACGACCTGTCCTCTATGGGCTCCAGAGCGCTTGTATACCCGCTGCGCGACTTTACGTTTCGGGACGTGCAGGGGCAGTCGCACGAGTATGAGCATAAACGTTTAAGCGTACTTTCCAAAATGCTGCGCGGTGAGTTTTCCGTAGTCATTGCCTGTATAGATGCAGCAAGCCAATACACCATTCCCCCTGAATTTCTAAAAAAAGCCACGCTCAACTTCCGCTCCAGCGGCAACTTGTCTATGGAAGCAGCCGTGCAAGCGCTAATACGCATTGGTTATGAACGTTGTGAGCAGGTCGAAGGCGCCGGCCAGTTTGCTGTAAGAGGCGGTATTCTGGACTTTTACATGCCGGATGCCCCGGCTCCTGTGCGTGCAGAATTCTGGGGCGACCAGGTTGACACGCTCAATTATTTTGATCCGGAAACCCAACGCAGAACCGAATATATTGAAGAACTGACGCTTACCCCCTCCACCGAAGTTCTGATCCAGGATAAAAACGCGCTCGCCCTACAAATTGAGCGCCACGCCGCCTTGCTGCGCGGCAAAGCGGCGCCGCTTGCGCGCCAGGTTTTGCAAAATGAAGCAGACGCTTTGAAAAACGGGCTTACAATTGCTTCTAAAGATAAATTTATCAGTCTGGTTTATGAAAAGCCGGCTACACTTTTTGATTATATGGGCGGGGAAGACTTTCTTTTTATCTCTGAGCCTGTCAAAACAAACGACCGCATGCGTGCGTATACGCGTCTGTTTGAGGAAGAACTGAAAGACTGCTTTTCCACCGGTGCACTGTGCAAAGGATATGACACCTATTTCCTTGACCAGACAGACCTGCTTGACATTTTCAGGCGGGCAAGGCTGATCTATTTGGACAATTTTACACACGGCAGTTACGACCTGCCGCTGCATGAGCTTGTTTCTTTCACCGCCAAGCAACTTTCAACCTGGAGCGGCTCAATCCAGGTGCTTTGCGAAGACCTGCAGGCTGCTTTTCACAAAAACAGCAGCGTGGTCGTTCTGGCCGGTACCGCGCGCAGCGCGCAGTCTGTTGTGCAGGCTCTTTCAGAAAAAGGATTCCCCGTACAGTTAACAGAGCAGCTTTCGCAGCCTGTACAGGGAAAAATTTATGTAATGGAAGGCTGCCTGTCGTCCGGGTTTGAATACCCGGCTTTACATTTCATACTTATTACCCACGGGCAGGTTGTCCATGCTTCCAGAAAAAAGAAGGCAAAAAATAAAAACGCCCGGCAAATTTACAGTCTGGCAGAGCTGAACGTTGGGGATTATGTTGTCCATTCCACGCATGGCATTGGTATTTTCAGCGGTATTCACAAAATAGAAACACAAGGGATTGTAAAGGACTATATCAAGGTCGAATATGCAAAGAAAGATGCACTTTACGTCCCCGTTACCCAGTTAGATTTAATTTCAAAATACATTGGTCCACGCGAAAACTCCGCAGTGCGTTTAAGCCGGCTGGGCAGTACGGATTGGCAAAAAGCAAAAGCCCGCGTCAGGAGCGCCGTTAAAGATATGGCTAAGGAGCTGATCGCCCTGTATGCCCAGCGCATGCAGGCGCAGGGTCACGCCTTCCCGCCGGATTCTGACTGGCAGAGAGATTTTGAAGCACGTTTTGAATATGAAGAAACGGAAGACCAGATTCGCTGTATAGACGAAATAAAAAACGATATGGAGCATACAGCCCCCATGGACCGGCTTTTATGCGGCGACGTGGGCTTTGGAAAAACAGAAGTTGCGCTGCGCGCCGCATTTAAATGTGTGACAGACTCCAAGCAGTGCGCGCTGCTTTGCCCAACAACGATTCTTGCCTGGCAGCATTATCAGACGGTTCTGCGTCGTTTTGAAGGTTACCCTGTAAGGATCGAGCTTTTGTCCCGTTTTCGTTCCTCCAAGCAGCAGGCCGACATAATCCGGCGTTTGCGGCGCGGCGACATAGATATGGTCGTTGGAACCCATCGGCTGGTGCAAAAGGACGTGCAGTTTCACGACTTGGGATTATGTATTATTGATGAAGAACAGCGCTTTGGCGTGGCGCAAAAGGAACGGTTTAAAGCGCTTTGTAAAAATGTAGACGTCCTGACGCTTTCCGCCACGCCCATTCCAAGAACGCTGAATATGGCAATGAGCGGCATACGCGATATGTCGATTTTGGAAGAAGCGCCGCAAGACAGATACCCCGTACAAACCTATGTGCTGGAACATGACGATGCTGTAATTTGTGAAGCGATCCGCCGTGAGCTCCGCCGCGGCGGCCAGGTGTTCTATCTGCACAACAAAGTCGAAAGCATAGAGCAAAAGGCCCAAAAACTGCGAACTATGATGCCGGAAGCCAAAATCGCCGTTGGACATGGAAAAATGACCGAACAGGAGCTTTCCAGCGTTTGGCGCAAGATGCTTGAGCAGGAAGTGAACGTGCTTGTATGTACCACTATTATTGAAACGGGAATTGACCTCCCAAACGCCAACACGCTGATTATAGAAAACGCAGACTGTATGGGGCTTTCCCAATTGCACCAGCTGCGCGGGCGCGTAGGCCGCTCTTCCAGGCGGGCCTATGCCTATTTTACGTTTGTTCAAAACAAAGTGCTCAGCGAAATATCGCAAAAGCGCCTAACCGCCATACGGGAATTCACACAGTTTGGCTCCGGCTTTAAAATTGCCATGCGCGACCTGGAACTGCGCGGCGCAGGAAATATTCTCGGCGCGCAGCAGCACGGGCATATGGAAGACGTTGGCTATGATATGTATTTAAAGCTGCTTAGCGAGGCTGTCAACGAAGAAAAGGGACAGTCTAACAGCAGCGCGGAACTGGAATGCCTGATCGACGTGCAGATTCAGGCGCATATCCCGGAAGATTACATTCAAAGCTTAAGCCAACGGCTTGATATTTACCGTCATATTTCAGACATCCGCAACAAAGAGGATGCGCGCGATGTTACAGACGAGCTGATTGACCGTTTCGGCGAGCCCCCGCAGGCTGTGCTTGGGCTGATTGATATAGCGTTGGTACGCAGCGCTGCCGCAGCTATGGGCATTTATGAAATTAAACAACAGGGCTATACGTTTCTGCTCTATGTCAAACAGATAAAGTCGCCTGCGGTAGCAGATATTATCGCGCGCCTGAAAGGCAAGGCGCTCTTAAACGCCGGAAGTAAGCCTTATATTGCGGTAAAAATGGGGAAAAATCTTTCTGTACAAGCGGCGTTGCATACGATTTTTGCCCTGCGCGGATGACTTTTGTTTCTAATTAAATTGTGAACTCCTTTTAAAATGATGGAATTATTATAGACAAATTTGTCCCAAACGTGTATAATTACTTACGATTTGTATTAAACGAAAGGAACGATCATACCATTATGAAAACAACAAAAAAGCTGCTTGCTTTGGCCCTTGCAATGGGTATGCTTACAGTCAGCGCCAGTTGCGCTGACCAATCATGGTCATATAAAGACGACATAAACACGCTTTCTATCGGCACATATATCTACTATATGTCGGGTGCGTACGGATATGCTTCCAACCAGGTTTCTTCCGCCCAAACAGAAAGCGCAACGCAATCGGGAACAGAAGCCGCAACAGAAGCGGTGGACGTTCTTACGCAGGAAATTGAAGATCCAAACGGCGACAAGGTAAACGCACAGGATTATATTTTGCAGGAGGCTGAAAACGCTTGCAAAAACCTGTTAAACACTGAAAAGCTTTTTGCTCAGAAGGGTCTGACTCTTTCGGAAACGGAGCTTACTGCTGCAGAAAGCAATGCGGACCAGGCATGGAGCTATTACGGACAAACGTATGAAAAGCTGGGGATTTCCAAGGACTCTTTTTATCGTGCAGAATATCTGTTTGCCGCCAAATACAACGCGCTTTTTGACGCAATCTACGGCATAGGCGGTGAAAAGGCTGTTTCTGACGACGAAATTAAGGCCTATTTCATAGAAAACTATACCAATTACGCATATTTGCCTATGAATTTGTATACAACAACCGACAGTGAGAGCGACGACGCTTCCTCCACCGATTCAACCTCTGTAGCTTTCAGTGAGGAGGAAGTCAAACAAGCCACAGACGATTTCAACGCTTATGCACAGCAGATCAACAACGGCAGCAAAACCTATGACGAAATTGCGCAGGCTTACACCACAGCCGCGGGTTTGGAAGAAGATCCTTCCGTTACAAATACGGAAATTTTAGAAGATTCTTCTCTGGGTGACGAACTGAAAGAAGCGCTGGAAGGGCTTGACGCCAATCAGGCAACTGTAATTCAGGTGGGGGAAGATTCCACCGCTGTTTTATACCTTGTCTATAAGGGCGACATCAATAAAGAAGCGGAAAATGTTTTTGAAGAATCCCAGCGCAGCTCGGTGCTGTATTCCATGAAATTTGAAGAATATCAAAAAGATATGGATGCGCAGGCCAAAGCGTATGAATGCGAGAAAAATGACGCCGCTATCAACAGTTACCAGCCGACCATGTTTAAAGACGTGCTGTAATATGCCGTTATTGCTTTCTGTTAACCGGTTTTTACTGCACAGTTTGCAGAAAAACAATTGAAAATCTGCATCTGTATTGAAAAATTTGTCCATTGTGTGGTATTATAAGTCGTATTAATCTTTTTTGGAGGCATGGCAAATGAAACAACGCCTGCGTATATTTGTGCAATTGCTCCTTCCCGTTTTTCTGGCCTGTCTTTGCAGCTACTATGCAGCTGCCGTGACAGACAGCAGCAACGTGGTTGGAGAACCGGATGATATTTATGAAGACCCCACATACTCTGACAGCGGTGTCGAATCGCAGACAGAGCCGCCGCAGCCGGAGCCATTGCCGGATTCCAGCACTGTTGAAGACAACTACGATTCTCAACCGGATTCCAGCGGCCAAACTTCCTCATACAACGATTATAATGACTACAACGATTACGATGACTACTATGACGATTCATATCAGAACAATTTTTCTTTTGTGGAACCGTCGCCAGACGGTTATTCCACTTCATCGGACGATGGCTATGCAGACTATAATAATGACGGCTCCGTTTCCAGTGCCCCCAACGAATTGTATGACGTAAGCAAATCGGTCGATACAAACGAGCTGGATGCTTCCGACTGGGAAATGGCGCTTGATTTTTCCGGAAGTATGGATGGTACAAACGATTTTAACTTTATAAAAAACAACAAATCGGCAGATGACGAGACCACCTTTCAGTGGATGCTGTATTTAGGCGTTGCCATGATTGTGGGCGCAGTAATCGGCGTCATCTGCGTAGTATTTACCTGTATAAACAAACGCAGAAAAATGCTTGCCGCAGCCTCTGGCGGCAGACGTGGCCGTTTACAGGGAAAAGCCCCTTCTAAAACGATTTATCAGCCTAAAAAGAACAAACTGCAAAAATACGATACGGCAGAAATTGATATCGACCTGGGTGCGGACCGAAAAGACCGCTAATGCTTTAAACGTAAAAGGCGGAAGCTTCTTAAGAAGCTTCCGCCTTTTTGTACGGTCTTTTAATGTCACCGGTACGCCACAATTACATACTGTCCGTCTTCTTCATTTAAATTGCAGCGTATGCCGTTGACCGACGCAGATTGTTGCGTCAGCGTCAGCTTGTTCGCATTTAGCTGCGCGCCCTGCGTCGCGCCATAAACAGAGGCTGCAAGCGCCCCGTTTATAACACTTGCGCCGCCACTATACACAAACATGGGGGCGTTCTTTTTATAGACCACTACAAATTTAGGGGAAAAATCGAACGTATAGGTAAAACTGGCGCTTCCTGTTCCGGCAAACATTTTTACCTGATAAGGCTCGTTGAGCTTTGTTTTTTCCGACGCTGTTATGTGGATATTGGAATTTTTTGTATGTGTACCGACTACCTGATCAATCAGCTGGTTATCAGCCACAAAGTCGGCCCTGATCGGTTTATCTTCCGGTTCCCACAGGTTCAACCCCAAATTTGCCGTTTTTTCTGAAGATGCCATTTTCTGTCCTTCCTTTCATCATACTCCGTAGCTCTCAATCTGTTTCCATGTCATTGCTTTGGCGTCCATAGAAGCAAACGTCAGGTTTTTTGCATCAATTGTGCTCCATTGCAGGTTTCTAAAGTCCAAAAGCACATCCAGATGCGCAGGAAGCTGCGCAATTGCCTGCGAAGAAATCCATTTGCGCTGTGCCTGCGTATAGCTGCCTTTACAATCAATATGGAGCGTTTGCTGATGTGGAAGCTCAAAAAGCGTAAATTCCAGTCCAAGCGCACTTAACATCTGTTCGACGCCGCTTCTATTAAAATCGTCCTGCTTTAGAGCCGCTCTGGACAACAACATTTCTCTGCGTTTTTCCAGGGTAAGTTCTTCCCTGACCGGCCCTATATTAATCTCTCTATGCGACAACCCGTATGATTGCGCCGTACAAATAAAGCATTCCTGCTGTGCCTGCAAAAGCGTTGCTTCAAGGATATCCAGAGCCGCCGCATACGCGCACAGTTCTTTATAAACCGCGCTGTTCTGTTGCAGTGCATAAACACCAAGCGGCGCAAGTTTTTGGATCATAGATGCCACTGCGCCCATTATGTACTCCCTCTTTCTGTCAATACAATATTTCTGACTACATAAAGCTGGGATGCAAGCGCCTGTATATCGTTTGTATAATAATCGTCAAAAATATAGCTTTTTACTCCCGCCACGTGAAAAATTGCCTCGCCTATACCAGAAGTCCGTACCGCCTGTCCAACGCCGACTGTATCAAAATACGCACGAATTGCCTGCTCGCACTGGCTTTCTATTGTACTCCATGTATATCCGTCTGCAATCTCTATTTCAGCATGTACATCATACGGAACCGCCTGTGCAGACGCCACAAGGACGTCCACGTTAATTTCCCTTTCCGCCTCCAATTTTTCCTGTACCTGCTCCACAAGCGATTGCGGCGCCGCCGTCCCCTGTTTTGCAATATATACATTAACGGTTCCCGTCCCGCGCGCCTTCGGCGCTACGCCGGCAGAATATACGCCGTCTACGCTTTCAGCTGCCTGTTTATAAAAAGCACTGTTTGTCCCGCGCGGCGGATTTCGCAGATTTTCCAATATGCGCCGCCGCAGATGTTCGTCTGTCTCTTCGTCTTCTCCGCCTGTAAAAGGAACGGTATTTTTTACATAAGCAATCCCCGCCGGCGGTGTGACCATGACGCTTATACTCTGGGGCGCCACATTTCCCTTTGCTCCTTCTTCCTGCGCCGCAGCCGGAACGGCTGCCACAATGCTTCCCTGAGAAAGCGTCGCGTCCTGTGTTGTTACAAAACGCATGGCGTCTTCGCCCGCCGTTGCGCACACCGTACCGGCAGGAATCTGTATGTCCTCGCCGGCCGCCTCTTCCAGATAAAAAGACAAAGTCCCCTTTGCCGCAATTGCGGGTTTTCTGGTAAGCCCCTGCTCAAGCGCATGATAATCCAGCTGTTGCCCCTGCGCCGTTTGCGGGAACATTTGTCTGATCATCCACTGTGCATAGCAATTCAGCGAAAAAACTTCGCCTGCAAGCACTTGCATTCGTATACCAATGTCCGACGCCCCGTCGGCCTCATATCCGCTGAGTTCCTTATATTTTTCTTTCATTCTGTCCAAAATTTCCTGATAGCTGTCCATTAAAGCGTCACCTCCAGCGTTCCCGTTTCGCCGGCAAAATCAATATCGAGTGATAATTTCAAAGGGCCGTCCTGAGGAAAATCAGCCTGAATGTTGTAAAGCCTGACCTGCGGCACCGCGGCAACCGCTTCATATACAAGCATCTGCGCTCTCTGCTGCAAAAGCTCCGTGCCGTGCTCCAAGGTATGAAGTTCAGACCCCAGGTTGCGGTCATAAAGAAAACTTCCCTTTTTGATCTGTAAACACAGCTTCACCCGCTGCATTAGTTCCGCAAGGCCGCTCAAAAGATAAGGCATTCCTCTGCCGTCCAGAGCAAAATCCCCAGCGTCATTTAATGCTGTATCCATTTATCCATCCCCGCTTTCCAGGACTTTTCCATTCGCCAAAATCGTTCCGTCATTTTTTAAAACCAACGTCGCGCCGCCGGCAGAATACAGCATAATTTCCCCCGGCTGCAACTCCTTGTCTTTTACGGGAGCACCAATGCAGATTTGCCCGTTTTGCAGAGGAAGCGTTACACACTCTTCCCCCGGGGCCGGTACATATGCAAGCCCATATGGACAGACCACTGGAATTTTCCGATGTTCAAGCGCTGTTTGTACCGTAACAAAAGATTGAGATACAGACGATATTTTTCCTTTATCTGCTTTTTTCTCTGTCCTTCCATTTTGCGCCATATTTTTTAAAAGCCACATAATTTTATTCCTTCCTGTATTTTGAAAATAACAGAACCGTTTTTTCCTCTTCCCGTGCACAGGTATACTGCAGCCCGCTAATATATAATCCGTCGTATGTTTCTTCTCCATACAGAATCCGTGCGGTACGTCCCATACACCCTAAAAGGGGACTGGGGCAGCTAAGTGTAATTTCAACCGATGCATACTCCCCTTCCCGGATCATTTTATCTGCGTCCAATACACTGTTCCCAGACAGTTCCGATGCATTTAAATACCGCCGCCTTATAACGCCTTCTGAAAGGGCGACGGCGTTTCGCACCGGCGTCGAATAGGCGCCGTCTACAGATGTTTTTACAAGCACTTCCGACAGTCGCTTGCACCGTTTCACTGTTTTTTCAAACCTGGTAAAACGGATTCCTTCGCCTGTATTTGCAAACAAAAGCGCGTTTTCCCCGCCCGGACGTCCGCACATACATACACGTCCGGTTTCATCCACTGCAGGGTAACTGTCCAGACAAACCCTGCAAAAACTTTCAAGAACCTGCCAATGCGTCGACCCCTTATCCACCGTAAAGCTTGCTGCTCTTGGTTTTTTTTCGCAGCTGTACTGTGTAATGCCAAGAGGTTGTATATGCCGCAAAAAAATTGTCTGTGCATCCGGGTTGTTATAGTTTTGCGGCATTGCTTCATTGTCCAGCAGCAGCGCCGCCAGGCTTCTGGCAGAAAGCATAACCATGCCTTCTCCTTCTACAGATAAAAAGCGCTGTTCGTCAATTACGCCTGTAAAAACAGGCTTTTTATCCTTCTGCACCACAATATACGCAAGCTGCGGTATGTCGGATCTGTAAGGAAACGCGGCTGTTAAAGCGTCTGCCGGTATCCCCTGCTCATATTCCATACAACAGGACAGCGGACTGCAAAGCGTAAACATTTTTCTGTCGGCGGTAATTGCCGTAAAAGTCATAAAAGTTTCACCTCTTGTCCGCTTGTCAGTGCATCTGGCCTGCTTATCCCGGGATTATTTATCAAAAGCGACTCTACCGGTATACCATACAGGTAAGCAATATCCCAAAGCGTTTGGTTTTCCGTTACCGTATGGGTCTGCTGTCTGACTTTTATTCCCTGCGGCATCAGCGACATGTCCTCTATAAAAACAAAACGGTAACTTAAAAAATTTTCCAGAGGCGGCTGTGTCAGCGTAAATAAAACAAAACGCGCATAAAAGGGCGTATAGCCGCTTACAGACAAAAGCCCGCCTTCTCTGCTTGTAAACAACTCCAATACCGCATTATATTGCGTAAGGCAATCCTTTCCAAAGAATTCCCCTTCTCCTGACACAACCCGCGCCTTTCTTCCGGATTCCTGCACCGCCCCGAGGGCGTTGACAAAAAAATGTTCGCTATAGCTTTTGTTCTCTTCAATTTGTATGCTTTTAGGATTATGGTGCAGCTCTACGCCTCTGTACCGTATAGGTGGGTGGTTCACAGAGCCTGCACCTCCTCTTCTTCTTTGAGCGTATTTGAGTAACGGCGGCTGTCGCGTTCGAAAACATCCGACAACAACCTTGCGTTTTCCGCTTGCTCCATATACCGTTGGGACAGTTCCTGTTGTACAGCTGTATATTTTGTCTGCGTTTCCATTTTACGCCCCTTTCTATACGGTTTCTTTTCTTTGTGCCGTCAGTACAATCGTATCCATATAATAAAGCCCGTTTTCCACATGGCTTTCTATACGCTTTACATTACACCCATACAGATAAATGCCGCCGCCTGCATTGCGTACAGATACCGTTGCATTTATCTGTGTAAACGCTTCCGAGAGATTGTCCTTTGTTACAGGTTTTTGAATCATAACTTCATAGCGCCGTCCGCGGTTGATTGAAGCATACGGCACCCTTTCCCCATAACACTCTATCGGGTACAGGTCTTCTGTTTCTGTTACCGTTACATTTTGCGCATAAAACCGGGCGCCGTTTACATGCATAACCACATTTCTCTTGTCTGCTTCCTGCTGGGCCGCCTGTATCTGCATGATGGTAAGCAGAAGCTGTGCTGTAAATGCACCTGTGCTGCTCTGATATTGTACTGCGCCCGTTTTGATCTCATACCGGCCTTCCTGTACATGCTCCAGAAGCCTGGCGCTTATTTTATCCAGCAGTTGCGCGCAGGCCTCGCCGCCATCCAGAACAGGGACAAATACATCCACAGCGATCCTAAGCCCTTTTTCCTGTACCGCCTGTATTTCGCTGCTTTTGGCCTCTGCACAGGCAAAAATACTGTGCTTCCCTACCGCAGCCACTGGCTTTTTTACCGGAACTGCAAAGCTTTTGCTTTGGTAAGACGGAACAAAAGAAACCTCCTGCAGTTCATCCCCGGTTTTTAGCCATTCTAAAACAGATTGCACGGTTTCCTGCGCCGTTTTCATACCGCTCCCTCCTGTCGACTCTGCGCGCTTTCTTCCAAATCGGCAGTGCAGGGCGTAAGCACAGCCCATACATAAACGGGTCTGCCTGCAAATTTATATGTTTCCGCACGCTTAACCGTATAGCTTTCACTTAGCTCTTCACATCGGATCACAAGATTTTCATACGGGCGTACAAAATGAATATCAGGTGGACCTATATAAAGAAAATGTCCCCCGTCGCAATAGCCCGGCGGCAAATAATAGCCATCTAGATAAATCTTGTTCTTATAGCGCAAAGGCTGTATAAACGCTCTTCCCGTTTCCTGCAGCTGTCCGTCCAGCAGTACCTCAATTGTATTTCCAAAAGTTTTAATCAACCTTTGTATGGTTTTCATCGTATACGTGTTCATATTGTCACCTGTTCAAAAAGGAAATCTTCGTCGCGTATCAGGTCGCTGATATGCGCTTTTGCACACAGCCAGGCCTGCTGCGCTTTTGTACAGCGACTTCCCATTTGAATGCTTATGTCGCCCGCTTTAAAAGAAGAAACGTCCTCTGCAGCGTTTTGCATAAGCGCCATTTTATAAAACGCCAGGGCAGCGGCAGCGGCTGAAAGCCGCCTGCCGTTTAACTGTATATCCGTACCGCTTTTGCACATATTCTGTATATCCTCTATTGCTTCGTTGCACAGTACGGCCCACTTAGAACCCTCTTCCTGATCCATATCCGCAATCAATAAAAAACGTTCATATACCTCTTTAAAGTTCATACCGCCGCCCCCATGTGTTAAAATGTAAGCTTTTTGGCAGAGTCAGTAAAAATTTTGGCAAACCCGGCAATACAACTGATTGTAGCGCGTTCCAGCTGCCGGTCAATCAGCTTGTCATAATCGGTGATGACCTCCCCTGCCTGCACCATTTCCAGCGCGCAGTTTTTATCAAGCCCAATAATCGTATTTCCTTCAATAGAAGGTACGTGCAACAGTGTGGCGCCCATAGGCGTTACCATTTTACCTGTCCCCTGAAATGTCAGCCCCGCCTGTGCGTCCTGCATTTGCGTCATGGCCAAAATCTTCTGGACGACCGCCGTTGGAGCCAAAATAGTATTAAGCTCATAGGGGGAAAGCGCGCCCCAAAGCTTTAGCAGGTCGCTGTATGCAAGCGTTTCGCCGTCAGCCGCAACTGCACCGGCCGGGTTGCTGTTTCCGTCGCCGTTTAGCAGTACATTTACCGCGTCTTTCAACTGCGCCCTTGCAATATACGCACCGATCTGCCGCAGCGTTACGGTAAACAGATCCAGCCTCTGAAAACGCAGCGCTTCATAGGAAGATACCAGCATTCTGCCTCTTTTATGAAGCTTCACCAGGTTTTCCTGTGTTTTTACTACAGTCTGCGGAATCATTGCGCCCTCTGCCACCGGCTTTAATTCCTTGTCGTCCTGTGTGGGTGTAGACACAATGCTGCGGTAATCCATTCCCTCAATTTTAGTTACCGCGGCAATGATATTGGGAAGGATGTCCGCCGCCTCCATCCCTTGTTTAACGGCGCGGCCTATATATTCCGGAAAAAGGGCCGCGGATGAACTGCTCTGAAAAAACTTTTCCACACTGTCCGAATGCGCACCGCTTACCTTAATATCAAACCGTTTAAGCTGTCGCTGAAAAGCGTCCAAGCCTTCAAGAGGTGTGTCGCGGTAGTTTTCTGAAGGATCCATCTCCTCCAATACCTGCGTCATGCTTTTTCCTCTTGCCCCGTACATACCCTTTTCCAGCGCTATTGTTTCATATAATGCCATAATCTATTGCCTCCTTATATCCCTATTGTCAAAGAATGACGCCTACATTGTCCTGCTCTGTATGCAGCACCAGATATTCACGCCCATTGTCTGTGTCCGCCTTGACCTTGCCATCTGTTGCAGCCGAAATTTTCTGATACCCAATCGCAATACTGCCGGAAGGTACCAGCTGTACATAGCCTCCTGTTTGCACAGCGGCAAACCCGTCCCGCACAGAAAGCACAATGCCAATAAATACGTCGTCGTCTGCACAAGCCGTAACCGTACCGTTGCCCGAAAGCTTTACCGGCGTACCCTTTTCCAGCTTGTCTGTGCATACAAAAGTTAATACTTTTTCATCATATCCGTTAAAACTCACATTCATTTTTTAGCTTCCTTTCCGTTGTTTTTTTACATAGAAAAATCAAACCCGGCCTGGTTCAGGCAATCTTTTTCACCTTACGGGCCGCGTTTCCTGCCGCCGGATCTGTTTTATCCGTTAAATTTTATAATCGGTATTTTCTTCCGTCTTCTTCCCGCTTTCTCTGGGCCCAAAAAGCTGCGGCCGCAACGGCAAAACCTTTGCGCTTTTTTCCATATATCCTTTTTTAAACGCCTTGAGCTCTTCTATATCCATTTTTTCGGTTAAACTTTGCATTGTTTCCTTTGCAATTTCCGGCTGCACCAGCATGCTCAGCCGGACAACCTCATCCTTTAGCTCCTGCCTGTAAGCGCTTCCGTAGCCTGCGTCGCATTCCAGCCCGCGAATGTGTGCATATAATGCCTGTGCGTCCTGCGCAGACAGCATAACCGGCTGCTGCGCACAAAGGCTTTTTATAATGTTCTGCAAGGTATTCCCCTCCATATCCTCTTTTTTTAAAGCTTTCAATACACCGGCCTGCCTTTGTGCCGGCACTGCGACAAAACTCCACTCGTAAGCGTCCGTTATGCCGCTTAATGTAGCGTAGCATAGCCGTCCGCGGTACTTTTTGCCTTTTTGATGCGCACAGGCGCCCATATCTTCCCCACAGACAGAGCATGTACGCCTGCTTATCGCGCAACCTACGCTGACCTCTTTTTGGATACCGCTGTCCAACGCCAGAATCAGATCCTCATTTTTTGCGCAACGCGGCAGGTACGCCTTGCCCACAAGACGCATATAAGGCTTGCCTGTCTGTGTTTTTTTGTCCTGCAGCCGTTCCACATAGCAGTCATAAATACGTGCCGTTTGGTTTTCCGCTTTTAAGTCGTGGTCAAAAATGCCTGTTTTTCCCACAAAAAGTCTCTTAAGCGTATAAAGCGCTTCCTCGTCAAAGCATTCAAAATCGCGGTCAATATCGTTGTCGCATAAAACAACCGAAAAGGTGTAAATTTCTTCCTGTGCCATTTCCCTGCGGGTATAGGTATGAATTTGCGCCAGCTCTTCCGGTTTAAGCGCCTGCGCCGCGCTCTTGATAATTTGTCCCTGTTTCATTTTTCATCCCCTCTTGTGTTTCTTGCTCTGTTTTTTCTGCCTGCGCACGTAAAAGCCTTGCGTTTGCAAGCTCTACTTCATCTTGCAAATTGATATTGTTCCAGCACACCTCAAACGTTTCTTCAAAGCCGTGCAACCGCAGCCACAAGCTGCATATTTTACAAATAACAGGGTTTAAAAGATTTCTGTAATATTCCAGCTCGCTGGTCAGGATATCTGCCTGCTGGCTGGACATCCGCTCTGTGCTTGACCAGGAAAGCCCAAGCAAAAACGGAGGAATAGAAAGCTTTGCAACAATTTGTTCCAATATTTGCCTGACCGGTACTTCGCTGTCCAGCACCTGGTTGTCTGCGCCAATAACCCGGATATTTACATCTCCGACCGAAATAAAATCACTGATCTGCCCTGTATTGCGCATGGCTTTCCCCCACTGGTCGGCAATCTGCTGCGCGCGCTCCTTTGTAAAAGCGCGTTCCGATACATCCCCGGAGGGCTTATATGTTACCGCAAAGCGCACATTCCCCACACGTTCCCAATTGAGGCCGATCGTATGCAGAATTTTTAAAAGAATTCCGCTTACAAACGGCAGTCCGCTAAGTACAGATGTTCCTGTAAGCGCTCCCGGCCTGGGGTTTAACGGCGTCACACAAAGCAATGCCTGGTATGGAGCCGGGATGCAGCGCCCTGTTTCATCCCGGCAGTAAACCGTTGCCTCCAGTGGATTCTGCTCTGCCCGCAGCGCAATATTGTCCAGATCTGCATTGTACAGCGCGCCAATCGACCTCCCATCTGCCGATAATACGATTTCCCCTGCCGCCGTACCATAGGTCAGCATCTGCTCCAGATAAGAAGATAAAAACGGCACAATCCCGCGGGAACATCCGCCTACCTGCACATTTTTTAAAAAATCAGCCAGCTGCCGTTGCGCCTGCAAGCTCTGGCATTCCACTGTAAAGTCTCCCACAAGCCGCACCGTTTTTAAAATTGCGGCGTCAACAATAGGGATTGCCTCCCGCATAGCGGCATATAACCCGTGCTGCGCCGTCTTTAACGGTATATATCCGTTGAACTCTGTAAACGGATGCACGCTGCGGCGCTCCGTGCAGGCCGTCTGCACAGCGGAAAAAGTTTGTTTTTTCTTTTTTCTTCTATCTATTAATCCCACGCTTTACCTCCTGTGCGTCGCGCGGCAATGGCAAATATACCATCGTCGCTCCGGTTTAAATAGGTTGAAACAAAATAGCGTATATCGTCCATGGCATGGTCGTTTTCTTTAACAGGCGCATCGTGCAGCCCGTTCTCTTTCCAACGGTAAAGCCCAAACTCCCGCAGAGCGTCTGTACAGCTTTTGCAAATTTTAATTTCCCCCTGCTTCAGCGCGCTCGCAACGCTGCGAATTCCGTCCAGCACACAATTACTTGCAGGCAATACCTTGAAGCGTCCATGTCTGCGTATAACCTCCATAAAGCTTGCCGCAGATGGATCGACAATTACACAGCGGACAGTCTTTTCCTGCGCAAGCCTGCATAAGCCCTGGTAATGTTCTTCATCTGTCTTTTGCACGCCCTCTTTTCTGGAGTCATAATAATACTCGTCCACTCTGTACCATCCATCTATGTAATGACCCCACAACCCGAACGAAGCCGGGTTTACGGTTCCATAGTCGCAGGAAATCACGAACTCGTCCGCGTCTGTTTTTGGTGTATCCCAACACATATTATCAGCGGTCATAAACGGGTATACCAGCCCTTGTGCCGACACCCATTTTCCCTCAATAAACCGTTGGTAAAAGGTTCCTGTATACAGATTTTTGTAGCGCGCAAGCATCTTAGGAGAAAGAGAGGGGTTATCTTCCATCTTAAAATGAATATAAAGCGCATTTTTTCCTGCTTTATCTAAAATCCACTCCTGTCTGAACCAGTGCTGCGGATATTGTGGATTGCAATTGAACCAAAACTTGGACCCTTCTACAGAACATCTTGCCAGCGCCTGCTCTACAAACGATTTGGGCATCAGCGCCACTTCGTCAAACAGCACGCCCGAAAGCGTCATCCCCTGTATCAGTGAAGCCGAAGATTCATCCCTCCCGCCAAACAGATAAAAGCAGTTTGTACGGCCGCCTATGCTGACCTCTAAAAGGTTTTGAGACAGCTTTTCCGTGCAGGCAAAACCCAACTGCTTTAAAACGGGCAAAATTGCCGTGACCACATTTCTTTTTAAAGAACGTATTGTTTTCCCACACATTGCAAAATTTGCCCCGTCAAACCGGTAAAAAGCCCATGCGATAAAAGAAATACCCATGCAAACGGTTTTTCCGCTTCTTACCGCGCCGTCACAAATAATTGCATCCTTTTTTGCATACCTGCTTTTTTCACACCACCATGTCAAAACACGAAGCTGTTTTTCAGAAAAAGCTTTAAACTCCAATGGCTATTCCTCCAGCCTCTCATTGCCATACCTTTCAAGCGCCTGCGCTCCCTGTTGTAAAGCCGCATAAAACGGAACACAGGGCGTATCTTCTTCTGTTCTTGCCTGCATAAGCTTTTCAAGGGCCTTGAGCCGATCAAAAAATTTAATTTCCATAGCCCCGTCTTTTGGCCTTTTTATTTCTGCAATATTAAAAAGGTCCATACTTTCCAGGTCAGTCTGCAGCGGATCTTCTATATATAGCAGACGAATACCATCCGCAATGCTGCCAAAAGCCAGTCGTTCGTAACCGCTGAGCGCTTTCAAGGAAAGCATTTCTCTGCGTTGCTTAAGCAACCGTGCAATCTCTTTTGTAATTGCGCTTTTGCATAAAAGTGCTTCTCCGTTTTTCTGTGCGTCAGAGATAAAGCCGGCCTGTACGGCGGCTTCTCTGGCATTGCCGGTATTGACATAGCACCGGCAAAAAAGACGCTGCTGTTTTGTCAACCTTTGTACCGTATTTTTTTCCACGCCTTATCCCCCTTTCGCTATTCCCGTAAAAGGAGGCGCTGACGTATGCCGCCCCTCTTACATAAAACGGTTAAAAAAAGAAAAAGTTGACCTGGATCGGTCAACTTTTGATTGCTATTTAGGCAAAAACATTATTTTTCAAGAAACAATGCATGCAAATCCATGAAAACAAAAAGGTGTTAACCTATGGCAAAAAGTTTTGCTTATACAAAGCAACCGGAGCCAATGCTGTCCAAATTCTGCTTGGCATCATTAACAGACGTTGCCAGAAAGTACAAAACAAAATTTTAAAACCAAAACTGGTGAGCAAAGAGAGCAGCCTTAAACGATAAAAAAGACGGTATGCACAGATGTATTGTGCATACCGTCTTTGCTATTTTTTATTTCATTATTCCTGTACCCCCGGAATCTTTGGGAGCTGATCAAAGCCCTTCTGTAAATCCTCATCTGTGGGAATATAGTCGCTCATTTTTCCGTCATGGAACGCAGCATATGCGGTCATGTCAAAATAACCCGTCCCTGTCAATCCGAACAGGATCGTCTTTTTCTCCCCCGTTTCTCTGCAGCGGATCGCTTCGTCCATTGCCACACGAATCGCATGTGCAGATTCAGGTGCCGGTAAAATTGTTTCTACCTTTGCAAAAAGCGTGGCGGCTTCAAATACTTTAGTTTGTTCCACTGCTACCGCTTCCATGTATCCATCGTGATACAGCTTTGACAAAATCGGCGACATACCATGGTAACGCAACCCGCCTGCGTGATTTGCACTCGGCATAAAGCTGCTGCCCAACGTATACATTTTGGCAAGCGGCGTAATCTTTCCCGTGTCGCAGAAGTCATACGCATACTTCCCTCTGGTAAACGAGGGGCAGGATGCAGGCTCCACCGCAACAATACGCGGGTCAGCCATACCGGTAAGCTTATCCTGCATAAACGGTGCAATCAGCCCTCCCAGGTTGGACCCGCCGCCTGCGCAGCCAATAACCACATCCGGGTATTCATCCAGAATTTCCATCGCTTTTTTTGCTTCCAGCCCAATCACGGACTGGTGCAGTAAAACCTGGTTGAGCACAGAACCCAGTACATACCGGCAGCCCTCTGTCGTTACTGCCTTTTCTACCGCCTCAGAAATAGCGCATCCAAGGCTTCCACCAGTCCCCGGATTTTTCTGAAGAATCGCCCGTCCCACTTTTGTTGTATCACTGGGGCTGGGGATCACATTGGCGTCAAATGTCTGCATAACCGCCTTGCGAAACGGCTTTTGCTCATAAGACACCTTAACCATATATACCGTCAAAGGCAGTTTAAAATACGCGCATGCCTCGCTCAAGGCCGTCCCCCACTGCCCGGCTCCTGTTTCCGTCGTAAGCGAGGTAAGCCCTTGCTCCTTGGCATAATATGCCTGCGCAATAGCAGAATTCAGCTTATGGCTGCCCGAAGTATTGTTCCCCTCAAACTTATAATAAATCTTTGCCGGCGTTTTCAGTTCTTTCTCCAAATTATAAGCACGGATCAGAGGGGCCGGACGGTATATTTTGTACATTTCCCGTATTTCCTCAGGAATATCTACATAGCGCGTTTGCGCGTCCATCTCCTGGTGTGCAAGCTTTTTGCAAAATACCGGATATAAGTCCTCTTCCGTTGCAGGCTGCATTGTAGCAGGATTGATAATCGGATCCGGCTGTTCCTTCATATCCGCACGCATATTATACCACTGCTTTGGAATCTGATCCTCAGAAAGATAAAATCTATAAGGTACTTTTGCCATAGTAAAAACTCCTCTCTTTTTGTCTGAAAAATAAAAAAAGCCCTCGCCCCAAAGGGACGAAAGCAAACTTCCGTGGTACCACCCAAATTGGCCAAAAGGCCCTCTCTTCCCATACGCTGTTACGTATGCTCCCTTGGTAACGGGTGGAGTTCCCGTCCTGGCTACTGCTATTTCACCCGGCCCTCATAAGCCCATTCCCTGTAAAAGGGCTGCCGCACTTCCACCGTCTGCAGCTCTCTTCAAACCCTCTCGTTTACAGGTACTCCTCTTAATCATCGGTTTACCATTTATCTGCATTATATCCCACTTATTCTGTTTTGTCAACCTGTATTTTTCACTTCGCCATTATACGGTAAAAAGGCACCAACAGCAGGTATGGAGATTTCTTGATTTCTGTTTTTCATTGTATGACAGAAAAAAAACAGCACAGACTATAAAAAAGAACGTTATCAATGGAAAAGAGTGAAAACATGCCGCTTTCTACACATATTGACGACAATATAGCTTTATTCAGAAAAACACTGCATACAGATGAAAGCTTTGACTTAATCTGCAGGCCCGTACAGATTAACAGCCGCCGCTGCTGCCTGTTTTTTATAGATGGGCTGATCAAGGACGAGGTCATGGAAAAGGTTTTAGAATTTTTTTATTCACTTGACAAAGAAGAGGATATGCGCGACGCACACACTTTTGTCAAAAACTGCGTTCCATACGTAGAGGTAGCCGTTGCAGACAATTTACAACAAATCTGTATGAATATCCTTTCCGGCGTTTCCGCACTATTTATAGACGGCTTTGAACAGGCCATCATGATTGACAGTCGCACCTATCCACAGCGCCAGACCAGCGAACCGGAAAAAGACAAATCTCTGCGCGGCTCCAAAGACGGCTTTGTAGAAACCCTGATCAGCAACACCGCCCTGCTCCGGCGGCGCATACGCGACACAAACCTGCGCATAAACGCCTTTGTCGTAGGCAGAGAATCTAAAACAGACGTGGCTGTCTGCTATATGGACGATAAAGTAGACAAACAGCTCCTTGCAAAAATTACAAAGCAGATTGAAGCGATCAACGTCCATTCGCTCACAATGAACCAGCAAAGCCTCATCGAAGCAATTTATAAACACAAATGGTATAATCCCTTTCCAAAAATTAAATACACCGAGCGTCCGGATACCGCCGCCTCTTCACTGCTTGAGGGCAACATCGTTATTCTTGTTGACAATTCTCCCTCTGTTCTGATTTTGCCAACCTCAATTTTTGATATTATCGAGGAAGCCGACGATTATTACTTTCCACCGCTTACCGGCACTTATATCCGCTTTGCACGTTATATTGTTACGCTGGCCACACTGGTCATTACACCGCTGTGGCTGCTTGCCCTGAAAAACCCGGATCTTGTCCCCAAAGCTTTTTCATTTATATTGATCACAGAGCCTGTCAATATCCCTGTTTTCTGGCAGTTAATGCTTCTGGAACTGGGCATAGATGGCCTGCGCCTTGCCTCTGTCAACACACCAAACAGCTTAAGTACCTCTTTAAGCATCATCGGCGCAATCGCCCTGAGCGATTTTGCCGTTACCGTAGGCTGGTTTTCTACAGAAGCCATCCTTTATATGGCCTTTGTCGCCATTGCCAACTATACGCAGCCAAGCTATGAACTGGGCTATTCACTCAAATTTCTGCGCATGCTTTTGCTGATCCTGACCCAGCTGTTTAATATATGGGGCTTTTGCGCGGGCATTGTCCTGACTTTTATCCTGTTGCTGACAAACAAAACGGTATCGGGCAAAAGTTATCTGTACCCCCTCATCCCGTTTAACGGCAAAGCTCTCGCACGCAAACTGATCCGCACGCCGCTGACAAAATAAACGCCTACGGGTAAAAAAAACGCACGCTCAAAACCGCCATAACCATCCCTGCAAAATCCGCACACAGCGCGGCAGGGACGGTATGGCGGATTTTCCGGATCCCTACCGCCCCATAATATACGGCAATTGCATAAAACGTCGTTTCTGTAGAGCCCGCCATTACGCTGGCTGCGCGCCCAATAAAGCTGTCCGGGCCGTAATCCTGTAAAATACTGTTTAAAATTGCCGTCGAACCGCTGCCAGATACCGGGCGCAGCAGCGCCAGCGGGACTACCTCCGCCGGAAACCCCAAAAATTCCGCCGCAGGTCTTATAAAGTTGATCAGCATTTCCAGCGCGCCCGAAGCCTTGAGCATGTTGACCGCAACAATCAGCCCAATCAGCGAAGGCGCAATTTTATAAGTAGAAACCAGCCCCTGCTTTGCCCCGTCCAAAAAGGTGTCAAAGCAGGGAACTTTTCTGATAAAAGCAAATAGAATAATCAAAAAAATTACAATTGGGATTACATAATTTCCAAGCTGTTCGATCTAACCCACCTTCCTTGCCCTGCATTTTTGTAACAGCTTTGCCGTCGTAATGCCTACTGCAAGCGCAAAAACAGAGCTTACCCACACGCACGGTAAAATATCAAACGGCGCGCCTGCGCCATGGCTCTGCCGCAAAACGGCAATTGTTGTCGGAATAAGCTGGATCGACGCCGTATTGAGCACAACAAACATAACCATACTGTCGTTTGCCCGCTCCTGTTCCGGGTTTTTCAGCTGCATCCTGCGCATGGCCTCTATTCCAAGCGGTGTGGCAGCGTTGCCAAGCCCCAGCAGGTTCGCCGTCACATTAGAACAAATTGCGCTGCAGGCCTTTTCGTCCTCTTTATACTGGGGAAACAGCCTTCCCAGCACAGGGGAAAAAATTTTTGCAAGCAGCGCGGTAATACCTCCCCGCTCAGCAATCGCCATCAGGCCCGACCACAGGCACATCATACCGCACATGGTGAGCAGCAGCTCTATTGCCTCCTGCGCGCCGTTGAGCGCACCCTGGCTTAATTGCGCTGTTTTTCCTGTAAAAACACCACATATTATGCTTATTAGCAAAATTGCGCCCCATATATAGTTTAGCACTATTTGTCACCTCACTACGGAAAAATAACAAAGATGTTATATTTATTGACAATTATGGCATTTTTTGGTAAAATGAAAGAAATTCTGCTAAACCACTATATTTTTTACAAGAAATCGTAGAAAGGAGTCCTTAGTATGAAAAACGCCACAAACTTTTTTGCCACGGTCGACAACCTGGGTCGTATTGTTATTCCAAAACCATTAAGAAAATCTTACGAATTGGAAAGCGGTACTTCCATTGAGCTTTTCCCCACAGAAGACACCATTGTTATCAGAAAATATACGCCTGGATGCACCTTTTGCAACAGTATTTCAAACCTTATCTCCCATGAAGGAAAGCTGATTTGCGAAGACTGCATCGAAGAGCTGGAAAATAAGCTTTCTGAAAAAAATGAGGTGGACCCCGCAGAATGACAAAAAGGCGCATAGTAAATATATGCACCTTGAAAATTTTTCATGAAAAAACCCGGCACTTCCGTGCCGGGTTTTTTTGTCTGAATGGCTTTTCCCCTTTTCTTTCAATATCCCATTTCTCCGTGAAGCGATTCGTCGTTTGCAATCCAGTCGTCCACATAGATGGCCGTAAAAGTATCCCTGGAATTGCGTATGATCACGCGCTTGATCCCCGCGTTGATAATCATGCGCTTACACATGGCGCATGAATTTGCGTCCTTTACATATTCGCCGGTCTTGGCGTCCTTTCCCACCAGGTACATCGTCGCGCCAATCATATCATTCCTGGAAGCATGAATAATTGCGTTTGCCTCTGCATGCACGCTTCTGCAAAGCTCATAGCGCTCGCCCCTGGGCACCTGCATACTTTCGCGGATGCACACCCCCAGGTCGATGCAGTTATGTCTGCCTCTTGGCGCTCCCACATAGCCGGTCGAAACAATCTGATCGTTTTTTACTATAATCGCCCCAAAGTTCCGTCTCAGGCACGTGCCCCTTTCCAAAACCGTTTCCGCTATATCCAGATAATAATTCTTCTTGTCTATACGGTTTACTCCCATCTTTTCCGCCGTCCATTTCTTTCAGAGGCCGCGCCCCTTTTTCTTTTATGATAATCGAAATTTAAAAAATAAGCAACATATTTAAACTAAAATTCCAGTTTTTCTATATATTCTGCTGCATATACGGCCGCAATTGCGCCGTCTGCGGCCGCCGTTACAATCTGCCGCAAACGTTTGGCGCGTGTATCGCCCGCCGCATACACGCCCTCCATGTTGGTTT
Organism: uncultured Oscillospiraceae bacterium; assembly: GCA_900541975.1. Classification (GTDB taxonomy): domain Bacteria; phylum Bacillota; class Clostridia; order Oscillospirales; family Acutalibacteraceae; genus Scatavimonas; species Scatavimonas merdigallinarum. Next base: position 64,979 of record UQLR01000009.1, on the reverse strand, counting down.
TGCAATCTTCCCCCGCTATAATATAGCCGTCCTTGTCCAGTTTTACAAAGTCCCGAAACGGCTCGTTGTTTGGAGCCTGCCCAACCGCCACAAACACCGCGTCTGTGTGGTAAACCTGTTCCTTTCCCGTTTCCCTGTGAACGGTCCGCACCGCTTCCACACGGTTTTCCCCCAAAATTTCCGCTATGCTTTCGTTAAAAATAATGGTTACATTCTTCTTTTTCTTCAGCCGCTGCGCCGTTGTTTCTTCTCCCTTAATCCGGTCCCCGCGGATCAGCAGCCTGACCTCTGCACAAATATTGGCAAGGTACAGCGCGTCTTCCAGCGCCGTGTTGCCGCTGCCAGCCACAATTGCCTGTTTGCCCTTGAAAAACGCGCCGTCGCACGTTGCACAGTAAGACACGCCGCGCCCTGTAAGCCGCTGCTCGCCGTTGCATTCAAGCTTCCTGCGCGCCGCACCGTTTGCAATAATAACCGCTTTGGCCGTATATTCCTGTTCGCCAGCCATAAGCTTTTTTTCCTTTCCCTCCAGGCAAAGCGGCGCAACATCCGCAAATACAAACTGCGCGCCCAGCGCGGCGGCCTGCTCGTACAGCTGCATGGCAAAATCCGTTCCGCTGATCCTGCGGATTCCCGGATAATTTTCAATTTCATAGGTGTTGACGGTTTGCCCCCCGTACATGGCCTTGTCAAACACGGCGACGCGTTTTCCTGCGCGTAGCGCGTAAATTGCGGCGCTCATGCCGGCGGGTCCCGCGCCGATAATCAAAATATCCAGCATTTTTCTTCCCCTTCTTCATGCGTCCCGGTGTGTATTGACAAAATCCGGGATATTGTGTATTTATATTAGTATAGCATAAATACTTTCAACAGAACAGGAGAATTTCGTCGTGGAACAAATTTTAGTATCGGGTCTTTTAAATACGGAAACAACCGTGCAGGTGGAGCGCTTTCCCATAGAATACTGCCCCATCCATTTTCCGTTTTTCGGTATCGACGCCACTGTATCCGGGGTGGGCTTTAACGTTGCAAAGGCGCTGCGCACACTGGGCGACAGCGTAACGCTGTTTTCCCTGACAGGCCGCGACCAGGCCGGGCAGGCCATTTTGCAGGCTGTGCAGGAAGCAGGACTGGAAACTGCATATATCCGCCCTGCTCTGGCACTGTCGCCCCAAACGGTCGTTTTATATGACAAAAGCGGAAAGCGCCAGATCTACTGCGACCTGAAAGACATTCAGCAGGCCGTGTGCGACCCCGCGCTTTTTACAAAAGCGCTTACAGGCTGCAAAACGACCGTATTATGCAACATCAATTTTAACCGCCCGCTTTTGTCCGTTGCAAAAAAGGCCGGCGTTTTAATCGCTACGGACGTGCATGTCCTTTCCGATCTGCACGACGCCTTTAACGCGGACTTCATGCACAGCGCCGACGTGCTTTTTTTAAGCGACGAAGCAATCCCAGGAGAAGTTTCTGACTTTGTAAAAGCGCTCGCCGGCGTTTACTGCTGTAAGGTCATCGCCGTAGGGCTTGGGCATAAAGGCGCTTTACTTTACACAAGGGAAAACCGGCAGTGCATTCATATCCCCGCTGTTTATACCCGCCCGGTTGTGAATACGGTCGGCGCGGGCGACGCGCTTTTTTCCGCCTTTATGCATTTTTATACAAAAACAAACGACGCGCTCTTCTCTTTGCGGCGCGCCGTGTATTTTGCCTCTTATAAAATTGGCGAAGCGGGAGCGGCAAACGGCTTTACAGACGAAACGGCGCTTGACGCGTTGATAAACGCATAACAGGCGTATACAACGGCGGCAAAGGCAAATAATAAACGCAATGCTACATAATACAATAGAAATGGATGATTCTTATGCCCGTTGTCGTGTTATGCTCCTGCCGCAGGGATCAAAGCCTGCACCATACCTTTTTGCGCGCGCTTTCCAATTATGGCGGCGTGCAGGGTATGCTTGGCAACACCCTGTATACAAGCTGCAAAGACCCGCGCTTTACGCTTTTTTGTACGCACAGCGCGCCACGCGCCGGCAGCGCAAAGGGCGTTTTGGTATTTGACGAAAATTTTAAAAGCGCGGGCAGTTTTCCGCTTTCTCAGGGGTTGATCCCCGTTTTGGAAAGCAATAATAAAAAGGCGGTTTCCCGCCTGAAAGACGCAAGCCATATCGCCATTACCTGCGGCACCGGCCTGCGCGACACTTTAAGCATTGCAAGCCTGGACGATGCGCGCGCCACCATCAGCCTGCAGCGCGAGCTGACTTCCATAAACGGGGAAGCATACGAGCCACACGATTTTATTGCGCATCTTTCTGAAAAGACAGAAGTTTACCCGCTGCTTGCCGTGTGCGGTACGCTTTTGCTGTGCGGGATTAAGCCGGAGGATGGGTATTCCATTTAAATAAACAATCCAGCATAGAACGAAAAGCCGCTACGCGGACAGAAAAGTTTTTGTTCATTTCTTTTATAAGAAATGAACAAAAACTTTTTAGAAGAAAGCTATATAAACATATCATAGCCGGCGGGTAAAATAAAAGCCCGTATAAAGAAAACTTAGGAAAGGAGGAAAAAGCATGTACAGGGTGTCCCCGCGAAAAAAAACTCCTCACATCTACAAAACCGTTTACTTGCCGGAAGCGCTTGCCGACAAAATAGAAGAAGTCTCCATAAAAAACGATACCAGTTTTAACTTTGCGCTTGTTTCTATACTGGAAAAAACGCTGTTCCCGGAACAACCGGAAAACCGCTGTGTGAAATAAATCCACACAGCGGTTTTTTAAAAAGGCTTCCGTAAGAAATGAACAAAAACTTATTAGAAGAAATGTATATAAACAGAAAAAACCGTTGGGTTAAAAACAACTTGTATAAAGAAAAACGTAAAAACAAATTTGAAGGGAAGACACGGCCTTATGAGCTTTGCGTTTGATTTTGATGAACTGGGGATCCGGCAAAGAAAAAATGCAGCAGTAAATCCATTTATATTGCCGGTATTGAAGAAATTGCAAGCATGACCGATTCCAGTTTTAACAATGTTGCCACCAGCATGCTGGAGACACAGCTGAAAATTTTACAGCAAAGGTATAAAAAAGAATAAGCCCGCCTGTAAACGGCGCGCGGCCCGCTATGCCGGTGCGCCGTCTTCCTGATACAGGCCCCGCAAAAGCCGGATCTCCTGCGCATAACCCGCAAGGTCGTTCGGCGTTTCCAGATAAAACGGCAAATGCCGAAGCCTGGGGTGGTTGATCACCCGGGCAATGGCCTCCAGCCCCAAATAGCCGTTGCCAATGGTTTCATGCCTGTCTTTATGGCTGCCGCCGGGGGTTTTGCTGTCGTTTAGATGGACGGCGTACAGCCGCTCCAGGCCGATCACCCGGTCAAACTCCTCCAAAACGCCGTCCAAGTTATGCACAATGTCATACCCCGCGTCGTTTACATGGCAGGTATCCAGGCACACACCCATTTTCTCTTTTAGCTGCACGCGGTCTAAAATTGCGCGCAGCTCTTCAAAACTGCGTCCCACCTCGCTGCCCTTGCCCGCCATGGTTTCCAGCAGCACGGTTGTGGTCTGCTCCGGCTTTAAAATTCTGTTTAAAAGCGCCGCAATCATCTCAATGCCCGCTTCCGCCCCCTGCTTTACATGGCTGCCCGGATGAAAATTATAATAATTATGCGGCACATACTCCATCCGCTTAAGGTCGTCTTCCATAATCATCTGCGCCAGCTCTCTGGTGCGGGCGTCTGCAGAGCAGGCATTGAGCGTATACGGCGCGTGCGCCAAAATTGGCGCGAAGCCTTTATCTGCTATATATGCGTGAAACTGCGCAATATCTTCCGGGTCTATCTCCTTTGCAGCAAACCCTCTGGGGTTGCGCGTAAAAAACTGGAACGTGTTGGCGCCTATGGACACCGCCTCCTGCGCCATATGGGTAAACCCTTTGGCGGCCGACAAATGCGAACCAATATGCAGCATGTTTTTTTCCGTCCTTTCATATAATTGCATATTGTAGTTATTATACCACAATTGCGGGCAAACAACAACGCAACCGGTTTTATTCTCTGCTTTGCAATTGCACAAACGGCAATTTCGGTGTATAATTTCTTTCGTGTGAATCTACATATGGAAAAGGGGCGGCATTATGATTTATGACAACGTGCTCGAAGCAATTGGCCATACGCCGGTCATACGCTTAAACAGGATGGCCGACAAAAACGGCGCGCAGGTGCTTGTAAAATACGAAGGGCTCAACGTAGGTGGGTCGATTAAAACCAGAACCGCCTATAACATGATCCTGCAGGCCGAAAAAGACGGGCTTATCCATAAAGATACCATCATAGTAGAGCCCACCAGCGGCAACCAGGGCATTGGCCTGGCGCTTGTGGGCGCGGTACGCGGTTACCAAACGGTGATCATTATGCCGGACTCGGTCAGCTACGAGCGCAGAAAGCTGGTTGAGCATTACGGCGCAAAGGTCATTTTAATTCATGACGACGGCAACATTGGCAAATGTATAGAAACCTGCCTGCAAACGGCGCTGCAAATGGTAAAAGAAGACCCGCGCGTTTACGTTCCGCAGCAGTTTGAAAACCCCGCAAACCCGCTTGTACATAAGCGCCACACCGCTCTGGAGATTATGGAGCAGGTTGCGCAGCCAATCGACGGCTTTTGCTCCGGTATAGGAACAGGCGGCACCATTACCGGTATAGGCGAGGTGCTCAAGGCGCAATATCCTGATATTCTCATCTGGGCGGTCGAGCCGGAAAACGCGGCGATTCTGGCAGGCGGCACCATAGGCGCCCATTTGCAGATGGGGATAGGTGACGGCCTGATTCCCCGCAACCTGAACACACAGATTTATGACGATATCTACATTGTAAGTGACGAAGAAGCCATACAAACCGCCAAAGATCTTGCGCGCCTGGAAGGGCTTATGTGCGGGATTTCCTCCGGCACAAACGTAGCAGCCGCCTTAAAAATGGCAAAAAAGCTTGGACCCGGCAAAACCGTTATCACCGTGCTGCCAGACACTGCCGAGCGTTATTTCAGCACGCCGCTTTTCACCTGATTTTTATTTTTACAGACCAGGCCCGCCCGGGAGCACCCCGGCGGGCTTTTTTTATTGCGGCGCGGTCCGGTTGGCGGGCTCTTCCATGCGCCTGTAAACTTCTATCTGAATCTGATGCCGGATCGCAACCGTGTTGCCGGGGTATTTTGACAAAAGTGCCTTGTACGCACGGTCAAACGCCCGCACCCTTTCTTCCGGCAGGCTTGCACCCACCCCCCTGCAGGTCCGGATTCTGCCGCGCCATGCGTCTTTAGCAAAGACAATTTTCTCTTTATATACATGGACAGTCTCCAATGTAAAATGCGGTTTCGCCCACGCTGGAAACGAATAGACGCCCGGGCAAAACCCGCCTCCTGTCCAGTCCGGATTATACTGCAGTACAAGCGCTTCCATTTCCTTTACAACGGCATCTTCGAACGGCAGCCATTCCATGGAAATTTTACAAAACGCCCCGCCGGGCCGCAAAACACGCGCAATTTCCGGCACTGCGCGCTTTACGTCAAAATACCAAAAGCATTGCGCGGCGGTTACCGCGTCAAACTGCCTGTCTGCAAAACCGGTATCCTCCGCGGCGCACACTTGAAACGCAATTGCATCCATGCCGGCCCTTTCTGCAAGCCTTTTGCCTGCAGCCAGCTGCTCCCGGGAAGGGTCTGTCGCGGTAAAGCTCGCGCCTGCAGCATACATATTGCGCGGCAGCACAGCCGTGCCGCTGCCCAGGTCCAGTATTTTTTGCCCCGACCTGCCAATCCCAAAGGCATAAAGCTTATTATACATACTTTGCGGGTAAATATCCCTGTATTTTCCGTACTCCCGCGCTGTGTTTCCAAAATCAAAAGCTTTTCCCTTATCAATTGTATCTATCTGCACACAAAAACCCTCTTTCCGTTTGCACATACAAAAAGCAGGAAAACAAGTCGCCGCTGTTCTCCTGCTCTTTTTTTTCATTTTACACTTTATTATTTACGGTTAAAAATAGACATAATGTCATAGAAAGTATCGTCGTCGTCGGCTACATCCACATTGCCCGTTTTTCTTGCCGCCACATCCTTTGCCGCTGCAACAGAGGCCGCCTGGTTTCTGAGCATTTCCGTCCGTGAAGAGGTCATCGACATTCTGGACGCAGACGCATTATCCTTCTTTCCGCCGTCAAACGACGCAAAGCCTGTGGCAATCACTGTAACGCTCATTTCGTCTTCCATATTTTCATCCAAAACAGCACCCCAGATAATATTTGCTTCCGGGTCGGCCTGGTCTGTGATCATGGCGGAAGCCGTATCAATTTCATCCAGCCCAATATCCGCAGAAGCCGTAATATTGACAATCACACCCTTGGCGCCGTCAATCGAGGTTTCAAGCAGCGGGCTTGTAATCGCCATTCTTGCAGCTTCTTCGGCCTTGTCCTTCCCCTGTGCATAGCCAATTCCCATGTGCGCATAACCCGCGTTGTTCATGATAGCGGTTACATCCGCAAAGTCCAGGTTGACCAAACCGGGAATTAAGATCAGGTCCGAAATACTTTGTACGCCCTGACGCAGCACATCGTCCGCCAGATCAAACGCATTTTTTAATGTAATGCGCTGTTCGCTTGCATATTTCAACCTTTCGTTCGGTACAACAATCAGCGAATCCACATGCTCCCTTAAAGCCGCAATACCGGCTTCCGCCTGCTCCATACGCTTTTTACCCTCAAATGCAAAAGGCTTTGTTACAATGGCAACTGTCAACACACCCATATCTTTTGCAATTTCCGCAACAATTGGTGCGGCGCCCGTGCCGGTTCCGCCGCCCATACCGGCAGTAATAAAGACCATGTCCGTCCCCTGCAGCACAGCGGTGATTTCCTCGCGGTTTTCTTCCGCCGCCTCTCTGCCAACCTCCGGCTTGGATCCAGCGCCTTTTCCATGCGTAATTTTTTCGCCTATCTGAAGCTTCTGTGAAGCGTTGGAAAACTGCAAAACATGGTCGTCGGTATTAATTGCAATAAATTCAACACAGCGCACACCCATTTTTACCATGCGGTTTACAGCGTTTCCGCCGCCGCCGCCTACGCCAATGACCTTAATAACAGGGATGTTGTTGCTGTACTCTTTTTCAAGCTCGAATGCCATTTGAACTTCCTCCTAATCAACATCTGATTGCTTATCCAATTAAAAAAGCCTGATGTTTTCAATCTATAATCCAATCGACTATACGCCTATTTAATAATGTATCACAAGCGCTGAAAAATTTCAATAAGTTCTTGCAGAAAAATTTAAAAATTCAGCAAATATTCTCGATTTCAACGCCTTTTACCCAGGTACCACGGAAAGATCAGGCATATACCCCGGCGTTATACCCGTCTGTTCCGTCGGTGTACCCGTCGTCATAGTAATACCCCTCGTCGGAATAGCCGTCGTCATAGTCATATCCCTCTGCGGAATAGCTGTCGGTATATCCATCACCGCTGTCCTGCCAGGTATAATCTGTTACAGGCTCGGTAGCAGCGGTTGCGGGCTCAGTAGCGGGCTCGGTGGCATACAACGTATTGTCCGGATTGTAATAAGACGCCTTTTTACTTCCATTGCAGGCGGAGACATCTAAAACGCCCATATCTGTCTGGGCAAGCTTCTGGTTAATAATCGTCTGCGCCGTACGGATTTTATAATCAATATCCTCCGGCATTCCCAGAACAATCTGAATTCTGTCTGCATAATTCAACGTAATATTGGCTGTGCTTGAAACATCAATTTCCCGTATACCGTTAAATTCATTTTTTTGCAAGACCTCGGTAACTTCGTTTAAGATCGGCATAATATTCTTATTCTTTACCTGAGCCGCGTTCCCCACCTCGGCCTTTTCCAGCGTGCAGCCTTTGATGACCGGTGCGTCATATGTATTTTTACTGATTCGCTCCAGCACCCTTCCCTCAGAGGAAATGACCACAAATTCTTTCCCTTGTGCAATCACATACGCCGGCTGCGCTTCTGTGATATGTATGACCATCGTATCGGGGATTCGTATATCAATTTTCGCCTCTTCCACATATGGGAGCGCCTGCTTAATCTTCTCTTCCCCTGTTTTTTTATCGCTTAAAAACAAATTTTCCCCCAGCGTCAGACCGCTTGCATCAATAATCTCCTGATTACTGTAATGTGCAGAACCTTCCACCTCAATTTGCTCTGATTTAAAAAACACCGTCAATGAAAGCACAATGCCTGTGATCAGTATAACCAGCAGGATTGCGCCGCAAACGGCAATGTTAATAGCCTTTCTGGTTTTTCTGGAAAACGGCTCTCTGCTGAGTTCCTCCTGGATCCTTGCCTCTTCCTCGGCCTGCATAGCGGCATTTCGCTTCATGGCGACTTCATCCGTGTAAAAGCCGTCGCCGTAATCATCCCGCCGGATAATCGGCTCCTCTGTGTACGCCTTTCTTACCGCGCCGCTTCTGCTTCTTCTTGCCGCGTTATTTCCCTTCTTACCCCCGTTTTGAGGCATGCGCGTTGATTTCCCCGCAGCCTTTTGCACCGTTTTCGCAGCGGAGCTGCGCTTTGTCTGTTGTTTTTTCTCTTTTTCCCCAGAAAAAGGCCGCCCAGCGCTTTTTTCCGTGGCAGCCCGTTTATTGCCCGGAGCCGCCGCGGTCCTTCTTTCGCCTGCCGGTTTTCTTGTGCTGCGCAGCTTCCGGCTGCTATTTTGCATACCTGGCCCCTGTGCGGGCGCCCGCTTGCTTTGCTGATTTTGATTGCTGCCTTTGTTCTTGTTTTCCATCTTTTCTACATCCTTACAGATTGAAGTCCATATCTTTCTCCGGTTGTTCTCTGTTTTACACCTTTTTAACCGTTGCTCCCACGTTGGATAAATAAAGCTCTATATCTTCATAACCGCGTTCCAGAAAATTTACGCCCTTAAGCTCAGTTACGCCCTCCGCCGCAAGCGCTGCTACCACCAATGCGGCACTGCCGCGCAGGTCAAGCGCCTCCACAGAAGCGCCGTAAAAATGTTTTACGCCCTCTACAACAGCAACTCTGCCTTCCACCTTGATATTTGCACCAAGACGCAACAGTTCCCCCACATGCTTATAACGGCTTTCAAAAATATTTTCCACAAACACGCTTGTTCCATTTGCAAGAGCCGTCATCGCCATAATAGGCGCCTGCGCATCTGTAGGAAAACCGGGATACGGCATCGTCCTTATAAACTTTACCGCCTTAAGCCGCTGCGGTGCAAAAATATGCAGTGTATTTCCGCTGATCCGGATCGTACAACCAGCTTCTTCAAAAACGGAAATAATAGAACCCAGATGCGCGGGAACAACATGTTTCAGTTCCAGACTGCCGCCGGTCACAGCCGCTGCAGCCATATAAGTTGCGGTTACAATTCTGTCCGGAATAATCGTATGCTGCGTTCCTGTAAGCCGTTCTACACCGTCAATAAAAATGGTCCCTTCGCCGGCGCCGGAAATCTTTGCACCGCAGCCGTTTAAAAAGTCCGCAAGGTCGCAGATTTCCGGTTCTCTTGCCGCGTTTGTAATGATCGTCGTTCCCTTGGCAAGCACAGCCGAAAGCATAATATTTTCAGTAGCACCCACACTTGGAAAAGACAACGTAACCTTTGCACCGTGTAAGCCGTTGGGAACGCTGCAATCTAAAATCCCATGATGCTCCGTGATTTCCAGCCCCATCAGGCGCAACGCCTTTAAGTGCAAATCAATCGGGCGCGGTCCCAGCTCACATCCGCCCGGAAAAGACAGCCTTGCCCTTCCCATGGTGGCAATAATCGCACCTAAAAAGACAATAGAAGATCGCATCTCCCGCATTAGCTCATCCGGTATATCATACCGGTACATATTGTGTGTATCCACAGTTAGGGTGCTGCCGCTGCGGCTGACGTTGCAGCCCAGATAACGTAAAATTTTGATAGAAGTCTCCACATCGGAAAGGTGCGGGCAGTTATGTAACACACAGCGGTCACCTGATAACAGTGTTGCCGCCAGAACAGGGAGCGCACTGTTTTTAGCCCCCTGTACAGAAATACTGCCGTTTAGTCTGTTGCATCCCTCTATCATAAGCTTCGACACACAGAACACCCTTTCCAACAAAAGCTTTAGAGCTGAAAATCAACCCTTGATATCTTATGTTTTAAGGCTGTCTGTTGTTACACAGGTACAAAAGCCAAAACGTTTCCATACAGCCGGCGCATCTCAACGGTTAAACTGTTGCTGTGCCAAGCACTTTTTTAATAACCGAATAAATCCTTTCGTTTGCATCTGTAATTGCAAGCCTTCTGGCGTTTTCACTATACTTTTTTAGCTTTTCCGGATCGCTTACCATATCGTCCACCGCCTGCATAACCGATTCCCGGGTCAATGCCTCTTCTTTTAAAACGCGGGCCGCCTTCTGGTCAGCCATCGCCATAGCGTTGTGATACTGGTGGTTTTCCGCTACATTGGGCGAAGGAATCAAAATAGCGGGTTTTCCCTGCGCCTGCAGCTCGCTTAACGTAATTGCCCCCGCCCTGCATATAACAAGGTCTGCCGCCGCAAGGCACACAGGCATATCGTCAATATATTCTCTTATATCTAAATTTTCACAACCATCCGGGTCCGCCCCCATCTTTCGCAAAAGATCGGGAAACCATTTCCCATATTGGCCGTAAGCGTGTATAATTTGGTATCTTCCGTCCCTGGCACTGCGCGCTATCATTCCTGCAACGCTCTCGTTGATCTTCCTGGCGCCCAGGCTTCCACCAAACGACAAAATCACAGGGCGGCTATCCAGCCCCAGCTTCTTTCTGCACGCCGTTTTGTCTGCTGTTAAAATCTCCTGCCTTACGGGGTTGCCCGTCGTAACGCAGTGGCATCCGCTGCTTAAATAGCGTTTTGCCTCCGGCATTGCAAGCATTACGCGCTTTGCATATCTGGACAACATTTTTGTAGTAACGCCCGGAAAAGCGTTCTGCTCATGAATCACCGTCGGGACAGAAAGCTTTGCTGCCGCCCGAATCACCGGACCGCTCACATAGCCGCCCGTTCCCATACAAATATCCGGCCTGAAATCCCGGATAATTCCTTTTGACACAGCCCCCGCCTGCAACGCCTTTTTTACTGTAATGATATTGTCCTTTATGGCTCCTGGAGAAAAGCTCCGCTTAAACCCGGACACAGAAATCCCTTTAAAAGCAAAACCGGCCTGCGGCACCAGGCGTTCCTCCATACCGCCTTTTGCTCCCACATACAAAATCTGCACATCCGGCTCTTTTTTCCTTATATAACCGGCTACTGCAAGCGCAGGGTTAATATGGCCCGCCGTGCCGCCGCCTGCAAATAAAATTCTCATAGACGCTCCTCCCTTGTCACACAACCCGCCACAGGCTTATGCTTTATTAATATTAGACGTCCTTGAAATCGAAAGCACAATCCCCATCTGCGCCAACAACATAACAAGCGAACTTCCGCCTGAGCTGAAAAACGGCAGGCTGATTCCGGTGTTTGGAAGCAAATCGGTAATAACCAGAATATTCAAAATTACCTGCAGCCCAATTTGTGCGGTCAGCCCCACGCCTAAAAGCGTACCGAACTTATCCTTTGCACGCATCGATATGGTAATCCCGCGCCATACAAGAAGTCCAAAAATTGCAAGGATAATCACTGCGCCGATCAACCCCAGCTCTTCACAGACAATCGCAAAGATAAAGTCGTTTTGCGGTTCCGGCAGATACAGATATTTTTGCCTGGACTGCCCTAACCCCAGGCCCATAAGCCCGCCGGAGCCAATTGCATACATGGAATTTCTGGTCTGCCATGTCGTCTGCCACATCTCAGGCGTTGTATATTCCAGCGCCTGCCCCCAGCCTTCCATGCGCTCCATTGCATAAGAAAGCAGTCCGGTAGCCGACATAACAAGAAAAATAACCAATATGCCGCCGCCTGCAAATAAAAACCATTTTCCCTTCACACCCGATATATACATCATCAGCGCCGTTAAAAGCGTTACAATAACAATACCGGAATAATGCGGTTCCAACAGCAGCAGCAACACTGTGGGAACAAGGATTACAATTGCCGGTAAAACACCGTATTTAAACGTTTCCATTTTATAAAAATACACAGAACTCCAATGGGCCAAAAACAAAATCAACGCAAATTTCATAAGCTCAGACGCCTGGAAACTTGCTATGCCCAGGTCAATCCATCGGTGCACACCCGTTTCAGACGGAATAAACAGCACAACAACCAAAAGTAAAAACGCAAGGGCTAAAACCCACACCGCCAGTTTATGGAAGTGATGATAATCAAAAAAAGAAATAGCAAGCATTGCAGCAACGCCAATCACTGCAAAAATGACTTGTCTTTTCAAATACAGGTAACTATCTCCGTTGGTAAAATAAGCAACCGGATAGCTTGCGGAAAACATCATAATAATTCCAATAACAAGCAAAATCAGGATTAAAAGCAAAAAAGGCATATCCAACCCGGCACGTACTGAAAACAGCTTGAGTTTTTTCCGTATACCACGGCGTTTTGTATCCGCCGTTTTTTCGCGCGCCGCTGCAGAAGCATAGTAACTGCGCCTTTTGTTATATGCTTCCTGTGCTTTTCGTTTAAGCTCCGCCTCATATCTTAAGGGGTATTTTCTATCCATCTTTCCACCACCATACAGTTATACATAAAACGCGCGCCAGCCTCATTTTAAAAACCCGTCATTACCAACGCAAGCGCCAACACGCCGCATAGCGCCGTTGCCAGGCTGAACACAACTACAATTTTCACTTCCGACCATCCGCACATTTCAAAATGGTGATGAATCGGGCTCATTTTAAACAGCCTTTTTCCTTTTGTCGCTTTAAAATATACAACCTGCAAAACGACTGAAAGCATCTCAAGCAAATATACAAGCGCAATGGGAATTAAAATAACCGGCATATTCATTCCAAATGCCAACGCGCATAAAAAACCTCCAAGATACAAGGAGCCCGTATCGCCCATAAAAACCTTTGCCGGATGAAAGTTCCAGATCAGAAAGCCAAGGCATCCGCCTGCCAGAGCTGCAGACATAATCCCGATTCCCTGCGAAACCAAAGTAGAAGCAATCAGCATAAAAGCAAGCGCGGCAAAAAAGGTCATAGAACCCACCAGTCCGTCTATCCCGTCTGAAAGGTTAACGGCGTTCACAACGCCCACAATCAGTATCGCAGATAATATCCAGTAAAGCCACCCCAGATCTACCGGCCCAATAAAGGGGAGCAGCGTTTCAGAAGTAACGCCGGTTAAAGACAGTGTAAACAAATATGCAGCTGCAACGCCAAACTGCAAAAGGAGCTTTTGCTTTGCCGTAAGGCCCAAATTTCGCTTCTTTACCACCTTAATATAATCGTCAAAAAAACCAATTGCGCCAAATGCCGCCGCCATGGCAAGGCCCGCAAATACCTTATTGAAAGAAAGCGTCACCTGTGTAAACACAGGGTCTTCTCCCGAAGCAAACGCGCTGCAAAGTAAAACGCCGGCGACAGACGTCACAATGGTACTGGCTACAAACATCAGACCGCCCATAGTTGGCGTACCCTGTTTTCCTTTGTGCCATTTTGGTCCTATATCTAAAATCGTCTGTCCGTACTTCAGCTTCTGTAAAAAAGGAACAAGCCATTTTCCTAAAATAGCGGCAATTGCAAACGAAACCACCGCACTTCCCAAAATCCAACCAACGTTCATAGAAAAACCTCCATCATTTTCAACCTCAAATTATGCAAAGGCCGTCAGGCTTTCAAGGGCATTGAGCCCGTCTGCTATCTCTTTCAGCGCAATACCCGAAGCAAGCAGCGCGCCTGCAAGCGCAAGTGCACTTTCAACTGAAAGGCCGCAGCCTTCTTTTAACTTAATCCGGCCAATCAGCCCTGTGCCTACAAGTTCAAAATTTATATGCTCCGGCGTTTGCGTTATATTCTTTGCAACAAGGTCCGCCCGGTCGTCATTATAGGAATATTCTACAATTTTTTCTCTTTGCTTTTCTTCCAGCCGCTGTTTTCTTGGCTCCTCATAGGGAAGAACCAGCGCAGTGCATGTTTGCAGCCACTTCTGCTCATATGGACAGGCACTCTCATCTGTAAACAGCACCGTGTCGATCACACGTTGTCCCGCCGCACAGGTAATACTTCCAACGCAACAGGGATGCTCTGTTTGAACAGACATGCTTTTTGCCGTTACACTTTTTCCCGCCGCTGCAAGCACATACTCCAGCGCTTTTAAGGAACGTTCCACCAATGGCTGCCTTCCCACTGCTGTAATCTGCCCGTATGGAGGTACGCCGCCGCCTGATTTTCTGTTTTTCATCGCTTTCCCTGCCTTCATTCATCTAAAACTAAAAGATTGGTTCTCCGTAGCTGCTGTCCTGCACAAACGTCACAATAACGACCGTCCCCTGGCTTACCATGGTTCCCTGTGCAACACTTTGCGATTGGGAAATTCCCTCGCCGGCAGCGCTTGCGCCTGCAATGCTGATATTTAAATTATACTGAGAGGCTATACTGTTTACATCCGATATGGAAAGCCCTGTAAGATCGGGGACTTCCACCATATCCTCGTCTACGCCGGCTGTATCTGTATAAAGTACAACCGTACCTCCCTGCGGGATTCTGGACTCCGCCGCAGGAATCTGTGCAGCAACGGTCGTCCCTTCACCCTTTACAATAGATACAAATCCGTCTTTCTCAGCCGCAGCCTGCGCCTGCTCCACACTTTCGCCCACGTAATTGCCCGCTGTTGTATCCAGCATCGACAGTTCTTCTTCATTATACTGTGTTTCGACCTCCAGATACGGCAGCACTTCTGCCATAATTTCCGCAAACACAGGCGCTGCCACCTGGCTTCCGTAATACTGTCCGCCAGTGGGAGTATCAAAGTATACAAGCAGCGCTACCTGTGGATCATCCGCCGGGGCGAAGCCGCAGAAAGATGCAATATAGTCCTCCATTCCATCGCCGTTAGAATCAGTCAGTTTTTCAGACGTTCCCGTTTTTCCGGCAATTCTGTACCCCTGTACGTAACCATTTGTCGCCGCACCGCTAATCGCATTTTCCTCCAGTACAGCGCACAGCTTCTCGGACACCTCTTCCGAAATGACTTGTCGTTTCACTGTTGTATCTGTCGACTCTACCACATTGCCGTCGCTGTCAAGAATCTGTCTTACCATATAGGGCTGCAAAAGTTTTCCCCCATTTGCAACTGCAGAAACAGCCGTTACCATCTGAATCGGAGTTACAGAAAAGTTTTGCCCAAACGATGCAACCGCCAGATCCATAGGGCCCATTGAGCCGTCCTCGTTAAAAAAGATGTCTTCCGATTCGCCCGGCAAGTCAATCCCCGTTTTCTCAGAAAATCCAAACGCCTGGTAATATTCCCAGAATTTTGTTGCGCCAATCAAATTACCAATCTGCATAAATGCTGGGTTGCAGGAATTACACAGTGCTTCTTCAAAAGTCTGTGTACCATGTCCCGCCGTATTATGACAGCTGATAGACGACGCACCCTCAAACGGCACATAAGACCCCGTGCAGTAAAAGCGCGATTCATCATTGACCAGGTTTTCCTCCAGCGCCATGGAAGACGTGATAATTTTCCATACCGAACCGGGATAGTAAGTATCGCTGACTGCCTTGTTTCTCCATTGTTTGGAAAGCGCGGCGCTTTCCGCCGCAGCCTTCTCATCCTCCGGCAGCTGCGCGATCTCATCTTTTGCCGTCTGGCTGACTAAAGTAAACGGGTCGTTCAGGTCATACCCTTCTTCCACCGCCATTCCTAAAATGGCGCCCGTGTTGACCTCCATCATAATCGCCACTGCGCGATTATACACCTTGTGCTCTTCTATGCCCTTTTGTAAATACTTTTCCATAATATGCTGAATCGTTTCGTCAATCGTCAGCACCAGGCTGTTCCCATCCTCCGCCTGTACTTTTTGCTCATAATCAAACGGCATTTCCGTCCCGTTTGCATTCTTCGCCGTTACCAGCCGGCCGGGCGTTCCCGTCAGGCTTTCGTCATACTGATATTCTATACCGGAAAGCCCCTGGTCGTCGCTGCCTGTAAAACCAATCAGGGAAGAGGCAAACGAGCCATATGGGTAGTACCGTTTATAGTCCTCAATCAAGTCGATTACACCGGTAATATTATGTTCTTCGTCCAATTCGTCTACAAACTTCAGAATTTCGTCTCTGACGTCGCTTTCAATCTGCCGCTTTACTACCACATAATAAGACTTTTCCTTTGTTTTTTCAAAAATATCCGCCTGTTCCAAATCCAGTATCTCTGCCAGCCCCTGGGAAACAATGGTACGTTCCTCGTCAGATTCAAAATTGATTGGGGACAATACCACCTTCCAAACGGTGGCGCTCTGCGCAAGCACCTTTCCGTTGGTATCATAAATGGTGCCTCTCCTTGCACTGATCGTCGTATCGTTCAGCTGCTGCGCCACAGCCGCCTGCTGCAGTTCTTCCCCCTGTACGACGCTTAACTGCGTAAGCCGCAATATTGCGCTGCCAAAACCAATCACAAGGATTAATATCAAAATAATTACAGACCTGTGAACCAGCTTTGTATTTGCGCCTTTTGACATATCAGACAAACTCCCTTCCAACTCACTGGGGTTCTTCCCCTATAAACAGCCGCTTTTACCGGCTGCCGGGAAATGTTACCATTTTATACTACTTATTCATCCCTTTTTACAGGATATTTTCCCTATATTCTGTCTACATATATAATATAAGCATATCCTGCACACAGGGTAAACCTGAAATTTTTGCCTCGGCTTTCTTACATATATCGTTTTGCATATAAAAATACGGTTGTAACATAAGTCAGCCAGCAATTACCCCATAACAGTAATACGTCCGTTTACCAACTCATTCAGAAACGGCAGACCGCCGCTCCCTGTTACAACCGCTTCGTCATTCTTATAATTCTTATATATATGTGTATTAGAAACCTGCTCTGGTTATGACCAAAGCCCTGCAATCGCATCAGCAATGGATTCAAACAGATTACCGCCGTCTGTCTGAGAGATTTCCGCTTTATCCCCCTGTGAAAGACTTATGTACTCTTTTTGATAATTGTCGGCTCTGGACATTCCCAATTCTTCCGACGCATACGCCTCTACCACAGATGGGGAAAGTTTGGACTCCACCTTCATCTGCAGCTGCGTATACAGGCTTTCCTGATCTGCAAGCTCGCTTGCCGCGTTGCTGATCTGCTGGTTCAGCTCTGTCAACTGTACCTGTCCATGTACAATCATGACCACAGCACCGGTGACAATCAATCCCAACATAAACCCTGTAAACAGTTTCGCAGGGTTATATTTACGCCTGCGTATTTTATCCAGCTGCTCTTCAGGAATACTCAGCACATTATTCTTTTTTCTCCTGTGAACCTGCTTTTTCGGTTCTTCTATCTCAATCTGTTCGGCTGCTTCAAACAGGCTAATATCATACGCTGCATTTCTCTCTTCAAAAGCCATTCCTTACACCTCTATGTAAACCCTTAACATCCTATAATATATAAACGAAGTCGTATTTTTGTATATTCTTTTCTGTTTTAAACGTATTTTTTATGTAATTTCAGGTGGCAAACTGCCTTGTATTATTTTTGTAACTTTTTGAATTTTATCTATTTTTTTACGGCTTGTTAGTCGAACGTATGTATGCACAATATGTAGTGTTCCCTGCAAAACTTTTTCATTCAACCACAATATATAGTCTACTACATGTACCTGCTTTTGTCAAAGCTTTTTTTAACAATTTTTACAACTTTGTTACAATTTTTCTATTGCTCGCAGCTTTGCACTTCTGCTTCTTGGATTTTCCTGCAGCTCCTGCGCTGAGGCCTCCACCGGCTTTTTAAAAATAAGCTTTGCTTTGGGCTTCTTCCCGCAAACACATATGGGAAAATCTTTTGGGCAAGTACATCCTTGGCACCACATCGCCATACGCTGCTTAACAATGCGGTCCTCCAACGAATGGAAACTTATCACCGCAAGACGTCCACCGGGTTTTAAAATGGAAAACGCAGCGTCCAGCCCTTGCGAAAGCCTGTCAAGCTCGCCGTTGACAGCAATCCGGAGCGCCTGAAACGTCTTCCTTGCAGGATGCCCGTCGCGCCTTCTGGCCGCAGGTACAGCGCTTTTAATAATTTCCGCAAGCTGCGTGGTTGTCCGTATCGCTTCTTTTTCCCTGGTCTTTATAATTGCTCCTGCAATCGGCCCTGCAAATTTTTCTTCCCCATAAGTGCGAATTATCTTTGTAAGTTCCACATACGGCAGAGTGTTAACCAACTCGTATGCCGTCGTCCCCTGTTTGCTCATACGCATATCCAGCGGAGCCTCGTGATGAAAGGAAAATCCACGCTGCGCAGTATCAAGCTGTCTGGAGGAAACCCCTATATCCAACAGCACTCCGTCAACGCCTTCAAACCCAAGCGACCGTACAATCGTATCCATCTGACTAAAATTGGCCTGCACCACCATGGAGTTGCCGTTTCCAAAAAACCTCTTTGTTACTGTTTCAATGGCGTCGGGATCCTGATCAATAGAAATTAGCCTCCCGGCTTTCAGCCTTTTTAAAATTTCAGCTGAGTGGCCGCCTCCGCCGGCTGTTCCATCCACGTAAATTCCGTTTGGTTTTATCGCAAGCGCCTGTATGGTTTCAGTAAGCAGCACCGGTATATGGGAAAACTCCATCGGTAGGACCCTCCGTCATGCTAAATCATTTCTAGTAAAGCAACAATATCCTCGCCTGCTTGACGGTCCAGATAATTTTCCCAGTTTTCCCTGTTCCAAATCTCCACTCTTGTGCCGCAGCCGATAATCACGGCCTCTTTTTCCAAACAGGCATGCTGCCGTAAATGGTCGGGTATCAGAATTCTTCCCTGTGCGTTTGGTTCAGAAACATCTGCCCCCGCACAGAAATACCTGTACAGCCCTGTCGCCTTTGAAACCGGCAAAGCGCTAATTTTTGCCAGGAACTCTTCCCATTTTGCAAGGGAAAGCACCTGCAGGCAGCCTTTTCCTTCCTCCGGCCCTGTATGGATCCCTTTTGTGACATAGAAAGCCTCGCCAAGCTCCTCACGGAACTTCGCGGGCATAATAATGCGGCCTTTCGCATCTATGTTATGTTGGTAAGTCCCAATAAACATAACATCACTTCCATGTCATACATGCATACTATAGTGCTATTGTGTGCCACAAAATGGCCTAAAGTGCCACTTTGTGTTTCAATTATAGACGATTGATTTAGAAATTGCAATATGTTTTTAAAAAAAGATATGCCAAAAAGCACATTTTTTCTAATTTTTTATGTGTTTTTCAGCCTTCCCTCGTTTTTCCGGCCTTTTTCTCCGCCAGCAGTTCTGCCTGCGCTTAAAAACAATAAAACCGGCAAGTGGAATTCCACTTGCCGGTTTTATTGTTTAATGGGCTGTTATTAAAAAATGATCCTCTCAGTTTCCCGTACGCTGGCTCGCTTTTAAACTTTGCCTTGTTTTCTTAATTTCGTTTGCCTGCGCCGTCATCAATTCGTCTGTTTTACGCATAAGCTCTTCTACATATTCATTGGCGGCCTTTCTGATCTCCTTGGCTTTCAGTTTTGCATCAGAAATAATCTCGCTTGCTTCCTGCTGTGCCTGGCGCACAATTTCGTTCTGATTGACCAGGGTCTTTTTCCGCTCCTCAGCAGAACGCACAATGTTTTCGCCTTCTTTTTTTGCGTCTGCAATAATTTGTGCCCGATCTGCAACAATTGCCTTTGCCTGTCTTACCTCTTGCGGCAGCGTTTCTTCAATGTCATCCAAAATTTCCTTAATATGTTCCGCATCTATTACGGATTTCCCACCGGAAAGCGGCAGGGTTTTTGCATCGTCAATAACCTCTCTCAATTCAATAATCAAATCTTCAACCTTCATTACACACTCATTCCTTTCTCTTGATTCCCAAAAATACTGAACTAAAACTAAAGCTTGGCACACGTTAGCATAAAGTACATATTTATTTGGAATAGAGCCTTCCCTTGATTTCGTCATGAATACATTCCGGCACAAAGTTGGTAATATCGCCCCCCAGGCTTGCAACCTGCTTTACAATGCTGGAACTTAAATACATGTTTTCCGCGCTGGAAGTTAAAAAAACTGTTTCCAAATTGGGGTTTAATTTTTTATTGGTAAGAGACATTTGAAATTCGTATTCAAAATCAGAAACAGCGCGCAGGCCTTTCACTACGGCAATTGCGCCTCTTTGCTTTGCATATTCCGCCAAAAGGCCGTCAAAGCTCACAACTTCTATATTTTCTATACCCTTTGTCGCTTTCTTCAGAAGATACATCCGTTCTTCAATCGCAAAACTGGGCTGTTTTGCAAGATTTGTCAGCACCGCCACAATCACATGGTCAAACATTTTTGCAGCTCTGCCGATAATATCCACATGGCCCAAAGTCACTGGGTCAAAGCTGCCTGGGCAGATTACAGTCCTTTTCATCTGACCACATCCTTATGACAATATATGTTAATTTTTATTTTACCATAGCGATAGCTTCTGTCAAGCACAAAATCACCAATTTTCTGTGATAAATCTTCATTTTGTGGACTTTCACATATAATCAAACCGCCCCGATTCATTATTTCGGCAACCATTGGTAACGTTTCCTGCAGCAACCCGCTGTAATACGGTGGGTCCAAAAAAGCCAGGTCAAAGGTATCGCGGCATCGCCGCAAATAGGCTAATGCATCAGCCAGTACCACCTCTGCATCTTTTTTAAGGCCTGTATTTTCCAGATTTTTCTTCACCGTTTCCACGCTTTCACGCTTTGCATCCACAAAAACGCTTTTTCTGGCGCCGCGGCTAAGAGCCTCTATCCCCATTTGCCCGGACCCAGCAAAAAGGTCCAGAAAGCTTCTGCCCTCTATCTGGAACTGTATAATGCTGAAAACCGCCTCTTTCACGCGCTCCGGCGTTGGCCGTACCTCTTCCCCTGCCAGCGTCAGCAGTTTTCTTCCTCTCGCATTTCCGGTAATGACTCTCATAAATCTTTATCCTTCCGCTTTATCGTACATAGCAAATCCGAACATGTCTTCTTTTACTGAACGGTACTTTCGTACTCATTTATTTCATAGTACCGTACCTTACTTTATGTGTCAACCGTGAAAATGGTTGTACACCGCCTGCGCCGAAGCCTTATTCATGGAAGGTGCCGCAAGCAACTCCTGCAGATCTGCCAGCTCAATATTTTTAATCGTACCAAAATGGCGCAGCAACGCCTTTGCACGCGCAGGCCCAATCGTTTCAATTTCCGTAAGCGAACTTTTAAACGTATTTTTGCTGCGCTTTTGCCTGTGATAACCGATTGCAAACCGGTGCACCTCTTCCTGAATAGCAGAAACAAGTGAAAACGCCCGTCTGTTGGACTGAATTGCAATCTCTCCGCCGTCGCCTGTAATTGCACGGGTCCGGTGCTTGTCATCTTTTACCATACCATACAGCGGCACCTGTATCCCCAGTTTACGCAAAACGGGTTCAACCGCTGAAACATGCCCTTTCCCCCCGTCAAGCAAAATCAGGTCGGGCAGCCTTCCAAAGCCTTCTCCGTTTTTTTCCGCCTTCTTATATTCCTCAAACCGGCGGCGAATGACTTCACACATGGAACCATAGTCGTCCTGCCCTGCAATTTCCTGAATTTTAAATTTCTTATAAGCGCTTTTCAGCGGACGTCCGTTCTCAAATACAATCATTCCTGCAACATTTTCATTTCCTGCAAGGTTGGATATGTCGTAAGCCTCAATATAAGAAGGCACACTGGAAAGACCTAAAACAGAAGCAAGCTCGTCCAGCGCAGAAGCTTCTCGCCCACTGCTTCCCTTCATCTGCCCAATTCGTTCCGCCGCGTTATTTTTGCACATGGTCACAAGCTGCATTTGTTCGCCCTTTTGCGGTACCACAATCCGCACACGGCGTCCGGCCTTTTGTGAAAGCCACTGCTCCAGCGTTTCTCCATCGTCGCAGCCTCCGTCAAGCGTAATCTGCCCGGGAACCCATTCTCGGATAGAATAGTACTGTACAATAAATTCCGCGCGCGCCTGCACCGGGTCGCCAATATCCGAAATAATAAAATGCTCCCGGTCAAAAAGCTTTCGGTCCTTAAACCGGAAAACCTCAAAACAACCGGTGGTTCCGTTGCGCACAAGTGCAATAACATCCTGGTCGCGTACCTTTGTAGCAACAACCTTTTGCTTTTCCTTCATTCGCTTTACCGCCGCGATGCGGTCACGAATTTTTGCCGCGCGTTCATATTCCATATTTTCTGCCGCAGAATTCATTTTTTCTGTCAGATCCCGGATGGAAAGGCTGTTCCCTCCTTTAAGAAACTCCACGGCCTCCGCAACATATTCATTATACTCTTTATTGGACACTTTTCCCGTGCACAGAGCGCAGCACTGCTTAATATGATAATTCAAACAGGGCCTTCCCTTTCCAAACTCTTGCGGAAATTTTCTGGTACAGTCTGGAAGTTTAAAAATCTTTCTTGCCTCGTCCACTGCATTCTTTACATAATAGCCGCTGCTATATGGACCGATATATTCAGCATTCTTGTCAGACGCCTGTTTGGACTCCGATATTCTCGGCCATTCTTCCTTTGTAATTTTAATATAACTATATCCCTTGTCGTCCTTCAGTAAAATATTATATTTGGGCGTGTACTGCTTAATCAGACTGCACTCCAAAATCAGCGCTTCAAATTCACTGTCCGTTATAATATAGTCAAAATCCTGTACCTGCGCCACCATCCGCCTGACTTTTTCCTGGTGATTTTTCTGGGACCCAAAGTAGGAACTCACCCGGTTTTTTAACGCCTTGGCCTTACCGATATAAATTATCTTTCCACTTTTGTCGCGCATCATGTATACGCCTGGCAAAAGCGGCAGGCGCATGGATTTTTTTCGCAAGCTCTCCAAATTTTGATTCATGCCGTTTCACCAGCCCTTTTCTTCATAACATTTTTATCATAACAAAAAACGGGCGGAGTACAGCTCCGCCCACAAACTTTTCGCCTGTTTTCCAATTATTCTGCAAACCCTGACTCAACAAGCTTTACCAGATCGTTTACAGCACCCTGTTCATCCGCGCCGTCCGCAATAATCCGGATGGAAGTCCCCCCAACAATACCAAGCGAAAGAACGCCCAGAAGGCTCTTTGCGTTTACTCTTCTTTCTTCCTTTTCAACCCAAATGGAAGATTTATACTCGTTGGCTTTCTGAATAAAGAAAGTTGCCGGGCGCGCGTGAAGACCTACCTGATTTTGAACTTCTACATCTTTTACAAACATAATTGAACCCTCTCCTACATACATAAATTTCATTTAAACTATAAACCTATTTGCATGTAATGCCAAAAGCGTTTCCCAAACAAAAACTTCCTCTTATGAATAATTAGTATTATAGCACAAAGAAAACCACCGTCAACATTATTTTTCTATTTTCGGATTGATGAACGATTTGCCGACGAACACCTCCGCGCTTTCTTGTACAACTTTGCCAAAAAGTATTGCGATTTTTGTTTCAGACATACAGTATTTATTTCTATAAAAAATTTATTCGTCAATTTCCCCCGCTGTTTCATCTAAAAAATGCCTATCCTCCAACGACAGCTGCGCCTGTGCAAGCAGATCGGGGCGAAGTTGCCTGGTACGCAGCAAAGACTGCTGCCTCCTCCATCTTTCAATATTTGCATGATGACCGGAAAGCAGCACCTGCGGCGTTTCCCGTTCACGCCAAACCGCCGGGCGCGTATATTGTGGATATTCCAACAACCCGCCAAAATGGCTTTCCTCTTCAAAGCAAAGATCGTCTGATAAAACGCCGGGGACCATTCGGCTTACAGCGTCTGCAAGAATCAGCGCCGGAAGTTCGCCGCCGGTAAGAACATAATCGCCTATGGATATCTGTTCATCTACATATGCATCGATCACACGCTGATCGACCCCCTCATAATGGCCGCAAAGTATACAGATAGTATCATACCGCGACAGCTCCTTTATTCTTTGCTGTGTAAGAACTTTTCCTTGCGGCGACATATAGATAAAATGCGGCTTTTTTCCAAGAATTTCGCAAATATTCTCAAAGCAAAGCGCAACAGGCTGCGCCATTAACAGCATACCCATCCCACCGCCATATGGTGCATCGTCCACGCGGTTGTGTTTGTTAAAGGCAAAATCTCGCAGCTGGTGGCACACAATTTCAAGTGCGCCCCGCTGTCTTGCCCGTCCAATAATGCTTTCCGCCATAACCGCCTCACACATTTCGGGGAACAGCGTAATCAGGTCAATCCGCATCTTCAAAAAGTCCTTTCATTGGTTTTATCAGCACAACACCGTCTTCAATATCTGTTTTTTTGATAATTTCATCAATTACCGGCAAAAGGAACTCTTTTTTTTCACTGTCCATTACCCGGTACACATCATTTGCTCCGGTTTTAAATACATCCGTTATAATCCCATATTCTTTGTTGCTGTCAATATCAAGCACTCGAAGCCCAATAATGTCCTGTATAAAGTACACATCTTCTTCCAATGCAACATCGTTTCTGTCCATATACAAAACTTTTCCCCGCATAAGGTCTGCTTGTTCTATCGTGTCTATGCCTTCCGCCTTCATAATGGCCAGCCGCTTATGTACGCGGGAACAAACAGACAGCTTTTTTTCCCCCTCTTGCAAATACAGTGTTTGAAACCTGCAAAAGAAAGCCGGCGTATCGCACCAGGGTTCCACCCGCATTTCGCCCCTTAGCCCGTGTGTTCCAACAATTTTACCTATTTCCAAATACCTTTTGCGCATGCCGCTCTCCTTTTCTTCTTTTATTATATCTGACGTTGATTGTATCATATTCTGCTTGCTTTTGCAAAAAGCAGAGCGCATTAGCGCTCTGCTCTCCATCTGATATATTAACAGCGCTTTTTCTGCTCACGTTTTTAAGCTTTTCTGCACAACCGCCGTTTATCCGTTTTTATGCAAGTCTTTCTGCTTTTAAAAAAGCCCTTCAAAAAATCCCCCAATTACATCTGCGGCGCTGGAAGTAAGAATTTGCACGTGCGCCTGCTGTGGAATAAATTCTTTCACTTCAAATGTCACCTCGTTTGAAAGCGCCTGCACCGTCCAGTAAGACGGCACGTATACCAAATTGCCGCTGCAGGAAATTTGGTCAGAAACAGGTGTAACCGCCTCATGCGCAAACAAAAACGGGATTACCCAGTCCGGCGCGACCGCAAGTGCGCCAATCCTGGTTTCTTTTATGTCCACAATCAATTGCTTTTGCTCCGTGTCCAGCCATATATCTGCAAGCGCGGAAAGTACAACCACCTGCTTTCCACACAACAGTTTTACATAAATTTCACTTGGCTGCGTATCGTGAAAATAGACAGCAAGCGCATCTGCCGAAATTTGCAAACCCTCTGGCACAGATTCCTGCTTCTGATCAAAAAGACAGGCGAAAAACGCGTTGATCTGCTCATCCGTAATTTCCTGCCTTTGTCCAAAAATAAATGACTGCGCCAACGTGTAGACCAGCCCGTCATCCGGCGGCGTATCAAATTTTTCCAGATCCTCCGTCTGCAGTGCCAAACAAACCACTACAACGAACGAAACAGCCAGCAAAACAATCAAAACGCCTAGCGTAATCAGTATATTCCTTCCAAAATGTCTGCGTTTTTTCTCGCTATTTTGCAATTCCCCATAAGAATCTCCATATTGATCTGCAAACGCCGGTTGCCGCTTGCGTTGATCCCTTTCCGGCATAGTTTTCCTCCTTATTTCAGTTCCACAATAGTCACACCCGTTTCACCCTCTCCATAGACGCCCAGACGAAACGAACAAACGGCCTTATGTCCCTTTAAAAACGTGTGCACCTCACGGCGTAAAACGCCTGTTCCCTTGCCATGAATCACCGTAAGCCGCCCTAAACCGGAAAGCACGGCAGCGTCAATTGCGCTGTCCAGCTCCATAACAGCTTCTATTGCGGTCATTCCCCGCAGGTCTACTTCCGTTACAGGCCGTATATCCGACCTTCCCCTGACGTTTCTTGATACAGAGCGCACAACCTGTTGCTTTGGTTTTTGATCCAGCAGCCGCAGGTTAGCGACCGGAACCTTTGTTTTAATAATTCCCGCCTGTACAAGCACCTGCCCGGCAGCATCCTCTTCCTTTAATACCACGCCCTCCTTGTCAATATCAAAAATCAATACGCTGTCCCCTGGTTTAAGTTTTCTTGGCAGCTTATATCCATCGTTTTCCTTTTCTTTTATGGGGTCTGCACTGTCCTCCATAGACTTTATTTTGGCCTTTAAACGCGTTCTGTCTTCTGCTGAAAGACTCTCCTTCTTTTTCTGTACTTCTTCCAGGTGGTCCAAAATCGCATAGGCTTGCGCTTTTGTCTGTGTGCTGATGCGCTGCGCCTCTTCCTTTGCCCTTTTTATTTCCTTCTCGGTCTGCTGTTTTACGCCGTCCAGCTCTTTTTTTGCAGCCTGTCTGTCTGCCTGCGCCTGTAAGACGGCCTGCTGCGCCTGTTTTAAGTGCTTTTCCAGTTCCTGTCTTTTGCTTTCCAAGGTCTGCATAACGTCCTCAAACGCTCTGTTTTCCCTTGAAACAAGCGTGCGCGCCCTTTCCACCACCGCCTGTTCCAGTCCCAGGCGTTCTGATATGGCAAAGGCATTCGACTTGCCCGCCACGCCAATTAAAAGCTTATAGGTTGGTCGCAAAGTCGCAACGTCAAATTCGCAGCAGCCGTTCTCTACACGTTTAGTCTGCAGTGCATATGCTTTAAGCTCTGCATAATGGGTGGTAGAGGCTGTTTTCGCACCTATCGCGTGCAAACGCTCCAATATGGCAATAGCCAGCGCCGCGCCCTCTACAGGGTCTGTCCCCGCGCCAAGCTCATCAATTAACACCAAACTGTTTGCATCGGCCTGCTTTAAAATTTGTGTAATATTGGTCATATGTGCGGAAAAAGTAGAAAGCGATTGCTCAATGCTCTGCTCGTCGCCAATGTCGACTAAAACATTTTGAAATACAGAAATCTGGCTGTTGTCGCGCACCGGGATCATAAGCCCGCACATGGCCATCAGGGTTAAAAGCCCCAGCGTTTTCAGCGACACCGTTTTTCCGCCTGTGTTTGGCCCTGTAATCACAAGCGTATCAAAGCGGTCGCCCAGCTCTATATCCGTAGGCACAACCCGGTCCGAAGCAATCAGTGGATGGCGCGCGCTGTGCAGACGGATGATTCCCTCCTCGTTAAGCACAGGCACACTGGCTTTCATTTTATAGCCGAGCTGCGCTTTTGCAAAGATAACATTTAGCTCCACCAGGTTTTCGTAGCTGCCAATAATCGCATCTGCAAACGAACCTGCTTCTGCAGAAAGCGCAAATAAAATCCGTTCTATTTCCTGCTCTTCCTTTGCCTTGAGTACTTTTATCTCATTATTGGCTTCTACCACGCTCATAGGCTCAATAAAAAGCGTTGCGCCGCTGGCGGAAGTATCGTGTACCAGGCCGCTGATATTCCCCTTGCATTCCGCCTTGACAGGCACAACAAATCTGCCGTCGCGCATCGTAATAATTGCTTCCTGCAAATACTTCTGATAGGCAGCGGAGCGCACCATTTTTTCAAGCGCTTCCCTTGCTTTTGCAGACGTTGCAGCTATTTTTTTTCGGATTTCCGCAAGCGTGTGCGAAGCCTGGTCCGCCATTTCATCTTCCGATAAAATCGCACCGGTAATTTTATCCTCCATATATTTATTGGGGATAAGTCCTTCAAAACGAAGATCCAGCGCCGTTTTTATTGCCTGCGACTTTTGTCTCCACTGGGCAACTGAACGAATTACACGAAGACACTGTGCTATCAAAAGCAGTTCCTTCATTGTCAAAATACCGCCCGCCTGCCCTCTTTTCAACGCATTTGTGACATTTTCCATACCGTAAAATGACGGCGCCCCAAAACGTCCTGCAAGCATATGCGCATCCGCCGTTTCCTCCAGCAAACGCCGCGCCTGCGCGGCGTTATGCACAGGCTCCAAACGCAACGCCAGATCGCGTGCGTCAGGGCAGGTTGTTTCCTGTGATAACCTGTCCAGTATTTTATCAAGCTCCAAAGCCTTTTCATGTTTGTTCATATATGTATCTCCAACTTGTCGTCAATTTTGAATCGTTTTATAAAAATCAAGCGTTTTAAAGACACGCTCGCTCACATGCAGCACATACGCCTCGCTTGCCTGCTCCAAAAGCGCAACGGATGGCTCCGGCAGGGTAAAGCCAAAAAGCTTTTCAAACGGCGCGTAAATACAATGCCGCATTGCCGTTGTCACACCCATGCCAAGCAATATACCGTATTTTTCTCTTCCCTGTATACAATCTCCACACAGCAATATACCGCTTTGCGGTAAAAAAAACATGTTCTCATGCGCATAACATTGGCAGCCGTTGCAGCACATAAGGTCTGGCATGTAACCTGCAATGGACAAAAGCCGCAGCTCCACGGCCGCCTTTACCAGCCCTCTGGGGCGTTTTTCTCTGGACAATACGTACAACCCGTTTAAAAACAGGCGCAAATACTCCTCTGCCGGAAGATTTTCCGGTGCAAAAGCCAACGCAAGTTCGCAAAAATACTGCGCCAAAGACATTTTTACAATATCCGTGCGCAGGCTTACAAACATTTCCTGCGATTGCGCCTCGTCAATTGTATATGTATCCCGGCCAATAAAAATAGTAAGCCGGGAATAGCACAACAGCCGTGTTGCAGAACCTTTGGGGCTTTTTATGCTGCGGGCATTCCTGACAAACGCCCGTATAATGCCATGACTCTTTGTAAGCGCTGTCACAAGTCTATTTTGCTCCCCTATATTCTGTTCCTTTATAATCAGGCCGTCCGTGCTGATTTTCATGCTCCGCCTCCTGCGTGTTGTCTGCAAAATCCTTACCGTTTTTTATGCTTGTATACGTTAAATAGTCCAGAACGCTGCCCGATTTCAAAAAGGCCGTCCATGCATCCGTTTCATCCATACCTTACACACCCTTAACGTTAAATAGCGGGAATGGTTTTTTGCATCCCTATTAACAGTATACGCACCCGGCTTGATGATATAGCGTGTAAATTGTAGAAGAAATGAAAGTTAAATTTTCCCGTTTTTATATTAACGAAAATAATCGCTGTCATAACCTAGCGACCGCAAAATCCCCCGCCTGTTGCGCCAGTCCTCTTTAACCTTTACCCAAAGCGAAAGGTTTATTTTACAGGCAAAAAACGCCTCCATATCCTGTCGCGCATAGGAACCGATTCTTTTGAGCATTGCCCCGTTTTTTCCAATAATAATTCCTTTATGGCTTTCCCTCTCGCAGTAAATAACCGCGTCCATATCCATTATGCCGCTTTCTTCCCTTGCCTGCATTTTTTCCACAATAACCGCCGTCCCGTGCGGAATTTCGTGATTCAACTGCCGCAAAATCTTTTCACGGATCATTTCTGCCGCAAGCACCCGCTCAGGCTGGTCGGTTAAAGTATCCCCTTCAAACAGGTGCCGGCCCTGCCGTGCCTGTTTTTTCAGCTCGTTCTCCAGCGCCTGCATACCGTTTGCATGCAGTGCGGAAACCGGTACAACCGCAGAAAAATCAAACAGCTTACTGTAATCTGCAATATTCTGCATCAGATCCTCTTTGTTTTTAACAAGATCAATTTTATTTAAGGCCAGCACCGCCGGTATACCAAGCGCCTTAAATTTTTCAACCAGCAAAAGTTCCATATCCGCCGGGGCTTTCCCCGCCTGCGCAACAAGCAGGCAGGCGTCCACACCGGACACAGATTCTCTGACGGCACGCACCATATAATCGCCAAGCTGCGTTTTGGGCTTATGCATACCGGGCGTGTCAATAAAAACAAGCTGAATATCCGCCTTTGTCAAAACTCCCATAATCCTGGTGCGCGTTGTTTGCGGCTTGCTGGAAACAATTGCCACCTTTTGCCCCAGCAATTGATTCAGTATAGAAGACTTTCCCACATTGGGCCTGCCCACAATTGCAATAAAGGCTGTTTTTTCCTGCCCGTTTTCCGCATGATAACCTGTACTAGTCAAAATATCCCTCCATGTTTACGCTTTATGTAAAAAGCGGAGAGCCGACAACTCTCCGCTGCTGTTCGTATCATCAAAATCTAATCCTTATCCTTTTTTCTGCTGCATAACCATTTTGCATTTTCCGCCATACCAGACGGACCAATTATCACAAACAGAAGGCTTAGGACAACCGTTAAAATAAATATGGTAAACAGCGCGGGATCGGAACATAAAAAAGTAACCATCTCCCAAAGCTTTTGCGGCTGCCAGAACAGGCATACGCCCACGGCCACAGCAATAACCGACAAAACAAGAACCGCGCCGGCGGCCATATCTTTCGCCGCCTTAATCAAAGGATGGCGCTGTTTTGCGCAGTAATCGCAAACGCGTTCAACCGCCGTGTTCAAAAGCTCCGCCGCCAACACCGCCGCAATCGTCAGAAGAAGTAAAGCCCAATGCAACGCAGGCAATTCAAAAAACGCTGCAAATACCAGCACATAGGCCGTTACCACAATATGTATCCGTATATTCCGCTCTGTTTTTATGCAGTGCGCAATACCGTTTACAGCATATTTAAAAGCACGAAAAAAACGCATTATTCATTGATTACATAGCTGGAGGACGCCGGGAGCCCCAACTGATCCATAATAAACTCTTCCTTTTCGCGCATACGTACCCGTTCCAGGTTGTCTTCATGGTCATAACCAAGAAGGTGCAGCACAGAATGCGCCGTAAGGTACCCAACCTCCCGCTGCAGGCTGTGGTCAAAGCGTCTTGCCTGCTCCTGCGCTTTTTCCATGGAAATCACTACGTCTCCCAAAATCTGCGCACCCGTTTCAGGGTCTGTGTCGTAAACGCCGTTTTCCCCCATTCCAAAGGAAAGAACGTCCGTAACCATATCCTTGTCGCGGTACTGCTTATTATACTCCTTAATCTGCGCATTATCTACAAAGGTCACACTAATTTCTGCCGGACCCTTAAATTCTTCCAAACGTAAAACCGCATTGCAGCAACGGCGCACCAGCATGCGCAGTCCTGTAGGAATTTTTACTTCTTTCTGCTTGTTTGTAATAATTACTCTTATCTTATCCATTATCTGTTATGTCTGACCTCCTCATTTTTTTCATAGGCTCTTATTATATCTTGTACAAGCTTGTGTCTGACAACGTCCTTCTCGTTAAAGGTCACATGGCAGATATCTTTAATATTCTTTAAAACCCTGACACATTCCTTTAATCCAGACCGGCATCCCGGCGGCAGATCAATTTGTGTAATATCGCCGGTGATCACCATTTTTGAGTTAAACCCAAGCCTTGTCAAAAACATTTTCATTTGCTCGCTGGTTGTATTCTGCGCCTCATCCAGAATAATAAAGCTGTCGTCCAGCGTGCGGCCGCGCATATAGGCAAGCGGTGCAACCTCAATATTGCCCCGTTCCACATATTTCTGATAGGTTTCGGCGCCAAGCATGTCAAACAGCGCGTCATACAGCGGGCGCAGATAGGGGTCTACCTTGCTCTGCAAATCTCCTGGCAAAAATCCCAGCTTTTCTCCCGCCTCTACAGCCGGACGCGTCAAAATAATCCGGTTGATCTGCCTGGAACGAAATGCTGTTACCGCCATAGCGACCGCCAGATAGGTTTTTCCCGTGCCGGCAGGTCCAACACCTATGGTAATTGTATTGTCTCGGATTGCGTTACAGTATTGCTTTTGCCCAAGCGTTTTGGGTTTTACAGGCTTGCCTTTCGACGTTATACAAATGCAATCGCCCGCCAACTGTTCAATTTTCTCTTCGCTTCCGTCATTGACAAGCGACATGCAATAACGAACGTTTTGCTCGCTTAAACTTTCGCCCCGGTTAATAAGCTTTAAAAGACTTTCAATCACTTTCGCCGCCTTTGAAACAGCCTCCGGTTCGCCTGTAATTTTCAAATCGGAGCCTCTGCCAATTACACCAACTGCATATTCGTTTTCTATCAGCTTAATGTTTTCATCAAAGCTGCCAAATAACGCTACGGCATGCTCCATTCTGTCTACATTTACAATTTGCTCCAGTGCATCTTCACCTTCATCCAAGTGGTCTTACAGAAAAATAAATTATGGGAAATACACAATATAACCCTACTATACTCAAATTATCTGTAATTATAACACAGAAATTTTTTAAAGTCATTAAATTTGTGTAAAAATATTATATCAGGAAAAACTTTTGTCTAAAATATCCAATAATTAAAACAAAATTCACCTTTGTATTGTTGTATTTTTTACCATTTTTCTATATGTCCTTTGATTTGCTTTTTAGGCGAAAAAATGGTAGTATAAATAAACTGGATAGTATCATAAAAGGGGGTGCGCGCAATGCCCGCTGCAAGTTCGGAAACGTTTTCCCTTCCAGAGGAACTTCTGGCGCTTTTGGAACATAGCTGTCTGCCGCACGCGGTTGTTTTGGAATGCCGCGACAAGCAGGCCGCTCTGGATACCGCGTTGTATCTTTCCAGGTGGGCGGTGTGCACCGGCAAAGAAAAACCATGCGGTGTATGCAACGCATGTATAAAAGCTGTAAAAAACAGCCATCCCGATATTTACACAGCGCAAACCGCAGGGAAAACACGGGCCATTCCGGTGGACGAGATTCGCAAAATCTGTATGGATGCTTATATTGTCCCCAACGAAGCCCCGGTCAAGGTATATCTGCTGTTTGATACAGATAATATGCAGCAAGGCGCGCAAAACGCCTTTTTAAAAGTATTGGAGGAACCGCCGCAGAATATCCTTTTCATTCTGACGTGCGAAAACGCGGAAAACCTTTTGCCCACAATCCGCTCCAGAGCGACTGTTTTTCACCTGTCTTCCACATCTTCCGGGCAAATACAGGACATCCCCGCTGAACAGAAGGCATACGCGCTTGCACTGCAAATTTGTCAGGCGCTTTACACCGGCGGCGAAATGCGCCTTCTGGAGTTGACAGGTGCGCTTTCAGACAAAGCATTTGCCGCAGACGTGCTGGCACAGCTCACTCTTTTGCTCCGCGGCGCGTTGGTTTGCTCCGTAACCGGCAATACGCGGGCCGCTCCGCAGGAAGCAGCGCTCTGTGCGCATATCAGAAAACAGGGACTTTTAAATCTTCTAAACGTCATAAGCACCGCGCAGGCAAAACTTATACGCAATGTCAATATGGCACTTTTCTGCACCTGGCTGTGCGCGGCGTTCAGGCAAGAAAAAAATCGTTAAAATAAAGAAAAAGCCGATATAATACAGGAGGATAAAATGGCAGAAGTAATTGGTGTACGCTTTAAAGACGTTGGAAAAGTATATTACTTTGACCCCGACAATACAACCCTTCAAGAAGGGGACGCAGTCATAGTAGAAACGGCCCGTGGTGTTGAATGCGGCCGTGTGGCTACCGCAAACAGGGAAATACCGGACGAAGACATTGTCCATCCGCTCAAAAAGCTCATACGTAAAGCCACACAGGAAGACCTTGTGCGCGTAGAAGAAAACAGAAAAAAGGAAAAAGAAGCGTTTGGCATTTGCGAAAAGAAAATCCTCGCTCATAAGCTGGATATGAAGCTGGTAGACGTAGAATATACATTTGACAACAGCAAAATTCTGTTTTATTTTACAGCGGACGGGCGGGTGGATTTTCGCGCGCTGGTGAAGGATCTTGCGTCTGTCTTCCGCACAAGGATCGAACTGCGCCAAATCGGCGTGCGCGACGAAGCAAAAATGCTCGGCGGGCTTGGCATCTGCGGCAAACCGTTTTGCTGCTCCACCTTCCTGGGTGAATTCCAGCCGGTTTCTATTCGAATGGCAAAGGAACAGGGGCTGTCCTTAAGCCCTGTAAAGATTTCCGGAACCTGCGGCAGGCTGATGTGCTGTTTAAAATATGAGCAGGAAGCTTATACAGACCTTTTAAAAACAACCCCAAAGGTAGGCGCCATCGTAGGCACACCGGAAGGGCGCGGCGTTGTGGTCGACCAAAATCTGCTCACCGGCGTTTTAAAGGTGCGCATGGACAGATCCCCCGAAGCGGCACCGTTAACCTTTAAGGTAAAAGAGGTCAAGGTTTTAAAAGACGCGCAAATCCGCCTTGAGAAAAAAGAAATAGAAGAATTAAAAGGCTTGGAGTAAATTTTATACATGAGATGTAAATCTTACTTTTTTCAGGAAAACAGTTGCTTTTTTTTTGAACAATGATACAATAGAGGTGTAATTTTAAAAGGAGGTGTTTCCAAATGGCATATGTAATAAATGATGATTGCATTTCCTGCGGCGCGTGTGAGGCTGAATGTCCCGTCAGCGCTATTTCTGAAGGGGATGGAAAATACGTAATAGACGCAGATACCTGCACAGAGTGCGGTGCATGCGCAGACACCTGCCCCGTGGGCGCTCCGCAGCAGGGTTGATGACCTCCGTGTACATCAGAAAATAAACGGCAGGCGGCCATGTCTGGCCCTGCCGTTGTTTTTTTATTTATGAACCAATGGCTAACTGTAAAAAATAAAAAGATTTCATAGCAGCGGCGTGCTGCCTGTTTAAAAACCGTAAACGCGGAACAACATACAGGCATTGTCCCGCCGCTTTTTTTTTGCTATAATAGATACAAATCTTTTCAACGGCAGGTGGACAAATATGGTTGACGGCCAGCGTACAGAACCCTTGGGAAACGGCGTGCAGATCATTGTATCGGACGACCATCATTTTGCTACAGACACCGTGCTGCTTGCAGATTTTGCAAAGCCTGCAGCGCGTGAAAAAGCCGTCGATCTTGGCAGTGGATGTGGTACGATCCCCCTTTTGTGGAGCAGAGGAAACGCCCCCGCCCACACAGTAGCGGTTGAACTGCAACAGGAAGCCTGCGACATGCTTGTGCGCAGCATTGCAATGAATTGTCTGGAAGAAAAAATAACCGTCCTGCACGCAGACCTTCGCAACCTGAAAGGTCTGCTGCCCTTGGGGGTTTTTGACCTAGTTGTATGCAACCCGCCGTATAAAACGCTGGGAAGCGGTCTTGTCAACCCCTCTTACGCGCAAAAACTCGCGCGTCATGAATACACCTGTACTGTTTCAGACGCCGCTATGGCGGCCTCCTCTCTGCTGCGTTTTGGCGGCAGGTTCTGCCTTTGCCAGCGTCCGGAACGCCTGTGCGACAGTATTCAGGCCTTCCGGCAGGCGGGGTTGGAGCCAAAACGCCTGCGGTTTGTACAACCGCGTGAAGATAAAGCTCCCAAGCTTTTTTTGATTGAAGCAAAAAAAGGCGCGAGGCCGGGCGGGCTTTGTACTGAACCCGCGCTTTTCATCGAACGTAACGGCAGACTTTCCGATGAAATGCGCGCAATATACGGATCCTATAAGGACGGACATTAAGGAGGACGGTTTCTATGGCGGGAACATTGTATGTAGTGGGTACCCCCATTGGTAATCTGGGCGATCTGTCGCCGCGCGCCCTGCAAACGCTGCGCGACGTGGATTTTATTGCAGCGGAAGATACGCGCGTCACCTTAAAGCTTTTGAATCATTTTTCCATAAAGAAACCCCTGATCAGCTACTTTGAGCATAACAAGCTGCAGCGCGGCGATGTAATCTGTACCAGAATAGAATCCGGCGAAAATTGCGCTTTGGTTACAGATGCAGGTATGCCGGCAATTTCCGATCCTGGGGAAGACCTGGTACGGCAATGTGCACAGCGCGGTATACAAGCGATCGTCGTGCCGGGACCAAGCGCCGTTGTCTCTGCGCTTGCGCTGTCCGCACTTCCTACCGGGCGTTTTACCTTTGAAGGCTTTTTAAGCATGAACAAAAAAAACAGACGCGAACATCTGGCGCAGCTTAAAGAAGAAACGCGCACTATGGTTTTTTACGAGGCCCCGCACAAGCTGTCTCACACGCTTGCAGATCTGTACCAAACCTTTGGAGACCGACGTCTTTCCATTGTCCGTGAGCTCACAAAGGTACATGAACAGGTCATTCGCACAACGCTGAAAGACGCCGTACAGCGTTACGCGCAGGACCCGTTAAAAGGCGAGCTGGTCCTCATAATAGAAGGAAAACCGCAAGAGCGGCCGCAGCCCTGCCCGTTTGATCAGGCGCTTTTGCTTGCACAGGAGTACACACAACAGGGAATGTCTACTTCTGAAGCAGCAAAAACAGCAGCAAAATTCACAGGATTAAAAAAGGGAGACCTTTACAAAGCACTGCAAAACGGCAAGCAGCCATAAAAAGTATGGCAGTATTTTTTGAAAGGACGTAGCTTACAATGACCTATCAGCAGACTGTCAATAAAATTCATTCCTTTTTGCGCTTCGGTTCGCGCCCCGGCCTTGGCCGCATTACAAAGCTGTTGCAGCTTTTGGGCAATCCACACAAGGGGCTTTCCTGCGTCCATGTGGCAGGCACAAACGGAAAAGGCTCTGTCTGCGCAATGCTTTCCTCCGTCCTGAAAAATGCAGGCCACAAAACAGGCTTGTTTATTTCCCCTTATGTCGTCGATTTTCGCGAGCGTATACAGATCAACGGCTGTATGATCCCAGAAACACAGCTATGCGAAATAACAGCGCAAGTGCTGCCGTTTGTTGAAGAAATGGCAAAACAAAATGAAATTATTACAGAATTTGAGCTGATTACCGCAATTGCTTTTTTATGCTTCAAACGCCAAAACTGCGACGTTGTCGTATTGGAAACAGGTCTGGGCGGGCGCTTCGATTCTACAAACGTAATCCAAACGCCGCTTTGCTCTGTCATCACTTCTATCGGCCTGGACCACACAGCCGTTCTGGGCAGCACAATGGAGCAAATTGCATTTGAAAAAAGCGGGATCATTAAACCACACGGGAACACCGTTTTTTATCCGCAGCAGCAATCTGTCAATGCCGTAATTGAAAGAGCGGTAACAGAGCAAAAAAATACGCTCTTTTACGCAGACAAAGTCCCACTGTCACCTCTGGAAAGCACAATTAAAGGAACTATATTGGACTACAACGGGCAGCGCCTGCTACTGCCGTTGATTGGCCGCCATCAAATAAAAAATGCAAAAACTGCTTTGCAAACGCTGCAGGTCCTACAAAAAACTGGGATTTCCATAAGCGCTTCCTCCATTGCAGACGGCTTTTCACAGGTGTTTTTGCCGGCCAGAATGGAACTTTTAAGCAGCCGCCCCGTTGTTTTGCTCGATGGTTCGCACAATCCAGACGGGCTTTCCGCACTTGCCGACGTCATCCGAACCTACCTGCCCAATAAAAAGGCCGTATGTATTATGGGCATGCTGCGCGACAAGGACAGTATTTCATCTCTTTCCCACATAAGCGGGCTTTTCTCCACGCTGATCACGCTGACGCCGCAAAATCCACGGGCGCTCCCTGCGCAAACGCTGGCGCAGGAGGCAAAAACCTGTTTTCCAAATACGATCGCAATGGAAGATCCTGCACAGGCCATTGAAAAGGCGCTTTCTCTTGCCGGTGCTGACGGCGCGGTCGTATGCTGTGGTTCTCTGTATCTGGCCGCGCAGCTGCGCCCCGTTTTACTTAAGACAGTAAATAGAAATTAATTCAAAAATATGACAACCGTATTCGATAAAAAATTTTTATAAAATCATCTATTATTACTATCAGTAGATGATTTTACGATGGAGCAAAAAAGCAGCGCCGTCTATCGCCGGCTTTTCAGAAAAGGCGCTGAAAATCATCTATCCACAGGATAGGTGATTTTTTTATTATCTTTTTGGACTTTTTTGTATTTCCCATGTATAATCCACGTATTTTGGGGAATTTTAAAAAAATATGTAAATGTGAATCGGGGAATGTAAAATGAATGTACAGCTTAGCTGTTCCAAAGGCGAACTTACCGCTCTTTTGCGCGGCGAAATCGACCATCACACAGCGCGCGAAATCCGAAAGGCAATTGACAGCGATATAGAACGCCTGCATCCATCCCTTTTAAATCTGGATTTTTCAAACGTCCAGTTTATGGACAGCTCAGCCATTGGTTTAATCATGGGGCGTTTCCGCCTGATGCAGCTGACCGGGGGTTACGTAAAGGTTATTAACGTTCCGCCGCATTTAAAACGCCTGATCGAACTTTCCGGTGTAGGGGCTCTGGGCGTTTTAGAATATAAGGGAAAGGGAAAAGCAAAAGGAAAGGAAGTGCAAAAATGAAGCCGATCAATGAAATGAAGCTAAGCTTCTTAAGCCGCAGTGCAAACGAAAGCTTTGCAAGAGCCGCAGTTTCCGCATTCATTTTACAACTGGATCCTACAATTGGGGAAATGGCGGATATTAAAACCGCCGTATCAGAAGCCGTCACCAATTGCATTGTTCACGCATATGCCGGTACGTCGGGGATTATATACATAACGGCGCAAATTTTTGAAAAAGGCAGGGTTGTCATCCGGGTGCGCGATAAGGGCTGCGGCATTGCAGATATTGAGCAGGCCATGAAGCCGCTTTTCACAACCGGCGGCGATGAACGGGCCGGGCTGGGCTTTGCAGTTATGACAAGCTTTACAGACAAGTTAAAGGTTACCTCCGCCCCACAAAAGGGTACGACCGTAACCATGACAAAATTTTTATCGCAGGATGTACAGCAAAATGCCTGAGGCCGTTGAGAAATCCTGTATTATACAGAAAAACCTTGGGCTGGTTCATGCCTGTGCAAAACGGTTTAAAGGCAGGGGGATTGAATACGACGATCTGTACAGCGCGGGATGTCTGGGCCTTGTAAAAGCGGCCGGTCATTTTGACAGTACACGGGGGTTTCAGTTTTCAACCTATGCCGTTCCTGTCATTTTGGGGGAAATCCGGCGGCTGTTTCGCGACGGCGGAACGGTCAAGATCAGTCGCAGTTTGAAGGAACTTTCGTTAAAGGCAAGCCGGGTCTGTACGGCTTTTATTACAGAACATGGCAGAGAGCCCACTATTAATGAATTAGCCGCTGTTTTAAACGTTGAACCACAGCAGGCGGCAGAAGCCTTAAACGCCGCTGCAAGACCCATTTCTCTTTCTGTCGATGAGGAAAACGGCGGCGGACAGTTGGACATT
This sequence comes from uncultured Oscillospiraceae bacterium, assembly GCA_900541975.1. Taxonomy (GTDB): domain Bacteria; phylum Bacillota; class Clostridia; order Oscillospirales; family Acutalibacteraceae; genus Scatavimonas; species Scatavimonas merdigallinarum. The sequence goes on along the minus strand of UQLR01000009.1, from coordinate 25,789 downwards.
CCCACAGACGCACCAGAAGAACGCCTGACAGAACTGCTTTCTTTAAAACAGGTTCTCCATGAGCTAAACGAACAGGACCGTATGCTGATCACCCTGCGTTTTTTTAAAAATCAAACACAAACGCAAACCGCACAGGCGCTTTCCATGACACAGGTCCAGGTTTCCCGCAGGGAAAAGAAAATTCTTCTGTTCCTGCGGGAAAAGCTTGTCGTTTGATTTTTTATAAAAAGGGCCTTCCGGTGCTGATACTTGCACCGGAAGGCCCTTTCCCGTTATATAAATATCTTTTTCAAATCTTCCAGATCGTACGGCGTCTGCTGGTACACATAGTAATTCAGCCAGTTGGTATAGAGCAGCGTTGCATTGCTGCGCCATGTCATTGGCGGCGTCGCGGAAGGATCGTCGTTCCTGAAATAATTATAAGGAACCTGTGGGTTTAACCCCTTGTTGACATCTCTGAAATACTCCGTTGCCAGCGTATTGCGGTCGTATTCCGCATGTCCCATCACAAAAAACTGGCGTCCGTTTTTGTTACATACAACCGACACCCCCGCCATACGGGACGTAGCCAGAATTTCAAGCTCCAAATGCTGCTCCACATCCTCCCGCAAAACGCCTGTATACCGCGAATGCGGAAGTGCAAACCGATCGTCAAACCCACGCATAAGCGGATGATTGGGGTTTAACACACGGTGGCTGTATATACCGCTGATCTTTCCGTCCAGCTCATACTTTGGAACGCCAAAATGATAATAAAGTCCTGCCTGCGCGCCCCAACAGATGTGAAACGTGGAATACACGTTCTTCTTGCTCCACTGCATAATCAGGCATAGCTCTTCCCAGTAATCCACCTGCTCAAACGGCAGCAGTTCCACAGGCGCGCCCGTTATAATCATCCCGTCAAATTTCTGGTCTTTAATTTCGTCAAACGTTTTATAAAAGGTTGTCAAATGGCGCTGGGAGGTATTTTTCGAAATATGTGTGGCCGTCTGTAAAAGCTCTATATCCACCTGTAATGGGCTATTGCCCAAAAGACGCAAAAGCTGCGTTTCTGTTTCAATCTTTGTGGGCATCAGATTTAAAATTACAATTTTTAAAGGACGGATGTCCTGCATCATCGCCCGCTCAAGCGGCATAACAAATATATTTTCCGATTCCAGGATCTTTCTGGCCGGCAAGTCGCTTTGAATTCTGATGGGCATCAAACCCCCCCTTTCGCGCTTTACTTTTTCCTTAAATACCGGATTGGTCCGTTTCTGTTATCAGTAGGCCTTTCCCCACATAACCATACATTTGGCGGGCTTTCCACAGCAAACACATGCGTCGGAAATATGCTCCTGCTCAAAAGGAATGCAGCGCGACCCTACGCCTGTTTTCTCTTTCACCGTGTCTTCGCAGGCTTCGCTGCCGCACCACATGGCTTTGACAAACCCATCGCCCTTTTCCGCAAGCGCTTGCATAATTTCGTTCATCGTTTTGCAGGTATATGTCCTTTTTTCCCTGTTCTCCAGCGCCTTTTGATAAAGCCCGCTATGTACCTGTGCAAGCTTTTCCTGCACGGCGCTCTCCAGATCATCCAGAGAAACGACTGTCTTTTCACGGTTATGGCGGGTTACTAACACACACTGATTGCTTTCCATATCGCGCGGGCCAAGCTCTATGCGCACAGGCACGCCCTTCATCTCATATTCAGAAAATTTCCATCCCGGGCTGTTATCGCTGTCGTCAAGCTTCACGCGCACGCTCTTCTCCAGGCGGGCTTTAAGCTGCGCCGCTTTTTCCAAAACGCCCGGTTTATGATGGGCAATCGGTATAATCACCGCCTGAATCGGCGCTACAGCGGGCGGCAATACAAGCCCGTTGTCGTCGCCGTGCGTCATAATAATTCCGCCAATTAATCGCGTGGAAACCCCCCACGACGTCTGAAACGGGTATGTCTGTTTGTTTTCTTTGTTGGTATAGGTAATCCCAAAGGCCTTTGCAAAACCATCCCCAAAATTATGGGACGTCCCGGCCTGCAGCGCCTTTCCATCATGCATAAGTGCTTCTATTGCATAGGTGGCTTCTGCGCCTGCAAATTTGTCGCTGTCTGTCTTTCTTCCTTTAATAACCGGCATTGCCAGCGTATTTTCACAAAAGTCGGCGTATATCCCCAACATGCGCTCCGTTTCCTCTTGCGCCTCCTGTGCAGTGGCATGGATCGTATGTCCTTCCTGCCATAAAAACTCTCTGCTGCGTAAAAAAGGACGCGTTGTCTTCTCCCAGCGCACAACGCTTACCCACTGGTTGTAAAGTTTGGGCAAATCGCGCCAGCTTTGTATAATATTTGCATAATGCTCGCAAAACAGCGTTTCAGACGTGGGCCGCACGCAAAGTCGGTCTTCCAGCTTTTCATCGCCGCCGTGCGTTACCCAGGCAACCTCCGGGGCAAAGCCCTCAACATGGTCTTTTTCCTTCTGCAGCAGGCTTTCGGGGATAAACATGGGCATACACACGTTTTCATGCCCCGTGCGCTTAAACATACTGTCAAGAATGCGCTGTATATTTTCCCATATCGCATAGCCGTAAGGACGTATAACCATACAACCCTTTACGCTTGTATACTCAATCAGCTCCGCTTTTTTTACAATATCGGTATACCATTTTGCAAAATCCTCTTCCATAGAAGTAATAGATTCTACCATTTTCTTTTCTGCCATTTTTCATCTGCCCTTTCGTTGTACGTCGGTTTAAAACGCCGCAGTATTTGTATTATAGCGGATTTCCCCTTCTTTTTCAATATGCAAATCGCCGGCATTGCGCCGCGATAAAAGGTACGGCAGCATAAACCCGCAGCGGTCTTCTTTTACACACTGATATTCTATTTTAAACCAATATTAGCCTTTAGTAAGGTAATTGAATCACGTTTGTTACAATCCCTGCGCCTGTAATATCCACAATGCCAAATGAAGCGTACAGGCCATGCAGGCTTCCGGGATTCATCACATACAATCCGTCTTCATAATCAGTCATAGCGGTGTGGGTATGCCCAAACAGCAGGATATCGGCCTTTTCCTCCCGTGCAGCGCAATAAATATTGTAATATCCCATTTTAACCTGATACAGATGTCCATGCGTTGCAAAGATTTTCTTTCCTGCAATCGTCAGTACCTGCTTGGAAGAAAGCGACGAACCCCAGTCGCAATTTCCTCGTATGCGTACAATCATTTTTTCAGGAAAATCTGTAACCAGCTGCGCAGACTGCTCTTCCCCATCGCCTAAATGAATCACAACCTCTGCCTTTGGCTGCGCAATTACTACCCTGCGTAGTGTATCATAATCGCCATGCGTATCAGAAACGACCAATATTCTCATATTTTTTACACCCCGGTAAGTAAAAAGTATATTTTTTCTGCCTGCTGCATAATATGTGCTGTAGGCCTTATTTTTTATAAAGGTGGTGCTTTTATGCAAAACAACGGCAAAAACCAAAACAACGAACAAATGCAAAATTTAATAAATACCGTTTCCCAGCGTCTTGGAACAAATCCTGAAGCGCTTGGAAAGGCCGCAAAACAGGGAAACCTGCAAAATCTTTTAAACCAAATGGATCAAAACCAGGCAAAAAAAATTCAGCAAATCCTCAACGACAAAGAGGCCTCTGAAAAGCTTCTGAACACGCCCCAGGCAAAGGCGCTTTTAAAAAAGCTAATGGGCGGCGAATAACTCAAATTTTCTCATCGCCAATCTGAAACATTTCAACTCTGATATCTTAATGAAAGGAAAGTGACGCCCAATGGATGACCTGGCGGGGAAAATTTCTCAAATGTTAAGCGACCCCGAAACCCTGCAACAATTAAAGGGGCTGACCGGCATGTTGCAAAAGGAACCGTCCGCCCCTCCGGCTGCCCCGGCCGCCCAGGAAACCCCTGCCGCCGGGACAGGAGGGCTGGACCTTTCCTCCGCGCTTTCAGGCGACACAATGCAGACCATCATGCGCGTTATGCCTCTTTTAAATGAATTTAAAAAGGAAGATGCGTCTACACGCCTTTTGCACGCCCTGCGCCCATTCTTAAGCGACGCGCGTAAAAAAAAGCTTGATGAAGCTTCCAGAATGCTGCATATGATGAAATTGCTGCCTATGCTCAAAGGACTGCAGCTTTAATAAACGCAGGAGGTGACAACGCTTGAGCGATACGATAGACCGCATGCAGCAGGAGGCCGTCCGCAGAATGCACGAAATGCAGGCAAGATCCCGGCCGGCCGCTGGAAAGTCGCAGGCCTCTCCGACAAGCTCCGCAAAAGCTCCCCCTCCTCCCCCGGCGCCGGAGGGACTGTCTGCGACAAATAATAGCACACATGAAAGCGAAAAGCCTGCAAAAGATCTTCTTGCAGGCTTTTTTGAAGACAAGGAACGCAACTTGATCTTGCTTCTGATTTTACTTCTTTCCAGCGAAAATACCGACAGCGGCCTGTTGCTTGCATTGATGTACCTGATTATCTGACCTGCCCGTCGCCGTTGATAATAAACTTCATGGAAGTAAGCTCATGCAGGCCCATGGGTCCTCTGGCATGGAGCTTCTGTGTGGAAATGCCAATTTCTGCACCCATGCCAAACATCCCGCCGTCTGTAAAGCGCGTAGAAGCGTTGACATATACCGCCGCACTGTCTACACAGGCGGTAAATCTGCGCGCGCGCGCATAGTCTTTTGTCACAATGCACTCACTGTGCCCGCTGGAGTATTTTGCAATATGCGCAATCGCCGCATCAAACGAATCCACCACGCGTACGGCAAGAATATAATCCAGATATTCCGTATACCAGTCGTCCTCTGTCGCTTCGGCTACGCCGCCGCCCAATATTTCTATCGTGCGCGCGCAACCACGAAGCTGCACATTCTTTTCATCCAGCCTTGCCTTGATCATCGGCAGGGCTTCTTGCGCAACGCCTTGGTGGACAAGTACGGTTTCTATCGCGTTACAAACAGACGGACGCGAAGTTTTCGCATTATAAATAATATCCGCAGCCATAGCAAGGTCGGCGCTTTTGTCCACATATACATGACAGTTACCCACGCCCGTTTCAATAACCGGCACGCGGGAGTTTTCCACAACGGCTCTGATCAACCCGGCTCCTCCACGCGGAATCAGTACATCCAGATAATCGGAAAGCGCCATCAACTCCATCGAAGATTGCCGCGTTGTATCTTCTACAAGCTGGATACAATCCTTTGGCAGGCCGGCGTGCTCTATTGCGTCGCGCATAATGGCTGCAATACACGTATTGGAACAAATGGCTTCCTTTCCCCCTCTCAATATAACGGCATTGCCGGATTTCAAGCAAAGCGCCGCAGCGTCCGAGGTAACGTTGGGACGGGCTTCAAAAATAATCCCGATCACACCCAGCGGAACCCGTATTTTCCTGATCTCCAGCCCGTTTTCAAGCTGCTTTCCGTTTAATACCTCCCCAATGGGATCATCCATTTGCGCAATCTGGCGCACACCCTGCGCCATTCCTTCTATACGTGCCTGCGTCAGGCAAAGCCTGTCAAGAAGTGCGTCTGTCAGCCCGGCCTTTCTGCCATTTTCCAAATCCTTTGCATTTTCTTCGCGGATGCTTTCGCTGTTGTCAAGCAGAGCCTGCGCAATCTCCAGCAGTGCGTGGTTTTTTTTGCTGCCTGCAATACGCAACACTGCCGCCGCCTCTTTTGCTCTTTGTCCCATCTGTTCTAAAACTGTCATTGCTGGCTTCCTCCCCGTTTTGTCGTTTGTTTAACTGTTTGCCATAAATTTTGTCCCAATCGCCTTGCCTTCCAGCAACGCATAAATGTTTTCCGGATTGGTTCCGTTAATCACACAACATTCTATTCCGCCTGCCGTAGCAAACTCCGCCGCAAGCAGTTTGGTCCGCATTCCGCCTGTTCCCCTGTTTGAGCCGGTCCCGTCCGCCATTTTTTTAATAGCGCCGTCTATTTTTCCAACCTGTCGAATCAGTTTTGCATCCGGGTTTGTCTTTGGGTTTTTATCATATAGCCCGTCAATGTCCGTTAAAATGATAAGCTGCTGCACACCAATAATGCTGGCCACAATAGCGGAAAGCATGTCGTTGTCGCCAAAATTTTGCCCGTCAAGCTCGTCGATCGCCACCGTATCGTTTTCGTTTACAATAGGGATAATTCCCATTTCCAGCAAGGTGTGAAACGTATTAACTACATTCTGCTTGCTGTGCTCGTTTTCTATCTCTCTTCTTGTCAAAAGCACCTGTGCAACCGTATGATTGTATTCCCCAAAAAATTTATCATACATAAACATTAATTCACACTGTCCAACTGCTGCAAGCGCCTGTTTTTTGCGCGTTTCCTTTGGGCGCTCCTTCAAACCCAGCTTGCCAATCCCCACGCCAATGGCACCTGAGCTAACCAAAACCACATCGTAGCCTGCATTCTGTAAATTACACAAAACTTTGCAAAGCTGTTCCATCCGCCTTAAATTCAATCTGCCGCTTTCATATGTCAGAGTGGAGGTCCCCACTTTTACTACAAGCTTTTTATCCTTCATACCGTATTACCTCATAATATTTGTCCCTGATAAAAAAAGAATTCCATTTGATTATACCACAGATCAAATAAAATTTTAAGGGATCTGCAAAAAATATTTTTATATGAACCCTATCCTATCAAATTGCCTGCAACCATCTGCTGCGCAAAGCCGTCTAAAGCAGAAAGCGGCATACTGCCGGCACACCCTGCGGGCAGCTTTTGTCAAAAAGCAGAAGCGCCAAACACTCCTTGTGCGCCGCCTTTTTCTTGTTTTCCCCCCGGTCCAATGCTATAATATTGTAAAAGCTCTACGATACCTGCTAAATGTTTGATCGTACACGCTGCGGCATCTGCTATTTAGTACACAAAAGGATGGATAAACATGGAATATGTAAAACGAATTGCACAGGTAACGCAGGAAGACAGAAAAAACGCAATCCTTTCCATACTCGACGAACTGGGTATCCGCTATACACGGCAAAAGGCGGTCTTAGGAAAACATGCACCGGAAAACATCATTGTTTCCTATAACCCCTCCCCCTCACGCCTTGTAATCGGCGCCCATTGGGACAGCGTAGAAGGCAGCACCGGTGCAAACGACAACGCAGCGGCCTGCAGTATTTTAATCCGTCTTGCCGCGCTGCTTACAAACACGAAGCATAGCATAGACCTTGTGTTTTTTGACAGGGAAGAGTATGAAGACCACGGAAGCACCACCTATCTTACATATACCGGGAAAGACAGGATTTCCGCCATGATCAACCTGGACATGTGCGGACACGGTGAAAACATCATCGTTTCCGACAAAGGCAACACTGGCAACGCTCTGTTTATGCGCGTGATGGATGATTCCATATTAAAAAAGTACAACGTCCATACTGTCGCGTATCTGCCAAACGGGGATGACCAGCGGTTTTCTCAAGCCGGTATCCCCAACATTTCTGTTTGTGTGTTAAACAACCGGGACCTTGTCTTTTTTCAATACATATCGCAAAAAATAAATGCGGGGCAGCCTCTTACGGAAGAAGATCAAACACGCTTTCTGGCGTTGGATGTGATTGCGACCATGCATTTGGGTGCCAAAGACCATATCGGCGCCGTGTCACAGCCCTCCATGGATATGCTTGTTCAATATCTGTACGACGGACTGCGATAAACCGCAACATAAAAGTCCGTTATCCGCTATACTTTCTTCCAGCGGATAACGGGCTTTTTACAGGTTTTGGTCAAAGCGTGCAAGAAACGCTTTGGTCCTTTCATTTTGTGTATTTCCAAAAAGCTCCTGCGGTGTGCCGCTTTCAATGATCACACCGCCGTCCATAAAAATCACCCTGTCTGCAACGCTTCTTGCGAAAGCCATTTCATGCGTAACCACAACCATCGTCATTTTTTCCGCTGCCAGGGACCGAATCACCTTAAGAATTTCTCCCGTAAGCTCCGGGTCCAGCGCTGAGGTAGGCTCGTCAAATAAGAGCAGTTCCGGTTTAAGCGCCAGCGCCCTGGCAATAGAAACACGTTGCTGCTGCCCGCCGGAAAGCTGGTAAGGATACGCCTGCGCTTTATCCTTCAGCCCCATTTTCTCAAGCAGTGCAAGTGCCGTCTCCTGCGCTTCCTCCCGCGGTGTTTTCAGCACAGTCACCGCCGCCTCCGTAATATTCCGCATAACAGAAAAATGCGGAAAGAGGTTAAAGTTCTGAAAAACAAGGCCCAAATGCAGGCCTATTTTTACGCATGTCTTTTTATCTGCATATACGGCGCGCCCATTTTCATTGGTCTGCACCAGCGTTTGCCCGCAAATTTCAATCCGGCCGCTGTCAATGGTCTCCAGTTGTGTGATACAACGCAAAAGCGTGCTTTTCCCTGAGCCGGACGGCCCAATAATGGCAAGCACCTCTCCCTGCTTTACCTCAACGGATATATTTTTAAGAACAACCGCCTTGCCATATGCTTTTTTAATTTTTTCAGCTGTAAGGATCTTCATGATATTTTCCCCTTATCTTCATCATTCAACAGCTTTTTCAACTTACCTGTAATAGCTCAGCTTTTTTTCCAGTGCGGAAAAGAACAGCGTAACAATTCCATTCATTACAAGATAAAACAGTGCGGCTATTATATACGGTACAACGCTCACTGCAGAATTTGCAAATGTCTTGGTCACGTTCATCAACTCAATAACCGATATGGTAAGCGCCAAAGACGTATCTTTTACAAGCGTGATAAACTCATTGCCCATCGGCGGAAGAATCTGCTTAATCACCTGGGGCAGTATAATTTTTAAAAACGTCTGCCCCTTTGTAAACCCCAAAACCCTGGCAGCTTCATATTGCCCCTGGGGAATGCTCTGGATTCCGCCTCTATAAATTTCTGCAAAATATGCCGCATAATTTAACGAAAATGCAATAATGCAGGCGGTAAAGCGGTCAAAAACAATCCCAACAAAAGGAAGGCCAAAAAACACAAACATCAGTTGCAGCATAAGCGGTGTACCACGCATAACCAGCAGATACAGCTGAATTGGGATACGCACAATTTTCAGTTTCGACATCCTCCCAAAAGAAAGGATCAGGCCCAGCGGCAGTGCAAACAGCAGCGTCAGCCCAAAAATCATCCCGGTGAACATCGCACCGGAGAGCATTTCCTCCAATAACACCTGAAAATTCATGATATATGTTCTCCTTTGCCCCGGATTCCACTTCTCAGTTTTCTGTAAAACGCGCCGCACACCGCCGCCGTTTTTGCAAAAAGTTTGATAAAACCGCAAAGGGAGCGGTCAAAGCTCCCGCCCCCCGGATGTTTTTATGCTTTTATTCCACTGCCGTAATATCTTTTTCAAACCAGTCGTTTGAAATTTTTGCAAGCGTGCCGTCCCGCTTCATTTCCTGCAGCGTGCCGTAAATCTTATCCTTCAACGCAACGTCGCCTTTTCTAAACCCAATTACATAATCCTCCTGAGCAAGGGACGCTTCCTCCCCGTTTTCATCCTGCACAATCTGGTATAACTCCGGTTCCTTTGCAATATAATAACGCGCTACAATTTCATCAATAGCAATTCCATCAATTGTTCCGTTTTGCAGCTCCAAAACGGCCGATGTATAATTCTCTATGCCAATAATCTGGCCTAATGTATTTTTAAATGCTTCATTTTTATCAAGCGCCGCTTCTGCTGAACTGTCCTTCTGCACGCCCAAAATTTTCCCGGCAAGCGAATCCATTGTCGTATATTCAGAGCCTTTCAGCGTAATGATAAACTGTTTGTTCTGCATATAAGGAGCCGACACCAGCATTTCCTGCGCACGCTCCCCGGTATAGCTCATGCCGTTCCAGATGCAGTCAATGTTGCCGCCGTCAAGCTCCAGCTGCTTATTGTCCCAGTTAATGGGCGTTTTTACCAATTCCAAACCCAGGCGCTTACAAACCTCTGTTGCAAGGTCAATATCAAAGCCGACAATCTCTCCTGTTTCTGTATCCCTGTACCCCATGGGCGGAAATTCCGCATCCAGGCCAAGGACCAGCTTTCCTGCACTTTGAACCTTTGTCCATGAATCATCCACACCGCTCTGCGTAGCGGCGTCTGCTCCGCTTCCATTACCGCTCGTTTGCACATTTTCCTGCGAGCACCCTGCTATCAGCGTCATTACCATAAATGCTGCAAGAACAAACGCTGTTATTTTTTTCATAAAAAGCTCCCCTATACAAAATGTTTTGGCGTTAAAAACATGCCGACAAGGCAAATTTTATCATATTAACAAAATAGAGTAAATAGGCAAATTAAACAAGATTTTGTCAAAAATGCCGGCAAACAGAAACCTCCGGCAAAACACAGCCGGAGGTTTTTTGTTCGCATGAAAAACTCTATTTAAAAGAATTTTATTCCTGCTCTTCTCTCATTTTTGCGAAACAGTCGCTGCAGTATACAGCGCGGTCTTCCCTGGGCCTAAAAGGAACCCTGGCTTCTTGTCCGCATGCTGCGCAGGTTGCCACAAACATTTCACGGTCAGCCTTTGCCGCGTTCTTTCTCGCGTCGCGGCAGGGCTTACACCTCTGCGGCTCGTTTACAAAGCCTTTTTCCGCATAAAATTCCTGCTCGCCCGCGGTGAAAATAAATTCCTGCCCGCACTCCTTGCAAATGAGAGTTTTGTCTTCGTACATGTGATTTTACCTCGCTTTGGATTAAATAAATTTTTCGCCCCCGGGCGGATTTGCACCGCCGCCTTTGTTAAACAACGCTCTTCTGGAATAAGCTACATGGGACATATTCAATTTTAAACGCTTCTGAGTTTTTTTCTTATTCTCTGTAAAGCATTGTCTACCGCTTTGGGGTGCGTACCCAAAGCTTTCGCCGTATGCGCATAGGTGTGTCCGCTTAAATAGTAGGAAAGCACCTGCAGCTCAAAAGGGGAAAGCACACTTTTAATATGCCGCATCACAGCCTGATAGCTTTCCGCGTCAATTAGCTCCTGCTCCGGATCACGGGACATCCTGCCATCCGGCTGCAAACTGCTGTCAGACAACGGCACAAGGCATTCCCGCGGAATATCTTTTGCCCTCTTCTCGCTTTTATAAACAGACAGAAAACGCCGCTGAATACAAACCCCTACATAAGTAGAAAAAGAAGCGCCTGCCGTACTGTCAAAACTCTTTACCGCATGAATAAAAGAAATAAACCCCTCCTGGATAAAGTCCTCCAGCTCGGTTTTTGCTCCGCGATATACAGAAGCCTTCGCCCGGATCACCGAAAGATAACGCTCTGCCAGCGTATTAAACGCATTTCCATCGCCGCTGCGGATCAATGCAATCAGGCGGTCGTCAGAATAGTTGTCCATATGCTTATCCGCCCATGTTTTGCCCATAAAATTACCCCGCCGCCGATCCTTTTGCCCGTGTAATGGATATTGTACTGCATTTCTAAAAATAAGTCAAATACTTTTTTCTATTCCTCGTAAAATTATAAAAAGATGTGTTAAATTTTTAGATACAATCTACACATTCCTGTCGTAAAAGCAGGCTTTGCATGCCCTTTTGTACTTTTTTTAATAATGTTTGTGAAGAATACAAACATATTTTATTTTGTTTGTATGCGTTATGGTAGAATACGTTCATGTATTATACGCATTGTAAAAGGAAGTGGCAATATGGTAGTACATTGCAACAGCCTTGGGCTTTTTGGGCTGGACGCTTTTTTAGTAGAGGTAGAAGCAGATCTGTCAAACGGGATGGCCGCATTTGATATTGTCGGACTGCCCGATGCCGCCGTGAAAGAATCACGCGACCGGGTGCGCGCCGCACTGAAAAACTGTGGGTTTACCTTTCCTTTAGGCAGGATCACCATCAACCTTGCGCCGGCGGATATTCGTAAGGAAGGCCCCTTATACGATTTGCCCATTCTTGCCGCTTTGCTGCAGGCAACAGGGCAGATCGCACCGCTGCCAAATGACGCCGCCCTGATCGGCGAACTGTCTCTAAGCGGGGAAATCCGGCGGATAAACGGCATACTGCCTATGGCCATCCACGCAAAGCAGTCGGGGATTAAAAAATTGTTCGTCCCCTACGCAAACGCGCAGGAAGGCGCCGTTGTACAGGGCCTTTGCATTTATCCTGTACAGAATCTCAGGCAGTTGCTTCTACATTTAAGCGGCAAGCAAGAAATAACGCCCGCCCGCCTTACTGCCGAGCCTGTTTTACAGCCTCCGGCTCTGCTGGATTTTTCCCAGGTAAAAGGCCAGTATGAGGCAAAGCGCGCTATGGAGGTCGCCGCCGCAGGCGGCCACAACATTTTACTGGTCGGCCCGCCCGGTTCCGGTAAAAGCATGCTCGCCAAGCGCCTGCCTTCCATTTTGCCAGACATGCGTTTTGACGAAACCATAGAAACAACAAAAATCCATTCTATCGCCGGCGTATTAAAAAACGGGCAGCTTGTACGCAGCCGGCCGTTTCGCAGCCCGCACCATACGGTTTCGGCGGCGGGCCTTTCCGGCGGCGGCGCAATACCAAAGCCCGGCGAGCTTTCGCTGGCGCATAACGGCGTGCTTTTTTTAGACGAACTACCGGAATTTTCGCGCAGTACACTTGAGGTTCTGCGCCAGCCGGTAGAGGAAGGCGTTGTAACCATATCCAGAGTCAGCGGTAGTGTTTCTTATCCCTGCCGCGTCATGCTGGTTGCCGCTATGAACCCCTGCCCATGCGGCTATTTTGGCCATCCCACACGCAAATGCTCCTGCACGCCCGGCGCCGTAGCACGTTATCTTTCGCGCGTGTCAGGCCCGCTGCTGGATCGGTTGGACCTGCACATAGAGGTTCCTCCCGTCCGGTTCGAAGAATTGGCAAAAGACGGTTGTGAAGAAAGCTCTCAGCAGGTGCAGGCGCGCGTAAATCGTGCAAGAGAAATTCAGCGCGCACGGTACAAAGGCAGCAAAATTACATGTAACGCACATTTAAGCCCCGCCATGCTGCAACGCTGCTGTCCTATGGATGCCAAGGCCGAGCTGCTGTTAAAGAACGCTTTTGACAGGCTGGGCTTTTCCGCACGCGCTTACGACCGCGTGCTAAAGGTGTCGCGCACCATCGCAGATCTCGAACAAAGCCAGGTAATTCACTCTGCACACATTGCAGAGGCAATCCAGTACAGAAGTCTCGACCGGAAATACTGGAGTACGGTATGAGCAAACCAAATTCCGTTTTTCGCGCCATATAAAAGAAACCTGTACGATTGCGCCGCACTTTTGTGTAAATAATTACAAAATTGGTTAAAATGATGTTACGAACACGATTTTCGGTTGACAAGAATATGGAATTGTATTATCATTGCAAGTAGTGTTTTTTTGGTAATGTTGCAACAGCAAACAACCATATGTTTGATTATATCGAACAAAAAACAAATTCGCAGGTTTTGAATTCCGACAAATTCCGGACTGGTTCCGGAATTTTTATACATAGGTGGATTGCACCGTTGGTACATAAAACGGCGCAACTGAAAAACGATATGGGAGTGTGCCACACTTGGATAAATTTGTGATCAACGGCGGTCTTCCCCTAAAAGGGGAAGTTACCGTAAGCGGGGCAAAGAATGCGGCTGTTGCCATTATTCCGGCCGTTATTCTCGCCGATGAACCCTGCCGCATTGAAAATATACCAAACATCAGCGACGTGACCTTTATTGCAAATATTCTGGCGGAAATTGGCGCCAGAATCAAAAGAATTAACAAATCCACTTTGGAAATAGACCCCACCAGTATACGCACCTCTATTGCAACCTACGAGCAGGTCAAGGGCATGCGGGCCTCTTATTATCTTTTAGGTGCACTCCTTGGAAAATTTAACCAGGCGCAGGTTGCCATGCCGGGCGGGTGCGATTTTGGCGTTCGCCCTGTCGACCAGCATTTAAAAGGCTTTGCTGCTCTGGGCGTCAGGCACGAACTGATCAACGGCGCGGTTATTAGTGTAAGCGCCGAACAGCTTGTGGGAGCGCACATCTATTTGGATGTCGTTTCTGTGGGTGCAACCATGAACATCATGCTTGCGGCTGTAAAGGCGCAGGGTATGACCGTGCTGGAAAACGCCGCTAAGGAACCGCACGTTGTCGACCTTGCAAATTTTTTAAACTCCATGGGTGCGGATATCCGCGGCGCAGGTACAGATGTCATCAAAATCAGAGGTGTGCAGCATCTGCACGGCACAGCTTATTCTATTATCCCCGACCAGATCGAAGCAGGCACCTACATGGTCGCCGCTGCTGCCACGAACGGCAGCGTACTGGTTAAAAATGTCATTCCCAAGCATTTAGAGTCCATTTCTGCAAAGCTGCGCGAAATGGGCGCGCAGGTTACGGAATATGACGAGGCCGTTCATGTAAAGAGCAGCGGACGCCTTTCACGCTGCAATATAAAAACGATGCCGCATCCCGGCTTTCCTACCGATATGCAGCCGCAGTTTGCGGCGCTTTTGTCAATTTCCAACGGAACCAGCATCATTAGCGAGAATGTATGGGATAACCGTTTCCGCTATGTCAGTGAGCTTTGCAGGATGGGCGCGCAAATTTCTGTCGACGGCAGGCTTGCCATTATTGAGGGCGTGGAGGAGCTGATCGCCGCGCCTGTAAAGGCAACCGACCTGCGGGCCGGCGCGGCTATGATTATTGCCGGCCTTTGCGCAAGTGGTACCACAGAAATTGAAAACATTGTCCACATAGAGCGCGGCTATGAAGATATTGTCAATAAATTTAGGGGGCTTGGCGCAGACATCAAAAAAGAGCGTACACAAACTACCACGCACATTGTAACGGCTTAATTGCTCACCAGACGCGGATGACGATCAAAAAGGAAGGAAAGGCGGACAGTTTTGTCTGCCTTCTTTTTTCATATATACAAAAAGAATGCTAAAATTCTTAAAGGAGCGCTTTTTTATATGGCACGTTTATGCCCACTGTTTTCAGGCAGCAAAGGCAATTGTTACTACATAGGCAGCGGCAGCGGCGGCATTTTGGTAGACGCAGGCCGCAGCGCCAGACAAATTGAAGCTGCCATGGCACAAAACGAACTGGATATCCGCCTTGTAAAAGGCATTTTCATTACACATGAGCATTCCGACCATATACAGGGGCTGCGCGTGCTTGCTTCCCGTTACCATATGGATGTGTATGCCTCCCCCGGCACGCTTGAAGCACTAAGCGCCCAGGGTGTCCTAAACGGGCAGTTTAAAAGCCACATGGTCGAAGGCAGCGGCGTACAGGCCGGCGATATGCTGATCCGGCCTTTCCAAACATCGCATGACGCAAAAGAAAGTACCGGCTTTGTCGTTACCACCGGCGACGGAAGGAAGGCTGCCGTTGCAACAGACACCGGTGTTTTAACAGAAGCTGTTAAACATGCCGTTTTGGGGTGCGACTGCGTAATAATTGAATCAAACCACGACGTGGGCATGTTGCTCAACGGCATCTACCCCTATCACTTAAAACGCCGGATTCTTTCAGACCGGGGGCATCTTTCCAACGAGATGTGCGCGCAATTCCTTCCCTCGCTGGTCAGGCACGGTACAACCAGGCTGGTGCTGGCCCACTTAAGCCGCGAAAACAACCTTCCCAATATTGCCATGCAGTCGGCCGTATGTGCGCTGGAAAGCGCCGGTATGCGTCGCGACAGCGACTATATACTGACGATCGCGCCCGAAGTTACGCAGGGAAAAACCATTATTTTTTAAAAAAGAGGCCAAATTATGCTGACCATACACATTCTTTGCGTAGGCTCCTTAAAAGAAGCCTACTGGGCGCAAGCCTGCGCTGAATATCAAAAGCGTCTGGGTGCATTTTGCCGTCTTATCATTACAGAGGTAAACGAGGAAAAGGCTCCTCGAAGCCCCTCTCCTGCACAGATCGAGCAAATTTTGCAGGTTGAGGGCGGCCGTCTCCTTGCAAAAACGGACCGGCAGGCATATACTGTCGCCATGTGCATAGAGGGCAAGCCGCTTTCCTCCAGGGCGTTATCTGAACAAATAAACGCCGTCACCATAGCGGGCACAAGCAAAATTATTTTTCTCATCGGCGGCTCTTTTGGCCTTTCCGATACAGTCAAGCAGACAGCAAACCTGCAGCTTTCCATGTCTCCCATGACCTTTCCCCATCAGCTTGCAAGGGTTATGCTTTGTGAACAAATCTACCGCGCGTTCCAAATCTCCTCGGGAGGCAAGTATCATAAATAAAACGAAGGACAAAATATATAGAAGGAAGGTGGTTTAAATGGCGCTGGACGGTGCTTTTTTACACCATTTAAAGGCAGAACTCAAAAGCGCTTTGCTCCATTGTAGAGTAGAAAAAATTTATCAGCCGGCGAAAGAAGAAATTGTGCTTTCCATGCGCGGCACAGGCGGAGCGCACAAACTCCTGCTTTCATCGCGCGCGAACTCCCCCCGGGCCGCGTTGACCGCTTATGCGCCTGAAAACCCGCAAACGCCTCCCATGCTGTGCATGCTTTTGCGCAAACGCCTTTCGGGCGCAAAGCTCAAAGATATCCGGCAGCCCAATCTGGAACGAATGCTCTGTTTTGACTTTGATGCAACAAACGAACTGGGCGACCGGGTTGTGCTGACGCTGGTAATCGAAATCATGGGCAAATACAGCAACGTTATTTTAACGGAAGAAGACGGTAAAATTATTGACGCGTTAAAGCGCGTCGACATGACAATGTCGTCACAACGGCTGGTTCTTCCGGGCATTCCTTATCAAATGCCGCCTGCACAGAACAAGTTCTGCTTTTTGCAGACCGATATACAAGACATCCTCGCGCATATTTACCAACAGGAAAACGCCCTTCCGTTAAGCCGCGCACTGTTAAACCATATTCAGGGCCTTTCTCCTATTGTATGCCGGGAGCTTGCCCATCTCTCCTGCCGCGGCACAGACCCTGCCGTGCAATCCATGATGCCGGAACACAGGCAAAGGCTGCAGTTTTTCCTGTCCAGGACCGTGCAATCTGTTCAAAATACAAGCGGCGCTCCCTATATGGTCAACCGGCCCGACGGCAAGCCGCTGGATTTTTCCTTTATGAATATCGTCCAGTACGGTACGGCGGCCAGCATAAAGCGCTACGAAAGTTTTTCCCAACTGCTTGACAGCTTTTACTACGAACGCGACCGGGCCGAGCGCATGCGCACAAAGGCGCAGGATTTGTTAAAAGTTCTAACAAACGCCTCTGACCGCCTTGCAAGAAAAATCAACGCACAAAAGGCAGAGCTTTCCCAATGCGCAGACCGTGAAACCCTGCGTATTTACGGCGATCTCATTCAGGCAAACCTTTATAAAATAGAAAAGGGCGCTCCCTTTGCAGAACTGGAAAATTTTTATGGCGAGCAGGGAAGCACGTTGCGCGTAAAACTCAACCCCGCCCTTTCCCCTGCGCAAAATGCACAGAAATATTATAAAGACTACCGCAGGGCAAAAACAGCTGAGCAGATATTGCAGGTGCAGATTGAAAAAGCGCAACAGGAACTGCAGTATATAGATACCGTCTTTGAGGCGCTCAGCCGGGCAAACGCAGAACGCGAGCTTGCAGAGATCCGGCAGGAGCTTATGGAGCAAGGGTACATCCGGCGCAGCAAAGAAAAACAGAAAACAGCCGCGCTGCCGCCGCTTTGTTTTGTTTCTTCCGGCGGGTTTCAAATTTTGGTTGGGAGGAACAACCGGCAAAACGATGCCCTTACCCTGAAAACGGCAGGCAACAACGACATATGGCTGCACACAAAAAATATCCCCGGCTCCCATACGGTGATTGTAACAGAGACCCGCACGCCGGATGAACAGACGCTTTTAGAAGCGGCACAGCTTGCCGCGTTCCACAGCAGAGCCAGGGACGGCGCCCAGGTTCCCGTAGACTACACTCAAATCCGGTATGTAAGCAAACCATCCGGCGCCAAACCGGGTATGGTTATTTATAAAAACAATAAAACGCTTTATGTCGCGCCGTGCATCCCACAAAGCGTACAAATGCAGCATGGGCAGGGATAACCGGCTTCGGCTTGCTTACAGCTGTTGCTTTTTGGCGTTTTATGTTCTATAATCAAAGCAGCGTAAAATTCAAACGCTGTCACAAATAAAATTACGGAGGTTAAAATAATGGCACAGATTACAAAACAAACAATTATAGGCGATATTCTTGACCTGGACCAGACAACCGCACCTTTTTTTCTAGAAATGGGAATGCATTGCCTGGGATGTCCTTCCGCAAGGGGAGAAACACTGGAAGAGGCCTGTATGGTACACGGCGTGGACGCCGACGACCTTGTAAACCGGATCAATGCGCATCTTGCAAACAAATAAACACGCAGCGGGCGGGGTCGCACAATACGATCCTGCCTTTTTATTTTTTAGACAAAAAACCGGCTGACTGCCGGACTTTCAACCAATCTGATTGTCACAGAAAGGACTGTCCCATGAGCACAAAAACACTGTTTTCATTATCACCCCGCCTTGCTCTGTGCGCTTCTTTTGTCCGGTATGGCTGCCGTATGGCAGACATCGGCACTGACCATGCTTATCTTCCCGTATGGCTTGCAAAATCGGGTTATATAAAAAGCGCTGTTGCGGCGGATATACGCCCCGGCCCTTTGGAAAATGGGCGCAGAACAATTGAAACATACCATGTGCAGCAACAGGTATCCATACGTCTTACAGACGGCCTTTTGCAAATTGCGCCGGAAGAATGCGACGACATTGTCATTGCCGGCATGGGTGGTGAACAGATTGTAAAGATCCTCTCCAACACCGTATGGATCCAAAACCCCCAAAAACGCCTGATCCTGCAGCCCATGTCTAAGGCAGAGGCGCTGCGTGAATATCTGTTTCAATGCGGGTTTAATATACTGCAGGAAAAAGCAGTTTTCTCAGAAGGCAAGCTCTATACTGTCCTGTATTGTACATATACCGGCATTTCCTGCCGCGCAGACCCGGCGCTTTTATACTGCGGCAGGCTGCAGCCTTTGCAAAACGAGGTTGACAAAAGCTATATTGCGCAGGTGATCCTGCGCCTGCAGCGAAAGGCCTCCGGATTATCGCACGCAGGGCAAAAAATGCAGGCAGCACAGGTTATACAATGCATAGAGTCAATCCAGCATATATTGGAGGGAAAGAAAAAATGCTGACAACCGTAAAAAAAATTTATGATTTCATAGATACCGTTGCACCGTTTCAAAGCGCAATGGATTTTGACAATTGCGGCATTCTGGCCGGAGATGCAAACACACAGGTTAAAACAGCGCTTGTCGCTCTGGACATTACAAAAGATGTGGTTGAAGAAGCCGTACAGAAAAAAGCACAGCTCATTATCAGCCATCATCCTGTAATTTTTCAGCCCCTGCGTTCGCTTGCATTTGACAGCCCTGCAGGCCTGCTGGCGCAGAATCATATCGCCGCTATTTGCGCACACACAAACCTGGACCTTTCCCCCCGCGGCGTAAATGTCTGTTTGGCACAAGCGCTCGGCCTTGCAAACCAAAAACTGATAGACGGAGAATGCATGGTAACAGGCACACTTTCGCCGCCGCTTACAGCTTACGCATTTGCCATGCACGTAAAAACCGCTCTCTCCTGCACAGGGGTACGCTTCACCGCCATACAAAAACAGGTAAAAACTGTGGCTGTAAGCGGCGGCGCTGGCGGCGATGGGCTTTATAAAGCATTACAGCTTGGTGCCGATGCCTTTGTGACCGGGGAAATCAAACATCATCAGCTTTTGGACGCCGCATCACACGGGCTTTGTATTGTTGACGCCGGCCATTTTAAAACGGAAAATGTGGTAATTCGTCCGCTTACAGACTTTCTTGCAAAACAATTCCCAGGCACAACATTTTTTATTTCTGAACGCTGCACAGACCATATAGCCTATCTATAAACGGCCGACCTGCAAATTTATTTTATCAATACCGGCGTTCCGCCTGCCCATACAACCCTCCTGTCAAACGGGCGCCACAATTTTTACAGACAAATTATATTGTTTTTACAGTAAAAGAGCCGAAACGCAAAACGCAAGGCAATTTGTTATTGCCCATTTTTTTTGCTTATGCTACAATAGCTTCGTCAGAAAAATGTCCGGTAATTTTACAAGGCACAGGCTACTGCGTTCTTTTACAAATATGCCGGCCATACAACAAAAGGAAGTGATATAATGGAAGCTGTTTTACATGTTGATAAGCTCTCAAAAAAATACACAGACAAACTGGCGGCCAACCAGATCAGCTTTACTGTGGAACCCGGCGAAGTTTTTGCACTGATCGGCCCCAACGGCGCCGGGAAAACCACCACGCTGCGTATGATCGCCACGTTGATTCAGCCTACAGCAGGCGACGCTTTTGTAAGCGGCCACAGTATTATTCGCCACCCGGATAAAGTCCGGCAAAGCATCACTTATCTTCCCGATGAGGCGGGCGCCTATAAAAGTATGACAGGAAAACGCTATCTTGATTTTATGGCGTCTTTATTTTCTTCTGATAAAAACCAGTGTGCACAATATGTGGCGCGTGCCGTTGAAATTTGTGGCCTGGGCGACAGGCTACAGGATAAAATTGGCACTTACAGCCGCGGTATGATCCGAAAGCTTCTGCTTTCGCGCGCGGTGATGACCCGCCCGGCACTTGCCATACTTGATGAACCTACCAGCGGTCTGGATATTCTTAACGCGTTGGAAATCCGCCGTATGATACGCTCCCTGGCAAACGATGGAATGTCTTTTTTACTTTCTTCCCACAATATGCTGGAAATTGAATTTGTCTCTGACCGGGTGGGGATTATTGCAAATGGCGTTATGCACCTGACCGGAACGCCGGCACAGCTGAAAAAGCAGACCGGATCCCAAAACCTGGAAGAGGTATTTGAAAGGACGGTGAAGACAAATGAAGTTTCTCATATTGTTTAAAAAAGAGCTGCGGGAAATTTTGACCGTTTCCACCATTGTTAGCGTACTGGTCAGCATGTTGATATTTCTGCTTCTGGGACAGGTGATGAGCGGCGTCACCCAGGACATGTCGTCCAAATCCCAGGATGTGGTCGTGTCCGATGCAGATCAGTCCGAGCTGAGCCGCCAGTCACTTTCCATGTTGGAACAGTCGGGCTTTACTGTATCCACCGTTCCCTACGGCAGCGATGACGCCGTTTTGGCCGCTGCAGCGGAAGAAGGCCATAACAGCGTGCTGATTATCCCGGAAGGCTTCTCTGCGGGGATCGCGCAGGGGAAAACGCAAACGCTACGCATTTTGTCGGCTCTAAACAGTTTTTCCATGCTCTCTGGTAACAATTACTCCGCATCCGCCGCTGCACAGACGCTTACGCAAAGCCTTTCCGCTTTGCTGATCGCCGAACATAGCAAAACAGCAGACGCTGCGTTTCTGCAAAACCCCATTTCTACTTCTGAAACAAGCGTTGCAAACGGGGCAAGCGCACAGATCGGGGCAGACGCTCTGCGCGGCCTTTCCATGCAGCAATCCATTTTCATTCCTATTATCGTGTTTTTACTGATCATCTACGCTTCCCAGCTTAACGTAGCGGCCATTGCCAACGAAAAAAGCGATAAAACGCTGGAGACGCTTCTTTCCTGCCCTGTATCACGTCTTTCGGTGCTCGCTTCAAAAATGTGCGCCTCTGGCGTGCTGTCCATTTTGATGGCCGGTGTGTATATGATCGGCTTTTCCACATTTATGGGTGGTATCACAGGCAGTATGGGACACACGGCCGAAAGCGCCTTCAGCGCCGCTATGCAATCGCTCGGCCTTACGCTTTCTCCCATCCAGTATCTGCTCATTGGTATACAGCTGTTTTTGACGGTCCTGATCGCACTTGCAATCAGTATGGTGCTTGGCGCCTTGGCCAAAGACCTGAAATCGGCAAGCAGCATGATTGCGCCGCTTATTTTTTTGACGATCATTCCCTATCTCGTTACCATGATGGTCGATATATCCTCCCTGCCCACCGTTGTGCAGATTATTCTGTATCTGATCCCATTTACACACACGTTTATCGCTTCGTCCAATTTGATGTTCGGCAATACATTTTTGTTTTACGGCGGTATGCTGTACCAGGTGGTTATATTAGCTGTTGTTATGCTGGTTGCAGTCCGTATTTTCTCTACAGACCGCATTTTCACCATGACGCTGGACTTTTCAAAACGCAAAAAAAGCAAATCGGCCGCCAACGCAGACGCTTAAACATCTGTTCTGTAAAAACGTATATTTTTTCACGCCTGCACAAAGCGTATCTGCTTGTTTGTTGCAGAAAAGCGGCGGGAAATCGCTTTTTATGTTGACTTGCATATTATAAAATATTATAATTGAAGCGTTAGCAATTTAACAAACTTTTGAATAGTTTGTAATATGTGACAGTGTAGCACCCTTACCTGCCGCATTTTTAAAAAACAAGCGTTACATAAACGCAAAAGAAAGGAAATGTTTAGGTCATGAGCAGAGTTTACAATTTTTCAGCAGGGCCTTCCATGTTGCCCGAATCGGTATTAAAAAGGGCGGCAGCGGAAATGCTCGATTACGAAGGCAGCGGTCAGTCTGTTATGGAAATGTCCCATCGCTCCAAGGTATATGGCTCTATCATTCAAGGCGCGCAATCCCTTTTGCGGGAGGTCATGAACATTCCGGACAATTATAAGGTTCTGTTTTTGCAGGGCGGCGCTTCTTCACAATTTGCAATGGTTCCCCTGAACCTGGCCGTAAAAAGTGGAAAGGCAGATTATGTCATCACAGGGCAATGGGCCAAAAAAGCTTACAAGGAAGGCGCGCGTTATGCACAGGCCAATGTCGTCGCTTCCTCGGAGGACCAGACGTTTTCCTATATTCCAAAGCTGGACCCCGCAACCTTTACCAAAGACGCAGATTACTTCCATATTTGCCTGAACAATACTATTTACGGAACTGTGTACCATACGCTCCCCCAAACGGGCGATGTGCCGCTGGTTGCAGATATTTCCTCGTGTATTCTTTCAGGCCCGATCGACGTATCCAAATTTGGCCTTGTATACGCCGGTGCGCAGAAAAACATGGCGCCGGCAGGCCTTACGGTTGTGATCGTGCGGGAAGACCTGATCGGCCATGCACAAGACATTACACCCACCATGTTTAATTACCAGATTCACGCAGATAACGACTCTATGTTTAATACACCGCCATGCTATACTATTTATATGGCGAAGCTTGTCCTTGAATGGATTAAAAATGAAGTCGGCGGCCTTGCAAATATGCAAGCGCGCAACGAAAAAAAGGCAGCGCTGCTTTATGATTTTCTGGATCATTCCAAGCTCTTTAAGGGCACGGTTGTCAAAGAGGACCGTTCTCTAATGAACGTACCGTTTGTAACGGGCAACGCCGAAATGGATGCAAAATTTGTTCAGGAAGCCACGGCAAACGGATTTGTCAATATTAAAGGGCACCGTACTGTAGGCGGTATGCGCGCTTCTATTTACAATGCCATGCCATATGAAGGCGTAGCCGCGCTGGTCGCGTTTATGGAAAAATTTGAGAAAGAAAATATTTGACCCGTTTTTACAAAACGATTTGAAAAAATATAAAAAGGATGATGGTATCCATGTACAATATTCTTACGCTTAACAAAATTGCAAAAACCGGGCTTGCACGCCTTGGGGAAAATTATGTTTGCAGCGACGCTGTGGAAAACCCTGACGCAATTATGGTAAGAAGCGCTTCCATGCACGACATGGAATTTTCCAAAAATACAATTGCTATCGCCAGAGCAGGCGCCGGCGTAAACAATATTCCTGTCGATCAATGCAGCGAGCAGGGGATTGTCGTGTTCAATACACCCGGCGCAAATGCAAACGCCGTTAAGGAACTTGTAATTGCAGGGTTGTTGCTCAGTTCCAGAAAGATTGTCGACGGGATTGCCTGGGCAAACACCCTTAAAGGCAACGGAGATCAGGTAGGCAAGATGGTCGAAAAAGGCAAAAGCGCTTTTGTCGGACCCGAAATCAAAGGTAAAAAACTTGGCGTAATTGGGCTTGGAGCAATCGGCGTTTTGGTAGCAAACGCCGCTACCGCGCTTGGGATGGACGTGCTTGGCTATGACCCCTATCTGTCTGTAGATGCAGCCTGGCAGCTTTCCAGGCATACAACCCACGTCATGTCGCTTGATCCCATTTTTGCACAATGCGATTATATTACGGTGCATGTGCCGCTTACGCCCGACACCAAAGAAATTATCAATGCAGACAATATCTCAAAAATGAAAGACGGCGTGCGCATATTAAACTTTTCCAGGGCAGACCTTGTCCGTTCTGCAGACGTTGTGGCTGCATTAAACAGCGGTAAGCTTTCGGCTTATGTAACCGATTTTGCAACCGATGACGTACTCGGCCAGCCCGGTGTGATCGCAATGCCGCACCTGGGCGCTTCCACGCCGGAAAGCGAAGACAACTGCGCATGCATGGCGGCGGATGAAATTAAGGATTATCTGGAAAATGGCAACGTAACCAATTCTGTAAATTTCCCCAACGTATGTATGCCAAAGACCGGAGAAGTGCGCTACTGCATTCTGCATAAAAATGCTCCAAACATCTTACAACAGATTCTTGCAATGCTTGGACAAAAGGGTGCAAACGTTGAAAATATGGAAAATAAGTCCAGAAAAGAATTTGCCTATACAATTGTAGACGCTACAAACGTTTCAAAAGAAATCCGGGAAGAAATCCAGGAAATTGCCGGCGTTCTGCGTGTACGGGTTATTAAATAAAAGAACGTAAAACGATAGAGTAGGAGGCGGTGGTTAGCCGCCGTCCTCTCACACTACCGTGCGTACCGTCCGGTACACGGCGGTTTCAATAGTTGATGTGCACAGACTGATAAGCTGTGGCAGAACGGTTTCCATATATAAAAGAACGGATGATGGAATCTTTTCCTGATCTGATCAGGGAGGCAGTTATCAATGAACACGAATTCTACTGATTTTGCCTGTCTGGTCACAGGATTTTTAACGGACTATCTGCCGCATCATAGATGTTATTCCAGGAATACCATTCTCAGTTACAGAGACACTTTGAAACTGTTCCTTCGGTTTTTAAAAGAAGAAAAAGAAACCTCTCCGAATTCTTTTTATATCAGGGACTTCAAACGTGAACTGGTGATTGAATTCCTGGAATGGTACCGGAACAACGGGGCTGGTATAACTGCAGCAAATCAACGGCTGGCTGCATTGAAAGCATTCAGTGATTATGCACAGCTGGAACATATCGAGTACATTGCCCCTTTACAGAATGTCTCCGGGATCAGGGCAAAAAAGGCTGCACCGAAAGAAGTATCTTTCCTGACTGTGGAACAGATGTCATCACTTATAAACAGTCCGGATGTTAATTCCCATACCGGTTTCCGACACAGGGTGATCCTGACACTTTTGTATGACAGTGGGTGCAGAGTTCAGGAATTATGCGATATTACGATAGCCGATATATCGTTAGGTTCTGTTGCAACCGTAAGATTACACGGAAAAGGCAACAAATATCGTACAGTCGTGATAGCAGACGCAACAGCAAAACTTGTCGAAAACTATCTTAGCCGGTACCGTTCATACGCTGTAGGAACCGATTTTTTGATCACTAACCGTTATCATCGAAAGATTGACCGCGATGGTATCTCTTATATCATAAAAAAATATGTAGATGCGATCCGCAAAAAAGATGCAACATTCCCAGAACATGTACATTGTCATATGTTCCGTCATTCAAAAGCAATGCATATGTTGGAAGCCGATGCATTTTTCTTCCTCTATTTCCGCCACGCCATAC